>JANNRA010000203.1:0-3723 GCA_031401035.1 bacterium | reverse complement strand
GTCGCCTGGGCCGAGCTCCTGCGCCGGAGTTTCGGCCTCGACGTCCTGGCGTGTCCGGACTGCGGCGGGCGGCTGCGCCTGGTGGCGACCATCGCCGACCCGCGCGTGATCGCCCGCATCCTCGCCCACCTCGGGCTGCCGTTGGAGGCGCCGTGCCCCGTGCCGCCGCGTCAACCGAGCTGGCTGTCACGGGACGCGACCTGAGCCCCGGCCCACCATAGCTCCCCTCGCGCGGCCCCCGCGCCGCCGCGCGGCCGCCCGCGTGCGGCCTGCGTGCGCCCCGGGTCCCTGCCGCTGACCGCAGCCGAGCGTCAGGGACGCTGGGCCGGGCCTCGGCACCCTTGTCCGTGCCTCGCGCCCCGCGCTCGGAGCGTCATCGGTCGGTCGGGGACCCGGCCGCCGACCCGGCCGAGACCGCGCGTTATGTCAAATCGCCAGCTCATACTCCCTATGCGCCACGCCAGCGCGTCGAGGCCCACGGTCCGGCGCGGGCGGTCGTCGAGGCTGACGGTGATTCGGCGGCCGACGCGGTGCTCCTGACCCAACTGCCGCAGTCCTTTGAGATGATCCGAGTGGACGCGTGGCGTCTGCGCCGGCCTCATGCCGGCGCAGGGGTGGGAGCGCATCTGATCCGCCGAGAACGCCCAGCGCGCTGTCGCAGGCACGCCAGGATTCGCGTCCATGCAAGGCCGGTGGACGTGACACCGGCCTCGCAACCATTGCCTCAGCAACCAACGCGGAGCGGCGCATCTATTGCTGCTCGCGCCGCCGAGGGAGCGCAATGAGACGACGAGGGGTGTCCGCATACTCGGCCGCGGTGGTGATCGCCGTCCTGTCGATCGCCTGGCCGGCGCCGGCGGCGACCTACTACGTCCGCGCCAGCGGCGACGACGACAACGACGGCCTCACCCCGGCCACCGCGCTGGCCAGCGTCAGACCAGCGGCGCGCCGGCTGCGTGAGCCGGGGGATCGGCTGATTGTCGGCCCGGGCACCTACCGCGAGGGCAATATCAGCCCGTTCAGCAACGGCACGCCCGCGGCGCCCATGGTGCTGTTCGGCGATGCCCGCGGCGCCGCCACCGGCGATCCGCCGGGCCGGGTGCTGATCCTGCCACCCAACACGACGAAGGCGGATTCGGGCTTCCTGATCCGCGGCCGCCACGATGTCGTCATCGAAGGCTTCGAGATCGCCGAAGCGCGCGACGCCGGCATCGAGGTGCGCGACCGCCCGCGCATCGACGCCGAGAGCACCCGCATCGCGCTGCGCAACAACCGTATCCGCGGCTCCCGCGTGGCGATCCAGATCCGGGCCGAGGGCGACGTGGAGCTGCGCGGCAACCACCTGCTCGGCCCCGAAGGCGAGCCGCCGACGTGGGTCGGCGACGGTCTCGTCGTGCGCAGCGGGCCGAGTGGCACGATGCGGTTGCAGATGGTCGACAACCTCATCGAGGATCGCTTCATCGGCATCAGCGGCGGCGGCATGGTCGAGGCCGTGCTCGAGTCGAACGAGATCCGGACGCGAGCCCGCAATCTGCAGTTTAGCGCCGAGCGGCTGACGTTGATCGGCAATCGCTTCCTCGGCCCGCATCGCGCCGGCGAGGTGTACGCCGGCGAGCTGGTCGCGACGGAGAACGTCATCGAGGCGCGCATCGCTCTCGGCGCCACCGCCGTGCTCGACCTGCAGCGCAACACCATCCGCGCCCACGCCGGCGTCCGCCGCTCGCCGGCGCAGATCCACATCGCCGACAACGTCGTCCGCGAGCTGACGGTCGGTGGCGGCGGAGCGGCGCGACTGGAGGGGAACGAGGGGCGGACGTTGAAGGTGAACGGCGTCGAGGCGATCCTCGCCACCGGCAACCGCTTCTCCGACGTCGTGAAAGTGCGCGGCGCCGCCGATGCCGAGGTGACCGACAACGAGACCGGCGGACTGGTCGTCCGCGCCGCCTCGGCGACGGTGCAGGACAACGTCGTCGCCCGTCAGGCGCGAGTGGTCGCCGACGACGCGACGGTCGCCGGCAACAACGTCGGCAGACTCGGCGTGCAGGGCCGGGAGATGCCCGACGGGCCGCTGCCCGGCCGGACCCTGCTGGTCCGCGACAACACCGTCGCCGACGAACTCAGTGCCGGCGGCGCCGCCACCGTGCTGGTGCGCGGCAACACGGTCGGCGGTCGGCTCAGGACCAAGGCGCGCGAGGCGATCGAGGTCGTCGACAACGACGCCAGCGGCATCACCTGCATCGCCTCGACCACCGGAGCAGCCGTTACGCTGCGCGAGAACCGCTCGCGCCGGGCCGCCGGGCCGGGGCTGGCGGTGATCGGCGCGGCGACGGCCACCGTCGCGGACAACGTCGTCACCGACAACGCCGGCGCCGGTTTGGTGGTGCGCCGCGTCGCCGAGCTGCTCGTCACCGGCAACGAGCTGCGCGCCAACCGCGGCGGCGGCGCCTCGGTGCGCGTGCCGCCGACCGGCGACTGCAACGAGAATATCGACGTGACCATCGCCGAGCTGATGCGCGTGGTCTGCATATCCCTGCAGCGCACCGCCCTCCACTTCTGCGATGCGGCGGACACCAACCGCGACCGCCAGGTGACGGTCGAGGAGATCGTGCTCGGCGTCGGCTCGGCGCTCGGGCGGCCCGACCCGCTCACCAGCCGTGTGGAGCTGCGCGGCAATGTCGTCGAGGACAATCCGCGCCGCGGCCTCGACGTCTACGCCCGCGCGTCGGTCGAGGCGACGGACAACCGGATCCTGCGCAACGGCGGCATCCCCCTGGCCGTGCGGGGGCGCCTGCCGCTGAGCGAGGCGCTGGTCGCCGGCAACGTGCTCGGCGGCGGCACCGCCGAGGGGCTGATGCTGGCGGCGATCGAGCGGTCGGTGGTGCGGGACAACATCATCGTCGACAACCGCGAGGCCGGTATCCTGCTGCGCGCGGCGCCCAACGCCACGGTCACCAACAACCTTGTCCATGCCAATGGCAGAGCGGGTATCGTCGCCGGCCTCGGCTCCGGTCCGAACGACGTCACCGAGATCAGCCGCAACACGTTCTTCGCCAACGGTCGCGGCGGCCTGGTCCTCGGCGAGGCCGGCGCCACGTCGACCGGGACGGTGGTCAAAAACAACATCATCGACCACAACGCGGGGGCCGGCCTCACCGTCGTCGAGAACGCCGCGGTCAGCCTCACCGTCGAGCACAACATCAACACCGACGGCTACAGCGAAGACGTGCTGCCCGGCGAGACCGACCTCGACCTCGACCCGCTGTTCGTCGACCCCGACGGCGCCGACGGCATCCTCGGCGGCGCCGGCTGGGCTGACGACGACTTCCATCTGCAACCCGAGAGCCCGGCCATCGAGGGCATCGGCTTCCGCTACCGCCAATAGCCCTGACAAGCTGGAGTCGTTGATGGAACATCCCGTAGCGGACCTCTCGCGGACCGTTCCCCGCGGGCCGCTTGCGCTGGCCTTGCCCCACGGCGACGTCGACAGGGCGGACTGCTGGGCCCGGTCAAGGGCGCCACACCGGCCCGGACCCCGAGCGTAGCAGCGCGCCGCCAGTGCTGCGCGGGCCCCCTAACCATCGATTCGGGTCCGCCGCTGTTGGGCGGCTGCTGGACGGCCGCGGTGATCCCATCCACCAGGCGCCCGCGGGGGGGCGCGCTGCTGCCGGGCGGCTGCGGCCGCCGCGCGGAGTCCGGAGGCGTCCCCGCCGCCGGCGCGGGCCG
>JANNRA010000202.1:0-81008 GCA_031401035.1 bacterium | reverse complement strand
AGCCAATCCGCCGTTTGCCGGCAGCCTGGACTACGAGAACACCGCCAAGGACCTGTTGCAGATAGTCAAGACCAGGAAGACCGAGCTCTTGTTCCTAGCGCTCTTCCTTCGCCTGCTCAAGCCGGGCGGGCGTGCGGCGGTGATCGTGCCCGACGGCGTGCTATTCGGCTCCAGCACCGCGCACAAGGAACTGCGCCGCATGTTGGTCGAGGATCAGAAGCTCGACGCCGTGGTCAAGCTGCCCGGCGGCGTGTTCAAGCCCTACGCCGGGGTCAGCACCGCCATCCTGTTCTTCACCAAAACCAACTCCGGCGGCACCGACCAGGTCTGGTTTTACGACGTAGAGGCCGACGGCTGGAGCCTCGACGACAAGCGCACGCCGTTACTTCCGGAAGACAAGCTTGGCCCAGTGCCGCGCACTGCGCTCGGCGCGGACGAGCACTGCAAGAACAACCTGCCCGACGTGCTGGCGCGCTGGGCCGGCCGCAACGGCGCGGAGCGCGAACGCCCGCGCACCGCGCAGAGCTTTTGCGTGCCCAAGGCCGAGATCGCCGTGCAGGGCTACGACCTCTCGCTGAACCGCTACAAGGAAGTGGTGCACGAAGCGGTCGAGCATCGCGCACCGAAGGATATCCTCGCCGACCTCGCGAAGCTGGAGGAGGAGATCAAGCGGGGGATGAAGGAGCTGGAGGGGATGCTCTGATGCCTAAGGGAGTGTCTGTTCCGCTCCAGGACTTCTGCCGGATCGTCCAAGGCGGCCGGCTTGGGCTGTCGGGTAACGATTTCGTCCCGGAGGGTTTTCCTGCCTACGGTGCCGGTGGCATCAATGGCTACCTCGGCACTGATGAGTTTGATGAGCCGGCCGTGGTGCTGTCTGCGATCGGCGCGCGCTGCGGAAAGTGCTTTTTCGCTGACGGGAAGTGGATCAGCCTGGCGAATACCCAGCTGATCTTTCCTGATCCCAGTCGTGCCGACTGCAAGTTCCTCTGGTATCAGCTCAACGACGAGGCGCGTTGGCATCGCTCGGGAACCGGCCAACCGTTCATCAAGCCGTCTGACGTGAAGGCACATCGTGTCTTGCTCCCACCCCTCCCCGAGCAGCGGCGGATTGCGGAGGTGCTGGACCGGGCGGCGGCGCTGCGGGCCAAGCGCCGCGCCGTCCTCGCCCAACTCGACACCCTCACCCAATCCATCTTCCTCGACATGTTCGGCGACCCCGCCACGAATCCGAAGGGATGGCCGGTCGTGACAATCGCCGACATATGCGAGGTGAAGGGTGGCAAGAGACTGCCCAAAGGTGAGGAGTACTCTGCAACACCGACACCATTCCGATACATCCGGGTGACGGATCTCCAGTCCGGTTTCGTGGATGAGTCGGCGCTCGCATACCTAAAGCCGGACATTCAGGCGAAGATATCTCGCTACATCGTGAATACCGGTGACGTGATTATCTCTATCGCTGGATCAATCGGCTTGATCGCACCCGTTCCTGCATCACTAGACGGCGCGAACCTGACCGAGAACGCCGCCAAGCTCGTACCGCGCGCCAGCGGGCGGTACGATGAAGTGTTTCTTGCCGCGTTTCTGCAGACATCATCCGGACGTGGTCAGATCTTGTCGCATGTTGGGCAGGTGACCATTGGAAAGCTCGCGCTGTTCCGGATCGAGAAGATCAGGGTCCCCTTGCCGCCTGTCGAGTTTCAGCGAAGGTTCGCCGATTGTGTTTCCGCCATTGCACATAGTCGGGAGGCTCATCGCGCATCTCTCACCGAACTCGACGCCCTCTTCTCTGCGATTCAGCAGCGCGCCTTCCGGGGAGAGTTATAGCCATGCGCGGTGAGTTCCTCGGCGTCTGGTCCGAGACATGGCGCGAGATATGGGCGCCGCTGATCGAGCAGGAGGACGTGCCGGAGGACATCTTCTGCGAGCTGTACCGCGAGCTCGCATCGGCATTGAAGGCCCGTCCCTCCATCGAGGACCTCGCCGACATCATCGACAATCCTACGCAGGGCCGAGAGGCGTTCGAGCGTACGACCGCGAACGACCTTGCCGGCGAGCGCGCCCTCGTCGCGTTCCTCGAGGCTGCGCATTCGGCGCTGGAAGACCTCGGCGGCGATCCGCTTTCGAACAGCTACTTCAACCTGCTCTCGGCCTTCATAGAGAAGTTCAGCCTTCGCTACGACCTGCGTCGGCCATGCATACTGTGCCCGACGCTGCCCGGCATGTTCACGAGTCTCGTGCGCGACCTGCGCGTTGTAACGAGCGGCGATGCGCACCTCGATACGCTGATGAAGGAGTTCGAGAACGCGATCCGCGACCTGCGAACAGGCAGCTCAGACGGCCGCATCAAGACCTGCATTCAGAAGCAGATGAACTTGCTGGAAGCGATCGGGCGTGAGTGTGCCGGGGTCACCGGAACCACGCTCGGTACCATTTGCAACCAGATCAGCACCTGGCCCCACGAGAAGGTCAAGGATGCAATGAAGGCCTTGTATGGCTTCGCATGCGACTACCCAGGCATTCGTCACGGCGGCACACCAGCTAGCGCCTTGCGCGCGATCGAAATGCGCGACCTCGTCGCGATGTCCGTGCTGCTCGCAGGGTTCACGCCGTACCTGAGCGACGCCATCAACGCCGACCACGTGTATCGGGGAGTCTGACCACCTTGCAGCAGCAGAACATTCCGATCGGCACGCTGGTGGACATTTACGAGCGCGGCGAGATGCGCCTGCCGGAGATCCAGCGCCACTACGTCTGGCGGGCGACGCGGGTGCGCGACCTGCTGGACTCGCTCTACCGTGGCTACCCGAGCGGTTCGATCCCGATGTGGGAGACAGACGAGCCGCTGCCGACGCGCGACTTCGAGCGGTCGGCCCTCTGGCCCGACGCCTTTCGGCGAGAGCTGTAGCCATGCCGGCCTTTGCACCTCGCTTCATCGTCTCGAACTCCATTACGATGGCGCTCACCGCCATCGAGCGCGCACGCGGATTCCTCGACGCGGCGACCTTGTCGCAGGTGTGGATCGAGCGCATGAGCCAGCAGGCGCTCCTCCTCGAAGCTCACCACACGACGCACATCGAAGGCACGCACCTCACCCTCGGCGAAGCGGCGCGACTATGGGCGGGCGAAGCCGTGCCGGGCGCAGACCGCGACGACGTGCGTGAGCTGCTCAACTATCGCGATGCCTTCACCCTCGTTTCGGACTATCTGGGCAGCGGGGAGCCCATCACCGAGGGCCTGATCCGCGAGATTCACCAGCGCCTCGTCAAGGGCGTACGCGGCGGCAAGGCAGAACCCGGCCGTTACCGCACCATCCAGAACTTTGTCGCCAACAGCCGGACGCGCGAGATCATCTACACGCCACCCTCGCCCGAACAGGTGGCGCCGCTCATGCAAGAGCTCGTCGAGTGGCTGCGCGAGGACACGGGCATTCACCCGGTGCTGGTGGCGGGCATCGCGCAGTTCCAGCTCGTGCACATCCATCCCTTCGTCGACGGCAACGGCCGCACCTCGCGCCTGCTGTCGACGCTTTGCCTCTACCGATTCGGCTACGACTTCAAACGGCTGTTCACTTTGAGCGAGTTCTATGACCGAGACCGCAGCGCGTTCTACGCAGCGCTGCAAGGTGTTCGACGGAACGAGATGGATCTCACGGGCTGGCTCGACTACTTCGTACACGGCCTGATGCAGCAGTTGGAGGAGGTCAAGAGCCGCGGCACATCCGTCATTCGCGCCGACGTGCAGGCCAGGGAGCATGACCTCGGCGTGCGACAATCGGCGGTCCTGGCGGCTATCCACGAGGCAGGGATGATCTCCCTCGGCGAACTGGAGCCGCTCTTCGGGACCGTGAGCCGCCGCTCGCTGCAACGCGATCTGAAACTTCTGCTCGAGAAGAAGCTGATTCGCGAGACCGGAGCAGCCGCGCTCACCGACCCGAACCGATCCTACGTGCCTGCGCCGGATCGAACGCCGCGCACCACCAGCCGGCGCAAGCGATGACACGCTGTGACACGGAGCTGTGACAAGCTGTGACACCGTACTCTGACACCTCCGACGCTTGCCGAGACGGTCAACCGTGAGCCACTTCGCCTTCTTGGAGCGCGAATGGCCGGGCGTGTTCGAAGCCGCCGGCAAGGCCGAGGCGGCGGTGCACGCCGATCCGCGCACGGCCTGCTTTTACGCCCGTCGCGCGCTCGAGCTGGCGGTGGCGTGGGCGTACAAGCACGACCCGGCGTTGAAGCTGCCGTACCAGGACAACCTCTCGGCGCTGATCCACGACCCGACGTTCAAGCAGGCGGCGGGCGAGGCGGTGTTCAGCAAGGCCCGGGTGATCAGCACGCTCGGCAACCGCGCCGTGCACAGCCACCGGGCGATCCCGACAGAGGACGCGCTGGCGGCGGTGCGCGAGCTGTTCCATGTGGCGTACTGGTTCGGCCGCACGTACGGCCGCGTGGCGCGCCCGGCGCCCGGGTTGGTCTTCGACGCGAACGCGCTGCCCACGGCCGCTGCGGCGCCGAAGCAGACCGCGGAGCAACTGCAGCAGCTCGAAGCCGGTTTGCGCGAGCGCGACGAGAAGCTCGCGGCGTTACTGGCCGACAGGTCCGCCCTCGACGAGGAGCTGACGCGCCTGCGCGCCGAGGTGGCCGCTGCTCGCAAGACCGCCGCCGCGCAGCCCGATGCGCACGACTATTCCGAAGCCGAGACGCGCGACTACTTCATCGACCTGCTGCTCAAGGAAGCGGGCTGGCCGCTCGACCAGCCGCGGGATCGGGAGTTCGAAGTCGCCGGCATGCCCAACAACCAGGGCAAGGGCTTCGTGGACTACGTGCTCTGGGGCGATGACGGCAAGCCGCTCGGCCTGGTCGAAGCCAAGCGCACCCGCCGCGATGCGCGCGTGGGGCAGCAGCAGGCGAAGCTGTACGCCGACTGTCTCGACGCGCATTACGGCCAGCGGCCGCTGATCTTTTACTCCAACGGCTACGAGCATTGGCTGTGGGACGACGCCAACTACCCGCCGCGCGCCGTGCAGGGTTTCTACAAGAAGGCCGAGCTGGAGCTCGTCATCCAGCGGCGCACCAGCCGCAAGCCGCTCGCGAGCGCCGAGATCAATCCGGCAATCGTCGAGCGGTTCTATCAGACGCGCGGCATCCGCCGCATCGCCGAGTCGTTCGAGCAGGACCACGACCGCAAGGCGTTGCTGGTGATGGCCACCGGCGCGGGCAAGACGCGCACGGTGATCGCGCTCGCCGACCTGCTGATGCGCTGCAACTGGGCGAAGCGGATGTTGTTCCTTGCGGATCGCGTGGCGCTCGTGAACCAGGCGGTGAATGCGTTCAAGCGGCACCTGCCGGATGCGTCGCCGGTGAATCTGGTCACCGAGAGGGACGCCGAGGGGCGTGTCTTCGTCTCGACCTATCCGACGATGATGGGGCTGATCGACGAGACGCGCGACGGCCAGCGGCGGTTCGGTGTCGGCCACTTCGATCTGGTGATCATCGACGAGGCGCACCGCTCGGTGTTCCAGAAGTACCGCGCCATCTTCGACTACTTCGACTCGCTGCTGGTCGGGCTCACGGCCACACCCAAGGACGAGGTGGACCGCAACACCTACGGCCTGTTCGATCTCGAAGACGGCGTGCCCACCGATGCCTACTCGCTCGAAGAAGCGGTGCGTGACGGATTCCTGGTGCCGCCGAGGGCCGTCTCGGTGCCGCTCAAGTTCCAGCGTGAGGGGATCAAGTACGACGATCTGTCCGAGGACGACAAGGACCAGTGGGACGCGCTGGAGTGGGACGAGGACGGCGGCGTGCCCGACCGCGTGGAGGCCGAGGCCGTCAACAAGTGGCTGTTCAACAAGGACACGGTCGACAAGGTGCTGGCGCACCTGATGACGCGCGGCGTGAGCGTGGCGGGCGGCGACCGCCTCGGCAAGACGATCCTGTTCGCCAAGAACCAAGCCCACGCCGACTTCATCGCCGAGCGCTTCAACGTGAACTACCCGCACTACAAGGGCGAGTTCGCGCGCGTCATCACCTTCAAGACCGAATACGCGCAGAGCCTGATCGACAGCTTCTCGAGCAAAGAGAAGGCGCCGCACCTCGCACTCTCGGTGGACATGCTCGACACCGGGATCGACGTACCGGAAGTCGTGAACCTGGTGTTCTTCAAGCTGGTGCGGTCGAAGACCAAGTTCTGGCAGATGCTCGGCCGCGGGACGCGGCTGTGCCCCGACCTGTTCGGCCCCGGGCAGCACAAGCAGTTCTTCTACCTCTTCGACTACTGCCAGAACCTGGAATACTTCAGCCAGAACGCGGAGACCACGGATGGCGCCATCGGCGCGTCGCTCGGCCAGCGCCTGTTCACCGCGCGGCTGGAGCTGATCAGCGAGCTGGACAAGGCCCCCGCCGGTGAAGCCGCCGGCGGAGTCGTCAGGGAGCCGCAGGCTGCCTACGGCGATCCGCGGACCGACGCCGAAGTTCGCCGTTCCGTCGGCGAGCTGCTGCACGGCGAAGTGGCGGCGATGAACCTGGACAACTTCGTCGTCCGGCCGCGGCGCCGCGTCGTGGAGAAGTACGCCAAGGCGGAGGCGTGGACGGTGCTTTCGGCGGAGGCGTTGTCGGAACTCGCGCACGAGGTCGCGGGCTTACCGTCGGAGCGCGAGGCGGAGGCCGAGGAGGCGAAGCGCTTCGACCTCCTCATCCTCAACCTGCAACTGGTACGCCTTCGCGCCGAACCGGGGTTCGAGCGTCTGCGCGATCAGGTCAAGGCGATCGCGGGCCTGTTGGAGGAGAAGTCCGCGATCCCGATGGTGCGGGATCAGATGGCGCTGATCCAGGAGGTGCAGACCGACGAATGGTGGCAGGACGTCACGGTTCCGATGCTCGAGATTGCCCGCCGGCGGCTCCGCGACCTCGTGAAGTTTATCGAGAAGCAGCGGCGCAAGCCGATCTACACCGACTTCGAGGATGAGATGGGTGGCGAGACGCCCGTGGTTCTGCCCGGCTTCGGGGAAGGTACGGACTACGCGAAGTTCAGAGCCAAAGCGCAGGCGTTCCTGCGCGCGCATCAGGATCACGTCGCGATTCACAAGCTGCGCTTGAACAAGACGCTCACGACGGCGGATCTGACCGAGTTGGAACGGATGCTCGTTGAGAGCGGCGTCGGCGCCGCCGAAGACATCGGTCGAGCCAAGAGTGAATCGCAGGGTCTGGGGCTGTTCGTGCGATCCCTGGTGGGCATGGATCGGGAGGCGGCCAAGAGCGCGTTGAGCGGATTCCTGAACGGCAAGACGTCGAGCGCGAGCCAGATCGAGTTCGTGAACCTGATCGTGAACCATTTGACCGAGCACGGCGTCATGGAGGCCGCGCGACTCTACGAGTCGCCCTTCACCGACCTGACGCCGCGCGGGCCGGATGGGCTGTTCAGCACCGCGCAGGTGGACGGCTTGGTTGCGGCGCTCGAGGCTGTCAGGGCGACGGCGGTCGCGGCGTAGGTCGTGGGCACTTCGAGAGGCATCGTGATGACAGAGCGAAGCACGGCGGTGAGCGACGGGGATCACCAGAGCGGGGGGTGAGCGACCGCTACCGTGGCGGGGCGCCTGACGGCATCATGCAGCGGACGGCGCTGCGCGCCGCCGCTGCCGGCCGAGCCGCGCCACAGAGCAGTGCGGCGGCGGCTCGGCAGGCGCCTCGCCCGCCCGTTCGGGCATCGTCGGTGACAGCGCGGACGGGATGCGCCGCTGACTGCGCAGGTGATGCCACGTCCGCAAATCGCCAGCATGGCGGCGTCGCTCCATGCTGAGATCGCTTCCCTGCGCACCATCCCGTGCGCCGAGAGAAGGAGAGTCGCAATGGAACTGGATGTTCGAGGCATTTGCACCGACCACGTCGAGTCGATGCGCCGCGGCGGGGACGACGCGAACGGTCAACCGGCCGTCGTGCGCACCGCCGAGGGACTCGCGAATCCCTGCCGGCACTGCCTACAGCTCATCGCCGAGGGCGACGCCAAGCTGGTGCTCGCCTACCGGCCGTTCGACGCCCCGCAGCCGTACGCGGAGACGGGCCCGATTTTTCTCCACCAGGCGCCGTGCGCGCGCTACGAGAGCGACGCGCTGCCGGCCTGGTTCGTCTTCCTCGAGCCGGCGATTGTCAGGGGGTACGGCGCGGATGACTGGATTCGCTACGAGACCGGCGATGTCGTTGCCGGCGGCACCCTCGACGCCGCGTGCCGGGCGATCCTCGCCGACCCGACGGTCGCCTACGTGCACATCCGGTCGAAGTTCAACTGCTTCCAGTGTCGGGTCGAGCGGCGGCAGCCCTCCTGAACGCCGGGCTCGACGGGATTCTGAACCGCGTCCTGAGCCTGACGCTGATGCAGCAACGCTTCGCCATGTCGGCCTGAGCGGCGCCGGGAGAAGCGGCGCTGCGCCGGGCGGATCGCGGCGGCGTCAGCCCGGCGGCGGCGCAACCGCGCCGCGCTCCGGGCGCCACTGCAGGGCGCCGAGGAAGATCAGCCGCAGCTGCTTGATGGCGCGCGCGGTCAACTCGTGCTCGCGCACCCGCTGGCCCTCGGGCAGCTCGAGCAGATCGGCGCTCAGGCTCAGCACCGTGTGCACGACCAGATGGGCGATCATCTCGAGATCGTCGCTCGGCATGGCCGCGAACGGGGCGACGGCGCGCAGGTCGCTGGCCAGTTCGCCGACGAAGTACTGGATCTCGCGCGCGACCGCCTGCCGCACCACCGGCCGGGCGCCGAAGCGCTCGCGCGTCAGGAACTCGAAGGCGCGATCGTTGACCAGTACGTACTGGACGAAGCCGCGCACCGACGACTGGATGGCGATGTCGCGCGCCCCCCGCGCCGACATGCGCGCCTCGCGGATGATCTGCCGCAGCCGCAGGCAGACGTCGTCGACCAGGGCCAGGCCGAGCTCGTCCATGTCGCGGAAGTGGCGGTAGAAGGCCGTCGGCACCACCCCGGCCTCGCGCGCCACCTCGCGCAGACTCAGGCTGGCCAGGCTGCCGCCCTGCCGCGCCAGCACCAGGGCCGCGTCGAGCAATGCCTGCCGAGTCTGCAACTTGCGCTCGTCGCGGAGGTTCGGGCTGCGTCCCGGCGTCCGCTCTGGGGGATTACGACTGTTCACGCTCAGAGGCCTACCACGGCCAAGGAATAATCGAAAGG
The DNA here is from genome assembly GCA_031401035.1 of bacterium. Taxonomy (GTDB): domain Bacteria; phylum Desulfobacterota; class Binatia; order HRBIN30; family CADEER01; genus JANNRA01. Next base: position 71,831 of record JANNRA010000202.1, on the reverse strand, counting down.
AATCATACTTCCCTTGGCCATAGAGAAGATTTCGCTGAGTTTTTCAGTGAACAGACGTTGACTCAATCCGGCCTCGGTGCGATATCAGTGCACAGTCGTACACCGAAAGGACCTCCGATGCTCAGCCTCCGCGACGCCACCCTTCCCGACCGGCATTGGCTCGATTTCGTCCTGCAGCACGTCGACCCGACGCTCAGCGTGACGCGCACCCTGGCGCGCCTCGAGGCGATCCGCGTCGAGACCCCGGACATGAAGACCTTCGTACTGCGGCCGGTCGCCGGTCCGCTGGCGTTTGTCGCCGGCCAGTCCGTCGCCGTGCGGGTGCGCCTCGGTGGCGTGTGCCACGAGCGGTGCTACAGCCCCACCAGCGCTCCCGGCACGGCGACGCTGGCGATCACGGTCAAGCGCCACCCCGAGGGAATCGTCTCGCGCTGGCTGCACGACCGCGCCGGGCTCGGCGACGTGCTGGAGCTCGGCGCGGCGGCGGGCGACTTCGTCCTGCCCTCGCCGCTGCCGGCGTGCCTGCTGCTCATCGCCGGCGGCAGCGGCATCACCGCGGTGCGCGCCCTGCTGCTGGCGGCGCTGCGCGCCCGCCCACGCCTCGACGCGGTCGTCCTCTACTACGCGCGCGGCGCGACGGACTTCGCCTTCGCCGACGAGCTGCGGGCGCAGGCGCGGCGCCGCCCGCGCCTGCGGGCCCACTTTCTCGCCCAGCACCCCGCCGCCGGCGGCGCCGGCGCGGGCCGCTTCTCGGCCGCGCAGCTCGACGCCCGCGCGCCGGACTATGCGCAGCGCCAGGCGTTCGTCTGCGGACCGCCCGCCCTGGTGCAGGCGGTGACCCGGCACTGGGCCGCCGCCGGCCTCTCCGACCGGTTGCGCGCCGAGGCCTTCGCGCCGCCGCCCGCCGACGGCGACGCACCGGCGGATCGCGCCAGCGTGCCGGTGCACTTTCGCCGCAGCGCCCGCACCGTTGCTGGGGCGCAGCCGACGCTGCTGGCAATCGCCGAAGCCGCGGGGCTGCGGCCGCCCAGCGGCTGCCGCATGGGCATCTGCCACACCTGCACCTGCACCAAGGTGTCCGGCAGCGTCCGCGATCGCGTCACCGGCGCCATCGACGCGCGACCGGGCAGTCGCATCCGCCTGTGCGTCAGCGAGCCGCTCGGCCCCGTCACCCTCGACCTGTGAGCCAGAGGAGACCTGTCATGCACGCCACCCAGACCCTTCCCGACGTCGGCCGCAGCCGCCGCAGCCGCACCCTGACGCCGGCGCAGATCGAGGCCTTCGGCGCCGAGCTCGACGCGCTGCGCAGCGAGGTCCTGGACAGTCTCGGCGAGAGCGAGGCGACGTACATCCGCCGCGTTCAGGCACTCGTCCGCTACAGCGAGATCGGCGGCCGCGGCCTGCTCTTCGCGGGCTGGCTGCCGCCGGCCTGGTTGGCCGGCGCCGGCCTGCTGGCGTTCAGCAAGATCGTCGACAACATGGAGCTCGGCCACAATGTCATGCACGGCCAGTACGACTGGATGAACGAGCCCTCGTTGCGCGGCGACACCTACGAATGGGACCACGCCTGCGACGGCGACGCCTGGCGCCACTCGCACAACTACATGCACCACGCGTACACCAACGTGCAGGGCAAGGACCGCGACATCGGCTACGGGTTCCTGCGCCTGTTCGCGTCGCAGCCGTGGCAGCCGCTGCACCTGGCGCAGGCCGGGGTGGCGGTCGGCCTGGCGACGCTCTTCCAGTGGGGCATCGCCCTGCACGATCTCGAGATCGACGAGGTGCTGCGCGGACGCGTGCCGCTGGCCACGCTGCGGCGCCAGGCGCCGCCGATCCTGCGCAAGGTGCTGCGCCAGTTCGCCAAGGACTACGTGGTCTTCCCGGTGCTGGCGGGGCCGGCGTTCCTGCCCGTCCTGACCGGCAACCTGGCCGCCAACCTGGTCCGCAACCTGTGGACGTTCGGGATCATCTTCTGCGGGCACTTCACGGCGGATGCGGAGACCTTCCCGGAGACGGTGCTCGAGGACGAGTCGCGCGGCGCCTGGTATCTGCGCCAGATCCGCGGCTCCAGTAACCTCACCGGCGGCCCGACGTTCCACTTCCTGACCGGCAACCTGAGCCACCAGATCGAGCACCATCTGTATCCCGACGTGCCGGCCGTGCGATACGCGGACATGGCCGAGCGGGTGCGCGAGATCTGTGCGCGGTATGAGCAGCACTACAATACCGGCTCCTTCTGGAGCCAGTTCGCGACGGTGGTCGCGCGCATCGTCAAGTACTCGTTCCCAACCTGGTCGGCCGCCGAGCCGACCGCAGCCAGCTGAGCCGACGACGAGGAGGAGACGTCCGTGAAGAACACCATCGCGCATATCGAGGCGGTCAAGGACCTGATCCAGGAAGCCGTCGACAAGGGCGCCACGTCGGTCGAGCAGATCCACCGCACGATCGCCGCCCTGCCGCTCGCGGCACTGGAGCAGCGCGGCCTGCTCGGCGCCGAGGGCAAGGAGGCGCGCACGCTGGTCGACTCCAGTATCGGCGCGGTCTACGAGACCATCCGCGCCGTCAATCGCGAGGTCGGCGAGCTGGCGTCGGGGCTGTTCGAGGCACTGGAGAATCACGCCGACGCGCGGGCGCATCTCGGCAGCGGTAAACCCCGCCGCGACAAGTAGTCGCTGCCGCGCGGCGCGCTGACGGTCCGATCAGGGCTGGCGTCGCTGGCGCCAGCCCTGCGCCGCCAGCCGACCGAGCTCCCGCGCCACGGCACGCGTCGACGCGAGGCCGCGCGCGGCGCGCAGCTGCGCCAGGGCGGTGCGCAGATCGCGCTCGACCAGCGCCCCCCAGCCCAGGCGCGTCGCGTAGCGGGCGTAGTTCGCGCGCGTCCGCCGGGTCGTCGCGGCGGCGATCGACGCCGGCAGGGCGGCCTCGGAGAGCGCGATGCTGCGGCCGATCTCGGCCATGTTCGCGCCCGAGCGCTGGAAGGCGACCGAGGCCGAGCCCGCGTGCCGCCGGTACGACGCCAGCGGCTCCGGCACATAGACGAGCGGATAGGCAGCGGCGATGCGCTTCCACATGTCCCAGTCGAGGGCGTAGGCGAGGTCGAGGCGGAAGCCGCCGAGCGCCTCGTACACACTGCGCTTCACCACCAGCGCCGAGGCGCGCAGGTGCAGGCCGACGAAGATGTGCTCGATCCAATCCTCGACGATGCCCGGCGTCGGGCGGATGACCCGCTGCTGCGCAACGGTCCGGTCCTCGGCATCGATGACGGTGTCGCGGCAGAAGGCGGCGCCGGCGGTCGGCGCGGCGGCGATGGCGGCGCGCAGGCGCGCGTAGAAACCCGGCCGGATGAGATCGTCCTGATGCAGGATGTGTACCCACTCGCCGCGCGCCTGCTCGACGCAGGTGTTCCAGTTGCGGCCGATGCCGGCATGGCACTCCTGTTGGCGCCAGGCGACGCGCGTCTGCCCGCCCGCCGGCAGGCAGCGGCGCGGATCGATGCCGGTCGAGCCGTCGTCGACCAGCGCGATCTCCATCTCCGCCGCGCCCGGGTCCTGCTCGAGGAGCGCCGCCAGTACGCGGCGCAGGTACTCGGGGTTGGGCTCGTAGGTCGGGATCATCACCGACCAGAAGGGCCGCGCGGCGCCCGGCGGCGGCGCGCCGATCGGGGGATGATCGCTCATCGCCACGAGTCGCGCCCGTACGGCTGGTACGAGAAGCCGCTGTGGAAGGCGAAGCGCCCGAGGTCGCGAGCGGCGAAGGCCAGGCGCGTCAGACCGCGCGTGCGCGCGGCGGGGAAGAGCATCAGACCGCTGACGCCCCAGGCGAGCCCGGAGCTCAGCCAGCGCAGGCGCTCCCGCCGCCGCTGCGACACCGGTTCCCTGGCGCTGTGGAGGCGCGCCGATCCCATGCCGGCGAGAAACCGGCGCCGCAAGACGTAGCGCACCGTCGCCCGGTTGGGCGGCAGGTGCTCGTGAACGATCGCCGTGTCGACGGCGATGACGCGGCAGCCGCTGTCGACCAGGCGGCCGAAGAGCTCGGTGTCCTCGCCGCCGGTCAAGGCATAGCGCTCATCGAACGGGCCGCGCAGCGCCATCAGCCGGTCGCGCCGCAGGAGGGCGTTGCCGGTGCGCATGCCGCTCCCGATGAGCTGCGTGCCGGTGGGCGGTCGCGGACGCTCGAAGAATTCGCCGGCGATGAGCCAGGGCGGCGGCGGCGCCGCGAAGCGTGGCAGCACCGGGCCGATGCCGCCGTCGGCGCCGTGGCGCAGCACCTCGCCATAGAGATGCACCAGCCACAGCGGATCGGCCTCTTCATCGTCATCGATGAAGGCGACGAACTCCCCGCGCGCCGGCGCCACGGCGCGGTTGCGGGCGCGCGCGATGCCGCGTACCGGCTCCACGAGATACGCGACGGGCAGGCCGTCGCTGCGCGCCTGCTCGACAGCCGGCGCGGCGCTCATCTCGGCGTCGTTGTCGACGACGATGATCTCGTGCCGCGGCGATGCCGCGTCGAGGCGGCCGAGCGAGCGCAGCAGGCGCAGCAGGCCGGCCGGACGCCGGAAGGTGCAGACGCAGATGCTGACGTCGATCACGGCGCCTCGCTGACGACACGCCGCGTCCGCGCCGCCAGGCTCGCGATCGCGGCGCGCTCGAGGGCGACGAAGCCGGCATCCTCGCGCGCGAGATCCTGCTGGTAGATTTGCAGCAGCAGCGTGCGGGCGACGACCTTGGCCGGGAGGTTGCCCGACAGGCCGTCGGTCTCGTGGTAGAGCACAAGCGGCGCCTCGAGATGGTGAAACCGGTAGCGCCGGGACAGGCGGACGAAGAGCTCGAGATCCTCGAGGGCCGGGAAGTCCTCGTTGAAGGCGCCGACCGCTTCGAGGCAGGCGCGGCGGATGACGGTCGACTGAATGCCGAGCCCGCAGACCTGGTAGAAGCGCGTCACCGGATCGATCAGCACCCCGGCGGTGATCGTCGGCGAGCGATGATACTCGGCCGAGCCGTCGCGGCGCACCCGCTGCATGTCCGAATAGACGATGCCGACTTCCGGTCCGCAACCCGCGAAGGCGCGCATATGCCGCTCCAGCTTGTCGGGCAGCCACTCGTCGTCCGAATCCTGGAAGGCGAGGAAGGGCGCGACGGCAGCGCCGATGCCGAGGTTGCGCGCCGCCGCCGCGCCGCCGTTCGCCACGCGGCGCAGGTAGCGCAGCCGGGGATCGGCGCAGCCCGCCACCGCCGCCGCCGTGGCGTCGGTGGAGCCGTCGTCGACGACCAGCAACTCGAAGTCCGCGAACGTCTGCGCCAGGACGCTGCGGATCGCCCGGCCGACGAGCGCGCCGCGCTGCCAGGTGGGCAGGACGATGCTCACCGCCGGCCGCGGCGCCCCGGCGGCGCCGGGGTCAGGGGTGTGTGCCGGCATCGCCGATCGGACCCTGCGGGGTGTAACGAGCGCGCAGCGACTCGTAGAGGCAGCCGCGCCAGAGATTGAGCCGCCAGCGGGCCGCGAACTCGCGCCGCGCGTCGGCGGCGCGCCGCGCCGCGGCCAGGTCGGCGAGGCCGCGCGCCAGGCCGGCGCAGATCGCCACCGCGCCGCGCGGTTCGTACGGACGTCCGGCGCGCGCGCGCTGCCGGGACTCGCGCCGCACGCAGCGTCCGAGGTGAAAGGCGCGCCGCAGGACGAAGGCGCGTGTCGTCTGCCGCGCCCTGATGATGTGATGCACCCGCGCATCGCTGCAGTGCCAGCAGCGGACCGCTTCGGCGATCGCCAGGCGCAGGGTGAACTCCGTTTCTCCGCCCATCGCGTAGGTGGCGGTGCGGTTCGGCCCGAGGCGCTCGTCGAAGCGATAGCCCTTGCGGAACCACTCGGCGCGGATCGCCATGTTGGGGCCCCACACCTTGGTCGGCTCGCAGGGTCCATCGGGGCGGGACGCGTCCGAGATGCCGAACACCGGCGCCGCGTCCACCCATTCGCGCACCCAGTCGGGCGGTGCGGTGTCCCAGGTGCCGAGGATGCGGCCGCCGAAGACGCCGAACGCCGGCTGCGCATCGGCGGCGCCGCGCAGGCGCAGCAGCCAGTCGCGCTCCGGCAGCGTGTCGTCATCGCTGAAGACGGCGAGATCGCCGTCGAGCAGGCGCAGGCCGCTGTTGAGGGCGCGGTTCTTGCCGCGCCGCGGCTCGCTGATGACGCGCAGCGGCAGCCGGTCGGCGAAGGCGCCGGCGAGCGCCGCCGTGTCGTCATCGCTGCCGTTGTCGATGATGACCAGCCGCCAGCCGCCGACCGGCGCCAGCAGCTGCGCGTGCGCGGCCAGCACGCGCGGCAGCGTCTGCGCGCCATTGTGGGTCGCGATGAAAACCGTCAGCACGCAGCCGCTCTCCCGATGTCGGTTTCCACAGCGCCCCGGCGCCCCAATCCGCCGCGCCAGGGGTGTATGTCAAGGCGGCGCCGGTACCGGCGCGGCGGATTCGAGCGCGGCTCGCTCAGAAGGCCCAGGGGTAGCAGGTCTGCGGCGACGCCGCGGCCTCGTTGTCCGTACAGGTCGGCTGCGGCAGTGAGAACCTCCCCGTCGCGTAGGCGAGGTCGTCGGCCTGCGACGAAAGCATGTGCGACTCGTAGGTTCCGACGATGACACCGCCGTCGAGCGAGGTGATCGTCAGCGTGCAGTCGATGTCGGGGCGAGGGCGCGGATACCCGAAGTAATTGTCGATCGTGATCTCCGTCGACAGCGCGTCGTCGTTCAGGCCGGCGGAGGCGTCGAACCCCAGGAGGGCCCCTGGGACCTCTGGGAGGCTTTCACCGCAGTGGAACGTTCCCGTCCGCAGGGGCACGTGGGTGAACCGGATGCGGACGATCGTGCGTCGGTTCAAGGCATCGAGGACAATGTTGCCGTTGGCATCGAGGACCGTCTGCCGCAGGGCGAGCTCGGCCAGTTCGGCTGGCTGATTCGCGTTCAGTGTCCCAAGATAGAGGGCGATGATCCGATTGCCGGCGCGGATGTCGGCGAGCGCGAACTCGTAGGCGCGCCCGGTGACGAATTCGTTGCCGGCGCCGCGCTCGATGACCAGCGTCGCGGCATCGCCAGCCCCCGGCGTCGTGCTGGCCGTCGGCAGCGGGGTGGCGACCGAACAGCCCTCGAGCACGCCGGCGACGGCGGCGATCAGCTCGTTGACGGCGACGGCCCCGTCACCATTGGCGTCGAACTGGGCGCAGTCGCCGACCGGCGCGTTGCCGAGGGCGATGTTCACCCCGCGCACCGCCTCGTTGACGGCCACCTGGCCGTCCCCGTCGCAATCGCCGGTGCACGCGGCGGTGGGACCGGCGCCAAGCAGCAGCAGGCTGACAAACACAATTCCGCAACGCCGTACCACCATGGTCCCTGCTTACGTGGAGCCGGCGTTGATTGGCAATGAACGATGTTCCTGCCCGAAGCGCTGCCCGCCGCGGCGGCGCGACGCGTCGGCATCGCGCGCCAGCCCGTTGGCGATCGGTACAGTCAGAGAGGGAACACGTAGCGCTGCCCATCATCCTCGAACCGGTACTCCATCACCCGCGGCCAGGCGGGATCGACGAGTTCGGATTCCCACTGCGCGAGGCGTTGCTCGAGTTCGGCGGCGAGGTCGGCGTGCTCGGCGAGGATGTTGCGCGTCTCACCCGTGTCGGCGACCACATCGTAGAGCGCGCGCGCACCGGTGCGCGTGTCGCTGATGAGCTTGTAGCGACCGGCGCGGATGGCACGGTGCCCTGCGGCGCGCCAGAACAGCGCCGCGTGTGGTGCGCCCGCCTGCTCGCCGCGTAGGTACGGGACGAGGTCGACGCCGTCGTAGGGTCGATCGTCGGGCAGCACGACGCCGGCCGCAACCGCGATGGTGGCGAACAGATCGAGGCTCGACACCGGTTCCGTGTAGGTCTGGGCGGCGGCCAGGCGTTTCGGCCAGCGCACGACGAACGGCACGTTGAGGCCGCCCTGGAAATTCGTCAGCTTGCCGCCCCTGAGTGGGGCGTTGTTGGTCACGCCACTGGAGGCATCGGCGCCGTTGTCACTTACCAGGATGACCAGCGTGTCGTCGGTGAGCCCCTGCTGGTCGAGCACGTCGAGGATTCGGCCGATGGCCTCGTCGAGCGACGCGATCATCGCCAGGTAGACGCGCTGGCGGGGGTCGCCGACATGCGCGAACCGCTCGTAGTGCCGGCGGTCGGCCTGCAGGGGGAGGTGCGGGGCGTTGAAGGGCACATACGCAAAGAACGGATGGGCGCGGTTGGCGGCGATCCACGCGACGGCCTCGTCGGCGATCCGGTCGGTCAGATAGGCGGTCTCCTCGACCTCGACGCCGTTGCGGCGGATGGCGCAGTTGCCGTCGCGCCCTTTCCACCACTGGTACCGATCGGTGAAGTGCTGGCCGCGCGCGTTGACCACGTCGTCGTCGCCGGGGTCCTGGTAGAGCGAGAACGCATCGTAGAACCCGTATTGGTATTGGAAGCCGCGCCGCTCGGGGATCGACTGCGGCCCGTTGCCGAGGTGCCACTTGCCGAAGATGGCGGTCGCATAGCCGTGCTTGCGCAGCAGCTCGGCCAGCGTCAGCTCGCTCGGCGGCAGCCCCTGGCGCAGCACATCCGCCGGCGGCGGCACGAGCAGCGTATCGATGGCCTGCCAGTGCTCGTTCGAGAACAGCCACTTCGCGGCGTAGTACTCGAGGCGGTTGGTGGGATAGCGATCGTGCACGAGCAGCTCGAAGCCGAAGCGCTGCTGGTATCGGCCGGTCATCAACGCCGCGCGGGACGGCGAGCAGACCGGGGAGGTGATGGTGCCCTCGGTGAAGCGGACGCCGGCGTCCGCGAGCCGCTGCATCTGCGGCGTGTCGAGGGCGCCCGCGCCGTAGAGCGAGGTGTCGTACTTGCCGAGGTCGTCGGCGACGATCAGCACCACGTTCGGCGGCCGCGCGGTCGCCGCCGCTACGGGCTGCTCGAGGAAGCGCCTGGCGCGGGCGGTCTGCTCCGCATCGAAGCGGATCGCGAAGCGCGGGTCGGCCTGCGGCCACAGCAGCCACGCAGCGCACGGCACCAGCACCAGGACAGCGGCCACGACTGCGCGACGCATGGCGCGTCATGCCACGAACACTGGCGCGGCGCCACGTCGCACGCCCACCGCCGCTCGTCGCGGGCGCCGACGTTGCTGGCTGGCGTCGGCGCCGCCACGGGGGCTATAGGGACGCGCTCGTCCCCCGGCACCCGAGATGATCGCCGACCTGCGCTGATGCTTGACCTTCGTCGCCTCGACCCGGCTGCCCTGAGCACCATCCTGAGCGGCGAGACCACCGTCGAAAGCGTCGAGGTCATCGATCGCGCGCGCTGCGGCGATGGCGCGGCGTCGACGGCGGACCGCATTCTCCTGCGGCTCCGCTATGCCCCCGGCGGCGACGCGGATCTGCCCGCGCAGATGGTGCTCAAGACCTTGCTGCTGCACCGCGTGCTTCGCTTCGGGCTGCCGGCGGTCCTGACGCTGGCATCGGTCTCGCGCATGGCGGAGCGCCTGCCGTGGGTCGGCGCCGGCGCCCGCTCGGCGTTGTTCGTGCTCGTCGGCCTGTACCAGCGCCTCTACCCGCACGCGCCGGACCCGATGTACCTGACCGAGGCCCGCTTCTACCGCGACATCCGCCCCGAGCTCGACCTCGAGATCCCGCGGACGTTCGGCAGCATCTACGATGCCCGCTCACGCCAGTTCGCGATCCTCATGGAGGATCTGCGCCTGCGCGGAGCGCGTTTCCCGAACACGACGATGAAGATCCCCGTCGCGCAGGTCCGCGCGCTGGTGACACTGCTGGCCCGTCTGCACGCCCGCTACTGGCAATCCCCTCGCTTCGATGGCGAGCTCGCGTGGGTGCCAACGCGCCTGCGCGGCGGCATGTTCCCCGTGTTCGACGGCATCGGCCGCGAGCTGATCCGCTACCAGGTGGAGTCGCACCCCTTCAAGCAGCGATTGCTGGCACCGCTCGAACGCTCGGTCGACGCGCTCTGGGAGGCCCTGTGGCGTTCGCAACGGACGCTCGCCGCGGGGCCGCAGACCCTGCTGCACGGCGACACGCACATCGGCAATGCCTACCTGCTTCCGGACGGGACGGGTGGCTTCTACGACTGGCAGCTGATGGTGCGAGGGCACTGGGCCAACGATCTCGCCTACCTCCTGTGCAGCGGCCTGGCTGCCGAGGTTCGCCGCCAACATGAGCGCGGGTTGATCGATCACTACCTCGCCACGTTGGCCGACAGCGGGGTGGACGATCCGCCGACCGCGCAGGCGGCCTGGGAGTGCTACCGCCTGGCGGCGATCTGGGGCCTGGTCATCGGCTGGCTGATCACACCGCCGGTGAACTACGGCGTCGAGATCACCGCCGCGAACATCTCGCGCATGGTCGCCGCCACCATCGACCTCGCCTCCTTCGACGCCCCGTGTTGATTGTCCTCGATGCCTCCCCACCCGCAGACGACGGTACGGATCGAGGCACCGGTCTCGACGGTCTGGCTGGTGCTGACGGATGTCGAGGCATACCCGGAATGGAACCCTGACGTGCGCCTGCAGGCGCCGCCGGCGCCGGGCCGGCGCGTGCGCATGACGGTCAGACTCTTCGGGCGCACGCTGACCGTGCCAGTGCTCATGGTGGCCGTCGAGCCCGAACGTGAGCTGTCCTGGCGCGGGGGGCCGCATGGGCTGATGACGGGCACCCACTATTTCAAGCTCGAACCGGACGGCGACGCGGCGACGCGCGTCATCCACGGCGAGCGGTTCGCAGGGCTCGCCGCACCGGTCCTCTGGGCGTGTCTCGGCCGCGAGCTGCAGGCGTTCTACGAACGCATCAACGTCGCGCTCAAGGCCCGCTGCGAATCGCAGTACGCACTGCGCAACGCCCGGCCGTGATCCGGCCGACGAAGGAGCAGGCATGTGGTACCCCGGGGCGCGGTCGCTCCCCGGTCGACGGCAATCGCCGCGGCGCCAGAGGTCGTCGAGGATCTGCCGCCGGCACCCCGTAGTCGACCGCGAACTCGCGACGCCGACCGTCACGGAGCTGGCGGCGCAGCCCCGGACTCGGCTGGCTCCGCAAGGAGTTCGGCTACCAGCCGCACGGCGGCCCCGACGACGCCCTGCAGGCCGGGCCCGCCGGCGGTGGCGCCCGTCAGGTGGAGGTTCCGGAACGGCGTGTGCGGGGAGACGCGGCGCAGGACGCGGTTCTGGAAGTCCAGCCGGGCACCGTACATGCCGCCGCGTTCGAGTCCGACGCGGGCGGCGAGATCCACCGGGCTCCAGGCTTCCTGCACGACGCGATGCCGGCGCAGCTCGGGCAGCAGGCGGCGCTCGACGGCAGCGACGATCTCCTCGGCGACACGCGCCGTCTCCCGCTCGTGGCGGCCCTCGCGGGCGGCGGTGGCGAACCAGTCGAAGTCGCTGGCGACGTTGATCTGCACGGTGGTGCCGCCCGGCGGCGCCAGGACGCCGGGGTCGGCGTAGAGGGAGGGCGTCGAGAGGAAGAAGAACGGATCGTCATAGCGGTGCCCCAGCGTCGTGCGATCGATCGACGCGTCGAGGTTCTCGTCGGGATAGCTCCAGACGTTGAAGCGGCCGAAGCCGTACTGCGCGAGGTCGACGTCGAGCCCGAGGAACACCGTGAAGCACGAGGCCGACTGCTCGTAGTGCGGCACCGTCGCCCCGTCGATCATCGCCAAGGCGCGCGCCGGATCGATGGCGGAGACGATCAGATCGGCGGCGATGAGGCCGCGCGGCGTCTCCGCCCAGGCGATGCGGTCGCCGTCAGGCACCAGACGCGTCACCGGCGTCTCGAAGGCGATCATGCCGCCGTGCGCGGTGATGTACTCGGTGACGCGATCGACGAAGAACCCCATGCCACGGCTCGGGAAGTGCGCCGACTCGCCGTAGCCGAAGAGCAGCGCCTGCAGGCAGAGGAAGGGTTCCTCGCGCGGCGAGAGGCCGATGTCGCCGCACTGGCCGGCGAGGATGCCGCGCAGGCGGGGAGAGAGGCCCAGGTGGTCGAACACGCGCGCGACCGGCCACGGGCCGTAGAGCACGGTGTCTTTGAAGTGGAACGGCTGGCGGAGGAACTGCTTGAGGTCGATGCCGCTGACGCCGATCTCCGCCTGGATCCGCTCGAGGATGGCGAACAGCTCGGCGATCGCGGCGCGCTCGTCGGGAAACTCCTCGGCCAGCCGGGCGGCAAGTCGGCGCGGGTCGTTCGGCAGGCGGAACGATCCACTCGGCAGATCGATGCGGTCGTAGCCCTCCGGGTCGAGGGCGTTGAACGCCACCACCCGGTCCAGCTCGAGCGCGGCGAGCCATTGCTGCACCGTTCCGCCGGGCCCGCAGCCCATCAGGTACTGCATCTCGGCGCAGAACGAATAGCCGTCCCGCGTGAAGGATTGCCCGCAGCCGCCGGCGCGGTCGCGGGCCTCCAGGAGGGCGACCCGACGGCCCGCCCTGGCGAGCAGCGAGGCGGCCGCGAGCCCACCCCAGCCGGCGCCGATCACGAGCACGTCGTAGCGGTCTCCCGCGCGCGGCGTTGCCATGCGCGGCGCGTCGCACGCGGCCGACGACGCCGTCAAGGCGCGCGGAGGGCGCGGAAAGCGGCGCCCTTGGCTCTTGGCCTCACGCTCACTCCCCCTCACGCTCACGCCGAAGCCGTCGCGTTGATGTGCTATGCACTCAGGCTCGATTTGGCTAAGGGAGCGGAGGAGTCACGCAGGGCGCGGATCTGGAGCCGCGGCGCGCAGCGAACCGGAGGGCGGGATGGACGAACGTCGAGCGAAATGGATGTGCGCAGCCGCTCTGGCCGCGCTGCTGCTCGGGGTGCCGGTGCGCAGTGCCTTCGCGGTCACGCCGTCGGGGGCCTGCTGTTTCGCCACCGGGGCCTGCCAGGATCTGCTGGAGACGCAGTGCGAGACGCAGAACGGCGATTTCATCGGCGGCGGCACGACGTGCCAGGCGATCGACTGCTCCGCGCCGGTCGCGGCGCCGATGCTCTCGATCGCCGGCCTGGTGGCGGCGCTCGGCGCCCTCGGCGGCCTCGGCGTCTACCGGCTGACCATCGGCCGCCGCCGCGCCTAGGCCACCGCGATGATCGTTCTGGCGCCCTCGCAATTCATCACAACGCAGAGGAGAAACCGATGCGCGATTTCGTGACGGCGCGGACGCTCTGTGCCCTGCTGCTCGGCCTGCTGCTGGCCACGCCGGCGCTGGCGAATCTGCCCACCGGCGCCTGCTGCTTCGCCACCGGCGCGTGCCTCGACCTGATGGTGACGCAGTGCGATTCGCAGGACGGCGAATTCATCGGCGAAGGCACCTCGTGCCAGGCGATCGACTGCGCCGCGCCGGTCGCGGCGCCGATGCTCTCGATCGCCGGCCTGATGGCGGCGCTCGGCGCCCTCGGCGGCCTCGGCGTCTACCGGTTGACCATCGGCCGCCGCCGCGCGTAGGGGCGCGGCGGCGCTGCGACCGGTACCATCGCGCCGGTCAGAGCGCCGCCGGCAACCCTGGCGGCCTCTCACTCCCGTGCGCCGGCGGCGGGGCGCAGGCGGGCGTAGACGTGCAGTCCGTCGAGGATCAGGCGCTCGACGCGCAGGCCTGCGCCGGCGGCCAGGCGGACGACCGATTCGGCCAGCGCGGCGCGTCCCGGCCGCGCCGCCGGCGGCAGCAGTTGCGCGTCCTGGCGGAGCCGGAAGATGTCGATCGACGGGAGCCCGGTGCGCTCGAGTAGCGCGCGCAGGTCGCGATAGAGCCGCGGGTCGGTGAGATCGCAGTTCCACCGCGTCGTGTCGCGTATCACCAGCAGCGTCCGCTTCACCTGCTGCACCGGAACGACCACGAAGTGCTCTCCCACCTCGCGCTGCGCCGACCACGTATGCCGTTGCTGGCTGGCCATGAACGGAATCAGGCTGAAGCGATCGACGTACACCGCGCCGGAATCGCCGAGGTACTGATCGAACTGCGCCACTTCCACGGCGCCGGGCTCGACATCGACCAGGCGCACCTGGCCCCATTGGAGGAGGCACTTGAGGACCACCGCCACCCCCAGCGCCGCCAGGAAGAGCCGCCCACGAGTGAGGCGCGCGGCGACCTCGTCGACCAGCGCAAAGGTGGCGAGCATGAGGAAGGGAAAGAGGATGACCTGGTGCCGGAGGAAGCCGCCGAACGGGTAGCGACCGAGCAGCGCCGCCCCCATCAGCACGCCGGCGAGCAGCGCCAGCAGGACGAGGGGCGCCGCCGCGACGACCCAATCGGCGCGGCGACGCAGGGTCAGCAGGAGTCCCACCGCCAGCAGGCCGACGACGCCGGCGCGAACGGCGGCCGGTAGCGGCGCGATCGGCACGGGGGCGAAGAGGTCGATCTCGGCGACGATGCTGCGGGCGAGGAACGACGCGGAGCCGCGCACCCATCCCGCCGCCGACTCCAGCGCGTCGGGATAGAAGGGCGCCGTATGGCTCATCGGCGCGGCGAACCGGGACAGCTGGACGACGTACGCCGCGCCGACGACCGCCGCGATCGCAATGAGGATCGCGAGGTGGGCCCGCCAGTGCGTCCGCACGCGCTCCCGCAGCCAGATCCGATAGGGTCGGTCGATCGCCGCATAGACCACAGGGAGTGCCGCCGCCGCGCAGGCGAAGAAGATCGCCGCGTAGTGGGTGGCGATCGCGGCGCTGAGCGCGACGGTGAACCAGGCCCCCGTCGTCGCCGCGATGCGCTCGCGGCGCGGGTCGATCAGGATCAGGTACAGCCGGAACGCGACCAGCACGAACGCGACGCTGAGCATGTAGCTGCGGACCGCGCACGCCATCGTGACGGTCGTCATGGCGATGCCGAAGCTCAGCGCGCAGAGCAGCGCGACGCCGGAGGTCCGGAAGACCCGCGTCGCGACACGCCCGAGGAGATAGGTGGCCGCGACCGCGGCAATGAGCGGCAGCGCGCGATAGACGAGTCGGTCGGTTCCAATCCAGGACGCGACGCGCAGCAGCAGGTAGAAGACCGGCGGGTGCGCATTGCTCTGCACGTCCTGCCAGAACTGCGCCCATGGGTCGGTGCGGGCGATGAAGACGTGCCACCAGCTGTCGTAGTCGATGCGCTGGTGGACGGCCATGTAGAGCATCGGCACGGCCGCGCCGAGGGCGATCGCCGCCAGGAGGAGGCGCTGGCGGCGCGGCGCCTCGGTCGTGGTCACGCGCGGCGCCGCGGCGCGGGTTGCGAACGGCTCGCTCCCACCCTGCCCTGCACGCCTCGCGTATAGCGGGGCGTGCCCTCCTCGGGCAACCGCGCTGCGGGCTGGCACCGGAACCGTTTGACGCTGTTCGTGGCAGCGGAGTAGCGCTGCTGTATGGGATGCACCCGCACGTCGCTCCTCGCCATCGTCATCGGGATCGTACTGGCGTCGGTGTCCGCGCCGGCGCGGGCCGCCCTGCTCTGCGCGGGAGACTGCGGCGGCGATGGGCCGGTGACGGTCGATGACCTGGTCGGCATGATCACCATCGCCCTCGAGGCGGCGCCGCTGTCGGAGTGCGTCGCCGGCGACAGCGACCACGACGGCCTGATTCGCGTCGACGAGATCCTCGCCGCCGTGCACGTCGCGCTGCGCGGCTGCCCGACGATCGAGGTCGATCCCGCCACGTTGGGGCGGTGCGATCCGCTCGCCGAGCCGTGTCTGCTGCCCTGGCCGAACGACTACTTCACGGTCGCCGACCCCGCCACCGCCACCGGGCGGCGCCTGGCGCTGGTCGCCGAGTCGCTGCCGGCCAACATCGCCGGCGTGCACGTCGATCCCAGCGACCAGAACCGCGCCGACGGGTGGAGTCCCGGCTCCCGGCTGCTGGTGCGCCTCGACGACCTCGACGTGCTGCGCTCGGCGCTGCCCCCGCTCACGGACCCCGCCAGCTCGCTCGCCGCCGATGCGCCGATCGTGCTGCTCGATGCCACCACCGGCACGCGGCATCCGTTCTGGGCCGAGCCCGACGCCATCGCCGACGCGGGCGAGACGCCGCTCCTGATGCTCCATCCCGCCCGCAACTTCGCCGACGGCCATCGCCTCGTCGTCGCGCTGCGGCGCCTGGTCGACGCCTCCGGGCAGGCGCTGGCGCCGTCGCCGGCCTTCCTCGCCTACCGCGACGGCCAGCGCACCAGCGACGCGCGCTTCGAGGCGCGGCGGCCGGCGATGGAGCGCCTCTTCGCCGACCTCGCCACGGCCGGCGTGGCGCGCGAAGAGCTGCAGCTGGCCTGGGAGTTCACTGTCGCCAGCACCGAGAGCCTCAGCGGGCGCCTGCTCGCCATGCGCGACGACGCCTTCGCCGAGCTGGGTGCGGCGGCGCCGGGGTTCACCGTCGATACCGTCACCGAGAACCCAAACTCCTTCGTCCGCCGCCGCGTCGAAGGCACCTTCACGCTGCCGCTCTATCTGACGCTCGACGGAAGGCCCGGCGGACGGCTGGTGCTCGACGACGCCGGCCGGCCGCGGCGCCAGCCGGGCGTGTTCACCGCCCGCTACACGTGCAACCTGCCGCCCGCCGCCGCGAGCACGCCGGCGCGCATGGCGCTGTACGGGCACGGCCTGCTCGGCGACCGCGGCGAGGTCAACGGCAGCCTGACGCGCCGCATGTCGGCCGACTACAACATCGCCTACTGCGCCACCGACTGGTACGGCCTGTCGGAGGAGGACCTCGGCGCCGCGGTGGCGGCGTTGATCGACCTCTCGGCCTTCCCGGCGCTGCCCGATCGCATGCAGCAGGGCATCCTCGCCTTCCTCTACCTCGGGCGGTTAATGACGCATCCGCAGGGCCTGAGCGCCGACGCGGCCTTCCGCTTCGACGGCCAGTCGGCGTTGAAGATCGACGAGCTCTACTTCGACGGCAACAGCCAGGGCGCCATCATGGGCGGCGCGCTCAGCGCCGTCGCACAGGACTTCACCCGCGCCGTGCTCGGCGAGGCGGGCATGAACTACTCCCTGCTGCTCGACCGCAGCGTCGACTTCGACCAGTACCTGGACTTCGTCCTGAAGCCCAACTACCCGCGCCGCTACGACCGCATCCTGGGCATCATGGCCATCCAACTGCTGTGGGACCGCGGCGAGACCAACGGCTACGCCAACCACGTCACCGCCGATCCGCTGCCCGGCACGCCGGTGCACGAGGTGCTGCTGCTCGGCGCCGTCGGCGACCACCAGGTCAGCGAGTACAGTCTGCGCGCCGAGGCGGCGACGATGGGCGTACCCGCCCACATGCCGATCGCCGCCCCCGGGCGCGTCGCCGAGAGCGATCCGGGCTGGCTGCTGCCGTCGATCGCGTACCCACGGCGCGGCTCGGCGTACTTCCTCTGGGACACCGGCTCGCCGCCGTCGCCGATCGGCAACGTCCCACCGCGCGAGGGCCACGATCCGCACGACGACACCCCCAACATCCCGGAGGTGCGGGCGCTGAAGGATCAGTTCTGGCACCCCGACGGCGCCCTGCAGAACGTCTGCGGCGCCCAGGCGTGCAGCGCGCCAGTGCCGCCGGAGAACGCCGACTGAGAGCCGCCGCGGCGCTCAGCCGAGGAGCTTCATCACCCGCTCGGGGTCGAGCTCGATGAACAGGCCGGCGGCCTCGGCGGTGACGATGCCGCCGGCGAGGAGGCGGCCACGGCTGTGGATCTTGCGCGCCTCGCGGCGCTCCACCCAGCCCTCGAAGCGCAGCGGGCGATGCAGCGGCGTCGGGGCGCGGAATGTCAGCTCGAGGCGGGCGGTGGGCCCGGCGGCGCCGTCCATCAGGTTGGCGACGTTCAGCACCTGATCGAAGCTGGCGGCGATGACCGCGCCGTGCACGCACCCGGGCGGGCCCTCGTACGGCGTGCCGAAGCGCACCGCCCCGACGGCACGGCCGTCCTCCGAGGTGACGACCAGCGGCGCGGCGAGCGGGTTCCACTTCCCCATCACCGGGTCGTACGGCATCCACTCGGCGACGCTGTCGCCGCCGCCCGGGTAGCGTGGCGGCGGCGGCTCGGTCACCGCCGCGCACAGGGCGGTGGTGACGGCGTCGATGCGCGCCGCGGCATCGCCAAGCAGGGCGACGTCGCCGGCGACCGTGACGGTGGCGTGAATGAGTCGGCGGACGCTGGCGGCCAGGTCGGCGAGCGCGTCGCTGCGGGAGTCTGCGGCCATGCGCCAGAATCCCCCGCGCGGCGCGCCGAGGGCAAGCCGTGCGCCCGCCGGGCGGCGTCAGACGAGGCCGTGGATCTTCGCGAACGGGTCCCAACTCGCGTCGCGGTGCCAGTCGTACTCGGTGGCGATCGCCAGGTTGTCGCTCACCTCGGGGCTGACCAGACGGGCGATGACGGCCAGCGCCATGTCGATTCCCGCCGACACCCCCGACGAGGTGGCGAACGGGCCGTCCTCGACCCAGCGGGCGGCGCGCACCCACTCGACGCGCGGCCCCTGCTCGGCGACCCACTGGAAGAACATCTTGTTGGTCGTCGCGCGGCGGCCATCGAGCAGGCCGGCGCGCGCCACCAGCGCCGTACCGGTGCACACCGTCATCGTCAGCTCGGCGCGCGGCACCGCCGCCCGCAACCAGTCGAGGATGACCGGATTGTCGACCTCGGCGCGCGTGCCCATGCCGCCGGGAACGAGCAGCAGGTCGCACGGCGGGCAATCGGCGAAGCCGTACGTGGCCAGCACCGCCGGCCCCTGCGCGCTCGCCACCGCCCCGGCGCGCTCGGCGACGGTGACGATTTCGACCAGCCCCTGCAGATTGCCGAACATCTCCAGCGGCCCGAACGTGTCGAGCAGCTCGAAGCCGGGGTAGAACACGGCGCCGAGGCGCCGGATGCGCGTCTCGCTCATGCGCTCCTCCTGAGGGCGCCGCCGGCGGGCTGGCGCGTGAAGTGCCGCCGGTAATCGACCGGCACGATGCGCAGGTGGCGACTGAAGGTGCGCCGCATCTGCTCCGCCGAGCCGAAGCCGCAGCGGTTGGCGATCTCCGCGAAGCCGCGTGCGCCGTCCTCGAGCTCGCGCCGCGCCGCGTCGAGCCGCGCCCGCTCGACGAACTTCGCCGGCGTGACGCCGGTCTCGCGCCGGAAGACGCGGGCGAAGTTGCGCGGACTCATCGCCGCGCGCGCCGCCAGCGCCTCCACCGACAGGGCGGCGCGGAGATTGCCGACGACCCATTGCGGCAGGTCCTTGAGCGGCCCCGGCGGCACCGTCTGGGCGACCAGATGGCTGCTGAACTGCGACTGCCCACCGGGGCGCTTGAGGAACACCACCAACCAGCGCGCCGCCGCGAGGGCGATCGCATGGCCGAGATCCTCCTCGACCAACGCCAACGCCAGGTCGATGCCGCTGGTGACGCCGGCCGAGGTCGAGACGTTACCGTCGCGCACGAAGATCGCGTCCGGATCGACCGTGACCTCCGGGTAGCGGCGCGCGAAGTCGGCCAGCGAGGCCCAGTGCGTCGTGGCGCGGCGGCCGCGCAGCAGGCCGGCCTCGGCGAGGATGAACGCCCCCGAGCAGACCGAGGCGAGGCGGCGGACGCGGCGCGCCCGCGCCCGCAACCAGCCCAGCACGACGCGATCGGCCGCCACCCGGGCGACGCTGCCGCCGGCGACGAGCAGCGTGTCGTAGGGCCCGCGCGCCGTGGCGATGGCGCGGTCGGGCAGCAGGCGCAGGCCGGAGTTGGCGGTCACCGCCCGCCGCCGCGGCGCCACCAGCTCGATCGCGTAGGCGGGCGGCTCGCCGCGCTGCGCCAGCAGCTTGTTGGCGGCGGCGAACACCTCCAGCGGGCCGGTGACATCGAGCGACTGGATGCCGTCGAAGACGAGGATGGCGACGCGGCGCGGAGCGGGCATGCGGGGAACCTAGTCGCAGCAGCGCGCTGTCTGCAACGACAAAGAACCAGCAATTCCAGCCATGTGGAGTGCGGCGCGTCAGCGCCGCTGGATCGCGGCGCCGCGTCAGCGGCGCTCACGCGCCGTGCCGATCCAGCGGCGCTGACGCGCCGCACTCCAGATCACTCCGACGGCACTGCGAAGCGCTGCTGGTAGGCGGCGTAGCGCGCCCGCTCCGTCGCCGGGTCGAGGCCCGCGTCGGCCAGCGTGTAGCGATGGGCGCCGTGCTTGCGGCGCGGGTTGGCGGCGAGAAAGGCGCGCATGCGCGCCTCGGCGTCGGCCGACAGGGTGCGGCCGACATGCGCGCAGATGCGCCGCACCATGCCGATCTCGTCGCGCAGGAGTTCGCCGAACTGCACGTCGAAGGGCGCCGGCGCGGCGGCCGGCCAGCCCTCGCGCACCGCGCTGGCGCGCGCCAGGCCATCGGCCAGGCGCTCCGTCCACTCGGCGCCGATCGCGGCGCGGTCGATGGCGTCGCTGGCCATGCCGCGCAGCGTCGCCACCAGGCTGGCGAGCGAGGCGACGACCTGCAGTGGATCGCGATGCGTCTGCACGATGCAGGCATCCGGATATTCGTGCAGGAGGGCGTCGAGGGCCCACAGGTGGCCCGGGGACTTGAGGACCCAGTGCTCGGCCGGGCAGCGCCACTGCAGGTACTGTAGTTGGCGGCGGTGCGAGGCGTAGACCGGTCGCAGGTCGGCGGCCTCGATCCAGGCCTGGTAGCGCGGCACGCGATGGGTGGTGCTGAACAGCATGCTGGCGAAATCGTGCGCGGTCAGCGCCACGCACTCCTGCGGCAGCTCGGCGCCCATCGGATGCATGGCCTTGAAGCCGGGCAGGACGCGATCGACGCCGCCGAGGTGTTTCTCCACCGCGGCGATGCGCGCATCGCTGGCGTAGGTGGCGCGCTCGGGCGGTGGGTACGGGTGCATCACCTCCCAGCTCATCGGCACGCGATTGGCCGGATCCTGGGCCAGCAGTTCGTGCAGGATGCTGGTGCCGGTGCGCGGCAGGCCGACGATGAACAGCGGCCGCGCCACCGGCGCGCCGGTGATCTCCGGGTGGCGGACCAGGACGTCGGTCATGCGCAGCCGATTGGCGAGCAGACGGGTGAGGTCGGCGCGGGCGAGGATGCGCCCGAACGGCGTCAGCGCCGCCTCGTCCGCGAGCGACGCCAGCAGCGCCCGCAGCGGCGCCCGGAACCACGCATTGCCGAAGTCCTCGAGCCCGGTGGCGCGACTTGCGCGCGCCAGCAGCGACGCCTCGTCGAGCCGCGGCCAGCGCAGGCGGGTGGCGTTGAGGGCGCGAATGGGCAGTGGCAGCGCCATCAGCGGCGCCCCGATCGCGCCGCCCTCATGCGCCGGAATAGCGGTCGTTGCGCCACGGATGGGCGCTGTTCGAGTAGCCGCGCTCTTCCCAGAAACCGCGTTGGTCCTGGCGCAGCAGTTCGAGGCGGGTGATCCACTTGGCGCCCTTCCAGGCGTACAGCTGCGGCGTGATGACGCGCACCGGGCCACCGTGCTCGCGCGGCAGGGGCTGGCCGTCGGCGCCGTGCACCAGCAGCACGTCGTCCTTCAGCGCCTCGGCAAGCGGCAGGTTGGTGGTGTAGCTGTCGCGCGCGTGACAGAGCACCGCCTCGGCGTCGTCCTCGGGCTCGGCCAGCGCCAGCACCGTCGACAGGCGCACGCCGCGCCACGGCACGTCGAGCCGCGACCAGCCGGTGACGCAGTGGAAGTCGCTCACGTCGTCGACCTGCTCGAGGGCGCAAAACGCCTGCCAGTCGAGCCGCTGCGGCGCCCGGCAGGCGCCGTCGACGACCAGCGTCCAGTGGTGCAGCGGCACCAACGGGTGCACGCCGAGATCCAGGACCGGCCACTTGCCGGGCGCGGTGGCGGTCTGGCCGACCGGCAGCTTCGGCATGCCGTGCCGGTTCGGCGGCCCAGTGCCCTGCGGCGCGGCATCCGCCGCCGCCGGCGTCGCCTGCATGCGATCGAGAAAGCGCGCCCGCAGCTTCAGCCGCGCGGCGACGATGCGGTCGCGGGTGTCGTCTGAGTCGGACATACGCGCCGAAGCCTAGCGGCGGGCGTCACTGAAATCGACAGCCGCCGCCGCGGCGGTATCCGCGCACGCTGGAGGGCGCCGCCCCGTCGGCGCCTGTTGAACTGAGGCTCGCGCGTCCCATTCAACAGGCGCCGACGGGGCGGCGCCCTCCAAAAGGACCGTCGAGGGGCGCCGTGTCGATCGCGCTGCCCATGCGAGACCATACCCGGTGCAGGTGCAACGCGGCGCCAGGGTGAGGAGATCGCGAGCCCCGATTCAGCTGCTGCCGGCCACCACGACGTTGTGCTGCTCGCCGAGGTCCAGCGCCCCGTCATCGGTGGCGATGGCGGCGCGCAGGCGGTCGCCGGGCTTGAGGAAGCGCGGATTGGCGGCGTTCATTTTGATGAAGTTTCCCCACTTCACGTGCTCGGGAAGAAAGCCGGCGAGGAACTGTACCGCCCGGCCGGGCGCCTGCAGGGCGCACCCACCGGGCGTGCCGGTGGCGATCAGATCGCCCGGGAAGAGATCCTGCAGCCCGGAGAGCTCGCTCAGTGTCGGCGCCGGCAGATGTACCATGTCGCTCGCCAGACTGTCCTGGCGCGGCTGGTCGTTCACCCACAGACGCAGGCGCAGTGCCGCGAAGCGCGCCAGATCGGCGGCGTCGACCAGCGTCAGGTACGGCCCGACCGGCCCGAAGGTGCGGTAGCTCTTGCCCTTGTAGAACTGCGTCTGCGGCAACTGCACGTCGCGGGCGCTGACGTCGTTGACGAGCACCAGCGCGGCGACGACCTGGTGCAGATTGTCGGGCGTCACCTGGCGCGGCGCGCTCACCTCGACGCCGACGACGAGGCCGATCTCGACCTCGTAGTCGAGCAGTCGTACATGCGGCGGGCGCACGATGTCGGTGTCGGGCGGCGCCAGGCACGACGACGCCTTGCGGAAGATCATGTTGAAGCCGGGCGCGTCGGGATCGAGGCCGGACTCGCGCATGTGGCTGCGGTAGTTGATGCCCTGGCAGATGAACTGCTGGTTGCGGGTGATCGGGCACAACACCTCGACGTCGGCGACGGCGAGGCTGCCGGTGGGCGTCACCGCGCGGGCGGCACCGGCGCCGCCGCGCAGGAAGTCGCCGGTGGTGGCGAACCCGCCGGCCAGCGGCGTGATGCGGCCGTCGTGCACGACGCCCCAGGTGGGCGCGGCGTCGCAGCGTTGGTAGCGGATGACTTTGGTTGGCATCGCAATCTCCTTGGAAAGTGGAGGGCGCGGCTAGCGCCCTGCCGCCACGGCACCGGCCATCGCCCGCAGCTTGCGCAGGGTGAGGTCCTCGCTGCGGGCGAGGGCGGCGACGAGTTGCAGCGCTTTGCGCGGCGATAGCGCGGTGTCGATGAAGTCCTTCGGTAGCGGCGGGCCCCACTGCGCCAGGCTGTCGCGGCCGAAGTCGCTACGGCCGGTCGGCGCCGCGGCGTCGAAGCGGTCGCCGTCGGCGTAGTGCTCGACCATCTGCCCGTCTGGATCGCGCCAGTAATCGAACAGCTGGCTGCCGAGAATGTGGCGGCCGATGCCCCAGGCGTGCTTCCACCCCTGGCGGCGCAGGTGCTCCCCGCCGAGAGCTACCGCGTCGAGGTCCTGCACCTCGAAGGCGGCATGCTCGAAGGCGTCGGCGAAGCCGGCGCCGAGGGCGACGCTGTGATGATCGGCGGGCGTCGCGCCGAGATCGCAGCGCAGGAATGCGACCACCGGCCCCGCCTCGGGGGCGCGCGCCAGCAGCTGGTAGTCGGAGACGATGAAGCCGAAGGTGCGCAGCAGCCAGGACAGCGTGCGGCTATGGTGCACGGCCTGCATGACGACGTGGCCGAGGCGATGCACCTGCGCCGGCCCGGCCGGCGGCCGCTGCGCGGCGTTGGCGCGCGGCTTGTCGGCGGCGAAGTTGACCTGCAGCGGCGGCCGCAGCGGTGTCGGTGCGACGGCGGCGATGCCGTGCACGACGTGCACCTCGAAGCCGTGCGGCGCGCGCAGGCGGACGCGGCGGCCGCCGCCCGGCGCGTCGATGGCCTCCACCGCCGAGGCACCGGGGAGCGCCGCGACGCGATAGAGGTCGGCGGCGGCCGCGGCGCGCAGGGCGAAACCTACGAAGCGCGCGGTCGTCCCCGGCTGCGCGACGTAGCAGTAGGCGTCGCCGCCGTAGCCGCGCAGGAAGAGCGCCGTGCCGACGCGGCCGGCCGGCAGCAGGCCGAAGTCGGCGAGGAAGCGCTCGCTGACGGCGAGATCGGGCTTCTCGAACATGACGTAGGCGAGGTCGACGACCTTGATGACCGGATCGTCGGCACGCCCACGCGCCAGCTCGGCGCGCTCGCGGTCGCTCAGGCGCATGCGGGGGATCCCTCCAGCCGGTGACCACACAGCAGCGCGGTGAACTCGCTCGCCGCCGCGACGGCGGCGGCGGCGCTGAACGCGGCGGCGCAGAAGCGGTCCGGGCGGACGGCGACGAAGCGAGCGCGGCCGGTGTCGAACCAGGCGCCGAGGGCGCCGCTGGCGTCTTCGACCGCGCTGCCGGCCGCCGCCCCGCCGCGCGGCACGACGTGGACGAAGCGGGCGCCGAGGGCCTGCCAGGCCTGACGCGCCGCGGCGTCGAGGGCCTGCGCCGGATCGGCGTCGTAGCCGACGACCGCGAACCAGGCGCCGAGCACGGCGTCGAACGGCCGCAGTGTTCCATCGGCGCCGCGCACATCGGGCTGGACGATCATCTGCCCGCCCAGACTTGGTGCCGCCGCGGTCGCACCCCGCGGCGGCACGAAGACGCCGTCGCGCAGGCGCGGCGCGCGCAGGGTGCCCATCAACTGGCGGTCAAGGAAGCGCTGGCCGCCCGGCGTGTGGCGCACGGCGAAGAAGAAGGCATCGCGCAGCGCCGCGCGCAGGCGGCTGGTCGGCTGGATCAGGTCACCGAGCTGGTTGGCCAGCGCGGTCGCCGCCATGACGTGCTTGCGGCGCTCGAGCTCGTAGCTGTCGAGCAGCGCCGCCCCGGCCTGGCCGCGCGTCACCAGAGCCAGCTTCCAGGCCAGGTTGGCGGCGTCGCGGACGCCGCCGTTCATCCCCTGGCCGGCGAAGGGCGGCATCATGTGCGCCGCGTCGCCGGCGAGGAGCACCCTCCCGGCGCGATAGCGGTCGGCGACCAGCGAATGGAAGGTGTAGACGCACTTGCGCTCGATGCGCACCTGCGCGGGGCGGGTATGGGGCGCCAGGAGGCGTTGGATCATGCCGTCGTCGAGCAGGTCGGCCTCCGCTTCGCCGTCCATCAGCATCCACTCCCACCGCCGCTTCTGGCGTTGCTTGCGCAGCGTCATGCCGGGGCGGCGGGGGTCGCAGAAGAAACGGCAGGGCAGCGCCTCGGCGAGGTGCGGGTCGACGGTATCGATCACCAGCCAGCGTTGCGGCGCGGTGCGGCCGCGCATGGCGATGCCGAGCCCCTGCCGGATCGGCGAGCGGCCGCCATCGCAGGCGACGACGTAGCGCGCCGCGACCGTGAAGGCGACGCCGTCAGCGCGGCGGCCGCGCACCAGGACGGTGTCGACGCCGGCCTCGACCGCCTCGACGACGTGCCCGAAGCGCGCCGCGACGTGCGGGAAGCGCGGCAACCCATCGGCCAGGATGCGTTCGAGCCACGGCTGGTCGAAGGAGTTCTGCTGCGCGTGTCCGTAGGGCGTCGGTCCGAGGTCGACGCCGAAGAGGCGCGTGCCGCGGCCGTTGACGTAGTCGACCGCGAAGCCGAGCAGCAGATCCGGCGCCAGGTCCGCATAGCGGTCGATGGCCTGCATGGTGCGCAGCGACTCGGCGTCGATGGCGATGGCGCGCGGCTCCTCGACCGTGGCGGTGTTGCGCTCGAGCAGCACGGTGTCGACCCCGTAGGTGCCGAGCAGGTTGGCCAGCGTCAGGCCGACCGGCCCGGCGCCGACGATCGCCACCGACACCGGCGCCGGCGCGCCGCTCATTTCCCGCGCCTCATCGCCTGCGCCTCGTTGTCCGCGTCGCATTTTCCGCGCTTCTCGGCGTGCGCCTGCTGGCCGGCGGTGGCCGGCTCGCAGCGCCCGCCGCCGGGGCCAGCGGCGGACCGAAGAGGAGCGCCGCGATCGCGTCGGCGTGGGTCTCGATCGCCCGCGCGCGCAGCGGGTCGCTACCGGTGAGACGGCGGAACTCGGGGGCGACGACGAAGAGGTGCGCGACGGCGCCGACGAGG
The DNA here is from genome assembly GCA_031401035.1 of bacterium. Taxonomy (GTDB): domain Bacteria; phylum Desulfobacterota; class Binatia; order HRBIN30; family CADEER01; genus JANNRA01. The sequence continues at coordinate 45,675 of JANNRA010000202.1, read as the reverse complement.
ATGTAGTACAGGTGCGCCACCGGCGCCGCCGGCACCGCGCCGAGGCGCTGCGCCGCGGCGAGGAGCGGGCGGGTCTGCGCGTACAGCGGCGCGACGTGGCGATCGACCAGCCACTGCATGCGCGGCCCGTCGTGCTTGCCCTCCTGCATCATCAGGCGGTGCATCTCGGGGTGGGCGGCGGCGAAGCGCACGTAGTGGCGCACCAGCAGGCGCAGACGCGTCACCGCGTCGGCGTCGACGAGCGCCGTCGCGTGCGCCGCGAAGTGGGCCCCGAGGCGGGCGAAGATGTCGTCCACCGCCGCCTGCCACAAGGCCAGTTTGCCGGCGAAGTGGTAGGTGATCAGGCCCTGATTGACGCCGGCGCGCGCGGCGATGTCGCGCGTCGTCGCGCCGTCGTAGCCGAGGTCGGCAAAGGCCGCCAGGGCGACCGCAACGATGCGCTGGCGGGTGTCGAGGCCGCGCGGTTGGCGGCGCACGGCGGGAACGGGAACCGGCATGGCGCCGGATATTTGTTCAGATGAATAAGTGTGTCAACGAAAATTGGGCGTGTGACGAGGATCTGTCAGCCGCCGGTCAGCGGCGCGTGCGGCTGTAGATGGCCAGGAGGAGGACTGCGCCGACCACCGCGCCGATGAAGCCGGCGCCCTGGCCGGGTTGGTACCAGCCGATCGCCTGGCCGAGGAAGGTGGCGATCAGCGACCCGCCGATGCCGAGCAGGGCGGTGACGACCAGGCCGAGGTCCTCCTTGCCGGGGTGGACGAACTTGGCAACCACGCCGATGACCAAGCCGATGATGATGCTCCAGATGATGCCCATGTCGTCGCGCTCCTTTGTGTGTCCCGGTTATAGCGCATCCGCGGCGCGCGCCTAGGGGCACCGGGGCATCATTGACCTGCGCGGCACGCGCTGAGCGCGGCCCGCAATGGCAGGCGCGCTCACACCGCCAGCACCGCCCCGGTGTCGTCGTGCGGGGTCAGGGTCCACTGCGTGGTGTGGTAATTGGCGACGCTCGGGCGGTGCGCAATGGTGAGCACCGCCGCCTTCGGCAGGCGCTCGCGCAGCATGGCGAAGGCGCGCGCCTCCATGTCCTCGTCGAGGGCCGAGGTCGCCTCGTCGAGGAAGACGAACTCCGGTTCGTGCACCAGCAGGCGTGCCAGCGCCAGGCGCTGCTGTTCGGCCAGCGACAGGCGCTGGTGCCACTGCTCGCTGTGGTCGAGGCGATCGACCAGCACGGCGAGATCGCAGAGGCGCAGCGCCGCGCGGATGGCGTCGTCGGAGAACGTGCCGTCGTCGGACGGATAGGAGACGACGGTGCGCAGCGTGCCGTCGGGCAGAAACGGCCGCGAGGGCAGGAAATGGACGCGCGCTGTGCTGGGCAATTCGATGCAGCCGCGCCCGAACGGCCACAGGCCGGCGATGGCGCGGATGAGGGTCGTCTTGCCGGAGCCGGTCGGCCCGACGACGGCGACCTGGTCGCCCGGTGCGACGCGGGCGCTGACCGCCTGCAGCAGCGGGCGGCCGTCGGGAAAGCTCAGCGCCAGCCCCTCCAGCGCCAGTGCGCCGCCGCCATCGGCGACCAGGCGCACCCGCTCGCCGCTGCGCAGCGTCACCTCGGTCTTCTCCATCACGTCGGCAAACGCCGACAGGCGGACGATGCTGGCGCGCCACATGGCGATCTCCTGGTAGGCGTTGACGAACCAGGTCAGGGCGCCCGACACCTGACCGTAGGCGAAGCCGACCTGCGTGACGGCGCCGAGCGACAGCGAGCCGGCGAAGTACGACGGTGCCGCGGCGAGCATCGGCACGATGCCGTTGGCCTGCGAGACCCCCATGGTCAGCAGCGACAGATCACGCTGGGCGACGATCAGGCGCCACCAGTTGGCCACCACGCACTCGAAGCGCGCCGCCAGGCTCTGCCGTTCGTGCGCTTCCCCGCGCGACAGGGCCACCGGCTCGAGGTGATCGCGGAAGCGCACCAGGCCGTAGCGGAAGTCGGCTTCGCAGCGCAGGCGGTCGTAGTTGATCGGCACCAGCTTGCGGCCGACCAGGTGCGTCACCCACATCGCCAGCGCGGCGTAGACAATGGCGAGCCACATCATCATGCCCGGGATGTGGAAGTGGACGCGGCCGACGGTCATCGGCCAGTCGCGCGACAGCGCCCACAGGATGCCGCCGAAGGAGAACAGGGCGACGACGGCGGAGAGCAGCGACAGCGACAGGCCGAGCGCGCTGGCGACGAAGGTGCGGATGTCCTCGGCGATGCGCTGGTCGGGGTTGTCCATCTCGGCGCCGTACAGCTCCCCCTGCCAGAAGGCCTGCGGGTTCACCCAACGGCGCAGGTAGTCAGCGGTGAGATGCTTGCGCCAGCGGATCTCCAGCACCTGACGGACGAAGAGCCGGAAGACCGAGGCGAAGAGCGTCAGCAACAGGGCGCCGGCCGCGAGGCCGACGGCGCCGAAGAACGCGCCAACGTCGCGCTGCGCGAGCACGTCGACGACGTACGCGCTGGTGCGCGCCACCTGGACGTTGCCAAAGACGGCGAGCAGCTCCAGCGCGACGGCGCCGGTGAGCAGGCTGCCGCCGCGCGCGGCCTCCGGCGAGGTCCAGTAGATGCGAACCAGACGCCAGAGGTCGCGCGCGAACGGACGGGAGAGCGCGGAGGCGGAGCGGTCGTCTGCCATGCGGCGCCATTATCGGCGCCGCCGCGCTCAGGCAACCACGCCGGTGATCAGACCGGGTCGGCGACGCTGCCGCGGCGGCTGCCCATGTAGTGGATGGCGCGGCGGCGGCGGCTGCCGCCCTTGCGCAACGAACGCAGCGCGCAGCCCTGCGTCGCCGTCGAACGGCGCGTGTCGGCGATCGCCAGTAACCGGCGACGCGCCCAGTCGGCGTCGATGCCGAGACCGTCGCAGACGCTCTCGAAGGCGAACACCCACTCGCGCGAATGCGATTCGACCCAGTAGCGGGCGTCGGCCGCCAGCCGCTCGCGATCGCTCGCCGGCGCCGCTTCGCCGATCAGGCACATGACGGCGTCCTGCAACATGGCGTGCATCAGCGCGCGCTCGGGCGCGCCGGCCACGTCGGCCTGCCTGCCGCCGAGCAGCTCCTGGAGCTGCTCGCGTACGTAGGGCGCGCTGAGCGGGCCGTCGTCGTTGACGCCGGGGTCGTTCATCATTCGGTCGATGGTCGCGTGCTGCATCATGAGTTGGCCTCCCTTGTCGTTGACCGGGGAGATTGCAGCGCCCGTGCCAAGGCGGGATTTCCGTTGTGCGGCTTGCGTTTTCCGCCCTGCGATCGGGTGCGCCGGCTGCCCTGAGCCAGGCCGGCCCAAATCAACCGGCGCAGCTTCCAGGCGCGGCCGCGACGAGCTATGCCCGTCGCCCATGCCGACGCCGCGCCGCCCCGAGGAGATCAGTCCGGAATGGCTCACCGCGGTCTTGCGCGACAGCGGCGCGCTCGGCGCCGGACGGGTGGCGGCGCTGCACCAGCGCCGGCTCGGCGGTGTCGAGGGCTTCCTCAGCCGCGTCGTGCGCGTCGACTTGCGGTACGAGGGCGAGGCCAGCGGCGCGCCGGCTTCGTTGATCGTCAAGCTGCCGCCCGCCGCCGGGGCGTACCGCGACTTCGGCGACGAGTTGCACGCCTTTGCGCGCGAGCTGCGCTTCTACCGCGAGGTGGCGCCGCTGGCGCCGGTGCGCCTGCCGCGCTGCTACGGCGCCGTGCACGAGCCGCCCGACTACGCGCTGGTACTCGAGGATCTCAGCTTCGCGACCGCGGGCGACCAGGTGGCCGGGATGCACGCCGCGCAGGTACTGGCGACGGCGCGCCTGGTCGGCCGGCTGCAGGCGCGCTTCTGGGGCGACGCCGCGCTGGCGCAGTTGGCGTGGATGCCGGCGAGCAACCGCGTCGCGGTCGACTTCGACGCGCAGTGGCCGTCGCTGGAGCAGCACTTCGGCGCCGCCATCGGGCCCGCCGGCCTCGCCGTCGGCGCCCGTCTGCGCGGCGGCGGCGCCGCCTGGGTCGAGGCGGAGATGGCGCGCCGGCCGCCCACCATCGTCCACAGCGACCTGCGCGCCGACAACCTGCTGTTCGGTCCGCCCGACGGCGACGACGCGGTGCTGATCGTCGATTGGCAGCTCGCCGTGCGCAGCATGGGGGCCTTCGACATCGCCCGCCTGACGGCAGGCAGCGAGCTGCCGCGCGAACGCGCCGGCCATCACCTCGACGTCGTGCGCGCCTGGCACGCCGCCCTGCACGCCGGCGGCGTCGCCGACTACACGGAGGCCGAGGCCCTGCGCGACTTCCGCCTCGGCGTCCTGGCGCTGATCAGTTGGCCGGTGCATTTCCACGCCGGCGTGCTCGGCACGATCGGTCGCCCGCGCCTGCTCGCCGACGTCATGTGCCGACGCATCTTCGCTACCGCGGTGGAGATCGACGCGGCGTCGGTGCTGCCATGAGCGGCGCCGTGCCGCTGCGCTTCTCGTGCAGGGCGCCGCTGCGTCGGCGCCTGTTGCATCATGGCGTGGTGCCCCAATCCAACCGGCGCCGACGGAGCGGAGCCCTCCGGGTCGGACGCAGGAAGGGGGTCGGCCGGGCGCACCCGGGCCGGATCTCAGGCGTCGCGTTCCAGGTCCGCGGCGACACCCTCGGCGCGCGGCGTGGCGCCCATGGCGACGAAGAGCCGGTGCGCCTCGCGCAGGTGGCGCTCGCGTTCCCGCGCGTCGCCGCGCCGGGCGGCGAGCCGGGCTCGCTCGATGTGAATGTCGGGCAGGTAGCCGCGCGCGGTCGTCTGCGCGACGACGGCCGTCGCGTCGTCGAGGTCGCGCTCGACCGCCGGTGAGGCGCCGTCGGTCGCCAGGCCGATGCGGGCGCGGGCGAGCAGCGCGACGATCTCGGAGAGGGCGGTCTGGCGCCGGCGCGCGACGGCGACCGCCTCGTCGGCCCGCTCGCGCGCGCCGTCGAGATCGCCGGCCCCGAGGCGCGCGTCGGCGAGGAAGGCGAGAATCAACGCCTCGTACGCGAGCCCGGTTCGAACCCTCCGGGTCAGGTCGAGCGACGCCTGCAGCGCGTCGCTGGCGATCTCCCACTCCCCCTGCATGAGATGCGCGCGGCCGAGGGTCGTCAGCGCGAACTGGCGGAGGCCGTCGGCGCCGGCCTCGACGCTCCGCATCTGCTCGCGCGCGTAGGCCAGCGCTCCCGGGGCGTCGCCGAGCATCTCGCAGGCGACGAACCCGGACGCGCTCGCGGCCGCGGCGATCTCGTGATCGCGCCGCTCGCGCGCGAGCTCGACCGCGCGCTCGACGAGGCTGAGGGCGTCGGTCGGGCGCCCCTGGCATACGAGGCAGACGGCGTGGACGGACAGTAGAAGCCCGTGGATGTTGAAGCCGGTGATACCCGAACCGTAGTCGGGGTCGCCGGCACAGACGGCCTCGCAGTGCTCGAGGCCGGCGATGGCGTCGGCAAGGCGCCCGAGGTTCTCCATCGTCATCGCCATCGAACTGCGCGTCATAAAGTCGAGAAAGGGGTCCCCGGTCTCCTCGGCGCGCCGACGTGACTCGGCGGCCAGCGCCGCGTCGGGACGGCCGGTCAGGTTCTTGCGAGCCACCATCCGGTTCAGCAGTTGGATGCGCGCCGCCGGCTGGGGCAGGTGCCCCGCCAGGGCCATGCCCTCGGCGAAGAGGGCGTCGGCTTCGTCGTCGCTCATGCCGCAGAAGAGCCCGTGCAGCAGCATCGCATCGCGCGCCATGACGCCGAGCGCGAGCACCTCGGCGGAGGCCGGCACCGTGGCGAGCAGGTGCCGCACCTGCGTCCAGTGGCGCAGCGTCTCGGCCCGATCGCGCACGCCGATCCACCCCGCCGCGCGCTGATGCGCGAGCGCGGCGACGAACGCCTCCCCGGCCTCCTCCCAGTGGTGCGCCAACAGGGCAGCGTGCTCGTCGAGCTTGGTCGGGTAGGCCTCTTCCATCGCCCGCGCCACCGCGGCGTGCAGGTGCCGGCGCCGCTCGCCGAGCTGCGAGCGGTACGCCACCTCCTGCGTCAGCGGATGCTTGAAGGCGTAGATGGGCTCCGGGTAGAGCGCCTCTTCGTAGAGGAACTCGGCGGCGACGAGGGCGCGCAACGGCGGCGCCAGGTCGGCGTTGGCGACCATGCGCCGCAGGATCGACTCGGCGAACTCCTTGCCGATGACGGCCGCCGTTTGCAGGAGCGTCTTCTCGCGCTCGGGCAGGCGGTCGATGCGCGCCGCCAGCACCGCCTGCACGGTGGCGGGCAGCGTGATGGCGTCGATGGGGCGCTCGAGCCGGTAGGCACCGCGCTCGCCGGCGAGGGCGCCGCTCTCGGCCAGCGAGCGCACCACTTCCTCGACGAAGAACGGGTTCCCTCCCGTGCGCTCCCGGATCAGGGTGGCCAGTCCGCCCAGCGCCGCGGAGGTGCCGAGCAGGTCGCTGAGCAGCTCGGCGATGGCGTCGACGCCGAGCGGCAGCAGCGGCAGCTGCTGGTAGTACGACCGTTGCATCCACGCGGCGTGGTACTCCGGCCGGAAGTTGAGCAGCAGCAGCGTCCGCGTGCCGGCGACGGCCTCCACCAGGTTCTCGACGAACAGCTCGCTGGCGGCGTCGAGCCAGTGCAGGTCCTCCATCAGAACCACCGCCGGCTCGCGCCGGCTGCGCGCCTGGATGGCGCGGCGCACGACGGCGAACAGTTGGCGCTGGCGCGCTTCCGGGTCCATGCGCGGCAGCGGGTGCTGGGGATCGGCGACGCCGAGGAAGTCGAAGACCAGCGGCAGGCTGTCGCGCAGATCCTCGTCGAGCAGGAGCAGTCGCCCGGCGATCTTCTCGCGCGCCGTCTGCGGGCGATCCTGCTCGGTCATGCCGTGGATGTTGCGCATCAGCTCGAGGACGGGGAGGAAGGGGATGGTCTTGCCGTGTGGCACGCAGTGCGCCTCCTGCACCGCAATGCCCTGGACGCGGCAGCGCTGCAGCAGCTCGAAGCAGAGCCGGCTCTTGCCGACGCCCGGCTCGGCGACGAGCCCGACCACCTGCCCGTGGCCCTCGACGGCGCGGGCGAGCGCCGCCTCGAGCGCCGCCACCTCGCTGACGCGGCCGACGAAGCGCGAGAAGCCGCGCCGGCGCGACACGTCGAGGCGGGTCCGCAGGGCGCCCACATCCTCGAGCTCGTAAACGCGGACGAGCTCGCTGACGCCCTTCACCGTCGTCGGCCCGAGGTCGCGGACGCGGAAGTAGCCGTCGACGAGTCGCGCCGTGTGCTCGCTCAGGTAGACGCGGTCGGCCGCGGCGATCTGCTCCATGCGTGCGGCGAGTCCGACGGTGTGGCCCTGCGCCGTGTAGTCCATCCGCAGGTCGTCGCCGATGGCGCCGACGACCACCTCGCCGGAGTTGAGGCCGATGCGTAGCGAGAGGTTGAGCCCGTCGGCGAGCCGCAGCTCGTCGGCGTAGTGTCCGAGCCGCTCGCGCAGATGCAGCGCCGCCCAGCAGGCGCGTTGCGCATGGTCCTCGTGCGCGATGGGCGCGCCGAAGAGCGCCATGATGCCGTCGCCGGTGTACTGGGTGACGGTGCCCTCGAAGCGATGCACGCCGTCGGCGAGGAGGCGCGCGGTATGCTCCATGACGCGATGGAACACCTCGGGGTCGGTATCCTCGGCAAGGGCCATCGAGCCCTTGACGTCGGCAAAGAGCACGGTGACGTGCTTGCGCTCACCGGTGAGCGTCGTACGGACGGCGCGGATCTTGTCGGCGAGATGCGCTGGCGGGGTTGGCCGCGCCAGCGTTGGTCGCGGGGCGGCGGGCGCCCCGCACTCGCCGCAGAATTTCATGCTCGCCGCGAGCTCCGCCTCGCACTGGCCGCAACGCCGGACCATGGGCGTTCCGCACTCATGACAGAACTTCGTCGCCGTGGGGTTTTCGTGCGCGCAGGCCGGGCACGCGATGCTGGCGTCGGTCGGCACCGGCGTTCCCTATGCGACCGCCCTGCGCACGGTCAACGGCACGCGCCGCGCCTGGCGCGAAGCCGACGGCGGCTGCCGGTGGCGTCCGCGCCCGGTTGTGTGTCCTGCCGCTTGCCGGATCGCCAGGCAGGTATGCTACGGGGCCCCGACCAGTAGATGCGCTGCCCGTCCTGCACCCACGAGAACCGCCCCGGCCGCCGCTTCTGCGCTGAATGCGGGGCGGCGCTCGCGGCGCCCTGCGCCGCATGCGGATCGACGAACGAGCCCGGCGAGAAGTTCTGCGGCGGCTGCGGGGCGGCGCTGGGCGGGCGTGGCGTGCCGGCGCCGACGCCCCTGGCCGAGAAGATCTCCACCTCGCGCAGCGCCCGCGAAGGCGAGCGCAAGCAGGTGACGGTGCTCTTCGCCGACGTGCAGGGGTCGATGGACCTGGCCGAACGGCTCGATGCCGAAGAGTGGAGCGCCATCATGCAGCGCTTCTTCACCATCCTCGCCGACGGCGTCGAGCGCTTCGAGGGCTTCGTCGACAAGTTCACCGGCGACGGCATCATGGCGCTGTTCGGCGCCCCGATCGCGCACGAGGACCACGCCCAGCGCGCCTGCTTCGCGGCGCTCCATCTGCGCGATGCGCTGCGCGGCTATGGCGAGGAATTGCGCCGCACCCACGGGCTGAGCTTCTGCACCCGCATGGGGCTCAACTCCGGCGAAGTGATCGTCGGCACGATCGGCGACGGCCTGCGCATGGAGTACACGGCCCAGGGACACACGGTGGGGCTGGCGCAGCGCATGGAGCAGCTCGCTGCGGCGCACACGATCTGCCTGAGCGAGGCCACCGCCAGGGCGGTCGCCGGCTACGTCGCCCTGCGCGATCTCGGCCTCGTGACGATCAAGGGCGCCGCCGAGCCGGTGCAGGCCTTCGAACTCGAGGGCGTCAGCGCGCTGCGCACGCGCCTCCAGGTCGCACAGGCCCGCGGCCTGACGCGCTTCGTCGGCCGCGACGCCGAGATGGACGTCCTGGAGACGGCGCTGGCGCGCGCCCGCGCCGGCAACGGTCAGGTGATCGGCGTCGTGGCCGAGGCGGGGACGGGCAAGAGCCGGCTCTGCTACGAGTTCGCCGAGCACTGCCGCGCCGCCGGCCTGCGCGTCATTGAGGGGCGCTGCGCCGCGCACGGCCGGAACGTTCCCCTGCTGCCGATCCTGCAGATCTTCCGCCACTACTACGGCATCACCGAGCAGGACTCGGATCGCAGCGCGCGCGAGAAACTCGCCGGACATCTGCTCCTGTTGGACGACGCCTATCGTGAGGTCCTGCCGGTCCTCTTCGAGTTCTTCGGCGTGCCCGACCCGGACCGTCCGGTGCCGCACATCGACCCCGATCTGAAGCAGCGCCAGCTCTTCGGCGTGCTGCGCAAGCTGGTGCAGCACGGCGCCGAGGACACCGTCGCCCTGATCGAGGACCTGCACTGGATGGACGGCGCCAGCGCTGCGTGGCTGGAAGAGTGGGTGGACGCCATCGCCGGCACGCGCTTCGTGCTCATCGTCAACTTCCGGCCGGAGTTCGAAGCCACGTGGGTGCGCAGATCCTACTACCAGCAACTGCCGCTGGCGCCTCTGAGCTCCCAGGCGGTGCACCAGTTGCTCGGCAGCCTCCTCGGCGGCGACCCGAGCATCGCCGGGCTGGCGGACACGATCCACGCGCGCACCGGCGGCAATCCCTTCTTCACCGAGGAAGTGGTGCAGTCCCTGATCGAGTCGGGGAGGCTCCAGGGCAGCGCCGGAGAGTATCGGCTGACGGCGCCGGTCGAAACGCTCGATGTCCCGGCCAGCGTGCAGGCCGTACTGGCAGCGCGCATCGATCGCCTGGCGGAGCGCCACAAGCAGGTGCTGCAAACCGCGGCTGTGATCGGCACGGAGTTCAGCGAGCCGGTGCTGGTGCAGGTGCTCGCCGACGTCGCGCCGCGGGACGCAGTGCCGGCCGACGTGACCGCGGCGCTGCGCTCCCTCGCCCAGGCGGAGTTCGTCTACGAGCAGGCGCTCTATCCGGTGGCCGAGTACACCTTCAAGCACCCGCTGACGCAGCAGGTGGCGTACGACACCTTGCTGCGCGAGCGCCGGGCTCGCGTGCACGCGGCGGTCGCACGAGCGACCGCCGAGATCTACGCCGAGAAGCTGAACGAGAAGGCGGCACTGCTGGCGCATCACTTCGAGCAGGCCGGCGAGGCCTTGCACGCTGCCCTCTGGCACAAGCGCGCCGCCGAGTGGGCCGGGGTCACCAACGCGGCCGAGGGCGTGCGGCACTGGGAGCGCGTGCGCAGCCTGCTGAGGCCGCTGCCGCATACCATGGAAACCTTGCAGCTCGGGGTCACCGCGTGCGTCGGGAACCTCAACCTCGCCTGGCGCCTCGGCACGCCAACCGCCGAAGCCACCGACATCTTCGAAGAAGGCCGGCGCCTGGCCGAGGAGGTCGGCGACGTGCGCACCCAAGCGGCCCTCCACGGCACCTTTGGGGCTGCGCTCGGCCTCGTGGGCGGGGACTCGGACGCCTACGTGCATCACACCAGCGAGGCGGTACGACTCGCCGACCAGACCGACGATCAGGGCCTGCAGATCGCGGAACGCTCGTTTCTGGGGTTCGCCTGCACCTTCGCCGGCCGCCTCGCCGAAGGGCTCGAATCCTGCGAGACGGCCTGCCGGACGCTGCCGGCGGACCCCGCGCTCGGTGTGGAGTTCACCGGCTACAGCCCGTTTCTAGGTATCCTGATGACCCACGCGTGGATCCTCGCGCGGCTCGGGCGCCTCGAGGAGGCCAGGGCGGTGTGCGACCGCGCGGAGGATCTGGCGCGGGCGCACGGGGATTTCGAGGTGCTCACGTGGATGCAATTGGCTCGCATCGAGATGGACGTTCTCTGCGACGACGCGGCCGCCGCTCACCGCCACGCCCGTTCTGCGCTGGAGACGGGCGCGAGATCCACCACCCCGCAATCGCTGTTCTCAGGACCCTTCGCGTCGGGAATCGCCCATCGGCTCGATGCCGTCTGGGATGAATCGATCACGATGCTGGAAGAGGCGCTGCGAGCGGCGACCAGCGGCTCCAATCGCATGTTCGAAGGCTGGGTCCGTGCCGAGCTGGTCAAGACATTGCTCGGGCGCGGCGAGCTGGATCGGGCGGAACAAGAGGCGCACACCGCGGTTGCGGTCGCGCACACGCAGCACTGCAGGTACGAGGAGGCGCGCGCGCATCTCGCGCTCGCCCACACCCAGCTCCGCCGCGCCGATGCGGTGGCCCTGGCGCGCGCCGAGCAGGCGCTGATCCGCGCCCAGGCGCTGATCGACGAAACCGGCGCCCAAGCCTACCAGCCAGAGGTGCACGAATGCCGCGCCCACCTGGCGCGCCTGCGCGGCGACGAGCCCGCCGCACGGCGCGAGCTCGAGGCGGCCATGCAGCGGTATGCCGCGATGGGCGCCCCCGCGCAGGCGGCGCGGCTGGCGCGGGAGCTGGACGGGAACGCGGCAGCCGCCGCAGGCTGAGCACCTGGATCGGTTCAGACCGGCCGATTGCATGGGCAAAGCCCGGTCGCCGGTCGCCTCACGGCACTCCCAGTAGCGTCTCGCAGGAGAAGTCGGCGATGTCCTCGCCGCCGCCGCCACGAGAGATGGCGCGGCGGCGCCATTTGCGGCGCGCGGCGCGACGCGTTGCTCCGCGCCACAGCGTATGCGAGGTGCAGGCGCATGGCTCTGCGCCGTCTCCTCACCTCTCTCGGCCTGCGCGCCGGCGCGCCGGCCGCCGATGCCGACCCGTTCCTACGCCACCTGCAGGAGCAGCTCGGCCGTCTCGGCGCCGATCGGCTCGAGTATCTCGCCGCCTTTGCCGGCCACCTGGCGCGCGTCGCCGGCAGCGAGGACGGCATCTCCGCCGCCGAGGCGGCGGCGATGACGGCGCAACTGGCAACGCAGCAGCGCCTCGGCGCCGATCACGCCCAGGTGGTGGTCGCCCTGCTGACGCACGAGCTCGACACCCTGCGTGCGGTGCAGCCACACCTGCTGACGCGGGTGCTGAACGCGCAGGCGACGGCGGAGGAGAAGCAGGTGCTGCTCGATTCGCTGTACGCCGTCGCCGCCGCCGACCACCTGGTCTCGTTGGTCGAGGAGGCGGAGATCCGCCGCATCGCCGGCGCGCTGCTGGTGCCGCACAGCGTGCTGATGACCATCCGCAGCCGCTACCGCGATCGCCTCGAGGTCCTGCAACCGGTGCCGCGGCGGCCCGGGCCGCGGCCCTTACCGTAACCCGGCGCGCCGGCGCGCGGACCTCAGCCCAGCCAGTTCGCGAAGACGCGGCGGCAGCCGGCCTGCGCCGCCTTCGATGCGCAGCGCTTCGAGATGTCGCCGGCCTTCACCGGTTGTCATATTCGGCGTCGCGCGGATCGTCCCACTCGCCGAATGCCGATCTCGCCAGCGTGGCGAGCGCCCGGGTCTCGAGGCGATCGGCGAAGTAGGCCTCGAGGGCTCGCGTCAACACTTCCTTGACCGTGGTGTCGCCCTCGTTCGCCTCGACCTTGAGCAGCTTCACCAGCCGCGGATCCGCCAGATCCATCGAAATGCGTGTACCCATATTCACTGATTACTGGCGTTCTATTTTGCTGTAAAACATCTTGTGGCGCCCGGTAGGTCGCCCGGCCGGTCGCCTTGACCGGCGCGCAGCGAACGCGCAGCAGAGTCGCGACGCGGCGATGATGCTTGTCCTTCTGATCCTGCTCTCGGCCGGCCTGCACGCGCTGGCCGGGCACCTGTGGGGCAGCGCGGCGATCTGGGGGATCGGCTACTGGGTGGCCGACGGCCCTCACCTTCTACTACCAGCAGCCGTGGTGGTTCGGCCTGCTCTTCTGCCTGGTCGGCTGCCAGATCCTCTGGGGCCTTTGCTACGCCGTGTTCGCGGCCGCCGCGTCGGTGGCGCTGCCGCGCATCGCCACCGTCTGGCGCCCGCCGCTGACCGCGGCGCTGTGGGTCGCCTGCGAATTGGCGCGGGCGCGCCTGCTCACCGGCGAACCGTGGATGCTGCTCGGCTACGCGCTGGTGCCGAGCCCGCTGCTCATCCAGACCGCCGACCTCGGCGGCGTCTATCTGCTCTCGGTCGGCGATCTCTTCGCCTACGCGGGCGTCGCGGCGGCGCTGGGCGGGCTGGGGATCGCGGCGCGCACACCGCGCTGAGAACGGAGGGCGCAGCTCCGCCGCACTGTCCGCTGGTGTGTGTCGGTGCGCTGCGGGGCGAGTACGGACTCGCGCCATGTTCGAGCGCATCGCCCACCGTCGCGGCGGCTTTGCCGCCCCGGCGATCGCGGCGCGCCGACCGGACGTCGGGCTCGTGTGCAAACCAGGCGCGCAGCAGGTCCGCCGTCTCGTCGCGACTGAAGGCGCCCACCTCGAGGCGTTCGGTGCCCGGCTCGCGGCTCGCCTCGACCACCATCTCCGTCAGGGCGCGGTTGGGTGGCGCGCCGTGCGTCCGGTTGGTGCCGAGGACGAGGATGGAGCGCTGGCGCTGCTCCTGCGTGAAGAATTGCAGGCGCAGCAGCGAGGGCGGGTCGGCACGCTGCAGATCGTCGAGGATCAGCAGCAACGGACCGCGCTGGGCGTAGGCGTCGAGGAAGTGCGCGATGGCGATGAAGAGCCCGAAGCGTCAGCACCGGCATGCACTGCTGCTACGACCCGCCCTGGAGCTGAGCCGGGCGCCGCGCCGGCGCAGGCACGGCGCCCGGCGTCAGCCGGCGTGCTCGCCGAGGTTGAGCCAGACGCTCTTGATCTGCGTGTAGAGGTCGAGGGCGGCCTTACCCATCTCGCGTCCGAAGCCGCTCTGTTTGTAGCCCCCGAACGGCGAGGCGGCGTCGAACATGTTGTAGCAGTTGATCCACACCGTGCCGGCCTTGAGGGTGGCGGCCATGCGGTGCGCCTTCTGGACGTCGCGCGTCCACACCGCCGCGGCGAGGCCGTAGGCGGAGTCGTTGCCGGCGGCGACGACCTCCTCGGGATCGGTAAACGGCACCGCGCACACCACCGGTCCGAAGATCTCCTCGCGGACGATCCTCATGTCCGGGCGGACGTCGCTGAACACCGTCGGAGCGACGAAGTAGCCCTGGCCGAGGTGCGCCGGACGGCCGCCGCCGGCGGCGACGGTGGCGCCCTCCTGGCGGCCGTGCTGCAGGTAGTCGCTGACGCGCGTGAACTGCTCGTGCGACACCAGCGGGCCCATCTCCGTCGTCGGATCCATGCCCGGCCCGAGCTTGACCTGTTTGGAGTAGTCGATCAGGCGCGGCATGACGCGGTCGTACACCTTCTGCTCGATGAACAGCCGTGAGCCGGCGCAGCAGCACTGACCGTGGTTGAAATAGATCGCCGAGGCGGCGCCGATGGCGGCGGCGTCGAGGTCGGCGTCGGCGAAGATGATGTTCGGCGACTTGCCGCCCAGCTCCAGCGACACGCGCTTGAGATTGCCGGTGGCGGCGCGCATGACGATGCGGCCGACCTCGGTCGAGCCGGTGAAGGCGACCTTGTCGATGTCCGGGTGCGCGGCGATGGCGGCGCCGGCGGTCTCGCCAAAGCCGGTGACGATGTTGACGACGCCGGGCGGGAACCCCGCCGCCTCGAACAACTCGCCCAGCCGCAACGCCGACAGCGGCGTCTGCTCGGCCGGCTTGAGCACCACGGTGTTGCCGCAGGCCAGCGCCGCGCCGAGTTTCCAGGCGGCCATCAGCAACGGGAAGTTCCACGGGATGATCTGGCCGACGACGCCGACCGGCTCGCGCAGCGTGTAGTTGAGGATATGCAGGCCCGCGGTCGACACCGGGATCGTCTCGCCTTCGATCTTCGTCGCCCAGCCGGCGTAGTAGCGGAAGTGGTCGACCACCAGCGGAATGTCGGCGGCCCGCGCGACGCTGATCGGCTTGCCGTTGTCGAGCGTCTCGAGCTGCGCGAACTCCTCGCTGTGCGCCTCGATGAGATCGGCGAGCTTCCACAGCGCCCGCCCGCGCTCGGAGGGCGTCATGCGCCGCCACGGCCCGTGCTCGAAGGCGTGGCGCGCCGCCCGTACGGCGCGGTCGACGTCCTCTTTGTCGCCCGCCGGCACCGTGGCGAGCGGCAACTCAGTGGCGGGGTTGACGGTGGTGAAGGTCTCGCCCGACGCCGCCGCCACCCACTCGCCGCCGATCAGCATGCGCTGCGTGCGCGCGGCGAGAAACTGCACCACGCCGGCATCGATCGGATAGGCTGCCTGCCCTGCTGCCTGTGCCATGGAACCTCCCCTGCGCGGTGCACCGCGCGCCTGCTGCGATGCGTCGGCTTGTAGTGGCGCGCGATCGGCGGTGTCAACGCGGCCGCGCCGCGCGACCCAATTGCCGACCAGCGGCGTTCCTGGTAGCGCTCCCGGCATCGCCACGGTTCACGGCATGGAGGCAGCAACGACATGACTCGCAGCGTCATCTGTATATCGCGCGCCGCGGCCGCCGGCGGCGAGACCATCGGCCGCATGGTCGCCGAGCAGCTCGGGTTCCGCTACATCGACGAGGAGATCATCGTCGTCGCCAGCGGCAAGGCGCACATCGACCCGAACATGGTGGCAAAGACCGAGGAGCGCGCGACCTTTCTCGAGCGGTTGCTCGACGCCCTGGCCATCGGCCCCCCGGGCGAGCTCGTCGGTGCCGGCGGCCCGTACTACCTGCCGGGCGTCAACCCGGTGGCCGCGCCGGTGGCCGAGGATCTGCGCGGGCTGATCCGCGAGGCGATCGCCGAGATCGCGGCGCAGGGCAAGGTGGTCATCGTCGCCCACGCGGCGTCGTACGCGCTCGGCGCTGGCGCGAAGGTGCTGCGCGTCCTCGTCACGGCGTCGCCGGAGACGCGCGCGCGGCGCATCAGCCTGCTCGACAGCGGCGACGCGGCCAAGGCGGTACGCGAATCGGACAAGGACCGCGCCCACTACCTGCGTACCTTCTACGACGTCCGCGAGGAGACGCCGTTGCACTATGATCTGGTGCTCAACACCGACGCGCTGAACGCCGACCAGGCCGTCGCGGCGATCCTCGCCGCGGCGCGCTGACCGGCCGGCGCTCAGTCAGCGCGCGGCCGGCGCCAGCGGTGCAGCCGGAAGCGGGCCCGCGCCGCCGCCGCGGCGATGGAGACGCGCACGTTGCGCCGCACGCAGCCCATGGCGACAGCCCAGCGCAATTCGGGGCCGAGGCGCTTGTGCTGCGGCATCGTCGCCAGGTCCGGGACATCGACCAGCATCGCCTCGCTGGCCAGCCTACGCGTCGTCGGGCGGCGCCCGGACGCGCCGCCGGCCATTTCCACCTCGATGCCGAGCCGCTGCTCGACCAGCGCGAAGACCAGCGCCAGGTGCGCCGTCACGCCCCACTGCTCCGCCAGTGCCCACACCGCCGCGCCCTGATCCGCGAAGTGGCGCGCCGCCCAGCCGACGTCGGCCAGGTGCAGGAGGCGGAAGCCGTTCAGCAGGCAGGTGGTCGCGTGCGCGGCGAGATGCAGTACGGTGGCAGCCGGGGTGAGGGTGAGCAGGCGCGTGCCGGCGACGGTGACCGGCGTCGTCTGCTGCCAGAGGCGGTCTTCATCGCCTGGCAGACGGGTCGGGGAGAGCTGCCAGTGCAGGTCGACCGACAGCATCTCACCGCCCGCCGGAGCGTACCAGGAGAAGGCGCCGAGATGGCGCGCCTCGAAGCGCCGCGCCAGCCGCTTGGCGATGCGCCGCTCCGCCGTCGTCGTCGGCCGCGCCGCGACGATCGCCTCGAAGCCGCCGGGCCGAAAGCCGAGCCCGCGCAGCGCCTCCTCCGCCCGCGGCACGTCGGCCTGGCGCACCACGATGTCGACGTCGGCGAAGCGCCGCAGGCGCGGATCGCCGTAGATCTGGTGCGCCAGGACGCTGCCCTTGACGACGAAGAACGGCAGCGCCGGCGCCGCGAACGCGTCGGCGAGGCAGGCCAGCGTCCGCTCCGCCGCCGCGGCGCGCTGCGTCGCCTCGAGGCGAATGATGGCCAGGCGCTGGCGGACATCGACGTCGAGGTCGCAGTCGGCAAGCCGCGCGGCGAGCAGCGCCGCCAGCTTGTGCTGCTGCGCCCGGCGCAGCAGCCACTCCCAGTCGGCCGCCGCGGCATGGTCGTGCGCCCACTCCGCGAAGGCGCCGCCGTCCGGCCGCAGCGACAGCAGCAGCCCGCGCCGGCTCTGCGTCCGCCGCTGTGCGCGATCGGCGTCGTCGGCCGGAGCAGCGGCAGAAGTGATTGGAGTGGTCACGGCCGGTGGCCGTCATTAGGCCGCGTCGAACGGGTGGTCAAACCCCGTTGCCGATCAGATCGGCGGCGGGTGGCCGGCCCTCGACGCCGGCCCGCGCCGTCGGATAGGGAGCGCCCATGCCCAAGAAGCGCGACCTGATCCGGATGACCGAAGCGGAGATCTGGCCCTTCATCGAGAGCCGCCAGAGCCTGCAGGTGGCGACGTTGAACAAGGACGGGTCGGTGCAGTTGACGACGCTGTGGTTCGCGGTGGTCGACGGCGCGATCGTCTTCGAGACGTTCACCAAGTCGCAGAAGATCGTCAATCTGCAGCGCGACCCGCGCATCGCCGTGCTGGTCGAGGACGGCACCACCTACGATCAGCTGCGCGGCGTCTCCATCAACGCCCGCGCCGAGCTGGTCGATGAGCCCGCCGCCGTCGAGCGCTATGCCGCGCACATCGTCCGCAAGAACAACCCGGACATCGCGCCGGAGATGATCCCGCAGGCGGCGAAGATGATGGCGCGGAAGCGCACCGTCGTCGTCATCCGCCCCGAACGGATCGCCAGCTGGGACCATCGCAAGCTGGCCGGGGCCTATTGAGGGCATTCCCGTCCCCGTGCCGGTGACGGGCCGTCAGCGAGCTCGATCTGCCTGATGGACCACGTGAGCATCGTCATTCCGGTCTGGAACCAGTGGCCGATGACGCAGGCCTGCCTCGCATCGCTGCGCCCGACGCTCGGCGCGGCGGACCAGGTCGTCGTCGTCGACAACGGCTCGCACGACGACACCGCGGCCGGACTCGCTCGCCTTCCATGGGTGACGACGAGTGCGAATGCGACGAATCGCGGCTTCGCGACGGCCTGCAACCAGGGCGCCGCGCTGGCCACCGGATCGACCGTCGTGTTCCTCAACAACGACACCCTGCTCCCCGACGACTGGCTCGCCGGGCTGCTGGCGCCCTTCGCCGATGCGTCCGTCGTCGCCACCGGCCCGATGAGCAACTGCGTCTCCGGCCCGCAGGTGATCGCGAACGCCGACTACGACGCCGCATCCCTGTCGTCGTTTGGCGCCTTTGCCCGCGCCTGGCGGCGGCGGCATCCCGGTCGAACCACCGAGACGACCCGCCTGGTCGGGTTCTGCCTGGCGGTGCGCGCCAGCGCGCTGCGGCTGGTCGGCGGCTGGGACGAAGGGTTTGCCACCGGCGGCGCGGAGGACGACGATCTCTGCCTGCGCCTGATCAAGGCCGGAGGGCGGCTGCTGATCTGCCATGACACCGTCGTCCACCACCACGGCCATGCGACGTTCGATGCGTACGGCCTGGACTGGTTCGCCATCCAGCAGGCCAACCTCGAGCGGCTGGTTGCCAAGCACAGCGGCCGACTGCCCCTGCCGCGCGGCGCCGCCGGGCCGCTGCTGTCCGCCTGCCTGATCGTCAGGGACGAAGCCGCGCTGCTGCGCGAGTGCCTGAGCGCCTTGCGCGGCCTGGTCGACGAGGTGGTCGTCTACGACACCGGCTCGACCGACGGTTCGCAGGACCTCGCCGGCGCTGCCGGCGCCGCGGTCATCCAGGGGTACTGGGACGATGACTTCGGCCGCGCCCGCAACGCGGCGCTGGCGCACTGTACTGGCGAATGGGTGCTGCACGTCGATGCGGACGAGCTGTTCGACGGCGACCCGGCGGCGCTGCGCGCCGCCCTGCCGGGCGCACCGGTCGACGCCTTCGTGCTGGACATCGTCAACCTCGGCGGCGACGGCAAGCGCGACGTCACGCACCGGGCGTGCCGGCTGTTTCGGCGCGCGCTGTTCCACTGGCACGGCCGCCTGCACGAGCAGGTGATCCACCGCGGCGGCGGGACGGCCTATGAGTTCGACGTCCTCGACGGCGGCCGTCTGGTCCACAGCGGCTACACGCCGGCGCGGATGGCGGCGAAGGGCAAGGCCGAGCGCAACATGCGGCTGGCGACGCTCGACGCCGGCGCGGATGTCGATCGCCAGGCGGTCGACAAGCTGGTCAACCTCGCCCGCGCCTACACACTGGGCGGTCGTGGCGAGGACGCGCTGGCGCTCTTCGCCCAGGCGCGGCCCCTCCCCTGCGACTCGCCGCCCCTGCGACGCACGCTCTGCCGCTCGGCGGCGCAGCTGTGCCTCGATATGGGGCGACCCGAATCGGCCCTGGCGTGGATCGACGACCTCGAGCGCGTCTCCGACTCGACGGAGCTGGTGCGCTACCTGCGCGGCGCGGCCTATGTCGACGTGCAGCGCTGGCGGGATGCCCTGGATGCCTTCGACGGACTGATCGAGGCGAGGGACGACGACGGCATGGTGCTGCCCGGATTCGCCGTGCCCCTGCACCGCGCCCGCTGCCACTTCATGCTGGAGCAGTGGCAGCAGGCCGCCGACGAGGCGACGGTGGTCGCCACGGGCGCGACGTGGGACGAGCCGATCTGGCATATCCTGGCCGAAAGCTATCGGCGGACAGGGCGCGACGTCAGGGCCTGTCTACGCTCGGTTCCCGCCGCGCGGGTGCCCGCCATCTTCGCGCAGCTCCTGCAGCTGCCGCCCGGCAACGCGCACGTGATACTCGAGGGACTGGTCGACGATCCCCGCTACCGCGCCAGCGCCCTGGCGCTGGCGATCCGCATGGCGCCGGCGATGCCCACCGAGCAGGCGGTGCGCTGGTCGGCGCGGCTGCGCGAGGTCGGCCTGGCGGAACACTGTCCCCTGATTCGCGCCGCGGCGGACGACAGCCGGCCCGCGGACGCGCGCATCCTGAGCGCCGTCGCCGCCCAGACCGTGTTCGACGATGCGCGGGCGGCGGATGCCGTCCGATCCGCGTCGCTGCTGCTCGACGCAATGCAGCGGCGCGACGTGCTCCTGCAGATCGCGGCGCTCGACACTCGACGCGGGCGCGGTTGACGGCGGCGTGGGGGACGTGGTGGGAAGAGACGAGCAACCGGTCTGAGCGTGCTGAGCGCCGCAGGGAGGAATCGATGAGTCTTCGCGCCAACAGTCTCCTGGAACACATTCGCGACCTGACCGTCTGCCCAGACTGCACGGACGCTGACGATCAGGCGCGCCGTGGCGCCGTTGGTCGCCAGGTGCTGCAGGCGCTGGAAGAGATCGACCGCGTCGCCCGGGCAACGACCGACGCTACAGGCGCGCCGGGTGGTGCCGCCGCCGGCGCGGCGACCACCCTTTCGGCGCCGACGTTCGCCGCCTACGGCGCGACCGACATGCGCGGCGGGACGGCCCGGAACACCGCGCGACTGATCGGCCCCGCCACCTCGGTCAGGTTGACGGGCCGGCAGACGCCGCGCGCCTGACTTGAATTGCAGCGGGCGTCACGGCCAGAACGCGACCACCCGCTGCACCGTCCAGAAGGCGGCGATCGACCCGATGGCGTACGCCACGGGCGTGCGGATCATCGCCTCCGACAGCCACGGGCCGTGCGACGCCGCGCCGCGCCGCCCGACCAGCCGCGTCACGGCCGAGAGGGCGGCGACCACCAGGGCAATGAACGCCAGCTGGCCGGCCTCGACGCCGAGGTTGAAGGCGAGCAGTGCCATCGGGATGTCGCGCTGCGGCAGGCCGATCTCGCGCAGGGCGCCGGAAAAGCCGAGGCCGTGCAGCAGGCCGAACACGAACGCAACCAGCCACGGGGCGCGCGCCGCCAGGCCCGCCCGCCCCTGCGCCGTGTGCAGGATCTCGGCGGCGAGGAACATGACGCTGAGCGCGATGGTGGCCTCGACGGGCGCCTGCGGGACGTGCACGAGGTCGAGCGTCGCCGCGGCCAGCGTCAGGCTGTGCGCGACGGTGAACGCGGTGACCGTGCCGACGAGCTGCCGCCAGTTGCCGACCAGGAACAGCAGCCCGAGCACGAACAGCAGGTGGTCGACGCCGAGCAGGATGTGCTCGACGCCGAGGACGACGTAGGTCCGCGCCACCGCCAGGACGCCCGGCGCCGCCGGGACGTCGAAGGACGTCTGCTCGGGGGTCAGGCGCGCGGTGTGCGTCGTGCCGTCCGCCCACTCGATGCGCACCAGCACGTCGGTGCGCGTCGCGCGCAGGCCATCGACCGCGATCGTGCCGCCGACCAGCCCGCCCGGGCACTGCGCCCGCCAGCGTTCGACGAAGGCGGCGCCGACGAAGGCGCCCTGCGCCGGCGCGCCGCTGCACCCCTGCGGCAGCCGGGCGTGCAGACTGAGCCGGTACTCGCCGCGGGCCGGCACCTTCCACAGGACGTCGAACGCGTCGCCGTCGCTCTGGCGGATCTCCAGGTAGGCCGGACGGACCTCGTGCGCCTGCGCCGCGTCGCCGCTCGCCAGGGCGGCGAGCAGGAGCAGCGTCAACCGGCGGTTCACCGCCCTGCCGTTCCTTGCGGGCGCACCGCGGTCGAACCGTCCGGCTCAATGCGGGCGCCCGCCGGCCCTTCGATGCGTATCTCGTACCTGCCGCGCAGAGCGGCGAGGAACGCCTGCTTCGACTGCCGGCGCTGCTCGGCCTGCCATTCGCGCAGCACCGCCGGACGGACGTCCGCCAGGGCCGGCGCCGACCCGGCCGCGCGCCGCTCCACCTGCACGAGGTGCAGGCCGAAGTCCGACTGGAGCGGTCCGGCCCACTGGCCGACCGGCGCCGCCGCCAGCGCGGCGGCGAAGTCGGCGCCGAAGGCGTTCTGGATCTCCTGCGGAGCGGCGTCGCGCATGGCACGCGGCAACAACGACGCGTCGCCGGCTTCGCCCAGGTCCGCCGGCGCGCGGCCGGCCCGCAGGTCGGCCAGCAGCCGCTCGGCATCGCGCCGCGCCGTGCCGCCGCGCCGATCGGTGCTGAAGTAGACCTGCCGGAACGTCACCTGCGGCGGGCGGGCGAACTGGTCGGCCTGCTGCGCCAGGTAGGCCTGCAGCTGCGCATCGGTCGGTTCCGCCGCGGCGGCGACGTCATCCGAGACGAACTCCATCTTCTGCCGCAGGCGGCGGCGAATGACGGTGTCGTCGCGATCGAGCCCCAGCGCGATCGCCGCGCGCGAATACACTTCCTCCACCACGTAGTCGTCCACCAACCCCTGCATCTCGGCCGGCGTCGGCGGCCGCATCCAGGTCGTCGCGAAGCTCTCCGCCAGCGCCTCGACGCGCGCGGCGCTGACGACGATTGCCTGCGGCGCCACGGACGCATCGTCGTTCACCGCGCGGTAGAGGAGGAACAGCGCGACGCCGACGACCAGGAAGTGCAGCAACGGCTCGCGCAGGACGGTGGCGAGCGCCCCTCGGGGTCGCCAGCGATTCCCCGCGTTCTTCATGCCGGACTCCATTCAACAGGCGCCGACGGGGCGGCGCCCTCCAGGATACGGCCGGTGTTCGCGACTGTTGGTCACCCGGCCGGCGTGTAGCAGATCGGCGAGGTCCGGGCGCGGATCTCCGCCCGCGCCCGGGTGGCTGGCAGCGCCGCGCTCACGGCAGCCGCGCCATCACCGCCTGGGCGAAGGCATCGGTCCCCAGCTGGCCGCCGAGATCGCGCGTCTTCTCGCCCGCCTCGAGGGCGCCGTCGTAGGCGGTCTTGATCTTCTCCGCCGCCGTCCGACAGGCGGGATCGTCGCGCTCGTCGGCGAGGTAGTTGAGCATCATCACCGCCGACATCAGCAGCGCCAGCGGATTGGCGACGCCCGTGCCGGCGATGTCCGGGGCCGAGCCGTGCACCGCCTCGAACACCGCGTGCTGGTCGCCGTAGTTGGCGCCGGGGACGACGCCGAGCCCGCCGACCAACCCGGCGCAGAGGTCGCTGACCACGTCGCCGTAGAGGTTCTCGAGCAGCAGCACGTCGAACTGCGTCGGGTCCTGGACCAGCTTCATGCAGCCGGCGTCGATGATCAGCTCCTGGTAGTCGATGTTCGGGTACTCGCGCTGGTGGACGCGGCGCGCTTCGCGCAGGAACAGGCCGTCGGTCATCTTCATGATGTTGGCCTTGTGGAAGACGGTGATCCGGCGCCGCCGCCGGCGCGTGGCGAAGCGGAAGGCCCAGTGGGCGATGCGCGCGCAGGCGGTCTGCGTCGCAACCTTCATGCTCATCACCGCGTCGTCGGTGATCTGGTTCTCGATGCCGCTGTACAGGCCCTCGGTGTTCTCGCGAATGATGATCAGGTCGACGCCGTCGAAGCGGGTCGGCACGCCCGCCAGGTTGCGCACCGGCCGGACCGCTGCGTAGAGCATGAGGCGCTTGCGCAGCTGGACGTTGACCGAGGTGAAGCCCTCGCCCACCGGCGTCGTACACGGCCCCTTGAGCGCCACGCCGTGGTGCTCGATCGCCTCGAGCGTCGCGCCCGGCAGGACCTCCGCGCCGCCCTCCAGCGCCGCCAGGCCGGCCCGCCGCTCCACCCACGCGAGCGGTGCTGCCGCGGCGGCGAGGATGCGCTGCGTCGCGGCCATCACCTCGGGACCGATGCCGTCGCCGGGAATGCAGACCACCGTGTGTTTGCTCATCGAACCTCCCCATCCGGCGGGTGGCCCAGGTCCGCGCATTCGCACTAAAGCGCATGCACCGCCGGGCGGCAACGCGGGGGGCCGGATCCGCCAACGGGAGGTGCGCGTATCCCCCTGCGTCGCACGCGCCGGTCGAACGGTGTATGCGACCGGCTCGCACTCGATCGGCAATGGACCGATCGCACCGCAACCCAGGACCGGGACAGGAACAGAGGAGATGCACCGCGAGCTCGACCCACTGGGCGCGTCGCCGTCGCCAGAACTCAGCGGCCCGCCAGCGCATCTCGTCACGCTGGCCCGTCTCGCCGACGAGGCCGGGGCGCCGGAAATAGCGAGCGAGGCGTCGGCGCTGGCCGACCGGCTGGCGGAGGGTCGCTTCTACGTGGCGTGCATCGGGCAGTTCAAGCGCGGCAAGTCGACGTTGCTCAACGCGCTCGTCGGCCAGCCGCTGCTGCCCTCGGGCATCATCCCGATCACTACCGCCGTGACCGTGCTGCGTTGGGGATCGGAGCTGCGCGCGCGCGTCCGGATGGACCGGGACTGGCACGAGATCGGGGTGGGCGACCTCGCCGCCTATGTGTCCGAGGAGCACAATCCCGCCAACCGCAAGGGCGTGTCGCTGGTTGAGGTCTTCGTCCCGAGCCCGTTGCTGGCGCACGGGATGTGTCTGGTCGATACACCGGGAATCGGTTCGGTCATCCGCGCCAACACCGACGCGACGCGGGAGTTCGTGCCGCAGATCGACGCCGCGCTCGTCGTCCTCGGCACCGACCCGCCCATCTCGGGCGAGGAATTGGCGCTGGTCGAGGAGGCCGCCGCGCAGGTGGGCACGCTGCTCTTCGTGTTGAGCAAGGCCGATCGCTCGACCGACGCCGAGCGCGGCGAGGCGATCGCGTTCACGCGGCGCGTGCTGGTCGAGCGGCTGCGCAAGGATCCCGGCCCGCTGCTCCAGGTCAGCGCCATCGAACGGCCCGGCAGCGGAGGACCATCCGGCGATTGGGACGCACTCGAGCAGGCGCTGCGGACGCTGTCAGAGTCGATCGGCGGCGCGCTGATCGGTCAGGCGGCAATGCGTGGCATCGAGCGGCTGGCGGAGCGGCTGGGGCACGATCTCGACGAGCAACGCCGCGCCCTCGCGCGGCCCATTGTCGAGACCGAGCGCCACGTGGAGGCGCTCCGCACCTGCGTCGCGGACGGGCGCCGCGCGCTCCACGAGCTCGGCTTTCTCTTCGCGGCCGAGCAGAAGCGATTGCTCGAGCGATATGCCACGGAGCTGCGCGGCTTCGTCGAGCGGGAGCGTCCCGTCGCCGCGGCCGAACTCACCGGCGCGTTGCTGACGCGAGCAGGCAGGCGCGGCGAGCGGCGCCGCCAGGCGTTGACGATCGCACGCGAGATCGCCGACCGCTCGGTCCTGCGCTGGCTGACGGAGACCGAACCCGTGGCCGAGGCGCTCTACCGCGAGGCGGCGCAGCGCTTCACGGATCTCGCCAACGCCCTGCTGCAACGCGTCGCCCGCGACGGCGGACTCACCGCCCTGCCGCCCGGCGTCAGCCCGGCCCTCGGTTTCCGCGCCAAGCGCCGCTTTGTGGCGCTCGGCATGATGCGCGCGAGCGCGCGCCGCCCCGGCCGCTGGCTCCTGGATGCACTGCGCGCGCCGGCGGCGGCGCGGCGTGCGGTCGACCGGGACGCGCACGCCTTCCTCGCCACGCTCATCCGCGGCAACGCCGGGCGCGTCGCGGACGACCTCGACGCCCGCATGATCAAGAGCCGCCGCGCGCTCGAGCTCGAAATCCACAGCGCGCTCGAACAGATCACCGCCTCGGCCGTGCGCGCCCTGGCGCGCGCGCGCGCGCGGCACGACGCCGGCCACGACGCCGTCCATGGAGAGCTGAACAGGCTCGAGCAGCTGCACGGCGCCGTCGCACGCCTCCACCTGGCGACGGCAACGACACGCGCCGGACGGGAAGACGCGCAGGGGGTGACTGACGATCAGGCCTGACCGTTCCGATCAGGGTTCGTCGCACCGCGCGATCCTGGCGCTGTCGTTCGCACCCGGTCTTGCGACGGCAGCGCGCAGCGCGATCGCTCGACGCGCCCGCCGTGCGATCGGGCTGCTGTGCGACGCCGTCCCACGCGTCAGCCTCGAGGATGGGGACCTGCTGGTGCTCGACGCCGGTGGCCGGGCCCCCCAGCACATCGCGGAGGACGGCACCTTCGCGCACAGCTTCGGAATCGGCGGTACCGACTGGCGGGGCGCGCGGGCGTGCGAGGCGGCGAGCCTGCTGGCCAAGCTGCGCGCCTCGGGCGCGGCGGCCCTCGCCGACTTCACACCGCCCTTCGCGGCGCTGTTCCGCAGGGGACGTGGTGCGCCCCTCGAAGCCGCGACCGATGTCTGCGGGCTGTTCCATGTCTACGTCACCGCCGGCGTGGGCTTCGCCGCGTGCAGCTCATCGTGTCTCGCGCTCGGCGCGTTGCAAGACGGCGGCCTCGATCTCGAGTCGCTCGCGGCGTACGGCAGGCTCGGCTTCTACCTCGGCGCGCGCACGCCGGTGTCCGGGGTGCGCAGGCTGTTGCCCGGCGAGGCCTGCGTGCTGACGGCGGGCGTCCTGCGCGTCGCGGCGTGGGCGAACGCCGCACCGCGCGACCCCGTCTTCTCGACCTTTGCGGAGGCGGTGGACGCCGGAGCCGGGGCGCTTCGCGCCGCGGTGGGATCACTGGCGGCGGCCCACCCGCGCATCGGCATCTCGCTCTCGGGCGGTCTCGACAGCCGGCTCGTGCTCGCCGCGCTCCCGCCGCAGCGGCGCGCCGCGCTGCAGGTGCTGTGCATTGACGCGCCGGGGCGGGCCGACGCCCCGTTGGTACGACAGCTGGCGGCGCTCTGTGGTTTCGCGCCGACCGTCGTCGACACCAGCGCCTTTCCGCGCCAGCGCACCATCGCGTTCGCACGAGGCGCGGCGCGCCGCCGCGACTACTGCGCCAACCCGCTCACCACGGCTGTCTTGGATTGGGCCGAATCGGCGCTGCCAGGCATTCCGCGGCTGCACGGGCAGAACGGGGAGTTCGCACGCGGCTTCTACTATGGCGACCAACTGGGACTGGGTGGAGTGACACCCGAGCGCGTGACCGCGCTCATGCAATCGCGCCGGTTCTCGGGCCAGCACGTCGCGCCGCCGGTGCTTGCGCCGGCATACGGCGAGCCGATCGCGGAGGCGCTGCGGAACGAGATCCACGCCTGGCTCACCGCGACGGGGCTCTCCTGGCTCGACGCCCTCGACGAATTCTACCTGTGCCAGCGCATGGCGGGCTGGGTCGGCATCGAGCTGAGTCGCACCTCGATGCGCCGCATCGACTTGTCGCCCTTCTTCGATCCGCGATTCCTCGCCTTCGCCCGCTGCGCGGCGCCGCGCGACAAGCGCGGCTCGCGGTTACTGGCAGCAGTGATCGAGGCGATCGATCCGGGGCTCGCGGCGCTGCCCCTCGAAGGGCGGCCGTCGCCCGCGGCGCTCTGGCGCGGCGACCCGGCGACCCAGCTCGACGCCGCCGCGCACACCGCGCCGCGGGCGCAGCCCCGCGGCGCGGCAGCGGTGCCGGTGGGGGCCGACGCCGTGCGCGCGCAACTGCTCCGCGATGCGCACGCGACGGGGCTCTCGCTCGCGCGCGCGGCCGCCCTTCCCCTCTTCGAAGCGAGCGCTCTCGCCGACGCCCTGCGCGTCGATTCGCCGCTGGACGTCGCCACGCTGGGCTTTGCCCTCGACGTCGAGTGGATGCTCGAGTTCCTCGAGCGGGCGCGCGCCGCCCCGGCGTCCACGGTCAGCGTGTGAGTCGCCAGCTCATACAGAGGCTCTCCGCCTGTATTGAGGGTGGAGAAACCCGAGGGGGAGGGATTCGAACCCCCGAGCCCTTGCGGGCGGCCGGTTTTCAAGTGCGCCGGGGCGGGTGTTGCGCCGGGCCTTCGGCTGCCTCGGTGCGCGCACAACGTGGGCGAAACGACAGGCGTCGTGCCCTCGCGTGCCTCGCCATGCCGCTTCGGCCCGCGGCGTTGATCTGCAGAATATTGGCAGAATCAGGCGGCCTGACCGGGCGGTCGCCAGTCGCCTCCGCGTCACACGCCGTGGACAGATAGGCTGATTATCGGTATCTACCGAAAGTGCGGTTCGCGTGGGATGGTCGGAAGGCCGGGGCGAACCGTGCGAAGCACGGCATCAGTTTCGAGGAGGCCATCACCGCATTCGATGATCCGTTCGCCCTGGTAGCAGTGGACACGCGCCACTCGACGCCGAGCGAGGAGCGCAGGTGGCTGATCGGTGCTGCAGATATCGCGGTCCTCGTCATCGTCCACACGACGCGGGCAGCGGGCGATGTGCTGCGCATCAATCAGCGCGCGGCGCGCTAGCCGACGGGAGCGCAAACAGTATGAGGATGCTCGACGAATTCCCATTTGAGAAGGCACGCCGCCGCACCGCCCGCGAAGTCGAGGCCGCTCGCAAGGCCATCGAGGTCAAACTGGGGACGGCCCGGCCTCGGCGCGGCCGCCCACCGAAGGGCGCCGAGAAATTTACGCCGGTGTCGATCCGGCTCGATCCTCGCGTCCTTGCCTGGGCCAAACGCGAAGCCAAGAGGCACGGGCTGGGATATCAGACCATCATCAACCAGGTGCTTCTCAAGGCATCGGCCTGATCCTCGCGGCTGCCGCCCAGGCGGCGCGATCGCTCCTCACGCGGGCGGCAAAGAAAGAACGGAGGGGGGAGGAATTCGAACCCCCGAGCCCTTGCGGGCTGCCGGTTTTCAAGTGCGCCGGGGTGGGTGTTGCCACATCCCTTCTGGTACCCTGATGTTCGGTAGATGTGGCCGGAGCGCGGGGCGTCGTGCCGAGGCGTCCCTGGATGTGCCGCCTCGGCCCGCGGCGTTGATGTGCAGAATGTTTGCAGAATGGCGCAGTCGCAGGACGAATCGGCACGCGATCAACGCCGGCGCGAGCGGGACCGTGGACGCGCGTCGAGGTAGTCCGGCGGCGTGACACCCCGCCTTCTCGGCTGGCTCTTTCGGCTTGACGGCCGCTTCTGCCCCATAGTAGCCGTCGCCGTGTGGGGGGAAATCGCCGTGCGAGGAGGGTGACATGCGGCGGAGGAATCTCATTCGGGTTGCCGCGGTGATCGCGCTCGCCGGCGGACTGGCCTCCGCGCTTGCGGGTTGCGGCGCCATGCGCGGGTCGGAGGCGGCGGACACCGAGAGCGTTCTCGCGGCCGCGGGGTTCAAGTCGCTGCCCGCCGACACACCGGAACGCGCGAACGCCCTGCAGGCGATGAAGCCGCTGCAGGTGCAGCCGGTCAGCCGTGACGGCCGGACGGTCTACGTCTATCCGGATCCGTACCACTGCAATTGCCTCTGGGTCGGGGGCGCGAAGGCGATGCAGGAGTACCGGCGCCTGCGCCTCGATGAGCAGATCAACGAGGAGCATCTGGAGTCTGCCGAGGCGAAGGAGAACGGGGCCGCTATGCAATCGGAGCCCTGGGGCCCATCGGGATTCTACATGGGCATCGAAGAGTGAGAGAATGGTCTCCCCGCGCTCCCCCGACGGCACGAGACGCATCACACAGAACGCTCAACGAGGAAGAACAGCGACCGACCAACCGGCGGCAATGGGAAAATCCAATTGTCGCCGGTGGGGAAGGATGCTTGACGTCAGCCAGTGGCACGGCCGCAGGCTCGGCACCAGGCGCGCGGTGAGCCGCAGCAGCGTCTCGGGCTTGTTCGTCCAGCGCCAGTTTCACCTGGTGGTTGCCCAGCCACTCCTCGCGCTTGCACCGATAGATCCGGTAGATGCGGTCGATCAGCCCGCGCTCGATGTGGTTGGGGTTCAGACCAGATGCGGCGGATCCTGGCTAGCGCGACGCTCCCCTCGGAGGTGATGCGCGGGTTCGGCACGACGCACTGCGCGGTGCAGGTGGAGGAGTGCGCCCAGCGAATTCCCGTGGATCCCGCCGCCAGATTGCTGAATCGGCCAAGAATACGGCCTCGCTGAGAATTCGCGACGCGCGCATCGCCGTTCGCGAGTTGCCTTGACACCCGCGCGGCAACGTAGTTGGTTCGGGAAGCGAACGAAGATCGTTTATGTGCCCATGACAACAAATGTTCAACGAATGCCGAGGGTAATGGGTGCGTCCGCAATGCGGGCGCGGCATAGCCGTCTCATCCTGAATATCCTTTGGACGGAGCGGGGGATCTCCCGGGCGGACTTGTCGCGGCGCACGAGCTTGAGCCGTTCGACGATCTCCGCCATCGTCAACGAGCTGCTCAACACCGGCCTGGTCCGAGAGGCGCACTCCGGCGTCTCCACCGGCGGGCGACGCCCGATCATGCTCGAGTTCCAGGACCAGGCGAACTCGATCGTCGGCATCGAGCTCGGTGCGACGCACGTCTCCTGCGTGCTCACGGACCTGCGCTGCGGAGTGAAGGCGCGGTGGTCGACGTCTCTGCCCGCCCGTGACCAGCCCGAACTCGCGCTCGAGCAAATGGTCGCCGGCGTTCATGCGGTGCTGAAAGGGGGTGCCGTGCAGCCGTCGCAACTGCTCGGCATCGGAGTGGCCGTGCCGAGCCCGGTGGACAGCACGCGGCCCGGCGAGCTTCTGCCGCTCATCGTCCCGAAATGGCAGGGCTACAATATTCTCGCCCATCTCGAAAAGCGCTTTTCGCGTCCGGTGTTCATCGACAACGACGCCAATCTGGGTGCACTCGCCGAGCTGTGGTGGGTGGCCGGACCGGCAGTGAAAAATCTCGCCTACATCAAGGTGGCCACCGGCATTGGTGCTGGCCTGATCATCGATGGCCGAGTTTTCCGCGGCAGCGCAGGCATCGCCGGCGAGATCGGTCACACGGCGATCGACTCGAGCGGTGCGCGCTGCACATGCGGCCTCAATGGGTGCCTGACCACGTTCATCGGCACGCAATTTCTGCTCGAGCGCGCGGCGGACCACGTGCGCGCGAGCGGCTCGCCGCGTCCGGCGCCCAGAACGCTCGACGAGCTTGTCGATGCGGCGCTCGCGGGCGAGCCCTACGCCGTCGACTTGATTCGCTACACCGGTCGGCGACTCGCCATCGGCGTCGCCAATATGCTGAACCTGCTGAACCCCGATACCGTCGTGCTCGGTGGCGGCATCACGCGAGCCGGCGACCTTCTGATCGGCGCCGTGCGGGAGACGGTCGGCAAGATGTCGTTGGCCGAGTCGATCTCTCATGCCGACATCCGGGTGAGCGCTCTGGACGAGTGGGGGATCGCCGTCGGCGCGGCGACGCTCGTCCTCGAGTCCGCCCTGCTGACCCCTGCCCAATTCGCCGAAGCATCCGTGGGGGCCGCATGACGACGCGGGCGCGCCTGATCTCGCTGTTTGCCGTCATCATCGCCCTCAACCCGCTTCTGGGTTGCGGCCCGAGCGACTCCGCCACTGATCCGCCCCAGCGTTGGGTGCTGACGATGGCCGACGAGTTCGACGGCGCCGAGGGCACCCCCCCGAACCCGGCGATCTGGACGTACGACGTCGGGGGAGACGGCTGGGGCAACGGCCAGCTCGAGTACAACACCAACCGCGTCGAGAACGTCTCGCTCGACGGAACGGGCAATCTGCGCATCACGGCCCGCGAGGAATCGTATCTCGGGAACGACTACACATCGGCCCGCATCAAGACCCAGGGCCTCTTCGAGCAGGAGTACGGTCGCGTCGAGGCGCGGATCAAGCTCCCCCCGGGCCAGGGGCTCTGGCCTGCGTTCTGGATGCTCGGCGCGAATATCGATGAGGTCGGCTGGCCCCAGACCGGCGAGATCGACATCCTGGAATTCCGCGGGCAGCAGACGGATCGGATCAAAGGCAGCGTGCACGGCCCCGGGTACTCGGGCGCCGACCCGATCGGGACGGTGTTTCGGCTGCCGGACGGTGAGACCTTCACCGACGACTTCCACGTCTTCGCCGTGGACTGGGATCCCGGCCAGATACGTTTCTGGGTCGACTCGGAGATGTATCAGACGATCACCACCGCCTTCGTGAGCGCCCGCGGCGAATGGGTCTTCGACCACCCCTTCTTTCTGTTGCTGAACCTGGCGGTGGGCGGCGGGTTCCCGGGGCCGGTCGGCGGGAATACGGAATTCCCCGCCGAGATGCTGGTCGATTACGTCCGCGTGTTCGAGCCCGCGCCATGAGCGCTGCGGAGCGCAAGCACTACGAGACGGCGCCCGTCGATCGCATCCCATTCACCCACAAGGTGATCTACGGCCTGGGCGGGTTGGTAAACAACCTGCTGGCAGCGGCGATCGGCTCGATGGTCATCGTGCTCAATCTCGGCCTGGGCATGAACCCCGCCCTGGTGGGGCTCATGGGTGCGCTGGCGCGCGTGTCCGATGCCTTCACCGACCCGGTGATGGGCTACATCTCCGACCATACCCGCTCACGATGGGGACGCCGCCGGCCGTACATCCTGGTCGGGGCCATCACGTCGGGGCTCATCTACGCCTTGCTGTGGCAGCTGCCCGAAGGGCGAAGCCAGAGTTTCTACTTCTGGTTCTTCCTGATCGGCTCGGTGATCTTCTATCTCGCCTATACCGTATTCGCCACTCCCTGGGTGGCGCTCGGCTACGAACTGACGCCCGACTACCACGAGCGGTCGCGACTGATGGGCGTGCAGAACTTCACCAGCCAGCTCGCGTACGTGGTCTCGCCGTGGTTCCTGGCCATCATGCAGTACCAGCCCCTCTTCGATGACATGGTCGCGGGAGCCGCGGGGCTGGCGATCGCGGTCGGCGTGGTCACCGCGGGCATCGGCGTGTTGCCGGCCATCTTCCTGCGGGAGCGCTTCGGCGCCGAGCCGGCCCCCCCAGCGGGGTCTGTAGTCGATGCCGCCTCGGCGAGACATCCGTTGCTGCACAGCATGGCCGATTTCCTGAACGGCTTCGTCACGACCGTGCGCTTCCGCCCCTTCCTGAAACTCTGCGTCGCCACTTTCCTGGTCTTCAACGGCTTCATCTTGATCTCGGCGTTCCAGTCCTATGTGATCATCTATTACGTGTGCGGGGGCGACAAGGTGAAAGGGGCTGCGTACGTGGGCTACACGGGCTCGCTCGCGGCGATCTCCACCTTCTTGGTCATCATATTCGTGACCCGGCTCGCCACCGCGATCGGCAAACGTCACGCCTTCTTCGTGTCGATCGGCATTTCCATGGTCGGCTACGCGTTGAAGTGGTTCTGTTACGACCCGCACGCGCCGTGGCTGATTCTGCTGCCCATGCCGCTGCTCGCGTTTGCGCTCGGCGGGCTGTTCACGGTGGTGCCGGCCATGATGCCGGACGTGGTCGATTTCGACGAACTGCAAACGTCACAGCGCCGAGAAGGCATGTACGGCTCGATCTTCTGGTGGGTGGTCAAGCTCGGGATGGCGGCGGCGATCTTCATCGGGGGCCTGCTGCTCAATGCCACCGGCTTCGATGTGGCCCTCGAAGGTGCGCAGACCGAGCAGACGTTGTTGTGGATGCGGATCTTCGACATCGCGATCCCGATCATCGCCTCGGCGATCGCGATCTGGACCATCGCCTCCTACGAGATCACCGAAGAACGGGCGCATGAAGTTCGCGCGGAGCTCGAGCGGCGCCGCGCCGCTCTCAGGGCGGCCGCGGCGGTCTGACCGCGGACGGGCCTCCGCAGGAACTCGTCGACCCGAGGTCGGAACCTCTTGGCGATGCGCGACGCGGCCGCGCCTATCGCGATCCACCCGGCCCGGTCGCGCCTCGGATCACGCCTGGACGGCTGGCTTCACTGCGGCGTCGGACCCCGGCGGACCTCGATGTTGTCGTAGAAGTTCCCCGACGGCTGGTACAGGGTCGCCGTACTCGTGAAACCGACCTGCAGCAGCTGGCCGACCAACCCCGCGTCGATCGCCAACATGACCTCGTACCGATCCCAGTTTGCGGGCAGCGCGGTCGTGTCCTTCTTGACGAAGTTGGTCGTCGCAAACCCAGCCATCGGATTGAGGGTCTTGATGAACGCGATGGCGGTGCTGCTGCACGGACACAACGGGTCGCCCGGTTCGTTGATGTTGCCGCGCTTGGCGTCGAAACTGAACGAGATCGTCTTGCCGACGTCGGCGGTCGTGATGGCGCGTTCCCGGTACACGGTGCTCTCGATCAAGTACCCGTTGGCGTGGTCGAGGTTCTTGTAATCGTTGTACACCGACACTTGCTGGGCGCCTTGTGGACCGCCGCCCTGGCCGGTGACGATGGCGCAGAAAGCCTCGCCGCCGTTCGGCGCGGGAAACGGACCGTAGCCGTACAGATACGCTTCGCCTTCGAAGACGTTGCCGAAGACCAACCACCCGTCGTCCTCGAGCGCACTCGCGCTCATTTGGTCGAGGGACTCGAAGTCTTGGGAATACTGCACCGCGCTGAGCGACACGCAGGTGCCGCTGCCGCACTCGCCGGTACCGCCTTCGCATGGCGTGCCGTCCGCGACGTTCTCGCGTCTGCAGCCCGTCGCCGGAGCGCAGCTGTCGGCCGTGCACTCCTCGCCGTCATCGCACCGCGCCGTGCTGTCGGTGTTCACACACCCGGTCGCGGGGGCGCAGCGATCTTCCGTGCAGGCGTTGGCGTCGTCACAGCTCGCGGAGATGTCCTCGTTGACGCACTCGTTGGTCGCCAGGTTGCAGCGGTCCATCGTGCAGGCGTCCCTGTCGTTGCAGTCCGCGTCCTGGAAGCAGTCGGAGGCCTCGCAGACGCCGCCCAGACACTGGCCGAGACCGCCGTCGCACGACGTACCGTCGGCGACGGGACGGCTGGCGCAACCGGTGACCGAGTCGCAGCTCTCCGCCGTGCATTCGTCACCGTCGTCACACGAGATCGTCTGGTTGACGCACCCCGAGACCGTATTGCAGCTGTCCGCCGTGCAGGCGTTGCCGTCGGTACAGTTCGCGGAGATGTCCGTGTGCATGCACCCCGACGACGCGTCGCAGCTGTCGCCCGTGCACTGATTCTGGTCGTTGCAGCTGATCGCCGCGTTCACGCAGCCGGAGGCCGGGCTGCAGCTGTCGACCGTACAGGCGGTGCGGTCGTCGCAGCTGATCCGCTGATTGACGCAGCCCGTCACCGGCTCGCAGCTGTCCGTCGTGCACGCATCGGCGTCGTCACAGTCGAGATCGGGATTGGCGCACAGGTCGACGCGATGGCCGTCGGCGGGACAGCCCGCGAGAACGACCGCCGACAACAGCACGAAGAGCAACCGCATGGCTCGCAGAGGCATCGTCTCCGCCTACTTCGTCAGGTACAGGTTGTCGATCAACAACTCGTCGCCGGCGAAGCCGCCGGAGGCCCCGACGATGAATGGCGAGCGGACCCGGGTCGGATCGAAGCCCCGATCGATCGCGTCCTGGAGCGGAATCTCCAGAAAATGCCATTGCCCATCATTCACGTAGCCATAGTTGGTCGGGTCGAGCGTGGCGGACCGGGGGTCGCCGTCCCCGTAGAGCAGGGTGAGGTCGAACCGCGCGAACGATCGATCACTCGACTTGAAGCTCACAAACAGCTTCTTCCATTCCGACAGATCGATCGGCTCGTCCCAGACGATGCCGCCCCCCCAAAAAGCTGTTCCCACCAGCGTCACCTGATCCGACTGTTCGCCCTCGAGCCGGTCCTGCGAGATCCCCTGCGCGAAAGTATCCCGGCCCAGTTCCGGCCCCCCGAAAATGTAATAGTGCGTTCGGAAGCCGTTGATCTTGATCGTTTCGCTCCGATCGCCTTCGTAGAATACATCGACCGACAACCGCTCCTTACCCGCCTGGAACGGATCCGGCTCCTCGTATTTCTGATCCGGCGGCAGGAGATCGTCATGGTCGGAGTAGTCGGGGTCTCCCGATCCACCGCCGCAACCGCAGGCGAGGAAAACGATGCAGGCGAGCAGCGTGCGCGCGTGCCCTCGTGGCGTTCGCATCACTCCACCTCCCTCCCGGTGCCGGATCCCTTGATGGCGACCGGCTCGCCGTTCTGGTCCACGATCAGGACCCAGTCGCCTTCGACATCGCCGTTCAGGTCGAGGATGCCCAGGAGGGCGGGCGTCGCGAGCCGAAATGTCTGGGTGGCCGTGACATCGAACGTGACGGAGTCCGGGAAAAAGTCGAGCACGGCCTGAAAGCCGGCGATCGCCATCTGACGCACCTGCTCCCGGTCTCCCCCCTCGACCTCGCCCGCGTTGTAGATGTCCCGCAGCTTGATCGCGGCGAAGTGCTGATGCTCGCCGGTGGGCTGGCGCGCGAGCAACGTGGCCCAGGCGTAGAACGCGCCGGCGTTCCCCCCGTTGGCCAGAATCTCGAACTTCATGTCGTCGGTGATCGGGTGATCTCGGAACGGATTGCGCGGGTTGCTCAACACCGCATCGGAAGGATGGATGCCCTCCGTTTCATTATAGAACTCGAACGTCGTGGCGGTGATGTTCTCGCCGAACACCGCCTCGCGACTGTCCCCGCAGGCGCTCACCGCCAGGGCACTTGCCAGCAGGAGCCACCTAGAGGTTGATATCAATGTCCACATAGGTCAGCACCTCCCACTCGAGGCCTTCCCGGCCTGGATACAGCGGATCGGGTTGAAAGCGAGTCACAGTAAATTCGTCGAGAATCCGGTATTTCCCGCGTACGCCGATGCGGGCAAAAGGTGTCACGAACCACTTCGGCGTGGAGGAGCCGTAGGACAGATCCAGCATCGTCTGCAGTGGGAACGTGGAATTGAAGTCCCGATAGTAGTCGTAGGGGCCCCAATCGTCGACTCGCAGGAAGTAATCGAGCGCGAGCCCGCCCGAGCTGACTTTGCCGAATGTGCCCCAGCGGGTGATCGACCGCGCGGAGTCACCATTCGCCTGGCCTTCCCCCACGTAGATCCAGTTGGCTGAGCGAATCGTCGGGGCAAAGGTGAAGGACGGGGTGATCTGCCATCGCGGCGTGAAGGTGGATAGTGTCCGCAAGCTGATGTCCCAGAGATTTTTCTGCGGCGCCGCGCCGTTAAATGCAAATGGGAAGCCCTCCTCCGTGTAGGCAACCGCGCCGTCCTGGCTCGTCGGGAGGATGCGGTAGGTCATGTCGAGTGCGGCGGCGAACCCCGCGTCCTCGCGGTCCAGAGTGTCCCAAGCCCACTGGTAGGTCGCCGGTGTCGGGTCGAAGGCCAGCAAGAGCTCGAATCCGTAGGTCTCCCGATTCGACCGGACCCAGAACGGATCGTCGAACTGATTCCGGAGCGGAACAGCCGGGAAGAAGATGCCCGTCTTGGGATCGAAGAAGCCGTTGCTCACCGGCTGACCCGAATCCCGGGACAGCGGCCCGACGAGCGGCTGCTGCGCCAGGAAGTTGGGGCCGACCATGAAATCGCCCATGTAATAAGCCGCCCCCGTCGAGACCGCCCAGTGATTGCCTTGGCCGCTCTCCCTGAGCGACCAACTGGTGATGGTCGTGGTCTGGTTGACGTTGGCGTCGGTGACCAGTCCTCTGTAGCTGCCCTGCAGGTACCAGTGAAAGGGCGCCTGACTGAGGGTGACCTTGCCGCTGCCACCGAGGGCGTCCGCGAACTGGATCTCATCCTCGAAGACGTTGTACCCCGAGTTCAGATATCCTGGTCCGGATGTTCGTTCCGCGACCTGGTACGAATCGCCGACAAAGTTCTCACCGCCCAGGATGCCGCCGAGTTCGAAGTTGAATTGTCTCCACTTATACCCCGTGTACAGGGTCGTCTTGAGGGTCTGCGGCGGCGGAATCGCTGCGCTGGCCTGGGTGCCGGTCGAGTCCTCGCCGCCCCCCTGAGCGATGTCCACCTGCTGCATGAGCGAATAACTCAGCTCGTCGCCGGCGTGGAAATACTTCGCGATCACGGTGGGATTGGCGCCCCAGTATACTTCCGGACCGATCGCGAGCTTGAAGTCGCTCAGCCACTTCTTGCCCTCGATGATCCCCCCGTTCGGGGCGTTGGCGTTGTAAATGTCGACCTCGCGTTGGTAGTACGCCTCGGGAAACAGGCCGAAGAAGTCGCCCTCGTATCCCCAGTGGTAGTGTCCGACGCGGAAGCGGTAGTCGAGTGCGAAGTAGGTCGAATCCCAGTTCGCGGTGGCCTGGTAGACCGCCACCGGTTCGTCCAGAACCGTGATGACCTCCCCCTCTGAGTCGATCACCTCCTGCGTACCGCGGTTCTCGTAGAAGATCTCGTCAATCGGGTTCTCCGCCACGTTGCCGAGGATGTTGACGATGACCTCGCCTCTGATCTTGGAGGTCGGGCGGGCCTCCGCGCCGACGTAGAACGATTCGGTGTGGTCGAATCGATTTTTGTTCCGGGGTGGCTCATTGGTTTGCTCGCCCCCCGTCGAGAACCCCTGGAAGTCGAAGCGCAGCTCGCTCACTCGGATCTTTTCCAGCCACTCGAGCTTCGCCTGCGCCATCTCCGCCTGGTACTTGTCGACGTACTGGTTCGGGCTGAGGCGGCCGAAATGCGCGCGGATCGTCGCCAGACTCGTTTCCGGGGCATAGGGGTCCAACGTGAAGGCGTCCTTGAGCATGTAGTACGCCGTCCGCGGATGCACCGTGTACAGTCCGCGTTCGTCCGGCCGCGCCTTCGCCGCGATGCCGAACCACTCCTCGTTCATGTTGTTTTCGCCCTCGACCCAGTCGCTCATGTAGGCTTGGTTCGACCAGGAGGCGGTGTTGTCGTGGACGTCGAGGTTTTCCTCCTGCTTGTACTTCCACCAGCCGTCGCTCCACTGGAAAATGAGCCCGCCGATCGCATTGGCCGCCCCGCCATGCCCGTAGCTCTGCTCGTAGATTTCTTGCCAGAGGGACTGGAGGACGCGGGCTTGCGCGACGTCGTCCTCGCGGCCGCGTTTGGCGTCGTACGCGTCGGCACCGAACTCCGTGTACAGGAGCGGCAGGCCCAGCTCGTCCCTGACGCGCTGGAAGAGGTCCCGCGAGGACGGACCGCGGTAGACGTTGGTCCCGAGGACGTCGAGGTTGGGGCACTCGGTCTTGATGACGTCGAGGAACCCCAGGTCGCCGTTGGCAATCGCGACTGGATGATTCTGGTCCCGCTGGTGGATCAGATCCGTGAGCTCACCAAAGAGGGAGTATAGGTGGACGGCGCGCGCATCGTCCTGCTGCCCTTTCGGCAGGTTCTCGATCTCTGTCGATTTCCACACCAGCCCGTAGTTGTTCTCGTTGCCGAGCAGCCACATCAGGAGGCCGGGCGTGTTCTTATACTGGTCGACCAGCTCGACGATCTGCTCCTTGAGCAGTGCGCGCAGCCGCGGATCGGAATAGTCGACCGGGAAGACCCAGGCTCCGTCGATCGTCATGCCGTAGCGCGCCACGGGGTGATTCAGGATCGTGTAGATGCCGTACTTCTCGTAGATGTATTGGACCCAGCGCGGCGGGATGCCCAGATACTGCCGGATGACGTTGACGTGCATCTCCTTCAACAGGGTCATCTCGGCGTCGAGAGCCTCGATGATGAAGTCATCGGGTTTTCCGAAGAAATCGTAGTTGTAGTTGTCGCCGATCGGCAGGTAGTCCCAGTTCATGCCGAACACCATCATCGGCGTGCCGTCGACGCGCAGCTGGAAGCCGCGGTCGCTCTGGTGAACCTTGACCACGTTCGGTCCGGGGGCCCGATCCCCCGCGGGCCCCGCTGGCGGATCGCCGTCCGAGGCCGCGGCGCCGCGGCTCCCGGCGAGGGCGAGCGACACAAGGACGACGAGCGACAGCGGGCGGACGAGGCTCATGCGGCCCTGTCCTGTCGAATGCCGCCATCGCGAATGATGCGGCGGTAGACGTGCGCGGAGGCTTTGAGGATGCGTTCCTGGGTCGCGAAATCGACCCAGACGATGCCAAAGCGCTTGGCGGTTCCGAACGCCCATTCGAAGTTGTCGAGCAACGACCAAAGGAAATAGCCTTCGAGCGGCACGCCCGCGGCGAGCGCATCGCGACACGCCGCCACGTGGCGCCGCACGTAGTCGGAACGCCTCGCATCGTCGACGCCGCCATCGGCCCCGGGACCGTCCGCATAGGCAGCCCCGTTCTCCATGATGACCAGGGCGGCCGGGCGGTAGTCCGAGTGGATGCGCACCAAGCTCTCCGTGAGTCCCTGCGGATAGACCTCCCACCCCATGTCCGTGAGTTCCCCCGGCGCGGGAATCGGAATCGTTCTCGGCTCGTTCTCTTCCTCGCGAATCCCCTCAGCGCGGACGACGGCTCGGGTGTAGTAGTTGACGCCCAGGAAATCGGTCGGCACGCTGATCACCTCCAGGTCGCCAGGCTGGACGAACGCGAGGCCGCGGGGGAGGCGGCCTGCGCGCGCATGGGCTTCGACCACATCCTGGGGGTAGCGTCGACAGTAGAGCGCATCGAGGAACCATCGATTCAGCTCACCGTCGAACTGCCGGGCCGCGTCGTGATCCGCGCGGCTCGGCGACGCCGGCTCGCAGGGAGAGGTGTTGATCGCCAGGCCCACCTGGGCGCCGCGCACGTTGCTCCGCAGCACCGGCACGGCCCGCCCGTGGCTGAGCAGGATGTGGTGCGCCGCGACGAGGGCGTCCGGCCAGCTCTTCTTCCCCGGAGCATGGTCTCCCTGCGCGTAACCGAGCACGCTCGCGCACCAGGGTTCGTTGTGCGTAATCCAATGCGTCACCCGATCATTCAGGCGCCGACTCACGACATCGGCGAATTCCACGAACGCGTCCACCGTCGAACGACTGACCCAACCGCCGCCATCTTCGAGCGCCTGGGGGAGGTCCCAATGGTAGAGCGTGAGCCAGGGATCGATTCCCGCCGCCAAGAGCGCGTCGACGAGTCGGTCATAGAAATCAAGCCCGGCGGCGTTCACGATCCCCGTCCCCGCCGGGAGGATCCGCGGCCATGACACGCTGAAGCGGTACGCGCCGACGCCGAGCGATCGGATGATCTCGATGTCTTGCTCGTAACGATGATAGTGATCGCAAGCCGCTCGAGCGTTGCTGCCGTCTGCAATCGCTCCGGGCTGCGCCGCAAAGGTGTCCCAGATCGACGGCCCGCGGCCGTCGACATCGTGGGCGCCTTCGATCTGGTAGGCGGACGTGGCGACGCCCCAGACAAAGCCCTTGGGAAAGACCTCAGGCATACGCGCCTCCTCGGACGGCGAGCGCACAGCCCCCACCTGCTTCGAACGCCATTTCCAGCACTCCCCACATGCGATAACCCCGAGAAAATCAAAGGGTTAGTTTGTTCGAGGGCGGAACTAACTCGGCCCGCCACGTTCTGTCAAGTGCGTGGGCGGCCTCCGAGGCCGCGTCACACCTCAGGCAGCCGGATGCCCGCTCCCGGGGGACTTGCGCGCAGCCAGGTCGGCTTCGATCTGCCGGATCATCGCGCTCGTGA
Organism: bacterium; assembly: GCA_031401035.1. Taxonomy (GTDB): domain Bacteria; phylum Desulfobacterota; class Binatia; order HRBIN30; family CADEER01; genus JANNRA01. Next base: position 4,582 of record JANNRA010000202.1, on the reverse strand, counting down.
CGTTGTAGAAGCACAGGGCGACGATCGCCCCGAGCAGAAGGAGGGCGGGGACGAAACTCATCATCGCGATGATGCCCTGGATGGTGTCGGCGCTCTGCTCCTGCCGCACGCCTCCCACCGGAGGTCGAAACTGATACGCGGCCAATTTTGACGAAGTAGGTGAAGTAGTACGCGATGGCGCTTCAGCGCGTCCAATCGGAAAGAAGCTGAAAGAGCCGACGGCGAGCAGGACCAACCAGAGGCGGTTTTTCGGCAAGTCGAAACGTCGCTGGAAAAGCGATGGTTCTCGGCCTCGACCGGTTGAACGCGTTCTCTGGTCGCCCAACACGTGCAGAGAGAAAGGATGGCGGCGACGACCGACTAACATACCGCGGTTCAGAAGAACCCGGTTTACCGGTCGACGACGAGGATCTCGACGCCGTCAACGCGTCGTAGCCTCAGTGGACGGTCAAAACCGCCGAGCCAGTGATGGACACCTGAAAACCGGCCAGTCGTAGGGGGCGAGCAAGGCGTTGACAGTTGCCGTTCGCGTGGACCTACGGAACGAACAGGAAGTTCGTGATCGCCACTTCCGCGGGTTGGCCGTTCAACGGCGGGAAGCCGTTTACCAACCAGAGGTTCATGCGAACGTTCTCCGCGCCTGGATCCGGGACCTGCGGGCCGTTGTTGGTCCAGGAAGAGATTCGTTGCGACGGGGGCAGGGCGCCCGGCAGGTGGTGGCCGTGGTAGGTTGACATCTTCACCTGGCCGCGGCTCCAGACGAGCACGTGCGTGACCTTCTTGTCCTGGTCGGTCAGGTCGATCCGGAAGCGAACGAGATTGCCCGACGTGCCGTAGGGCTGCACGACGTACTGCGCATTGTTGAAGTCGGCCGGATTGCCCCAGCGCGTGAACTCGAAGTCGATCTCGCGGTAGTAGGGAGGCGCAAGGTCATCCCAGGTGAAGAGCCCGAGCACGGCGTTGGCGTCGAGCGTGTCGATCCGGCTCTCGGTGTGAAAGACGTAGGTGCCGTAGCCGAGGTTCGCATCCAGGATGACTTCGGTGGACCACCACACGCCGCTCTGCTGCGCGATGGTAAGGTGCAGGCCCCCCGCATCCACCCACACATCCCCGGGGCGATCCGAGAATCGGTTCGGACCGGGCCCGACCGGAAAATCCGCCTGCTTGACGATCCACCGGTAGCCGGCGAACAGAAGGCCCGGGGCTGGAGGACCCTCGAGCAAGCCGGCCGTTGCCGAGGCGGACTGATCGAACATGGCCTTGATCGCCGCTTCGTCGCCGACGGTGGGACAGGCCGGGCCAGCCTTCGCCTCGGCGGCCTGCCACCTGCGCGCGAACGCCGACGCGCAGCGCGAGAAGTCGGGGAGATCGCTGCCTCGGATCCCCTTCGCGATCGCGTCGTGGCGGCACGCCAGGTAGCGGCCAGCGATCCTGTTCTTGTCGGCCTCGCAACGAGCCGTCAGATCGAGGGCGTCGACCGCACGGTCCGCCATCGCAAGGGCCACACCGACTGCCAGGAGCATGCGGCCGATCATCGATCTCCTCCCCAGTGCCGGGGCGCCGCTCGCGCTACGGTGTCGGCGTTACGAGCGCCACGATGTTGTCGTAGAAAATACCCGACCCTTGGTAGTTGGTGGCGGTATTGGAGAACCCGTACTGCAGGAGCTGTCCCACGAGGCCGGCATGGATGTTCAACGCCATCGAGTACGTTCCCCAGGTCGGCGGAATCGCGGTCGTGTCGGTCGAGACGACGTTCGTCGTCGCGAAACCGGCGTTCGGATCCAGTGTCTTGATGAACGCACGCGCCGTGCTCGCACCCGCCAGGTTGCCGCGCTTGGCGTCGAACCTGAACGTGACGGTCTTGCCGACGTCGCCGGCGAGGATCGTCCGCTCCCGGAAGACATTGGCCTCGATGAGGTGGCCGTTGGCGTGGTTGCCGTTGTTGTAGTCGCTGTACACCACCAGCTGCTGGTTTCCCTGCGCCGGCCCCCCTTGCCCGGTGTTGATGTCGCAAAACGCGCCGCTGCCGTTCGGGGCGGCAAAGGGGCCATAGCCGTAAAGATAGTTGCCGGTGACGCCGTCAAAGACGTTGCCGAAATCGCGCCACCCGTCGTCGCCCAGAGCGCTTGGGCTCGTTTGGACGAGTGTCTCGAAACTCTGTTGGTACTCGACCTCGAGTTCGCATTGAGCGGAGCAGCCGTCCCCGTTGACGCTGTTGCCGTCGTCGCATGCTTCACCGAGACTCACGACCCCGTTGCCGCAATACGGCTCCGCCAAGCTGGCGGACACGGCCGCGTGGCAGGCGTCGAGATCCGCCTTGACGGACGCCTGGTCGCCGAGGGTCGAGCAGGTCGCGGTGTCGATCTTGACCCATTTCGTCGAGAACTTGGTCTCGCACGCGGTGTAATCCGGAGACAGCCCTTTCTTGATCGCTTTGGACAACTCACGGAACTTGCATTGGGCGTACTTGCCGGACTCCTTTGCCTTCTTCGACTGACACTTCGCAGAGCTACCGCCCGGACCGGGCACGCCACCCAAGTCGGTAATCACATCATCGACGCAGGTATCGAGTGCGCTCTCGACCGTGGCCGCGTCGTCCTCCTTCGTACAGGAGCCGACCGCTTTTTCCTCGGCCTTCGTGAACTTCGAGTTGATCTCCTGGGAACACTTGATCAGCTTGAAGCTTTCCACGGCGGCGGACTTCTTGATCGCTGTCGAGAGGGCGTCGGCCCGGCACTTGGCGTACTTGCCCGCTGCCTTGGTCTTGGACGATTCGCACTTGGCCGCATCGACTGGATCTGGAGCTGGTTCCTGATACACCCGCACGTAGTCGATAAGGTAATCTTGCGGGAATACGGTGCTGCCGTTGGGATTGCCGGGGAAATTGCCGCCAACCGCCAGATTCAGCAGGAGGTGAAAGTCGACATTGAAGGGCGCCGGGTACGGCCCGCCGGTCGAGAACCAACTGGTCTTCGTGCTGTAGAGCTGGCCGTCGACGTACCAGCGGATCTCGGTCGGCTCCCACTCGACGGCATACACGTGGAAACCGGCGGTGGCACCGGCAACGGACGTCGACGTACCTGAATAGACGTTCGCCGGCGCCGTGTCGCCGTAGTGAATCGTGCCGTAGACCTGACTGCCGCCGATCGACTCCATGATGTCGATCTCACCGCTCGCCGCCCACACCCCGTAGATCGACGGGTCGGTGGCCAGCATCCAGAAGGCCGGCCACATCCCCTGCCCCACCGGCAGACGCGCACGCATCTCGAAGCGTCCGTAGAGAAAGTCGCCGCGCCCGCGTGAGCGCAGGCGGGCGGACGTGTAGGTCTTGCCGCCCGCCGACTCCTGGCGCGCCTGGATCGTCAGCATACCGTTCGCCACCGTGGCGTTGGCGGGCTGGTACCACTGCAGCTCGTTGTTGCCCCAACCGGGGATCCCGTACTGCGATCCGTCCCCGGTCTGAAATTCCCACTTCGTCGGATCGACGGCGGTGCCGTCGAACTCGTCCGCCCAAACCAGCGCGCAACCCGGTAGCATGTCGCATTGAGCGTGGGCGCCGTGTGCCGAAAACAACGCCAGTGTAAACAGCGCGGATGTGAGAAGGCGGCGGTATCTCTCGAGTGGATTTTTCATGGCTGACCTTCGCGCTGTGAGCAGTGGAGCTCAATCTTGAATCGATCTCGTCATGCGAGAACGCCCACGGTGGCGGTCACCACCGTGGGCGTTTTCGGTTATTCGCCGTTTGCTCGGCTCAGCTTACGGCGTTACGGGAACCTCGAGAGGGTCACGTTGTCGTAGAAGATTGCCGACGGCTGGAAGAGGCTTGCCTTGTTCAGGAAGCCGAACTGGAGGACACCGCCCACGGCCCCGGGCGGGATCGGTGCCGTGGTCACCGAGTTCGTACCCCAAGTGGCCGTGATGGCAGTCATGTCGGCGGTGGGGAAATCGAGCAACGTGAAGACCGGGTTGAACACCTTGATGAACGCCAGCGCCGTGTTCGCGCACGCGGTCCCTTCAAAGCCTGGTTGATTGGCTGATGGACATTGTGGATCAGAAGGACTGTTGAGATTGCCGCGCTTGTGGTCGAACTGGAACGTGAAGACCTTGCCCACGTCGCCGGCGCCGATGGGGATCGACCGGAAGACGTTGGCCTCGATCGTGTGCGGGGCGCCGAGAGTCGGACCGAGTACGCCATGGTCGGCATTGTTGTAGTCGCTGTAGATCGACAACTGCTGGGCTCCTTGCGGAACACCGCCCTCGCCGGTGGCGATCGCGGAGAAGGCCGCGCCACCATTCGGCGCCGGGAATGCAAAATAGTTGTAGATGAAGCCGCCACCCGGAGGCAGACCCGCGAACACGTTGGCACCGACCAACCAGCCGTCAAGGGACAATGCGTTAGGGGCCGCCTGCACGAGCGACTCGAAGTCCTGCTGGTACACGGGCTCGATCACGCACAGAGCAGAGCAGCCGTCGCCGCTGGTGTTGTTGCCGTCGTCGCACTCTTCTTCAGGAGCATTCGGGCTGCCGTTGCCGCACAGACCCGTCAGGGCGAAGGCGACGGTGGCCTGACAGGCGTCGACAT
>JANNRA010000201.1:0-4850 GCA_031401035.1 bacterium | reverse complement strand
TGTTGAATGAGGCCACCCAGCCCCAATGCAACAGGCGCCGACGGAGCGGCGCCCTCCACGAATCCTCACCGCCAATCGACGCCGAAGCGCTTGCGCGCCTGGCGGATGTCGTCGGCGAACAGCGCCTCGAGGTACTCGCGGTGCACGGCGGGGATACGCGTCGCGGCAGTGGGATTGACCGGGTTGCCGGGGTTCGGGTCGACGTACTTCGCATCCGCCCGGACGCCGAGGAAGCGCATGACGTCGAGCAGCATCGCCTCGGGGCGCGTCGCGATCTCGTCGAAGATGCCGACGAAGAGGTGCCCCGGCTGCAGCCGCGCCGACCACACCTCGGCCAGCTCGGCGTAGCGCGCGCAGCGGCGCTGGTAGGGGTCGGCGAAGAAGGCGCGGAACTCCTCGGCGCCGACGTCCTCGAAACGCCGCTTGGCGTTGCGCACCAGGTCCTTCTTGGCGTGCGACCAGGCACGCTCCAGCGGGTGGCGGATCATCAGCAGCGCCTTGACGTCCGGGCGCAGCGCCACCAGCTCGTCGATCACCGCCGGCGCCATCGCGGCATAGCTCGCCGTTGCCTCGCCGCGCACGATCGGCCGGTAGCGCTCGCCGAAGCGGCGCAGGCAGCGCCCCGTCTTCGCCGCCCACAGCCAGGCGGGATCGCGAAAGTAGCGCAGGTAGTGGGCCAACTCGTCCGACGCGAAGCGCTTCGGATCGCACCTCTCGAGGCTCGACCAGAAGTAGAGCTCCTTCGGTTCGGAGAGAAAGATCTGCGGATGGACGCGCAGGTGCGCATGCAGCCACGTCGTGCCGGTGCGCTGCGGCCCGATGATGAGGAAGTCGGGAAAGCGAGTGAGGTCCTCGCGCCCGGTTGCGCGGACGTAGCGATAGGGCGGCGCCGTCACGACCGTCGACTGTAGGCCAGCCACCGACGAAAACAAACCGCCAAGGGCGGCGGTCTTCAGGGGACGGAGCCAGTGCCCGCTTGACGCCGACGGGCGCCGATCTGACGCTGCGCGGAACGCGCAGCAGCCTGGCGACCGACCGCCGTTACGGCCCAACCCGGCGCCCACCCCATTGACCGGAGATGACTACATATGGTCATCTCCCGGCCATGAAACAGGTCAAGATCGCGGAGCTGAAGGCCGGGCTGAGCGGCTACCTGACGGCGGTGCGCAACGGCGAGCGGCTGCTCGTCTGCGACCGCGCGACGCCGATCGCGGTGCTGGCACCGATCGGCGACCCGGACGAGCCCGCGCTCATCCCGGCGAAGGCGGCGCCGATCCCGCTGACGCAGATCCGCCCCGTCCGGCTGCGCAAGCGCGTCGATGTCGTCGCCCTCCTGCGCGAGAGCCGCGACCAGCGGTGATCCTCTACCTCGACACCAGCATCGTCTTGCGGGTGCTGCTCGAGCAGCGGCCGGTGCTGGCCGGCTGGGGGCACTGGGAAACGGCGTGGAGCAGCGAGCTCCTGCGCGTCGAGGCGCGGCGGACGCTCGACCGCCTCCGCCTCGACGGCTCGCTGAACGACGACGGCATCGGCGATGCCGTCGCCGAGCTCGCGCGTATCGAGCGCACGCTCGGCACGATCCGCTTGTCGCGCCGCATCCTCGATCGCGCCGCGCAGCCGATGGCGACGGCGGTGCGGACGCTCGATGCCATCCACCTGGCGAGCGCGCTGACGCTGCGCGAGCGGCTCGAGGGCGATGTGCTCTTCGCGACGCACGACCGGCGCCAGGCCGTCGCCGCGCGCGCGCTCGGCTTCACCTGCGTCGGCGTGGACGGCGCGGCGCCTCCTACTGCCCGAACGCGTCCCAGCCGGTGATGTCCTTGCCGATGATCAGGCGGTGCACGTCCTCGGTGCCCTCGTAGGTGTTCACCGTCTCGAGATTCAGCATGTGGCGGATGACCGGGTAGTCGTCGGTGATGCCGTTGGCGCCGAGGATGTCGCGCGCCATGCGGGCGATGCGCAGCGCCTGCGAGACGTTGTTCATCTTCGCCATGCTGACCTGCTCGGGGCGCATGGTGCCGGCGTCCTTCATGCGCCCGAGGCGCAGGCTGAGCAGTTGGGCCTTGGTGATTTCGGTGATCATCTCGACCAGCTTGGCCTGCACCAGCTGGTAGGCAGCGATCGGCTTGCTGAACATCAGCCGGTCGCGGGCGTAGTCGCGCGCGCACACGTAGCAGGCGATGGCGGCGCCGATGGCGCCCCAGGAGATGCCGTAGCGCGCCTGTGTCAGGCAGGAGAGCGGGCCGCGCATGCCGGCGACACCGGGCAGGATGCTGTCGGCCGGCACCAGGCAGTTCTCCATGTGCATCTCGGAAGTGATCGAGGCGCGCAGGCTGTACTTGTTGAGCAGGTCGTAGGCGCTGAAGCCGACCGTGCCCTTCTCGATCAGGAAGCCGCGTACGACGTCCTGGCCGTCGGTCTCGAGCTTCGCCCACACCAGCGCGACGTCGGCGATCGAGCCGTTGGTGATCCAGCGCTTGGCGCCCTTGATGCGGTAGCCGCCTTTAACGGGCGTGGCGCGGCTCAGCATGCCGCCCGGGTTGGAGCCGAAGTCGGGCTCGGTGAGGGCGAAGCAGCCGATCGCCCTGCCACTGGCCAGCTCTGGCAGCCAGCGCTGCTTCTGCGCCTCCGACCCGAAGGCATAGATCGGGTACATCACCAGGCCGGACTGCACGCTGACGAACGAGCGCAGGCCGGAGTCGCCCGCCTCGAGCTCCTGGTTGACGAGGCCGTAGGCGACGCTGTTCATGCCGGCGCAGCCGTATTCCGGCGGCAGCGTGGCGCCGAAGAAGCCGAGCTCGCCGATGCGCTTGGCGAGCTTCACCGGGAACCGGCACTCGCGGAAGTAGTGGTTCACGTCGGGCAGGAACTCGGTGCGCACGAACTGGCGCGCCGTATCGCGCGCCAGTCTCTCCTCGGTCTCGAGCAGCTCGTCGAGCTGGTAGTAGTCGGTGCCTTCGTACATGCGCCGTTCCTCGCACGGGCGCTGCAGCGGAGCAATCCGCAAGACCCCGGGCCGGGGCCGTCCCGTCGCAATCCCCCCTTGCGCTCACCGCGCCCCTCTGCTGAACCGGCGCTCGGAGGATTCCCCCATGCGTCGACTCATCCCCGCTCTCGCCCTGCTGCTCTCGCTGCCCGCCTGCGAGATGCTGCAATCCACCGCCAGCGCGCCGCCGAGCAAGCCCGGCGGCGGCAGCGTGACGCCGCCGGCCGCCGGGGGCAGGACACAGGTCATTCTCAGCAGTGTCAGCGCCGCGCCCGGCCAGACGGCGAAGGTCACCGCCACGCTCGGCAGCGGCGGAGCGCGCGTCGCCGGGACGCAGAACGACATCGGCTTCGATCCGCGCCAGGTGGCGATCGCGCGCAAGGGTAACGGCAAGCCCGACTGCAGCGCCAATCCCGGCATCGGTAAGGAGGGCACGGCGTTCAGCTTCCAGCCGCCGGGCTGCGCCGGAGCCGCCTGCACCGGCATCCGCGCCCTGGTGCTGTCGCTGAGCAGCGTCGATGCGATCCCGAACGGCAGCGTCCTGTACACGTGCACCGTCCAGGTGGCGGCGCAGGCGAGTGTCGGCAAGCAGCCCTTGCGTCTGAGCCGCGTCGGCTTCAGCGACCCGGCCGGCAAGGCGCTCGGCGGCGGCGGCGTCGACGGCAGCGTCACCGTGGCGAAGTAGGCGCCCAAGTCGGCATCATGGAGTTCGCCCTCTTCCACGAGATTCCGGTGGCGCGGCCGTGGACGCCGCGCGCCGAGCGCGACGCCTACCACGCCGTCATCGAGCAGGCGGTACTGGCCGAACAGGCCGATTTCCACAGCGTCTGGACGGTCGAGCACCACTTCCTCGAGGAGTTCTCGCACTGCTCGAACCCCGAGGTGCTGTACGGCGCCATCGCCGCCAAGACCTCGAAGCTGCGCATCGGCTACGGCGTGCGCCTGATGCCGTTCCCCTACAACCACCCGATCCGCTCGGCGGAATCGGCGGCGGTGCTCGACCTGATCTCCGACGGCCGCGTCGAGTTCGGCACCGGTCGCTCGTCGACGCGCGCCGAGTTGGAGGGCTTCGGCATCAACCCGCACCACACGCGCGCGCTGTGGGAGGAAGCCATCGACGTCATCGTCGCCGCCTGGACCGACGACGTCCTGGAATGGGACAGCGCTCAGTACCAGATCCCGCCGCGGCGCGTGCTGCCCAAGCCGCTGCAGGATCCGCACCCGCCGCTGTGGGGCGCCACCTCGAGCCCGGAGAGCCACCGCATCATGGGTGAGAAGGGCATGGGGCTGCTCTCGTTCACCATCGGCACGCCGCCCGAGGAGCTGAAGGACCGCATCGACCTGTACCGCGACGGGCTGACGCGCGCCAAGCCGGTCGGCAAGGTCGTCAACGGCCGCGCCGGCACCTTCACCATGGTGCACGTCGCGCCGACGCGCGAGGAAGCGCGCGAAACGGCGGCGGAGTCGTTCGAGTGGTACGCGCGGCACGGTACCGAAGCCGTCGCGTCGGTGTCGAAATGGATGCGCGAGACCGGCCAGGCATCGGGAAGCTATGCCTATGGCGACGCCCTGGCCGATCTCGACACCAGCTTCCTCACCTTCGACTATCTCGAGTCGACCGGCGCCTGCATCGTCGGCGACCCCGACACCTGTATCGAGACCGCCAAGCGCTACCGCGCCGCCGGCTGCGATCTGCTGCTGTGCCTGATGAATCCGTACAAGATCCCGCACGCCAGGGTGATGCAGAGCCTGGAGCTGATGGGCAAGCACGTCATCCCGGCGCTGCGCTGATGTGGAGTGGGGGGGGGGGCGGCGCCGGGGGGGGGGGGGCCCGCGGCGGGGGGGGGGCGGGCCCCCGCGCCCC
>JANNRA010000200.1:0-49499 GCA_031401035.1 bacterium | reverse complement strand
CGCCCGCCCCCGCCCCCGCCGGCGCGCCCCCCGGGGGCTGGGCGGGGCGCCCCCCCCCCCCCCCCCCCCGCCAGCGACCACCACTCTCGGGCGGCGCCTGTACAGCGCCGCCGCGTTCTGCGCGCTGGCCTTCGCCGCGGCGCTCGCCGGGCTGTCCTGGTGGTTGGCGGTGCCGTTACGCCATCTCACCGATGCCTTGTCCCGGTTGCGCGCCACTGATCCGCGCGCGCACGCGCCGGTGCTCGGCCGCGGGGACGCGGCGGCAGTCGGCCTGGCGGTCAATCGCCTCCTGGCGCAGAGTCGCGACGAGGCGGCGGCGGCGCGGCGTGGGCGGGACGGCGCCGCGCGCGCGTTGGCGGCCGCGGTCGACGCTTGGCCGCGCGAGCACGGCGGCGTCCCGCCGCAGGCCAGTGGCGAGTTGGCGCCGGTGGCGGCGGCGCTGGCGCGCCTCGATTCGCGCCTGACGCAGGCCGCCCCGGCGCCGCCACAGCTGGCCGAGGTGGCGGCCCTGCAGACCGCCGCCGAGCACCTGCGCGGCGAGACGGCACGTCAGCTCGAGCGCCTGAACGACACCGACGTCCTCGCGGCAGCGCAGATCGGCGCCGCCGCCGAGGCGCGCGCGGCGTTGGTCGACGAACTCGGCGTCCTCGCGGTCAACGCCGCCCTGGCGGGCCGCGATTCCGGCAGCGGCGCTGTCGCGCTCGCCGTCGCTGCGCGTGCGGCAGTGACCCGCGCCAGCGGGCTCGGTGGCGACTTCGACCAGGCCGGGTCGCCGTTGCACGCCGCGCGCGATGCGGCGCGCCGTCTCTGTCACGCCGCCGACATCGTCGCGCGCGAAGCGGAGGCGGTGGCCGCCGCTGCGACCGGGCAGCCATGAGCGGCCCTGGTGGCGGTGGGCTCGGCGCGGCGACGCTTGCCGCCGGCCTGGCGGAAGTCTTCGCCGCCGAGCTCGAGCAACAGGCCGGGGCCGCGGCGGCGGCCTGGCCGGCGGCCGCGGCTGCGGCCACGCGCGCCGAAGCGTGCCGCACGCTGACGCGCATCTTCCACACCATCAAGGGCGGCGCGGGGCTGGCCGGGCGGACCGCGCTGGCCGAGTCGGCGGCACGGCTGGAGCACTGTTTCGCCGATCCGAGCGGCGCCGCCGCGCCGGCACAGGCCGACATCGACGTGCTCTTTGACGCCGCCGGGATCTCACCGCCGCCGCTGGCAACGCTCCTCGCCGATGGCGATACCGGGGCCGGCGGTCTGGGGGCTGCGGCGGAGATGCAACTGGTGCCGTGCGCGATCGGACCACACTGGCTCGCCGTGCCAATCGCCGCGCTGGCGCGGGCAGCGTTCATCGAGACCGCGTGCGACGGTGCCGCTGCCGCCTTCGGCGGGCTGGCGCGCGAGACGATCTGGTTACACGACCTGTTGGCGCTGCCGCGCCCGAGCGGGCGCGCCGCCGCGCTGCTGCTGTGCGACGGCGTCGCCGTGGTGGTCGACCGCGTCCAACCACCGCAGACCTGCTCGGTCGAGTCGCTGGCGCCCGCCAGCGGGCGGCAGCCATTTGTGGTCGGCATTGCGGTCGACGACAGCGGTCGCGCCTGGCATGTGCTCGACCCGCAGCAGCTGCCGTTCACCCGCGCGGTGGCGGCGCCGCCCGCTGCGGCCTCTGTCCTCGTCGTCGACGACTCCCTGGTTGCCCGCGAGGCGGCGGCCGCCGCCCTTCGCGGTGCCCGCGTCTCGTTCGACGTCGCCACAGACGGCCGCGATGCCCTCGCAAAGTTGCGCCTCGGCGCCTACGCGGTGGTGCTCAGCGACCTTGAGATGCCTCACCTCGACGGCTTCGGCCTGATTGCGCAGATGCGCGCCAGCCGCCACCTGGCGGATCAGCCGGTGGTGGTGTGCAGTTCACGCCTTGATGCGGCGACGCGCGACCGCCTGCAACCGCTGCGGGTTGCCGGATTCCTCCCCAAACCGTTCGCCGCCGGCGACCTGCTCGATACCCTGCGGCCATGGCTCGCCAGCCTCGACGGGCTGGCGCGTTGACACCCCGGATCAGGCCCTGTGGGGCATCGATTGCAGTTTGGGTTGTGCCGCGGAACCTGCTGATTTCGTTGAGAGGTATGATGCGGAACCGGTGCGAGATGTGGACTGGGTTCGCGGTTGTGCTGGGGCGCCGATGACGGCGGTGACGGGATGGGGAACCGACCCCGAGGCGGGTGCCTCCCTGCCCGGATCGACGCCGACGCCGGCGCCGCAGTCGCGCCTCGCAGCGTCACCGACCGTGACCGCGTCACCCGGCGCCTGACCGGCCGCTCGGCCTTTGCCAATGCCAAAATCCGTGATAAGACGCGGCCCGCAACAGATTCTCGACAGCAGTCGCCAACGGAGAGAGGCGTGACGCAACCGGTCGACAGCAGCATCCTGCACGAAATCGCGCGGATCATCGACAGCCGGCGCAAAGTGCCGGACAGGGTGATCGTGAAGTCGCGAGAGTATCTCCTCACCTACCTCGAGGACCACCAGCGTCGTCTCGAAGAGGCGCTGATGCGCTTCGATAAGGACCGGCTGAACATGCTGTACGGACAGCTGGCGAGCAAGATCAAGTACCAGGTCCTGCGCCGCGTCCCTGCCCGAGCCGCGGCGGCTGTCGGCCTCTCCGTGCCGAAGGCGCCGGTCAAGGCTGTGGAGAAGAGTGTGGCCAAGCCGGCTGCCAAGAAGGCCACCGGAAAAGCGCCACCGGCCAAGAAGCTCGCGCGTGCCAAGCAGGCCGCCCAGACCAAGAAGGCTGCACCGACCAAGAAGGCTGCACTGGTCAAGAAGGCCGCGCCCGTGAAAAAGGCCGCGGCCCCGGCAAAGGCAGCCAAGAAGCCGGTATCTGCCCGCGCCGCCAGGCCCAAAGCGAAGGCCAAGGCCAAGGCCGTGGCGCCGGCGCGTCGCAAGGCATCGCTGCAAGGGAAGACGGCGCGTCGCTGAGCGCGGCGCCGCGCGACGTCACGACTCGCGGGTGCCGCGCCCGCGCGGCTTTTCGGCGGCGGCGACCCGGCGCTCGACCTCGGTCTTGAACTCGCTGACCGACTGTTGCAGCGCCGTCCGCGCCGCCAGCGCGCGCAGTGGACCGGGGAGCCAGAAGCCGAGGCGGATCTCCTGCCGGCAGGTGGCGGCGGTGCGGGTCGGGGAGAGCTTGACGAAACGGTAGACCCCTTCGATGAGCTCGACGTCAACGTCGATCGAGTGCCAGCTGAGCTGCGTGGGCTTCTTGCATGCGTACTCCAGCACGTAGCGTATCGTCTTCAGCTTGGCGTCGATGTGGAACTCGACGGTGCGCGCCACGGCACCCGGGCCGCGTGTCAGGACGCGGGTCTGGGCGACCGCCGAAGCCCAAGATGGGTAGCGATCGAAGTCGAGCACGGTGGCGAAGCAGTCGGCCTGCGACGCCGCAATCTCGACGGTGTACTCTTGGGCGGCATCCAGTGTCATGGCGGGCGCGGTTCGTCGAGCGCCGCTGCAGATCCGACGCTGTGTGATCCGCGACCTCCATTGGCGCGCCGGGACGGTGGAGTCAATGTGCGCCTGCCTGGCGCGCCTGTCGGGCCGCGCCTGTCGAGGCGGGGTCCCGACGCGGCTCACATCGGACGCGCATCGGCGCGCCGATTCGGCGTTGGCCGCGGGCTCTGGTTGAGCAGGATGACGATGGTCTGCGAGGCGCGATGGGCCACCGCGACGTCGGCGCGGCCGTCGTGGTCGAAGTCGCCGGTCGCGACCGCCTGCGGATCGCGGCCGAGGACGAGGCGCTGCGGCGCGCCGAAGGCGCCATTGTCCGCCCCCGGGAGCACCTCGATCGCGCCGCCGACGCCGTCGGGGTTGACCAGGTCCATGTTCCCGTCGCGGTCGAAGTCCTCCGCCAGCGATGGCCGTGCCGCGCCCTCGAGCTGGCTGGTGGTGGGGGCGGCGAGTGCGCGTCCGGTCCCCAGTAGGATTGCCACCGCTTGGGTGAGCGCACCGCCGACGACCAGGTCCTGGTTGCCGTCCGCGTTGGTGTCGCCGATGATCAGAAAGCTCGGCCGCGCCGCGACGGGAAAGGACGTGACCGTGGGGAAGTGGCCCTGGCCGTCGCCGTACAGGACCGAGACGCTGCCGGACAGCGAGTTGACGACGGCGAGGTCGCTGCTGGTGGGACTGGCGAAGCTGCCGACGCCGATGGCCGTCGGGCCGCCGCCGACGCCGACGGCGCTCGGCGTGGTGAACCCGCCGCGGCCGTCGCCCAGCAGGATCGCGACGGCGTCGCCGGCGAAATCCACCACCGCCAGGTCCGGGTGCTCGTTCTGGTCGAAGTCGCCGACCGTCAGCGCGCGCGGCTGCCGCCCGACCGCGATCGGCGGCTGGGCAGTGAAACGGCCGTCGCCGCGGCCGAGGAAGATGCCGATGCTGCCGCCGTCCTGACTCGCCGCCGCGAGGTCGAGGTGGTCATCGCCGTTGAAGTCGTCGGCGACCATGGCCGTCAGGGCGCCGAATTGGCCGACGGCGCAGAGGATACCATCGAGCCGCCCGTCGCCGGCGCCGCGCAGCAGCGTCGCGCCACCGCCGAGTTGACTCAGCAGCAGGGCGTCGATCCGGCCGTCGCCGTCGACGTCACCGGTGAGCAGGGTACTCGGGGCCGCGCCAGCGAGATAGGAGTCCCCAGTGGCGAACGCTTCGCCGCCGCGCGCGTGCAGCACGGTGGCCGTGCCGCGGGCGCGATCGGCGACGAGAATCTCGGGCAGGGGGTCGCCGCCGAGATCGGCCACCACCGCATCGGCGAGATGCGGGGAGGCCCATAATAGCCGTGCGGGCGCGTAGGCGCCGTCCGGCGTGCCGAGGTGCATGGCGAGGCCCTCGGCGCCGATGACCAGAAGATCACTGCGGCCGTCGCCGCTGGCGTCGGCGATCAGCGCGCGCCGCGGCGCCCGGGTCGTTGCGACCGTGCCGGCGTCGGCGAAGGCGCCATCGCCAGCCCCGTGCAGCAGCCGCACGGCGTTGCCGCCCTCGTCGGCGATCGCCACGTCGCTGCGGCCGTCGCCGTCGAGATCCCCAACGCCGATGTCGACGCCGAAACGCAGCCCGGCGGCTTCGCGCATGTGCCAGCCGTCGCCGTCGGGTGTCAGCACCGCGAGACCGTCGTCGTGCAGCGCCAGCACCGCCTCCGGACCGCCTGCTTGCAGCGGCGCCACGCGCAGCGCTCGCGTCGCGGCGGGCAGCGTCAGGGTCGCCGCTGCGCCCGGGACTCCGCCGGCGTCGAGCCGCGCCACCATTACGTCGGCGGCCGCCTGGCCGCGATAGGCCGCCAGCCCCCGCCCGGCCGCCACCTGGCGGGCCGCGTCGCCGGCGCGGCGCTCGCCGTCGCGCGCCAGGCCGCCGTTGGCGCGGCGGAAGACGCTGATGCCGTCGGCGCCGCTGACCAGCAGCACGCGTGCGTCCGGACCGGCGAACGCCGCCGCGCTGGGTAGCGCCCCGAGGTCAATCTCGTGGCGCGTCTGGAAGACGATGCGCGCACTGACTGGCGCCGCGCCGGCACCGAGGCCCCCGCCGCAGAGGCCGGCGAGGGCGAGCATCACCAATAAGCGGTTCACGCGGCGGGAAATCCGATTGCGGGGATGCGGCGGCACGCCGCGAATGCTGCCGCGCAGGCGCGGCAAGCGCCAGCCGGCGCGCGGGGTGGTCGTCCCATCCGCCCCGCGCGCCGCTGGTCTGAGAGCGTCACCCGGCTGTGCGCCGGGTGATCAGGCGGCCGGTGCGCCGCACGTTGGGGCGGTTGCGCCCGATGGCGCGCCGCGGCGAGACATTGCGAGCTCGCAGGCGCTCGAGCGCGACGCGTACCGCGTCGGGCTCGAGGCCGAGGATCTCGCAGACGACGTGGAAGCTGAACGGCGACCGGTTGCGCGCGCTGCGCACCCAGTACTCGGCTTCGCTGCGCACCCGACCCACCGGACTCAGATAGCTGCGGATGCCATCCTCGAGGATGGCGAGCATCAGCGCCTTGGTACCGGTGTATTGGGCCGAGCGCGATTCGCCGCCGCCGAGGGAGGTGAGCCGGAGGATGTCCGGATCCACTTCGCCTACCTCGCGACCGTACGACTCTTCCCCTGAGAATCTGTTGCCGCTGTTTGACATGGTCATGCCCACCAGGGGTCTCCTCTGTTTGGTGCCCAAGTCAGAGAGCAAGCCGTGTGCCCAGCGTAATCCATGCGCCTTTCATGCTTCCTATGCAGTCGGCTAATCATGCGGATCTGCCATGATAGCTCGCAATCGTGCCACTAACTCGCAGGCCTGCGAGAACCCCGGTACCACCATCCAAGCGTTTGATTTTACAAATGCTTTCGCAACGGTGCTCGGTGACGAACCGGCGCCGGTTGGCGTGCGTCTGTCTATGCGAACCGACCGGTCAGGTGCCTGGTTGGGTGCGTGCAGTCAGGCATCTGGAACGGGCAGGGGGGTGGCGGCGAGGTCGGTGAAACCCAGTTCGCGGCAAAAGGACGAAAAGGCCGGTTGCGGGGCGCCGCGCCAGCGCAGTTCCTCGAAGCCGGCCGGTGGTAGCGCATCAAGGCGCAGTGTGGCGAGGGTCTTGAACAATTGTGCGTCAGCGCGTCGAGACGCGAGGGCGGCGGCGAGGCGGTCACGGCCGCGCAGGCTGACGCGCCAGGCGGCGGGATCGTCGGGGATGTCCTCGAGGCGACCGTGCGCCGTCAGGGCGACGGCGGCCGACTTACGGCCCCAGCCGGGAATGCCGGGGATGCCGTCGGCACTGTCGCCGACCAGGGCCAGCAGGTCTGGAATCGCCTCGGGCGCAACGCCGAACTTGACCTGCACCGCCGCCGCGTCGTAGCGCGTGCGGCGGATACGGTCGTACGTGACGATCCGTTCACCGCGCACGCACTGCGCCAGATCCTTGTCAGGTGACATGATAACGACACAGTCGGTTGACCGGGCGTGGCGGGCGGCGGCGCTGGCCAGAGCGTCGTCGGCCTCGAACTCGACCATCGGCCAGACGACCAGCCCGAGGGCGCGCAGGGCATCCTCGGCGAGCGGGAACTGCGCCCACAGGTCGGGCGGCATGCCCGCGCCGGTCTTGTAGCCGGCAAAGAGGCGGTTGCGGAAGGACTCGATGACGTGGTCGGTGGCGGCGGCGATGTGGGTGAAGGCGGGATCGCGCAACAAACCCAGGGTCGAGCGGATCAGGCCGCGCACGGCGCCGACCTCGCGGCCGTCCGGCGCGCGGGCGCTGGGTTGCCCGTAATAGGCGCGGAAGAGTTCGAAGGTAGCGTCGACCAGGGCCAGCACGCGCCGAACCCAGCACAGCCGGGGGGCGCGCGGCAACCCGTGCCGACTGGTGCGGGAGTTTTGACTTTCCGCTTTCGCTCGTGGCATTTCCCCGGCGTGATGAGCGAACGGGGACGGGCGAGCGGGTCGTTTCTCTTGGCGATCTCCGCAGTCGTGTTGGCCATCGGCGGTTATCTGGCCTGGGGGTTCCTGCGACCGGATCCCTACGCGCTCTCCGAGCGCGTGGTGCGCGACGCACGCCGCGGGCTGGCCTACGAGGTGCGGGAATTCCAGCGCGGGCTCGAGGAGATCGTTCGCGAGGCCAAGCGCTCAGGCAAGGATGTCGCGGGGAGTATCGAGGATTCCGCCGACAAGGCTCGCAAGGGCATCGACGGGGTTCTGGAAGATGCGAGCGAAAGCCTCGCAGACCTTGATCTCGAGCTGCGAACGCAACGCAACCGCATTGACCGAATCGAGACGCGAGCGCAGGAGGCGCGCGCTATGGTCGGTCAGTACGCGGAAGAGGCGAAGGCCAAGGCCCAGGCGCGCGTCAACTAACCCGCGGGGCGCGCCGCCCCGAGGAACTGTCCATGTCAGAGGAGATCGAATCCGTCCTCAAGGAGGCACGGGTGTTCGCCCCGCCGGCCGCGTTCAGTGCCGCCGCACACGTCGCCGACGACGTGGCGCTCGACGCCATCCGGCGCGAGGCAGCGCGCGATCCCGAGGCCTTCTGGGCTGGCATCGCGCGTGAGCTGCACTGGTTCACGCCGTGGCAGACGGTGCTCGAGTGGACGCCGCCGTTCGCCAAGTGGTTCGTCGGGGGCACCACCAACCTCTGTTACAACTGCGTTGACCGCCACGTCGCCACCTGGCGGCGCAACAAGGCGGCGATCATCTGGGAGGGGGAACCGGGCGACCGCCGCACGCTCACCTTCGCCGACCTACAGCGCGAGGTGGCAACCTTCGCCAACGTTCTGCGCGGCCTCGGCGTCGAGGCCGGCGACCGCGTCTGCCTCTACCTGCCGATGATCCCCGAACTGGCCATCGCCATGCTGGCGTGCGCACGCATCGGTGCGACGCACAGCGTCGTCTTCGGCGGCTTCAGTGCCGAGGCGCTGCGCGACCGGCTCAACGACGCGCAGGTCAAGGTGGTGGTGACGGCGGACGGCGGCTATCGGCGCGGCGCCATCGTGCCCCTGAAGGTGAACGTCGATGACGCCCTGGCGCAGGCGCCCTCGGTCGAACGCGTTGTCGTCGTCAGCCGTACCGGCCAGACGGTGGCGATGCGCGACGGGCGCGACCGGTGGTGGAATGAGTTGATGGCGCAGGCGAGTGACCAGAGCGACTGTGTACCGCTCGACGCCGAGCATCCGCTCTTCATCCTCTACACCAGCGGCACGACCGGCAAACCGAAAGGCGTCGTGCACACCACCGGCGGCTACATGGTGCACACCTACATCACCAGCAAGTGGGTGTTCGATCTGCAGGACGAGGACACCTACTTCTGCACCGCCGATATCGGCTGGGTGACCGGCCACAGCTACGTCGTCTACGGGCCGCTGGCCAACGGCGCGACGACGGTGATGTACGAGGGCGCGCCGAACTGGCCCGAGCCCGACCGCCTGTGGCGCATCATCGACACCCACGGCGTCTCGATCTTCTACACCGCGCCGACGGCGATCCGTTCGTTCATGAAATGGGGCGCCGACTGGCCGCGCAGGCACCGCCTGGACCGCCTGCGCCTGCTCGGCAGCGTCGGCGAGCCGATCAACCCCGAGGCGTGGATGTGGTACCGGCGCGAGATCGGTCACGATCGCTGCCCGATCGTCGACACCTGGTGGCAGACCGAGACCGGTGGCATCCTGATCACGCCGCTGCCCGGCGCGACGCCGACCAAGCCGGGCTCGGCGACCCGCCCCTTTCCCGGCATCGAGGTCGATATCCTGACCCGCGAGGGCCAGCCGGTGGGCGACAACCAGGGCGGCTTCCTGGTCATCCGCAAGCCCTGGCCCGGCATGCTGCGCACCATCTACGGCGACCCCGACCGCTACGTGCAACAGTACTGGAGCCAGATCGACGGCATGTACTTCACCGGCGACGGCGCCCGCCGCGACGAGGACGGCTACTTCTGGATCATGGGGCGCATCGACGATGTGGTGAACGTCTCCGGCCACCGCCTCGGCACCATGGAGATCGAGAGCGCCCTGGTCAGCCACCGCGCCGTCGCCGAGGCCGCCGTCGTCGGCCGCCCGGATGAGATCAAGGGCCAGGCGATTGCCGCCTTCGTCACCCTCGAGGCCGGCTACACCTGGAGCAAAGATCTCGAGAAGGAGTTGCGCGAGCACGTCGGCAAGGAGATCGGCGCGTTCGCGCGCCCCGACGACCTGCGCCACGCGGACATGCTGCCGAAGACGCGCAGCGGCAAGATCATGCGCCGCCTGTTGCGTGACATCGCCGCCGGCGCCGAGACCCTGGGCGACACGACGACGCTCGAGGATCTCTCCGTGCTCGCCACGCTGCGCGAAGAGGACGAGTAGTGGCCCTGCGCGTCCACAACACCCTCAGCGGCCGCGTCGAGGTGTTCACGCCGCTGCATCCGCCGCGGGTGGGCATGTACGTGTGCGGCGTCACCGTCTACGACCGCTCGCACATCGGCCATGCGCGCGCGTTGGTGTGCTTCGACGTGATGTACCGCTACCTGCAGTTCCTCGGTTACGAGGTGCTGTTCGTGCGCAACTTCACCGACGTCGACGACAAGATCATCCAGCGCGGCCGCGAGCGGGGCCTGACGGCGAAGGAGGTCTCGGAGGCGAACATCACCAGCTTCCGCGAGGACATGCAGTTGCTCGGCTGCGCCGCGCCGCAGGTCGAGCCGAAGGCGACCGAGCACATCGCCGAGATGATCGCGCTGATCGGCGAGCTGGAGGCGAAGGGTCTCGCCTATCCGGCGCGCGGCGACGTCTACTTCGCCGTCGACAAGCTGCCGTCGTACGGCCAGCTCTCCGGCCGCCGCCTTGAGGACATGCAGGCCGGCGCGCGCGTCGAGGTCGACGAGGTCAAACGCCACCCAATGGACTTCGCCCTCTGGAAGGCGAGCAAGCCGGGCGAGCCCGCCTGGGACAGTCCGTGGGGCCCCGGCCGCCCGGGCTGGCACATCGAGTGTTCGGCGATGGCGAGCAAGTACCTGGGCCAGCCGTTCGACATCCACGGCGGCGGCAACGACCTCATTTTTCCGCACCACGAGAACGAGATCGCCCAGAGCGAGGGCGCCCGCGGCTGCCAGTTGGCGCGCTACTGGCTCCACAACGGCATGGTCACACTCGGCACCGAGAAGATGTCGAAGTCGCTCGGCAACGTCTGGACGGTGGCCGATGCGGCGAGTCAGGTCGGCGGCGAGGCGCTGCGCCTGCTGGTGCTCGGCACGCATTACCGCGGCCCCCTCGACTTTCAGCCCGACCGCCTGCTCGAGACGCGCCGCACGCTCGACCGCGTCTACGAGTCGCTGGCGCGCGCCGACGCGGCGTTGGCGGCGACGCCGGCGGCGGCCGATGCAGCGGTGCGCGACGCCATCCTGGCCGACTTCCGCGACGGCATGGACGACGACTTCAACACCGCGCGCGGCCTGGCGACGCTGTTCGATGCCATGCGGGCCCTGAACCGGCACGCCGACGCCGGCGAGTGGACGCAGGCCGCCGGCGTCCGCGCCGCGATGGCGACGATGACCGGCGTGCTCGGCGTCGGTGGCCAGGACGCGCGCGCCTTCCTGGCGCGCGACAAGGCGCGCGGCCTCGCGGGCGGGGCGCTGTCGCCGGCCGACATCGAACGGCTGATCGGCGAGCGCAACGCGGCCCGCAAGGGCCGCGACTTCACGCGCGCCGACGCCATTCGCGACGAGCTCAAGGGGCAGGGCGTGGTGCTCGAGGATGGCGCCGCCGGCACCACCTGGAAACTCGAGCGCTAGAAGGCACGGTCTCAGCGCGCCGCACCGACCTACTCGATGCGGATCACTTTGCCGGCGTAGTTGCGCGGCCCGTCGAAGCGCGCCAGGGCGGGCGGGGCACCGTCGGTGACGAAGAACTCGGTCTTCGGGGCCAGGCGTTGCAGGATCGGGTCGATGAGGAAGTTGACGGTCGGCAGCATCACCAGCCTATGCGCGTCGACTGCTCCGCCGGTGCGCCGCAGCGTCGCCGTGCCCTCGCGCGTCAGCTCCATATCGATGACCCGCGGCTTGGGGGTCGCCAGCACCGATTGGATGACCAGCCGTCCATCCGTGGCGTTGGCGTCGAAGTTCTTGACCACCAGGTTGAACAGCGGTCCCCAGTAGGTGCCGGGTCCAATGTCGACCTCGTCGTCGACTTCGTGCCGCTCGCGGTCCTCGTCGACGTAGAACCCGCGCAAGCGTTGCCCGGCGATGTCGATGCGGACGTCGACCAGGGGCTTGCCTTTGACGTCGCGGATGATCGATCGGCCCGAAATCGACTCGAGTCGCGCTCCCACGCGCACGGTGGCCTCGTCCGTGTCCGTCGATCCGTCGCTGAAGTGGGCCGTGCGTTCGACCGTCAGGGTGTCGCCAACGCGGTGTTGCCGATAGGCGATGAACCCCAACACGCGCTTGCCGTCGGCAGTCCAGATCGTCGTGGCGCCGGCGACGTCTCCTTCCAACCAGTGCAGCGTGATCGGTTGGCCCGACTCGGCGCCGGCGACCCGCCCGTCGAGCAGTGCGATCAGCAGCGACAGCCCGCCAAGGAGGGCGCGCATCGCCTACGCGGCCTCGCGCGCCTCGCGCGCCGGTCGCACGTCGAGGAGGCGATCGCGAAAAGCTGACGCCGAGAGCTCCAACGCGTGACAGATCGACAGGAAGGAGAACGGCCACGAGCAGTCGTCGGCGGCGACCCACTGGTACGCCGTGCGGTAGAGGTTCTGGTGCCGCCGGTGCGTGGCATGCCGATACGACTGCAAGTCGCCGGCGGCGCGGTCGATGATGGCCATAGCCAGTTCGCGCTCGGGCGAGCCCCGCACGCCGCCCCAGATCTCCTGGAACTGGATCGGGTGCAGGACGGACGGTGGCAACAGCTCTTCCGGAAAGGCGTTCAGGTGGGCCGCGTCGATGGCAGACATGCGGAGCGGTTTAGGAAGAATCGGGCCAGCCGCCGTTCCCAACGCGGACCGAGGCGCCGGGATGGTGCCGTGTAGGAGTTACAGGGGAACCAGGATCTCGATGTCCCCTGCGGGGGTCAGCAGGCAGGTCAAGCCAGTCTGCGCCAGGCAGACGGTGGCCACTGAAGCGCCGCCGCATCCAGGCGGGCGTCGGCGATGCTGAGCAGCGCATGTGCGTCCCGCTGCGACAGGTTCAGCAGGATGGTACTTCGGTCGGCAGCCCTGGCGACGGCCTGGCGCAGCAGGTCGAGGACGGCTGTGCCCAGCGCCGCCATCGCGTCCGCCCGCGGGCCTCACGGCGAGGCGCGGCGCCCTCTGGTGCCGGGCGCCGGAAGGCGTGCAGGAGATGCTCGTCGAGGCCGAGCCGGAGCGCTTCTTCCGACCGCCGTACGTCGGTCCGGACGGCTGCATCGGCATCCGCGTCGACGGCGCGGTCAATTGGAGGGGATCGCCGACTTCCTCGCCGACGCGCGACGCACCCGGCGCACGTAACATTTTCCGGTCCGCCCTCAACTCCGGCGGGTTGGTCATCGTCATCAAGGCGGACGCGCCTGGCATCGCTTTCGCTCGATGCCTGAGCGTGAGCGATGCCGCGGAGAGAGGGTGATATCCGTTCAGGCGCCGAGTGCGACGCGCGGGCGGCTGCGGCCGTGGATGGTCGGCGCCGCGACGGCGGCCCTGTTGGTCGCCACGCTGTTCATCGCCGTGCGCCTGGTGAACGAACCGCTGCGCCGGTATCTGGAGGCGAACTTGAACGCCAGCTTGGAGGGCTACACCGTAAGCCTGCCGGCCGTCGAGTTGCGGCCGTTCAGCCTCGCGCTGTCGCTCATCGACCTGTCGGTGCGTCAGAACGCCCATCCCGACCCGCCGGTCGTGGAGCTGAGCCGCATGACCGCCGGTGTGCACTGGCGGGCGCTGCTGGCGCTGCGCCTGGTCGCCGACCTGCACGTCGCCAGCCCACGCCTGCACATCGACCGGCGCCAGGTGGTCGCCGAGGCCGACGACGCCCTGGCGGTGCAGGACAAGGGTTGGCAGGACGCGATCCAGTCGATCTACCCGCTGAAGTTCGACGCGGTGCGCATCACCGACGGTGCGCTGACGTACGTCGACGATCCGCAGCGTCCACTGACCCTCAGCCAGTTCGAACTGACGGCCTCGAATATCCGCAACGTCCGCAGCGACCCCGGCACCTTCCCCTCACCCTTTCGCGTCCGCGCGGCGCTGTTCGAGACCGGGCGGCTGGCGGTCGACGGCGCGGCCGACTTCCTCGCCAGCCCGGGCCCGGCCGTGCGGGCCGACATCGAGCTGGCGCGGGTGCCGCTGCAGCGCCTCGGCCCGGTGGCCGACGACGTCGCCCTGCGGCTGCGCGGCGGGGTGCTGGCCGCCGCGGGCGAGGTGGAGTCGACGCACGCGGGGCAACATGTGCGACTGCGTTCGGCCACTATCGACGGCCTGACCATGGACTACATCCATGCCCCCGATACGGCGCGCGCGGCGACGCAGCGCGCGGCGCGGCTGGCCGAGGCGACCGTGGAGCTGGCGAACGAACCGTCGCTGCGCCTCGATATCGAAGCGCTGCACCTGTCGAATGCGGCCCTGGGCGTCGTCGATCCCAGCGCGCTCCCGGAGTACCGGGTGTTCTTCGATCGCGCCGACATCCGTCTGCTGAACGTGTCCAACCAGATGGCCAGCGGCCGCGGCTGGACCATGCTCGACGGCCGCTTCATGGGCTCGGGCCGCAGTGAGCTGTGGGCCTCGTTCGTGCCCGACCGGCAGGCCCCGGACGTGAACGTCGCCGTGCAGATCCGCGACACCGACATGCGCGCCATGAACGATCTGTTCCGAGCCCGCGGCGACTTCGACGTCGTCGGCGGGCGCTTTTCGTTCTTCTCCGAGCTGTACCTGACGCGCGGGCGGATCGACGGCTACATCAAGCCGCTGTTCGCCGACGTCGACGTCTATGACCGACGGCAGGATCGCGGCGAGGGCCTCGGCCAGCAGCTCTACGAGGGGGTGGTGGGCGGCGTGGCGGGCCTGCTGGAGAATCGCAACGATCAGACCGCCACGCAGGCGCGCGTCACCGGAAACAGCAACTCCCCTGACCTGAGTGCCTGGGAGATCGCCGTGAACCTGGTCCGCAACGCCTTCTTCCGCGCCATCGTCCCCGGCCTGGAGCACGCCTCCATGGGAACGCGCTCGGCGACCGTGGTCGGCACCGAGCCGGACTGATTTCGTCACCCCGGACGGCGCGACGACGTCTCTCATACAGCCAGCCGTAGCCAGAGGCCCTACGCTTGCTGTACGAGCTGGAGCGCGACCATGCTGTACGACTTCCTGACTGAGAACCGCGAAAAGATCGTCGACCGCACCAGGTCGAAGATCGCCGATCGACCGGCGCCGCGCGCCAGCACGACGGAACTGGAGCACGGAATCCCGCTCTTTCTGACCCAGTTGATCGTCATGCTGCGCGCCGGCTCTGACGCCGGGGAGGTGGAGATCGACGCGGGCGCCGCGCGACATGGCGACGCCCTGTCGCGTATGGGGCTGACGGTCGGGCAGGTGGTCCATGACTACGGAGGCCTCTGCCAGTCAATCACCGAGATCGCCGACGAGGACCGCGTCTCGATCAGCAACAGCGAGTTCAAGACACTGAACAAGTGCCTGGACGGCGCGATCGCCTCCGCGGTCGCTCAATTCGGACGTCAGCGAGCGCTGGCCGTCTCCGAAGAGGGCGCCGCACAGTTGGGCTTTGTTGTCCACGAGCTGCGCAACGCGCTGAACGCAGTCACCCTCGCCTTCGAGGTGTTGAAGACAGGTGCGGTCGGGACTACGGGCCGCACCAGCAACAGCATGGATCGCGGCCTGGGGCGGATGCGCGAGCTCATTGATCGCTCCCTCGTCGACGTGCGCCTCAAGGCGGGCTTGCACGACAGCGCCCGGCTCTCAGTCGCACAGCTCGTCGAGGAGGTGTCCATCACCGCGGCGCTGGAAGCGCAGAAGCGCGGCCTCCAGTTTTCGATCGGGCCCGTCGCGTCCGACGTCATGATCGACGCCGACGCGCACATGCTCGTCTCGGCCCTCGAGAACCTGCTCCAGAACGCCGTCAAGTTCACTCGTCCGGACGGTCACGTGTCGCTGCAGACCTTCACTACCGACGAGCGGGTGCGGATCGAGGTCCAGGACCAGTGCGGCGGGCTGCCAAGCGGCGACGCCGAGGAGTTGTTCCGCGTCTTCGAGCAGCGTGGTCAGAAGCAGGGCGGGCTCGGCCTCGGGCTGGCGATCAGCCGACAGGCGGTAGAGGCATGCGGGGGAACCATTCAGGTGCGCAATCTGCCCGGCACCGGGTGCGTGTTCAGCGTCGAGCTGCCGAGGCAGCAGTAGCCGACCTCTCACGCCGCCGCCCGCGCCTCGCCCACCGGCCGCACGTCGAAGAGCCGCTCGCGCAGCGCCGATTGCAGGTGGACTTCTGAGGCGCGTGCGATTGTAGGAGTTACCGCGCGAGTATGAGTGCAGGGTGTGGCAGGTGCGACGAGGGGAGACGAGCTGAACCAGCGCGTGCCCCCCGGCCGAGTGCATGGCACCGAGGACCTTGCTCAGACGGGTATGATCGGCCTCGAGCGATCCGACGTCCGGTCTTCTTCGTTTGCTTGCTGGCCATCATCTTGGTGCCCCTCCGGTTGTTGACTTGTGGATGAGCAAGCGACTTACCAGCCGCATCCGGCGGGCCCCGCGACGTGTGGCCCGTCCCCAAGCCGCGATGCTGTAAGAGTTACCCCCGCGCTACGTGAGAGAGGCGCGATTCGACTGGGTATGAGGATCGGCGCCGCAGGGCACGGCAGTTGCATCCGAGCGGCTCGTGCCAAAACACAACCAGCACGTCTTGCAGTCCCTGTACGCGGAACACCGCCAACTCGACATGCTCTTCGAGGCGATCGACTCAGCGCGAGGCGCCCAGGCGCTGGCGCGCCTGTTCCCCTTCCTCCACATGGCGCTGCGCTCGCACATTGAAGCCGATCGGTCGGCTTTGTACGTCGCGGAGGCGCGCCGTCGGACGCCGTGCTCGGGGGCGTTGGGGCACTGTGAGCGGGGCTTGCGGGAGCTCGAGATCCTCGCCCTGGCGGTCACCAAGCAGCGACCTGGAAGTGTCGCCTGGCGGGCCTGGATCTCGGCGCTGCGGCGCGCCTACCTGCATCACGTGGCGCAGGACGCGCAACAGTTATTCGCACCCGCCGAAGCGCTGCTCGCTGGAGACGGCTCGCGAGCCGTGGGTCGGGGCCTGGGCGTCGCTCGTGTCAGCGCCAGACGTTGGCCGTCGGCGCACAGCCGCGCCGGCCGCGCCCTGACCCTCGTGCCGCCGCGTGTGTCGGGACCGTCATGAGCGCCGAGCCGGCCCGGACGCAGGGGCTCGCGCCGCGCGGGGAGGAACGCCTGCTCTCGGACGTTCTGCTACCGGCGCAGGCCGTCTGCAGCCCGTCGACCTTCCTCAGCCGGACACCGTCATCGCGGTTGGCACATGCGATCCTGGAACAGGCGATCGATGATCTGGCTCATCCCCACCGCGTCAAGGCCTTTCAGCAATTGGCCTATCGCGACGCGTACTGGTGGGTCGCCTCGTCCGACGTGACGCATCATTTCTCGTTCCTCAATTTGTGCGAGACGCTCGGTTACCACGCTGACAGCGTGCGGGCGGCCCTCCTGCGCAGCGCCCCGGTCCCCGTGCTGGGGCCGCCGCGCCGCCCGCTGCGCGCCCTCCGGTCCGTGGACAGGCGCGCCTGAGGACGCCGGCAGCGACTCACTCGTTCTCCGCCGGGTGAGTCGCGTCCCCGGCGATGGTCAGCAGAAAGGCCGATTCGACCGGCGCCTGTAGCGCATGTTCCAGTCCCGGGCTCACGGTGACCAATTGACCGGCCGCCAGGGTGAACGTCTTCTCGCCGACGACCTGCACCATCAGCAGGCCTTCCAGGGCGTGCAGGCTGACCGCACTGTTGGTGCGATGCGAGGCGATCTCGGTACCGGCCTGCAACGCGATGAGCACCACCCGCCACCCCGGCTGCTTCAGCAGGGTCACGGCGTTGCGCTTGGAGGAGTGCCAGGTGGGTTCCTCTTTGATCTCGGCGAGGATCGCCGGCAGGTCGAAGGTCATGACCGGCCGATCCAGCAGCCGCTCGACGTCACGTGATGATCGTTCGATAGTGGTCATCTGGTCCCTTTCGGCGATGCGCTAGACGAGCGGCGGATCGCTCTCGCGTTCAATATGCCGGTGCTTCGCCACCATTCGGTGCGCACGCGGCTCGTCGGGCTCGCGCATCGCAGTCGGATCCTCTTCGTCGTCCTCGTCGCCTTCATCCGCATCGCCGTCATCCTCATCTCTACCTCCTGCGCTGGGTGGTGACGTGCGACGCTGCAGCGCGGCCGATGGACAGATCGTTACTGAGCTCGGCCCGCGGCGCGTTCGCTCCGTCGGTGGCGCTCGTGACGGCCGATGGTGACGATCGCGACGACGGCGATGGCGCCGCCGACCACGAAGAGCAGGGTCATCATCCCGTAGGCGCCGGCGCTTGGTGCACCCGGGACGCTCTGGGTGTCGTCGGTCGCCTGCGGATAGGTGGCGTCCTGCGCGGCGACCCGCGCGGCGCCGCCGAACAGGAACAATGCCGCCAGTGCGGCGCCGAGCGTAGCCTGACGGAGTGTGCGAGCGATCGGGTGCATGAGTATCTCCCTGGCTGCGACGCAGCGACGCGACGGCAAGGCGTCAGCACACCCGGTCGCGTCGCCGGTCTGGTCCGACCAATTCAAGCGGGGCGCGCCGCCCTCCACCGCACCAGCCCAACGTACCGGTGCCGGCGCGTCCCTCCCCGGTTCAGTTGACGGCGACCTGCAGTTGGTCGACGCCCGACCGCACCCCAGTCGTCGCGCGCGCCAGGCTCAGCGCGTGCAGGCGATCGGACTGGCTCGGCACCGTCCCGCTCAGGCGGACGCCGTCGACCGCCGCGGCGACGGCGTCCGCCTTGGTGGTCAGCCAGCCGTCGGGGGCGGCGCTGGCTGCTCCGGACAGTGAAATGACCACGGCGGTGATCGCCGCGGCATAATGTGACAGTGCGCACATGACGGACTCCCTTTCGTCGCTGTTGGGGTGAGACGGCCTAGCCCTTGTCCGCGTCGACGCGGATCGACTCGGCGCGCCGGCATACGGACTGGCGTCGCTCGACGGCATGCGCGTGAGCCCCGCCAGCGCGGGTCCCTCGAGTACCTCGCCGGTGGGGGCGAAACGCGACCCGTGGCAGGGGCAGTCCCAGGTGTTCGCGGTGACGTTCCAGCGCACCAGGCAGCCGAGGTGCGGGCAGACGGGCGAGAGGATGTGCAGCCGACCGTCATTGCCTCGGTACACGGCCCGGCGGTGGCCCTCGAGGCGCAGGATGGCGCCCGCGCCGGTCTGCACGTCCGCGACGTCGTGTCCGTCCGTCGCGCTCAGTCGGTCGCCGATCCACTGGCGTGCGACGTTCACGGTCTCGCTGACCACGGTCGGAGCGGCGCTGAGGCTCAATCGGGTGGTGCTCCACGGCGCGTCGTCGGTGCCCTCGCCGCGCAGCATCGCGGTCAACTCCATCGCCGCCATCGTGCCCTGCACCAGGCCGACGCCGGCGAAGCCGGTGGCGACGCTGACGTGGTGGGCGAGCGGCGAGCGACCGATGTACGGCAGTCCGTCTGCCGGCTCGAAGAGCTGCGCCGACCACCATCCGGTGACCGTCGCGCGAGGCAGGCGGTCGCGCACGTACTCCGCCAGCTTCGTGTAGCGCGCCTGCGGCTCCTCTTCCTGACCGGTCTTGTGGTCGCAGCCGCCGACCAGCACCAGCGGACGGCCGTCGTCGCCGTAGGGACGGATGTAATGGTAGGGATCGCTGGTGTCCCAGTAGAGCGCCGGCGCGAGGCCTTCGGGCAACGCGACGGTGAGCAGGTAGGACTCGATGGGCGTCAGCAGCGTCTGCAGGAGATTGAAGCCAACGGGGGTGTGCGTCGCCAGGACGAGTTCGCGCGCCCTGACCACGCCCCGCGACGTCTGCACGAGGACGCCCTCGGGCGAGTCCTCCCAGGAGATCATCGGCGTGCGCTCGAAGAGGATCGCACCGCGGCGGCGCGCCAGTTCCGCCAGGTGCAGGAGGTAGCGCAGCGGGTGGAAGACGGCCTGGCGCGGCAGGGCCAGGGCAGCGGTCTGCGTCCATGGCAGCGGCGATTGCGGCACCAGCCGGCATTCCTGGCCAAGGCGCTCGGCGGCTGCCGCTTCCTCCGCCAGTCGCACCGCTCCGGCGGCATCCTCGCTGAACCAGTAGGCGGGCAGGCGCGTCCAACCGCACGCGATCTGCTCGGCGGCGACCAGGTCGTCCATGTACTCGAGCGCGCCCTGCAGGCGCTGCACATAGGTCCGCCCGCCGTCCGTCCCGACTCGGCGCACCAGGCTGTCGTAGCCCATATCGGGCACCACGCTGACGTGCGCCGAGGTTCTGCCACTCGTCCCGCTGCCGATCTGGTGGGCTTCGAGGACGATGACGCGCCGCTGCTCGCTCGCCAACAGGAAGGCCGTCGTCAGACCCGTGATCCCGGCGCCGATGACGACGACGTCGGTCTCCACGTCACCCTTCAACGCCTCGCCGCGGGGGCGGCGGATGCCCTCTTCCCACAGCACGTTCTGTGTCTGCTCGCGCATGCGTCAGCGGAAAACCAACCAGAGGACGAAGAGCAGGGGGATGGGCACACCGAGCAGCCACATCAGGGCGTAACCGATCGCACCGGATTGATTGAGACGTCGAGTGAGCATGGGGAGTTCCTCCTCGTCTGGGGCGCACGGAGCGCCCGATTGTTGGTAACGGGTTCTGTCGGTGCCGGAGCCCCTAGACTCGTCCGGTCAGCATCATCAGCACCAGGACCACCACCACGAGGCCGACCACTCCGCTCGGCGCGTAGCCCCACGAGCGGCTGTGCGGCCAGGACGGCACGGCGCCGATGAGGACGAGCAGAAGGACGATGAGAAGAATCGTAGTCATGACATTGGCACCTCAGGCATTGGCTGAAAGCCAGTGTCGTGCCAGCGCCGCGAGCCGCCGGAGTGCACGGAGGGAACGGAGCGGTTGGAGGCGCGCCCGGTAGCATTTACCGATCGATGATCCCGGCGCCCTACATGACGTGAGCAGGACGCGCCGCGGCGCTCCTGACCTGCTGCTGGCTGGGGAGGTTTGCCCCGACGCACGCATGATCTGGTCCGCATCCAATGTGCAGCACGCGGCTCCGCTCTTCGCCTGTTACAGTTGCACGCGGCTGTACCGCGCCGCACCTCAGCCGCACCTGGAGCCGACGCCGTGACGGCGGAACGCGCCACTGAAACGTGCGGGGAGCTCATGCATCCCGCACGGCGCCGTGCGGGCGCAACGTCTGCAGCAACACTCGTTCATCGACCGGCTTCTGCAGCACGGCGTTGGTCGTCGCACGCAGCGCGCGCAGAGCGGACCCGATCGGTAGGGCACCGCTGATTACGACGATGCACGCGTCCGGACACAGGCTCCGTAATTGCGCGGTCCAATGTCGATCGACGCCGGGCATGCGGAGGTCGGTGATGATGACGTCGACGCACCGTTCCTGGAGCCGTGCCAGCGCGCTATCCGTGTTGAGCGCCACGTTCGCGGAGAATCCGTGCGCGCAGAGGAGGAAGAAGAGGGCGTCAGCTACTGCCGGCTCGTCATCGATGATCAACACGCTGGCGTCGTCGGGGATGGTGTGGGCGCAGGCGCCGGGAGGGTCGGACGTCGGGCACACGGCTGAAGTCATGCGACTGGCCACAGAAAGAATCGCGCCAGCCCGTCCAGCCCCGACAGGGTGTTGCGCCAGAGGGCTTCGCCTGTACGAATTACAGGGGAAGCTGCATCTCGACGCCGCCGCCGGGCGTGAGCCGGCAGGTGCCTCCCAACGCGCTGACGCAGGCGGTGGCGGCGCACAGGGCGGCGCTGTCCAGACGCGCGTCGGCGATGGCGAGCAGCGCGTGCGTGGCCTGCTGCTCGACGCGCAGCACGATCGTGCTGCGCGCGTCAGCGCGCGCAAGCGCCTCGTGCAGCAGTTCGAGCAGGATCCCGCCCAGGATCATCGGATCCGCGCCGATGACAAGCGCGGCGGCCGGTGAGTCCAGACGCAGCTCGCACTGTCGCTTGCGCCCCGTCGGCGCCACGATCGCGATGCAGCGCTGTAGGAGGGCGGTCAGATCGGTCTCCGCGGCCGGTGCGAGCACCGTGGCGGCCACCCAATCGTCGAGCAGGCGTGCGAGCCGTTGCACCTGCGCGTCGATGACATCGAGCGAGTCCACGACGGTGCGGTCGGTGCTGTCGTCGCCGCCGGTGCCGCGCAACAGGGCGACCCGCAGGACGATCGTGTTGAGCGGCCCCTTCAGGTCGTGGAGATAGGCCGGCGCGAACGCGGACAGGGCGCGCATGCGCGCCGCCAATGCCAGGTCGTCGTCGCCGCTCACGCTCATTCCGCCTTGTAGGCCGAGAGGCGATTGTACAGGGTCTTGAGGCTGACGCCGAGCACCTCGGCTGCCTTCTGCTTGTTGCCGGCGACCTGCTCGAGCGTGGCGAAGATCAGGCGCTGCTCGACGTCGGCGACGCTGGAGCCGACGCGGACCTGCAGCACCTCGGCTGTGTCCTCGGGGTCCGGCGCCGGGCCCGGGTGCGGCAGCGTCGCCAGGCACGCCGCGCCGATCTCCTGGTCGGCGAGAATGTAGGCGCGATGGGTGAGGTTCTTGAGTTCGCGCACATTGCCCGGCCAGTCGTAGGCGTCGAGCCGCGCGAGGGCCGCGTCACTCCAGTGTTTGGCGGTGTCGTTGCTGGCATTGAGCTCGGCGAGGAAGTGGCGTGCGAGCAGTCGGATGTCGCCGCGGCGCAGGCGCAGCGGCGGCAACTGAATGGGGAAGACGTTCAATCGGTACCAGAGGTCCTCGCGCAGCCGGCCGTCGCGCATCGCCTGTTCGGGGTCGCGATTGGTGGCGGCGACGACCCGAACATCGACCGGGAATGATTTCTCGCCGCCGATCCGCGTCGCCGTGCCGGTTTCCAGGACGCGCAGGAACTTGACCTGCAACTCGAGGGGCATCTCCGTCACCTCGTCGAGGAACAGGGTCCCCTCGGCCGCCTGCTCGAAGAGCCCGCGGTGCAGCTTGTCGGCGCCGGTGAAGCTGCCCTTCTCATGTCCGAAGAGGGTCGTCTCGATCAGCGTCGGCGAGATGGCGCCGCAGTTCACCGGCACAAAGGGCCCGTGCCGTCGCCGGCTCAGCTCGTGCACGGCCTGGGTCACGACCTCCTTGCCACTGCCGCTCTCGCCAACGACGAGCACCGTGGCCTCGGTGGGTGCCACCTTCGCGATGAGATCATACACCGCACCCATGGCATCGCTCGCGCCGATCAACGGACCGAAGTGCCCCAGCTTGCGCAGTGCGCCGCGCAGCAAGCCGATCTCCGCGCGCAGCTCGCCCGTGCGCGCGACGTTGGCCAGAATGGTCGTCAACCTGGCCAGGTCGAGCGGCTTGGTCAGGTAGTCGGTCGCGCCGTGGCGCAGCGCTTCCACGGCCGTGTCAACGCTCGCATTACCGGTGATCAGGACGACCTGTGCACCCGCGGCTATGGCGTCGTCGATGAGCTCCAGCCCGCTGCCGTCGGGGAGGGTCAGGTCGACCAACAGCAGCTGGGGGGGCCGCGCCTGCAGCGCCCGCCGTGCCTCGGTCAGGCAGGTCTCGCCGTGCACCGAAAAGCCCTGCTGCTCCACCCAGGCCAACAGGGCCTCGAGCGCGGGGCGGTCGTCCTCAACTACCAGCGCGTGGCGCATCGCCGGTTCTTAGGGGAAACACCGCTGCGAGTCGACCGCGACGCGCGGCGCTCGGCTGGCGCCGAGGCCGCGCCCTCAGGCGAGGTGGATCGTTCGCGGTCGGTCCATCGGTTCACTCCTTCAGTGCGTCCTTGACGCGGTCGATGACCGTGTCCGCGGCGTCTTTCACCTCCGCGGCGGTTTGATCGCGCCGTCCCTCACGTTTCAGCTTCGGATTGTTCGTGAGTGCGCCGGCTGCTTCCTTCACGCGGCCCTTGGCCTTGTCGAATGTGCTACTCATGACGTCGTCTCCCTTGGTTGTGCCGCGCAGGTACGCACACGGCGTGCCAGGCCGCGCGCGGCAGTGTCCGCCACCTCGGCGCCGGCGGCCAGAGCTCGCTCGGAGCTTTCGGCACTGGGCGCGCGGAAGAATCTACCGATTCGCGCGGGTCAGCGGCGCCGCGGCGGAGCGGCGTCGGCGCTGATCGGCGCGCTGGCGCCGCATTGCGCGAGCAACTCGCGAACGCGATCGAGATCCACCGGCTTGGTGACGTGGTGATCGAAGCCCGCCTGGCGCGCCGACTGTTCGTCGGCAGGCTGGCCGTACCCCGTCAGCGCGACCAGAGTGGGGCGGTGCAGTGGCGCCTGGGCGCGCAGGCGGCGCGCGACCTCGTAGCCGTCGATGCCTGGCAGCCCGATGTCGATGAACGCCACATCGGGACGAAAGGTCTGGGCGAGGTCGATCCCGGTGCCGCCGTCGGCCGCGACGCGCACCTCGTGCCCCGCCAACTCGAGCAGCAGCGCCAGGCTCTCGGCGGCGTCGGCGTTGTCCTCCACGAGGAGGATGTGCAGGCCGCTGGTGCCCCGCGGCGGCGCCGTCACGGCTGTCGTCGCGGTCGCGCGATCGAGCGCAACGCTCGGCAAGCGGACGGTGAACTCGGCCCCCTTGCCGGGCCCGGCGCTGGAGGCTTCGACGACGCCGCCATGTTGCGCCACGAACTCGCGCACCAGCGTCAGGCCGATGCCCAGACCCCCCTGGGTACGCGCGGCGGCCGACTTGCCCTGCACGAACACGTCGAACACCTTCGGCAGGAACTCAGGCGCAATGCCCACGCCAGTATCTCGGACGCGGATGACGGCCTGTGGTCCCTGGCGGTCGGCGCTGACGGCGATGCGCCCGTGCGCGTCGGTGTACTTCGCCGCATTAGTGACCAGGTTGGCGACGATCTGCACGATGCGCACCGGATCGGCATGCAGGCCGATCGGTTCTGGGCCGACCACGACGGTCAACGTCTGCGCCTTGGCTTCGATCAGCGGCCGTGCCTGGTCGAGGCCCTGCTCGATCAGGCCGTTCAGGTCGACGAACTCGCGCCGCAGCTGCACGTGCCCGCGCGTCATGCGCGACACATCGAGCAGATCCTCGATCAGGCGCGCCATGTGCGACACTTGGCGGTCGAGCACCTCGCAGGCGCGCAGAACCCGCGCGTCCGGGGCGGCGATCTCGCGGACGATGCCGGCGGCGCTGCGGATGGGCCCGAGGGGATTGCGCAGCTCGTGCGCCAGCGTCGCCAGGAAGCGGTCCTTACGATCGTCGGCCTCGCGCAGACTGGCCTCCGCCTCGCGGTGGGCCGTGACATCGATCGAATTGCCGACGATCCGGATGACCCCACCAGCACTGTCCTGCAGGGCCAGGCCGCTGTCGCGCACCCAGATCCAGCGGTCGTCGCGATGCCGGACACGATACTCAACCGCGTAGCGCCCCGCATCCCGTGTTCCGGCGCGCGATTCAGCATCGACGCGCTCGAGGTCATCCGGATGGATCCGTTCGCGCCACCAGGCTTCGGTGGGCTCGGCCTCGTCTGGCGAGAAGCCGATCAGGTCGTGCAGGCCGCGCGTGCGCAGCACGAACCCGCTCGCGGGGTCGAGGTCGTAGATCAGTCCGTGCAAGGCGTCGGCCGCCAGGTGGAACCGCTCGTCGCTGACCCGCAGGGCGCGCTCCGCCTGTTCGCGCCGCTCGAGGTTGGCGCGCAGCTGCTGCTCGGCGTCGCGTCGGGCCGACAACTCGCGATCGCTGCGTTCGCGCGCTGCGTGCATGCCTCCAACCATCTGCGCGATGGCCGTCGCGACGCCGAGATACACCACCGCGTCCACCCAGGCGTCTGCCCCGACCGGCAGGCGCCCGCCGACGGTCGCCAGCAGGCCCAGGCCGGCTGCGATCAGACCCGGAGCTCGTCCCCCCGCCCAGGCGGCGATGAGCACGGCGGAGAAGAGTAGGGCGAGCGGCTGTCGG
The DNA here is from genome assembly GCA_031401035.1 of bacterium. GTDB lineage: Bacteria > Desulfobacterota > Binatia > HRBIN30 > CADEER01 > JANNRA01. The sequence continues at coordinate 23,932 of JANNRA010000200.1, read as the reverse complement.
TCGCCGAGCACCGGCGTGAGTGTCGTCTGCAGCGCCACGGCTGCCCCCACCGCGGCGACGGGGATGATGAACCGGAGCATGATCAGGCTCTTAGCCTAGCCGACGTGCACGCCAAAGGGCGTCACCACTGCGCGCGGGCTGCTGCCGTCGTCGCGGGGGCGTCGGCATTGCGGGCGTCGAGCGCATGCGATCGGACGCGCCGCGGTTGATCGGTTCGAGCGGGGCGCGCCGGTCAGCCCATCACCAGCCTCTCCGCCGGTGCCGGCGCGCCCCGCTGCGTCCCACGTCAGTTGATTGCGATCTGCAACTGATCGACGACCGAACGCACGCCCGTCGTCGCACGAGCGAGGCTCAGCGCCTGCAAGCGGTCGGACTGATTGTTGACGGTGCCCGTCAGCCGCACGACGCCGCTGCTGACCTCGACCGCGATGTCCGAGTCGGCGATCACGTCGTCATCGACACGCCCTTCGACGCGCCCCTTGATCTCCTTGTCGCTCGAGGTCACGGCATCCTGCCGCGCCTCGCTGACGATCTGGATCTGGTTCACCACCTGCCGGACGCCATCGAGCTTGCGCGCCGTGGTCTCGGCCGCCTGGCGCCCCGCGGCTGTGGGCACGATGCCGAACAGGGTGACGACGCCGTCGGTGGTGTCGACGTTGATGTCGCCCGCCGGCGTCTCGGCATTGGCGATCAGGCCGACCTTGACCGCGCTGGTGATCCACATATCGGAGGCGCCCATCATGCCGTCGTCAACTTTCGCCTGCGTGGCGTTGCGCCACACCTCGGCGTCGGTGAGCGTCGTCGGGCCCTCGATCTGATCCGAGACGAGGCGCACGCCGGGGACGGCGCGGGCCGTCTCGACTGCCCGCAGGCGGCTGGTCATCGTCGTCGTCGAACCGCGCAGGGTCACCAGACCCTGGCTCACCGAGGCGACGGTGATCTGGCTCTTGGCGAGCGAGCGATCCTTGGCCAGCGCGTCGCGCACGGCGGCTTCCAGCTTATCGTCGGCGACCGCCTGTCGGGCCGTCGTCGACGGCTCGACGTTGAGCTGGTTGCGGACCTTCTGGACGCCGTCAACGGCGGCCGCCACCGCCGCCGCCTTCTCCTTCTCTGCTGCGCTGGCCACCGTCCCCTGCAGCGTGACGCGCTTGTCGATGGTGTCGACCTTGATCGCCGTGCTGGCGACGCCGTCGGTGGTCAGCAGGGCCAGTTTGACCTTGGTGGTCAGCCAGCCGTCGGAGGCGGCGCTGGCTGGATTGTGCAACGCGATGAGCACCGCGGCGATGGCCGCGGCGTAAAGTGACAGTGTGCGCATGACAGACTCCCTTGTTCGTCGGGTTGCGGTGGATCAGGCGAGCGGAGATCCACCTTTGTCGAGCGCAGGTGGTGCAACCGCGGGGCCAGCATCGCGATGGCGACGGGCGGACGGGGAAATCGGACCCTGGCGCGTGGCGCGCCCACCTTTCCCTGCGTGGAAATGTAGAAGCTGCCGTTCAGTCGCCGAGAAAATCGCCGAGGACGGTGAGCGCCGGGATGTGGTCGCAGAGGATCTTCAGGCTCATCAGCAGGGGCATCGACAGGAAGATGCCGGGAATGCCCCAGATCCAGCCCCAGAAGAGCAGGCCGAGAATGACCACGACGGGGTTGAGCGTGAAGCGGCGGCTGAGGATCAGCGGCGTCAGGAACGAGCCCTCGAGGACGTGCAATGCGAGGTAGGCAAGCGCCGGCGGCAGGGCGGCCGACAGCGTGTTGAACGACAGCAGGGCGACCGCGAAGACGATGCCGATCCCGGCCAGTGGGCCGACAAACGGGATGAAGTTGAGCAGCGCCGCCATCGCCGCCCAGAGCAGGGGATTGGGCATGCCGAGTGCCAACATCGCCAGGCCGACGGCGGCGCCGAAGGCGGTGTTGATGACGCTGACGGTGAAGAGATAGGCGGATACGTTTGCTTGGATCTCGTGCGACATCGTCACGGCGAGCTTGCGATCACGCAGCCGCGGCAGCGCCGTCACCAGTTTGCGCAGGAAGAGGTCGCCGGAAGCGAGCAGGAAGTAGGCGAGCACGACGACCAGGCCGAGGGCGGCAATGACGTTCCAGGTGCCCGACAGCAGCACGGCACCCAACCAGGGTCCGTGCGCCGCGACCGCCGTCCCCGGCGCGACGCCGCCGGCGAGCTTCTCGACCTGCGTCGTCGCCTGCCCGATGTCCTGGACCGTTTCCTTCACCACCCGCACGCGCGCCTCGATGTGGCGGACCGCCTCCGGGGCGGCCTGCAGCCAGGCTGCGGCCGGACCGGAGAGCGTGTACACGCTCCAGGTGGCGCCGCCGGAGAGGACCAACAGCACGCCCAGCGCTCCCAGCCATTCGGGGACGCGCAGCCGCTTCAGTGCACGCACGACCGGCCACAGGATCAAGCCCATGACGGCTGCCAGCACCACCGGCAGGATGATCACACGGGCGAGAGAGAGCGTGTACAGCAGCGCCAGGCCGAACAGTCCCACGAGAGCCACCGCCTGCGCGCTCTCGGTCGCGCTGAGCGAGGCGTGGCCGAGCGGCTCGGACGCGGCGGCTGCGGTCGGGCGCGCGCCGCGTCCGTCGTCGGCGTCCACGTGCAGGCCCGTCAGTGGTCGTGCTCGACGGCGCCGTGCGGCGCCGCATGCGCGACCCGGTCGGCGACGGCGCTGACGCGCTCCTTCAGATCCTCGGCGCGCTCGCCGATCTGCCCGCGCAGCTCGCGACCGCTGGTCGGCGCGAAGATCATCGCCAGGCCGGCGCCCACCACCAGGCCGAGGCCGAAGAGGGTGACGCCGCCGACGAGATCGGCTCCATGCGACTGCCGCTGCAGCCCGATGAGGCGCATCCATTCGTCGCTGCTCGACGGCAGATGACGGGCCATTTCCTTACTGAAATCCATAATCGGCTCCTGATCAGACGACCCAGGTCAGTCGTCGCTACGGGTGACGGTGGCGGCGCCGGTCAGGCCGCTGACGATGCGGTCGGCGGCGATGCGGCTGCCGACGGCGAATGCCACCGAGAGCAGGGGACGGGGAATCCCGCCGCCGAGAATCCAGCCGACGCCGGCGGCGAGGGTGACGGTCGCGTAGGGGTGGGTTTCCAGGCGCGCGACCAGGTACCGACGCCAGCCGTCGACGGCCTGTCGAGTGTGGCGCGACAGCACGGCGGCATCATCGCGCAGCCGCGACGTGTCATCGAGAACGGTGCGCATGGAGCTGGCCTGCGAACGTCGTCGTGTCGGCTCCATGTCGGTCACAGCCGTCGCAGCAGGCGGCTGATGGCGAAGCCCGCCGCGACCGCTATTCCGACGGCAAGGAACGGGCGCTCGCGGACGATCTCGCGAAAGCGGCGGTCCAGGTCCTCGAGTTCGGGCCCGTACGTTGGCGAAGGCCGGTCGGTGTGCGTCGTGTCGTCGTGCTGTTGGTGCATCGATCTTCCTCCCCGGTTAGCGGCGACCCAGCCACATGCCCGCCAACACCGCGGCGAGCAGGCAACGGACGGGGTGTCGCGCGATCCGCATGGCCACCTGATCCAGGCTGGCGAACGGCTGCTCGACCGCCCGGCGCAGCTCGCTCAAGGCGGCGGATAACTCGCGCTCGTGCGCGCCTGCGTCGGCGACCACCCTGGCGCGCTGTGCGTCGTCAGCGGCCATTCATCGACCCGACTGCGGCGCCGCCGGCGAGGGGGCGTTGCCGGCGCGCTGGTGCCGCACGGCGACCGCGATCAGGGCAGCGCCGACCGCCAGACTCGCGCCCGCGGCCATCCCGAGCGCGCTGGCAAGCGACACGTAGGCCAATGCGACGACGACGCCGACCGCGAGCAGGGCGAACCACGCGCCCGTCAGACAGACGGCCGCCGCGGTGAGGAACATGGCGGCGCTCAACGCGCGCACGGCGAGCCGCTGTGCGTCGAGTGCCGCCAGGTCGATGCGGTCCAGCACCACGTGGTGGCCCGCGTCGATGACGCGCAGCACGGCCTGCGAAAAGCCGCCGGAACGCAGCTCGTGTGGTGCCTCGTGCGGCATCGTGCGCGCTTCGGTCGTCGGTCGGCCCTAGAGCAACGGTCGCGGGCCGCGGCCGCTCAGCAGGTTCATCACCAGGCTGACGAGGAAGATGATGAGGAACAGGCCGAAGAGAACCTGTGCGATGCTCGACGCGGTGCCGGCGAGGCCGCCGAAGCCGAGTACGCCCGCAACCAGGGCGATGATCAGGAACATCAGACTCCAATAGAGCATTGCGAACTCCTCCTGTTGTTGGTTGCCGAAAAACTAGAGCAACCATCTTGCCAAGCCCCTGACGCGACGGGGGAGGGCGTTTCGCTGCGCCGCCCGTCCCCCATGTAAGAACTACCTGGGGCCGGCGGTGAGATCTGCCGAATCCGGGACCAGTCGCGACTGGGTCCGCAGCACGGCCGCGACCACGGCCGTCAGCTCGCCGGGCTCGACCGGTTTGGCCAGGTGGGCGTGGAACCCGGCTGAGACGAGCCGGACCCGGTCGTCCACCGAGGCGTAGGCGGTGAGGGCGATCACCGGCAGCTGTGCGGCCGGGCCGACCAGGTTCCGTACATCGGCGAGCAGCGCGTAGCCGTCGCGTCCGGGCATGCCGATGTCGGACACCATCAGGTCGGGGAGCCAGCTCCCCAGCACGGTCAGGGCTTGCTCTGCCGAGGCCGCGATCCGAACCTCGGCGCCGCGACTGACGAGCAATACTCGCATCGCCTCGTTCGAATCCGGGTCGTCGTCGACCAGCAGAATGCGGATCGCTGTCAGCGGCGCCAGCACGGCGGCGGCACTCTCCTGGCGTAAGGTGGGATGACGGCGCACGACCTCGTCGGCAAGCGGGGCGACCGGTGCGAGTGGGAGCGAGACGGTGAACGTGCTGCCCTGGTCGATGCCCTGGCTGATGGCCGCGACGCTACCGCCATGCAGCTCGACCAACTGGCGCACGATGGCGAGCCCGAGACCGAGCCCGGCGTGCGGGCGGCTGGGGGACGCGTCGGCCTGCCAGAAGCGTTCAAAGAGGCGCAGCTGCTGCTCGGCCGAGACGCCCTGTCCGGTGTCGGCGACGGCGATCTCGACGTGCGAGTCGACTCGTTCGAGCGTCACCCGGACGCGGCCGCCTTTCGGCGTGAACTTCACCGCGTTTGAGACCAGGTTCCAGACGATCTGCTGCAGGCGCTCGGGGTCGCCGGCAACGGTGGCCCCCTGGCTGTCGAGGACGACCTGGAAGCGGATGGCTTTGGCGTCGGCGGCGGGGCGCGCGACATCCAGGGTGCGCTCGATGACGTCAGCCAGCGCGACGGGCCTGACCTGCAAGCGCAGGCGCCCTTCGACGATGCGGGACACGTCGAGCAGATCCTCGACCAACTGCGCCTGCGTGCGCGCACTGCGCTCGATGACCTGCAGGGCGCGATCGCGCTGCGCGGGGGTCAGGGCGCCATCGCGCAACATCTGCACCCAGGCGAGGATGGGGGACAGCGGCGTCCGTAGCTCGTGTGAGATGGTGGCCAGAAACGCGTCCTTGGCGCGGCTGGCGACCTCCGCCAGGGCGAGCGCCGTCTCGGAGCGCGTGCGCGCGGCCGACTGCTCGGTGACGTCGTTGCAGGAGCCGACGTACTCGAGCAAGTGGCCGCCGGCTGCGACGCGCGGCACCGCGCGCTCGAGCATGCGCCGATACTCGCCGTCGTGGCGGCGCAGTCGGTACTCGATCTCGTAGGGCTCGCGCCGGCGGGCGGCGTCGGCAAAGGCGGTCAGGCGTGTGGCGATGTCCTCCGGATGCAGCGCGCTGCGCCAGCCGCTGCCGAGCTCCTGCGTCAGCTCCCGTCCGGTGAAGGCCAGCCACGGGCGATTCACGTAGGTGAACCGCTCGGCGGCATCCGAGATCCAGATCAGGACCGGAGCCGCATCGGCGACGCTGCGGAAGCGGGACTCCTCCTCGCGCAGCTTCGCCTCGGTCTGCTGGCGCCCGTGTGCCAGCAGCGCGCCGCCGGCGCCGGCGCCGGTGATGCAGAAGGCAACCAGCGTGACGAGGAGATTGCCCGCGTCGACCTGGCTTCCCGGCTCTGCGCCGATCAGTGTGGCGATGGCGACGGCGGATGCCGCCGTGGAGAGCAGGCCGGGGCCCAGGCCGCCGAACCACGATGCCGCAAAGATCGCCGGCCAGAAGGCGAAGAAGGTGAGACGCTCGCGCAACAGCGGCGTCATCAGGGTGATGACGAGCGCGCCGAGATAGATCGCGGTGGCAAGCGCGTAGCGTCTCGCCATGCCTGTCCCCATCGTCCGACCGGACCTAGAGCCGGCCGGTCAGGATCATCAGAACGAGCACGACGACGAGCAGTCCGACGACTCCACTGGGGCGGTAGCCCCAACCGCGGCTGTGCGGCCAGGCGGGGACTGCGCCGATCAGGACCAGGAGCAGCACGATCAACAGAAGTGTCATGAGCATAGAGCCTCCTAGTTCCCTGCAGCGAAAGCCAGGACCGTGCCAGTACGCCTCAACGTTGCGCCGCCACCTGCGCAGTGGCGCGGCCATGTGTTTTCTGCAATTCAGGCGCGTTGCGCGGCCGGCGGCCCAGTCCCAGCCCGAATGACCGGTAGACCTGGCCTCGTTGCGGGCCAGCGCCGTATGTTGGGAAGCCCGAACCGATGTGGTACGGGCCAGGGATTGCCGCCTGCCGGATGCTGCGCCTCCGACAGAATCCAACCCGCGCAAGGGTTTACGACTGAAGGCGACGCCGACCGATGACGACACCTGCCGCCAAGCCGACCCTCGACAATCCGTTCGCCGCGCCGCCCGCGGCGGCGCCCGATGCCCTGCCGCCGTACGACCAGGCGCTGCGCGACGGCGCCGAGCTGCGCCGCCGCCCCTACGCCGCGGCGGGGACGGTGCAAATTTTACGTCAGCACGCGCGCGACCGCATGACCGTGTGGGAGCGCATCGAGGCGCTGCAGGACCGCGGCGCCCAGCCGACCGTGCTCTGGCAGAACTGGGGCAAGAACCTCGACGGCGCCTCGATCGCGACGCTGGTGACCAGCATCGGCGGCCGCGACGTGGCGGTGTACGGACACGACTTCACCGTCCGCGCCGGCTCGATGGATGCCACCAACGGTCGCAAGCTCGCCAACCTCATCTACCTTGCGGCGCAGCGCGGCATTCCGCTCGTCGGCATGAACGACAGCGCCGGCGCCTACGTGCCGGCCGGCATCGGCGGCCTCGACGGCTACGCCGAGGCCTTCACGGCCCTGCGCCGCGTCAGCGGCGTGGTGCCGAGCATCATGTGCATGTTCGGCTTCAACGCCGGCGGCGGCGCCTACCTGCCGCGCCAGGGCAGCTTCATGATCCAGCCCGAGGGCACCTTCTTCGGCCTCACCGGTCCGGGCGTCGTGAAGAGCGTCCTGGGTGAGGACGTGACGCCCGACGAGCTCGGCGGCCCCGGCGTGCACGGCACCAGCGGCGTCACCGACGTCTGCGTGCCCGACGAGCTCGCCGCGCTGCGCACCGCCCGCCGCCTGCTCTCGTATCTGCCGAGTTCGAACAAGGTCACGGCGCCGTTCCTGCCCACCGGCGATCCGATCGAGCGCCGCACCACCGAGATCGACGTCCTGCTGCGCAAGGCGTTCAACTCGCCGACCGCCTTCAACACGCCGATCGACGTCTCGATCATCATCGAGCGCATCTGCGACCGCGGCGACTACTTCGAGCTGCAGCCCGACCGGGCCCGCAATGCCGTCACCGCCTTCGGCCGCTTGGGCGGCCACGTCGCCGGCTTCGTCGCCAACAACAGCAGCGTCGCCAGCGGCCAGATCGACGTCGACGCCGCCTACAAGGTCGCCCGCTTCGTGCGCTTCTGCTCGATCTACAACATTCCGGTCATCTTCATGGAGGACACCACCGGCTTCCTGCCCGGCCGCGAGCAGGAGAGTCGCGGCATCGTCCAGGCCGGCCGCGCCATGCTCGACTCGATCATCGACCTGCGCACGCCGCGCATGCTGCTCATCCTGCGCAACGCTTTCGGCGGCGCCTACGCGGCGTTCAACTGCTACGCCACCGGCGCCGATCTGGTGCTGGCGCTGCCGACGACGCGCGTCGCGGTGATGGGCCCGGCCGGCAAGGAGTACGTCTACAAGGACGAGCTGCGCGCCCTGCGCGCCCAGGCCGCCGCCCAGACGCGCGAGCAGGGCCAGGCGGCCGCCGACGAGTGGCTGAAGGCGCAGGAGGGCGAAATCAACCAGCGCTATGAGCGCGAGCTGATGAACCCGCGCGAGGCGCTGTCGCTCGGCTCGATCTCCGAGATCGTCATGCCCGACGACCTGCGTGCGACGCTGGCGCGCAACCTCGACGCCCTGCTGCGCGCCTACGTGCCGGGGCCGATGACCGCCCCGCAGCGGGAGTTCCACTGATGCCGTCGGCGCACCACCACCCGTACACCAACAATCCGCTCGTCCACCGCGACCGGCGGCTGGGACTCGCCGACTCGGTCTGGACGCGCGGCTTCGCCTGCGACGATATGCGCGTGCTCATCGTCTGCCGCGGCCCGGTGCGCAAGGAGGCGATCGAGGTCTTCCGCGAGATGGGCATCAGCGCCATCGGCATGCTGCTCTCCGAGCGCGACAGCATCGTCTTCTCGCGCGCCCTGTCGCCCGAGGTGCGGATCATGGATCCGCGCCATGTCCATCCGGTGCCCGACTACAGCGGCGCCACCAAGGAGGAGCGCGAGGAGCGCATCCGCCAGATCATCGCCATCTGCCGCGAGCACGGCTACGACTACATCTTCGCCGGCTACGGCTTCATGGCGGAGGACGCGCACTTCGTGCGTTCGATCGAGGCGGCCGGACTGCGCTTCATGGGCCCGTGCTCGTATACGCAGAGCGCCGCCGGCGCCAAGGACGAGGCCAAGCGCACCGCCATCGCCAACCAGGTCTCGGTGACGCCGGGCATCAACGACGCGACGGTGCGCACGCTGCTGCGCGAGTACCCCGACCGCAAGGCGCTGGCGAAGTGCGCCAAGCAGCACAAGCTGGATGTGGCGGGGTTTGCCGACGAGGGCCTGGCGCTGCCGCTGCTCGCCGAGCGCGTGCTCGAGGCGTCGTACCGCGCCGGCCTCGACCTGTTCTCGATCGAGACGCTCGCCACATCGATCCAGGACGAGGCGGCGCGCCTTCTGAACGAGAATCCCGGCCGCCGCTTCCGCCTCAAGGCGATCGGTGGCGGTGGCGGCAAGGGGCAGCGCATCTTCGCGGAGGCCGCCGGCATCCCGGGGCTGGTGCGCGAGATCCTCGCCGAAGTGAAGGCGACCGGCGTCGGCGACAACAAGAACATGCTCATCGAGCTCAACGTCGAGTCGACGCGTCACAATGAGATCCAGATGCTCGGCAACGGCGACTGGTGCGTGACGCTCGGTGGGCGGGACTGCTCGCTGCAGATGCACGAGCAGAAGCTGATCGAGGTGTCGGTGACCGTCGAGGGCCTGCGCGCCGCCGCCGCCGCCGCCGCCGCGCGCGCCGCCGGCCACGCGGTCAAGGCCGACGGCCTCGCGGCGGACCTCGACACGCTCGAGCGCATGGAGGCCGAGGCCGAGCGCTTCGGGCGCGCGGTGAAGCTCGACAGCGCCTCGACATTCGAGTGCATCGTCGAGTGGGCGCGGCACTACTTCATGGAAGTGAACACGCGCATCCAGGTCGAGCACCGCGTCTCCGAGCTGTGCTACGCGCTGCGCTTCACCAACCCCGACGACGCCGATGACGCCTTCGAGGTGCACTCGCTGATCGAGGCCATGGCGCTCATCGCCCGGCACAAGTCTCGCCTGCCGCGGCCGACGCGCGTGCCGCGCGACGGCGCGGCGCTCGAGGTGCGCCTCAACGCCACCGACGGCGCCCTGCAGCCGGCGGCGGGTGGCATCATGGTGTCGTGGTCGGACCCCATCGACGGCGAGATTCGCGACGACCAGGGCATCAGCATCAAGAACCCCGACACTGGGCTGTTCATGCGCTATCGGCTGGCGGGCGCCTACGATTCCAACGTCGCGCTGCTGCTCGCCACCGGCGCGACGCGTGAGGAGAGCTGGGCGCGGCTGACCGAGGTGCTGCGCTGCACGCGCCTGCGCGGCATCGACCTGGCCACCAATCGCGAGTTCCACTTCGGCCTGATGAACTGGTTCCTGCACCGCGACCCGTGGGCCAAGCCGACGACCGCCTTCGTCGTGCCGTATCTCACCCAGGTCGGGCTGCTGGCGCAGGAGGCGCAGGCGATCGACCTCGAGTACGCGTTCCACGAGATCGAGCGCCGCCGCATCGGCGAGTTCGGGCCCGACGTGGGCCGCTGCTTCGACCTCAAGGAGACGCTCGTCGAGCGGCCGCTGCGGATGCTCTTCAGGGAGCCGCACTTTCTCTCGGCGTGGCTGTCGCAGCATCAGCGCGACTTCGCGGTCGTGCAGGGTCGGGTGACGTGGCGGCGCAACCCGGTCGAGGTGCTGGGCGACACCTACCGCTTACTCGATCTGGTCGACGACGAGGGCGCCGCCGCCGAGTGCATCTGGAGCCACGACCGCGAGCTGCTCGACACGGCGCTGGCGTTCTACGGCGAGCTCGCTGGCCGTGTGCCGGCGGGCACCAGCTGGGCCGATCTCGACACGCGCCTGCGCGGTGCCAAGCCCGCTTTCGGCCTCGACGCGGCGCTGTGGAGCAAGGTGCAGGGCGCGCACGTCGGCCACCAGCTCGGGCTCGAGATCCTCGGCCTGCTGCCGCTCATCGGCACGACGGTCGGCTTCTATGACCTGCGGCTCGGCGACGACCTGACGCCGATCATACCCGAGCGCCTGCTCGACAAGGCGCTGCAGGAGGCGATGCGCAAGGCGCTGGCGCCGCCGCCGGCCGCCCGCTCCGATGAGATCGTCGCCGCCATGGGCGGCGTTTATTGGAACCGCGAGGCGCCGACGCTGCCGCTGTTTGTCGAGGCGGGCATGCACTTCGCCAAGGGCGACGCGCTGTACATCATCGAAGTGATGAAGATGTTCAACAAGGTCTACGCGCCGTTCGCCGGCCGTGTCGTCGAGATCTTCATGCCCGAGAACGGCGTCGTCGTGCGCAAGGGCCAGCCGCTCCTCCGTGTCGAGCCCGACGAGCGTCTCGAGATCGAGGACCCCGCCGTCCGCGCGGCGCGCATCCGCACCAAGACCGACGCCTACCTCGCCTCGCTGCTCTGACGCGCTGGTGAAGTTCGGCGTGTCAGCCGGGCTGGTTGCAGCCGGCGCCTGCCGCGCTTTACAGTAAGTGTCTCTCGTGTCACCTTCCTGCTCATGAAGACCATCTCGATCAAGGAGCTGCACGACAAGACCGGGCATTGGCTGCGCCAGGTGGAGGCGCACGGCGAGGTCGTGGTGACCGAGCGCGGGACGCCTGTGGCGCGCATGGTGCCGCCGGCCCCGGCCGCGGCCGGCAATCCGTTCGCGCGGCGCCGGCTCCTGCCGGGCGTCAAGCGGCTCATCGAGCGGCCGATCGGGGGGCCGGACAGCGCCGAGGTGATCTCGGCGATGCGCGACGGGCGATGATCTATTTCGACGCCTGCTACCTGGCGAAGCTCTATCTGATGGAGCCCGACAGCCCGCGGGTGCGCGCCCGGGCCGAGGCGTCCGACGGCCTCACGTGCTGCGCCACCGGCCGCGGTGAAGTGGTGGCGACGTTTCACCGCCACTTTCGCGAGCGGCGGCTGACGCAGCGCGAGTTTCGACGGCTGGCCGCCCAGGTGGAGACCGATCTCGACGCGGGGCTGTGGACGGCCCTACCCGTGACCCCCCCGCTGATCGCGGCCCAGGCGCAGCGCATGGCCGTGCTGCCTGCCAGGGTGTTCCTGCGAGCCGCTGATGCGCTCCATCTCGCCTGCGCCGCGGAGGCCAGGTTGCGTGAGGTGTACAGCAGCGATCGGCACCTCGTGGCCGCCGCGCCGCACTTTGGCCTGCATCCGGTCACCCTGTAGCCGCACGACCGCTTGGCGCCGCCCACGCCGCCGACGTCTAGGCTGATCGACAGTCCGGGGCTCTGCGCCGCTGCCCACACGGCGGCGGCTTCCTTTCTCGAGAACGCGACGCGCATCACCGATCTGATCTTCGGCAGCGTCTGCCACCGCTTTCCGCGCCTGCGCTTCGTCTCGGTGGAGCGGGGCGCCGGCTGGGCACCGTCGGTCCTCGATGCGCTCTACTGGCAGTGGCAGAACGGCGGTGTCTGGCGCGAGCATCCCGAGTACGATCTGCTGATCAGCCAATACTTCGGCCGCCAGATCTACGGCTGCTTCTGGTTCGAGCGCCAGGGCATTCGCACCGCCCTCGAACTCTTCCCCGACATCCAGCGCTACGAGACCGATCTCCAACACCCGACCTGCATGCCGCCGGGCCCGCAGAGCCGTGCCGCGCTGCGCCCGCGCGACCACACCGAATGGGCCCTCGCCGATCTTCCGGAGAGCACCCTGCGCACGGTTCTGCCCAACAACGCCGCGGCGCTGTGCGGCCTGGCGTGAGACCTCGGTGGGGGGCGCATCGGAAATCTACGGCCGGGCGCCCGAACGCGGTGAGGATCGCATCATGAAACTGCGACCTGGCGTAAGGGCCCGCCGACGATCTGGCGCAAGAACCGCTGACGATCGCATCCGCACTGGGCGCCGCCCCGTCGGCGCCTGTCGGATGGGGCGAGAACGCTCCATCTCTTGGCGCGTATTGCATCTCTGCCGGTGCCGTATTACGCCTTCATCCATGAAGACCCTGACGGTCCGCCTGCCCGAGCCGCTGGTGCGCGAGATCGAGGCCGAGTCCGACTCGCGCGGCATCTCGAAATCGGACGTCATCCGCGAGCGCCTCGCCCGCGCCACGCCCGATCGCCGCGCCACCGATCCGACGGCCGTTCTCGCCGATCTGGTCGGCAGCGTCGGCGGCCTGCCAGACGATCTCAGCGGCCGGCGCAAGGCCTACCTGCGCTCCACCGGGTATGGCCACAAGCGTCCTCGTTGATGCCGGCTTCCTCGTCGCGCTGCTGAGCCGCCGCGATCAGCACCACGCCTGGGCCGCCGCCTGCGCGCCCGAGTACCCGCCGCCCTGGCGCACCTGCGAGGCGGTCCTGTCCGAGGCCGTCCATCTGCTCGGCACCGCCGGCGCCCCCGCGCTCGCCGAGCTGCTGCGACGCCGCGCCGTCATGCTCGCCTTCGACCTCGGCGACGAACTCGATCCGGTGCTCGCGCTGCTGCGCAAGTACGCCGACGTCCCCATCAGCCTCGCCGACGCCTGCCTGGTGCGCATGACCGAGACCGCCGCCGACCCGCTGCTGCTGACCACCGACAGCGACTTCCGCATCTACCGCCGCCACAGCCGCCAGCAGATCCCCTGCTCGTTGCCGCGCACGGCGTGAGTGAAGCTCCAGCCAGCCTTGCCTCTGCGGCGTTTCGACGCCCAGCTGTGAAGGCAAGACCCTCTCCGAGCGGCAGGTGCGGTTGCAACTCGAGGGCAGGTTGGAACTGCCGCCGTCGCAGGAGTACCTGGCGCGTGAGGTGCAGAACCGCGTCGACGCCTGCACCGCCGTCTGGGACGATGTGCTCGCTGGCGAGCCTCTCGCGCTGACGCCCGAGCGCCGCGATGTTCAACGCCCAGGTGTTGCGCGGTCTGGAAGTTCGCGACGAGGTCCGGCCCGGGGTGGTCCGCCGCCACGAAGTCGGCGCCTTCCGTTACCGCGGTGCCCCGGCGGCGGACTGTGCGCACATGGTGGCCCGTTTGTGCGAGTGGCTCGCGGAAGACGGCTTTCGACCGCGTCCGGAGGTCGGCATCGTTGCGGCGATCCTGGCGGCGATCCTGGCGCATCTCTACCTCGCCTGGATTCACCCCTTCGGCGACGGCAACGGGCGCACGGCGCGGCTGGTGGAGTTCGCGATCCTGGTGTCGCCTGGTGTGCCGATGCCAGCGGCGCATCTGCTCAGCAGCCACTACAAGCAGACGCGCGCCGAGTACTATCGGCGTTCGTGCCCGCACGCCGTCCGTCGCCCGATTGACCCGCCTCGGCCCCATCCGCGTCGTTCGACATGGCGTCGAGTCGGCCCACAGCTTCCACAGGTCGAGACCGGTTCGGGCAGGCCGCCGATGGAGCGACGGACGCGGTCGTCGCCACGCTTCGCTGGTGCTGGCCGCGAGCCGCGGGCGTCCTTCGGAAGAACAGGTGCACGGCCTTGTTGGGTCGGTTTCGCCGAGTTCGGCCCGTGTTGCCGAGTTGGCACACAGTTGGCGCACAAACTCGGGCACTGCGGCCTTACGATACCGTTGACGAGTAAGGCGATTGACGGCTAGGTTGCGCAGCATGGCGAAGGTGGCGATCACGGCCAAGCGACAGGCGACCTTGCCGGCGGCGCTCTGCGAGGAGCTCGGCGTCGGCCCCGGAGACGCGCTCGAGGTTGAGCGGCGCGTTGTCGACGGGGAGACCGTCTGGGTGTTGCGCGGCAAGAACCTCGACTGGTCGTGGGTCGGGGCAGCTCGCCGGTACGCGAAGGGACGGTCCCACAAGCTGAGCGACGTCAAGCGGAGCATCGAGCGAGGCTGGTCGCGTGGCGATCGGACTTGATACCTCTGTCGTTCTGCGTCTGCTCGTCGGTGTCCCGGAGGCACAAGCTCGTGTTGCGCAGCGCCGGCTGGAGCAAGCCATCGAGCAAGGCGAGGCCGTGATCGTTTGCGACCTGGTCATCGCGGAAGCGTACTATGCCCTGCAGTTCCACTACGATGTACCGAAGGCCGCGGCGCGTCGCATGTTGATGCGGTTCGTGCGGTCGGGGGTGGCGACGGTGGAGCCTCGGAATGCGGGCGAGGTCCTTGCTCAAACGTCCGGGGCGGGACTCGTGGACCGGCTCATCCACGCGCGCCATCGCGCACTCGGCGCTGTCACGCTAACGTTCGAGCGCAAGCTGGGAGCCCTCGAGGGGGCCGTCCGGCTGCGCTCGAGTTGACTGCCGCGATCTGTTCTCGACGCGAGAGACGATGTCGAGGAAGAAGCCTTCCTCTGTCCCCTTGCGGGCGTCGAGTACGGTGGGCCGTCCACGCGCCGCGCTGCGCGTGCCGCTGGAAGACGCGGACGGTCTCGAGCGCGCCCTGTTGGCGCGCGACCCGCGGGTTCAAGACCTGCTGGCACGCTCCGCGAAGAGCGGCAGGACCTCCTTGGTCGATGCGGAAGCTCAGCTGCTGCCGACTAGAGCGCGCCCGGGGTGATTCGAACACCCGACCTACTGGTTCGAAGCCAGCCGCTCTAGTCCACCTGAGCTACGGGCGCGTGGGTGCGACGGTAGCCTCGCACGCGGGCGAAGTCCATGCGCGCGGCGGGTCGGAGCGGAGGCCGACGACGATGGCTGGTGCGTCGCGCGCGTTATGGCCGACGAGCAGGCGCTCCTCGGGCGGCGAGATGTCGTCGTCGCCGCCGGTGCCGGGATGGACGGTCCAAGAAGTGGGGGCCACTGCCGACCGCGCAAGCGGCGCGGCGCGGGCTCTCCCGCTTCGGTGTGCTGTGCTCCGTTGCGTCGGGCGGAGTAAATCTGCAAGTATACTCGTGGATAAACTCACTGGGGGACGCCGATGGGGAAGCCGCTCATGCTGCAGGAAGCCGACGCCGAACGAATCGAGTCGCTCAAGAAGCGGCTGCGCGCACGCACCAAGATCGAAGTGGTACGCTCGGCGCTCGATCTGCTCGAGCGCGACGCCGAGCGCACCGAGCGGATGGCGAAGTGGCGCCGGGCGGCCGGAGTCGTCGCTCGCGAGAGCGGGGCGGTGCTCCGCGACTTCGGTCGGCACAGCCGCCTGCGCCGGCTCGACTGATGCCGATCGTCCCGCGGCGCTGGCACGTCTACGTCGCCACGCTCGACCCGCGCGCGGGGACCAAGCCGGGCAAGCAACGCCCGTGTCTGGCGATCCAGCCGACGGAGTTCGGCGCGGCGGGATTGCCGAGCACCGTCGTCCTGCCGCTGACGACGAAGATCGTTCACGAGGAGGCCTTTCCGCTCCGCGTGCGGATTCCGGCGGGCGCCTGCGGACTGGCGCGCGACAGCGACGTCCTCGTCGATCAGATCCTCGCCTGGGACAACACCCTCTTCCGCCGTGACCTCGGCCCGGCACCCGAGGCCGTCCAAGAGGAGGTGCGGCGCGCTCTGCTGGAGTTCCTCGATCTGATCTAGCGGTCGCCTTCCCCCTGAACGGTCACGCTGTCCACGCGCGCGGCGGGTCGGAGCGGACGTCGAGGACGATGGCGGGTGCGTCGCGTATGCCGACAACGACGGCGTCCTGGGCGAAGCGGCGGCCGATGGCGACGGCGTCATCGCGCGCGACGTCGACGACGAGCAGGCTCTCCTCGGGCGGCCAGATCCCGTCGTCGCCGACGCCGAAGCCGGGATAGGTGGTGCGGCCGTGGGCGTCGAGCCGCGCCGCAAGCTGCCGCTGGGCGGCGTCGTTGTCCCGCGGCGTCGCGGCGTCGGCGCCGGGGTTGTGGGCGGTGAGGTAGGCCCAGCGCTGCGCGCCGTGCTGCGCGAGCAGGGCGTCCAGCTGTGGGTGCGCGCGGTCGGGGCGAATGGCGAGCGCATCGGTCGCGGTGAAGGCCCAGTAGGTGGTGCGCAGATAGGGGTGCAACGACGATGGCGTCGAAGGCGGGCGCAGGTCGGCGGGGACGGGTTGGCCGAGGATCCAGCCCTCGGTGGTACGGATCACCGCGTCGTCACACTCGCCGGCGTCGTGCTCGCCAAGTATGACGGCGAGCATGCCGAAGAGGCCGACGACGGCGTCGAAGCGGTCCTCGCCGTCGGCGCGCGGGCCGAAGCCGTCGTCGATCTCGGCGCGCAACGCGTCGGTGACGCCGACGCCGTGGCGCGACGCCCAGGCCAGCAGGGCGGCGGCATGGGCGCGGCGCGCCGACTGGACGCGCTTGCCGCCACGCTCGCCGCGGCGCGCGCTGGGGAATGTCACGCCGAGGTGGCGATAACTCTCGGCCGGGTAGGTTTCGGCGATGGTGACGCCGCCACGTGCCAGCAGCGCCGGCAGGCCGCCCATGAACGGCCAGAGCTGGATGGTCATCGGGCGGCTGCGCAGGGCGGGGATGAGCATCTCGCGCCAGCCGGCGATGGCGGCGCGCCCGACCTGCTGGCCGCCGAGGGTCCAGAACAGCGGCGCCGCGGCGCGCCGTTCGGGGTGGGCCAGTTCGCAGCGGCGACGCAGGTCGTCCAGCGATGCTGCGCCGTGCGCCTCGAGGAGGTGCGCGTGGCGAGTACCGCCTGGACGCTGCGGGTAGAAGGGGCGGTGCATGGTGATCTCGCTCGGTCGCGTCGCGACGCTGAGAACGTCGCGCCAGTCGCCACGATCGGCGTGATGCAGGAAGGAGAGAAAGTTGGCGACGCCGGCACGCTCGGCGTAGCGGCGCGGCAGGCCGATGGCGAAGTCGACCCCGAGCAGCGCGCTGCCGTGCGCGGCAAGGCGCGCGACGAGGGTGGTGGCATCGCCGACGAGCTCGGGCCGATCGGCGAGGTAGGCGGCGTCGGCGGTGCGCGTGGCGCGGGCAATCCAACGCTTGCCGGCCGTGGTGCTCCAGTCGGCGTGGGCGACTAGGGCGGGGCGGGGGAGCATCACGAGTCGGAGGTAGTGGACCTTGGGGAGCGGGACAAGGCAGCGCTGACCGGTGTGACGAATCCCTGGAGGGCGGGCATCGGCGGGAAAGACCCCAACCGCAATTCCCCTCACGGCGGCGGGCAGCCGAGGCGGACGAGATCGGCGAGCGAGTCGGCGGCGAGCTTCTGCATGCAGCGGATGCGGTGCGCCTCGACGGTGCGCGGGCTGAGCGCGAGCAACACGGCGATCTCGCGTGAGGTGTGGCCACCGCAGACGAGGCCGAGCACCTCGCGTTCGCGCCGACTCAGGCGGGCGAGACGGGCGGCGCGCTCGGCGGCGCCGCGACGCAGGGCGCGGGCCGCGGCGTCCTGCGCGAGGGCGGCATTGACGCAATCGAGCAGGACCTGGTCGCTGCACGGCTTCTCGAGGTAGTCGAAGGCGCCGTGGCGAAAGGCAGCGACGACGCTGGCGACGCCGGCGTAGCCGGTGACGATGATCACCGGAAGGAAGATGCCGCGCGCCGTGAGCGCGGCCTGCAGCTCGACGCCGCCGAGGCCGGGCAGGGCGAGATCGACGATGACGCAGCCGCGACGCTGCGGCGTGCAGGCGGCGAGAAAAGCTTCGCCGGACTCGAAAGTCTCGACGGCGAGGCTGATCGATTCCAGCAGCCAGGCAACCGCGGCGCGCAGGCTGACGTCGTCGTCCACCACGAAGACGGTGGGCGCCAGGGGATCCGGAGCGTCGTGCATGCGCCCACCGTAGGCGATGCGCCGTGCCAGCCGTTGACACGCGGCGCGCCTGGCGCGATGGCTGCAAATGGAGGAACGCATGGCGACACGACGACGCGCGGCGCGCAAGCCGACCTACGGGGCAGCGGTGCGCCTGGCGCGGCTGCTGCTCGGCCTGCAGACGCGCCCACACGGCTGGAGTTTCGCCGGCGTCCAGGCGGAGCTCGGGATCTCGGAACGGACCCTGCTGCGCTATCTGGCGATCGCCCGCACCGAGCTGCTCGATGACGCCAGCCGTCCGGTGCTCGAGACCTTCCGGCGCGGCACGCAGCGGATGCTGCGCCTGACCGACTCGGCGGCGCTCGGCGAGTCGACGGCCTACCAGGTGCTGTTCTTCTACTTCGCCCTGTCGGTCTTCCAGTTCCTCGCCGGCACGGTGATCCGCGACGGAGTCGACGAGCTCTGGGAGCGCGTGCGCAAGTCGGTGCGCGGCGTCGACGGGGCCCGCCTGGCCGACTTCAAGCGCCGCTTCTACGCGGTGCCGCACGCGATGAAGGACTACCGCGCCTTCGACGAGCACCTCGACGCCATCGTCGTCGGCCTGGTCAACAACCGCTGCCTGCGCATCGACTACGGCGGCCTGCTCGGACAGGGCAAGACGCACGTGTTCGAGCCCTACACGCTCCTGATGTACCGCGGCGGGCTGTACCTGGTCGGGCGTAGCGACCGCGGTCGCAAGATCATCGCCCTGGCGGTCGAGCGCATGCGCGGCGTCGAGAAGCTCGCCGAGCGCTTCGAGTATCCCGACAGCTACTCGCCCGAGCGCTACACCGAGGGCATCTTCGGCCTCATCGAAGGGCCGGAAACGGCGGTCGAGATCCTCGTCAAGGATGCCGAGACGCACGCCTACCTGGCGTCGCGGCAGCTGCATCCGACGCAGCACTTCCGCGCCCGCCGCGACGGGGGGTGGGTGCTGAGCATGACGGTGCGCGGCGTCGCCGAGCTGAAGTACTGGATCCTCGGGCTGGGTCCGCACGTCGAGGTGCTGCGGCCGGCGACCTTGCGCGAGGAGATCGCGGCGATGCTGCGCTTGGCGGCACGCGCCTATCGCAAGGCTTGACTGGAATGTGCTGGGCTGGGCAGGGTCGGGCGCAGCTGAAGGAGCATTGTATGCGCATCCCCCTCATTCTCGTGGCGCTGTTGGCGACGGCCGGCAGCGCGGCCGCCTTCGACGGCTCGATCAAGTTGCGCACGATGGCGGTGAGCACCGATCAGCTTGCCGCCGCCAACGGCGGCAAGGTGCCGGACGCGGCGGCGACGCTGAAGTTGATGCCGGAGGCCCTGCTCAAGGACGCCAAGCCGGACGTGAAGGAGAGCACGGTCTACGTCAGCGGCAAGAAGGTCCGGATGGACGCGCCGCTGGAGGGGAACCGCGCCGGGTACGCCATCATCGACCTGGACAAGGGCCTGACCTGGTTCGTCGTGCCAGCGGAGAAGCGCTACATCGAGTGGTCCGAGGCCGACGCGACGGCGATGGCGGACAAGATGAAGCAACTGCGCAAGATGATGGACGAGCGGATGGCCAAGATGCCACCCGACCAGCGCACGCAGATGGAAGCGATGATGAAGAACATGGGTCCGCCCGACGGCGAGGCGAAGGCGGCGCCGATCACCACCAAGCCGCTCGACCGCAGCCAGACGATCAACGGCATGAAGGCGACGGCGTACGAGGCCGTCGACGGCGACGCGACGGTGATCGGCTGGGTGACGCAGGACCGGCCCGGACTCGACAAGACGCTGCGCGAGGTGTCGGAGCGCATGGAGCAGATGACGCCCGCCTCGATGCGCAAGGAGACGGTGCGCAAGGCGCTGCAGGGCAAGGGCCTGCCGGTGCTGGTGCAGACGTTGCAAGGCGGCCGCTACCGCATCGAGGAGGTGATGGCGGTGGAGGAGAAGCCGGTGCCGGCGGAGCTGTTCGTGGTGCCGGCGGACTTCGCCAGGACGACCGGGCGGGACGCGCTGAAGGGGATGCCGCAGTAACTCGCGTCACCGCTCCCGTCCCCCCCGGGGCGGCGGCCGCAGGCTATCCCGTCGCGGCCGCCGGCGCCGGCGCGTCGACGTGCGGCTGCAGCAGCGCGCGCACGTTGACGCGCGCACCGATGCGCGCGCAGAGCAGGAATGTGCCGCCGAGCTTGCGGTGCAGGAAGATCGTTTCCGGCGGCGGCGGCCGCAGGAACCCCTTCTGCACGGTGAGGTCCATGCCCGAGTCGCGCGCGCGCGACGGCATGTCGGAGGCGCCGAAGTCATACAGGCCGCGGTGCGCGAAGGGCTCGCAGCCGATGAGGAACAGATCGAGCAGGCCCTCGACGCGGTCGGGGCGCTCGGCCGGGTCGAAGAAGCCCATGGCCAGCATCGCCGCGCGCAACGCAGGGCGATCGTGGCACATGCTGGCGAGAAAGATGCGCCGGTAGAGTTCGCTCAGGCGCGCCGGCAGCGCGCGCACGGCACCGTAGTCGAGCAGCGCGACGTCGCCGTTCGGCAGCAACATGTAGTTGGCGAAGTTGGGGTCGGTCTGCATGTAGCGCAGTTCGAAGAGTTCGCGGAAGAGAATGCGGTAGAGCAGCGTGCCGACCTTGTCGCGCTGGCGCTGGCCGTGGCTGGGATCGGTGAGGGTGTCGAGCGGGGCGCCCTCGAGGTAGTCCATGGCCAGGATGTGCGACGTCGTCAGGTCGTCGTGCACGCGCGGGATGACGACGCCCGGTTCGTCGCCGAGCTTGTCGGCGTAGGCGCGCAGGTGGCGCGCCTCGGCTTTGTAGTCGCACTCCTGCCGCAACTGCCGCTTCGCCTCGAGGAGGATGCCCGAGATGTCGAAGTCGCGCGGCAGCAGGCGCGAGAGCTTGAGGATCGAGGCGAGGTTGTCGACGTCGCTCTCGATACTGTCCGAGACGCCCGGGTACTGGATCTTCAGCGCCACCTCGCGTCCGTCGGCAGTGATCGCATGGTGCACCTGGCCGATCGACGCCGCCGCGATCGGATCGATGCCGAAGGTGCTGAAGCGGCGCTCCCACTGTTTGCCGTAGTTGCGCGCCAGCACCTGCCGCACCTGCGCCTCCGGCATGCTGTCGCCCTCGGCGCGCAGAATCGACAGCGCGTCGGCGACTTCCGCCGGCAGGAAGTCCTGTCCCTCGAGCGACAACAGCTGCCCCAGCTTCATCGCCGCGCCGCGCATGCGCGACAACCGCTCGGCGAGTTTCTTGGCGTTGGTCGCGGTGAGGAAGACACTGGTCGCCGCCTCGCTGGCGCCGGTGAAACGCTTGGCCGCCTCGCTGATGCCGCCCAGCGCTACCTCGCCCGCCAGCCAGCCGAGCCGCGCCAGGCGTTCGATGCGGCCGGTCGGCACGCGCGATTGGCGAGTCGGCTTGCGCGGCTTGGTGGGCACGAGAAGACAATACGCGAAGGGGGGCGTGGCACAAGCCATGTGGAGTGCGGCGCGTCAGCGCCGCTGGATCGGCGCGGCGCGTCAGCGCCGCTGACGCGCCGCACTCCACACCTCACCAGGTGTCGATGCAGGGCCGCTTCTTGCCCGCACGCCGCGCCGGTGGCGGTGCCGCCTGCAATGCGGTGGCGATCCAGCGACGCGAATCGGCGGGGTCGATGACATCGTCGATCTCGAAGTGCGTCGCGGTGTTCAGCGCCTCGCCGTGCGCATAGGCGCGCGCGACCATGTGCTCGAACAGGCGGCGGCGCTCGTCGGGATCGGCGACCGCCGCGAGTTCCTTGCGGAAGCCGAGCTTCACCGCCCCCTCGAGGCCCATGCCGCCGAACTCGCCGCTCGGCCAGGCGACGGTGAACAGCGGTGCCTTCTGGCTGCCGCCGGCCATCGCCTGCGCGCCGAGGCCGTAGGACTTGCGCAGGACGATGGTGCCGAACGGCACGCTCAGGCTGGCGCCGACGACGAACAGGCGGCAGCAGTGCCGCACCAGCGCCGTGCGCTCGGCCTCCGGACCGACCATGAAGCCCGGTGTGTCGCAGAGGAAGACGATCGGCAGGTCGAAGGCGTCGCACAACTGCAGGAAGCGCGCCGCTTTGTCCGCCGCCGGCGCGTCGATGGCGCCGGACAGGTGGGGCGGGTCGTTGGCGACGATGCCGAGGGCGCGGCCCTCGATGCGCGCCAGTGCGGTGACCATGCCGAGGCCGAAATCGCGCCGCAGCTCGAGCACCGAGCCGCTGTCGGCCAGCCCGGTGACGACGGCGCGGACATCATAAACGCGCAAGCGGTTCTCCGGCACCAGGCCGCGCAGGCGGCGCTGGTCGTCGCAGGTCCACTGCGTCAGCGGGCCCTGGAAGTAGGAGAGGTACTGCTTGGCGACGCGCACCGCCTCGGCCTCGTCGGCGACGGCGATGTCGACGACGCCGTTGGCGCGCTGCACCGCCATCGGCCCGACCTCTTCTGGGCGGAACACGCCCAGACCGCCGCCTTCGATCATCGCCGGGCCGCCCATGCCGATGGTCGAGTCGGCGGTGGCGATGACGACGTCGCAGCAACCGAGCAACGCCGCGTTGCCGGCGAAGCAGCGGCCGGAGTTGATGCCGACCAGGGGCACCAGTCCGCTGAGGCCGGCGAAGAGCGAGAAGGCCATGCAGTCGAGCGCCGCCACGCCAGGCGCGTCGGTGTCGCCGGGGCGGCCGCCGCCCCCCTCGGTGAAGAACACCACCGGCAGCCGCAGGCGTTCGACGAGGTCGAAGAGACGGTCCTTCTTGCGGTGGTTCTGCCAGCCCTGCGTGCCGGCGAGGACCGTGTAGTCGTAGGACAGGACCGCGCAGGCGGCACGCTCGGCGCCGACCAGGGCCGAGTTGACCCGGCCGATGCCGGCCACCAGGCCGTCGCCGGGCGTGCGCGCGATGAGGTCGTCGAGCGGACGCCGTCCGCGCTGCGCGGCGATGGCGAGGCCGCCGTACTCGACGAAGCTGCCGGCGTCGCACAGATCGTCGAGGTTCTCGCGCGCCGTGCGCTGGAACGTTGCACGCCGCCGCGCCACCGCCTCGGGGCGCGCCGCGTCGTGCAGCAACGCCTGTCGGCGCAACACTTCGGCGAGATCGGGGCGGATGGCGTCGAGGTCGACGACGAGGTCGGCGGCAGCGGCGCCCGTGCCGGCCTCGCCGGGTTCGATGACGGCGAGCAGCTGCGCCTCGGCCACCGTGTCGCCGGCGGCGACGGCGAGGTGGTGCACCAGGCCGGCCGTCGGTGCCGCGACGACGTGCTCCATCTTCATTGCGTTCAGCACCAGCAGTGGCGCCCCGGCCGCCAGCCTGTCGCCCGCCGCGCACTCGAGACTGACCACCGTCCCCGGCATCGGCGCACACACCGCGATCGCACCATCCGGTGGCATCGCCGGACCCGCGGCGATCGCACCATCCGCTGGAGGGCGCCGCCCCGTCGGCGCCTGTTGGATGGAGCCGCCGAAGCCCCCTGCAACAGGCGCCGACGGGGCGGCGCCCTCCAGCGGATGGTGCGATCGCCGCGGGTCCGGCGATGCCACCGGATGGTGCGATCGCGGTGTGTGCGCCGATGCCGGGGACGGTGGTCAGTCTCG
>JANNRA010000199.1:0-10469 GCA_031401035.1 bacterium | reverse complement strand
CCAGCGCCTCGACGCGCGCGCAGGCGTCGTCGTAGGCGCGGCGCAGGTCGACGCCGGCGTCGACGCGGGCGTGCGCGACGACCTTCATGGTCTGCGCGACGGTATCGAAGATCACCAGGGCATCGACCAACATCAGGTAGTAGTCGGGGTGCGAGAGATCGTCGCGCGCCGTCACCGGCAGATCTTCGAAGGTCCGCACCAGGTCGTAGCTGAGGAAGCCGACCAGGCCGCCGGCAAAGCGCGGCAGGCCTGGCACCGCGACCGGATGGAAGGCCGCCAGCAGCGCGCGCGCCTCACCGAGCGGGTCGGCGCTCTGGCGGCTGCTGAACGGCCCGCCCGGCGGGCCGTCGCGCAGGACGCCGTCCTTGGCGATGATGACGCGCGACGGGGCGGCGCCGAGGAAGCTGTAGCGGGTCCACTTCTCGCCGCCGACCACGGACTCGAGCAGAAAGGCGTCGCCGCCGTCGTCGAGCTTGAGAAACGCCGACACCGGCGTGTCGAGGTCGGCGAGGATCTCCCGATACACGGGCACCAGGTTGCCCTGGCGGGCCAGCGCGCAGAAGGCGTCGAAGTCGGGGCAATGGGCGGCGGTCATCACGGCGTCACGCGGCGGCGTCACGCGACGCAGCTCACTGCGCCACCACCGAGGCGGCCTCCAGGCCTTCCTCGGCGCGCAGCTTGTTCTCCAGCGCCTTGGCGGCGGCGCGGTCGCGGAAGCGCCCGACGCGCACCGTGTACCAGGTCACCGAGCCGATCTGCTTGGTCACCGGCGTCGCGTCGTAGCCCTTCGAGCGCAGGGTGCGCGCCAGCATGATGGCGCGCATGGTGTCGTTGGTGGCGTAGGCTTGCACGGTCCAGTTGCCGCCGGCCGGGGTCGGGCTGAGGGCGCGCCGCGTCGGCGTCGCCGGGGGCGGCGTCGCGGCCGGGGGGCGGCGCGTCGCGGTGGCAGTGGGTACGGCGGGTACCGGCGCCGCCGGCGGCACCTCCGCCACCGGTACCGCTGGGGCCACGGCGATCGCTGCCGGCGGGGCGCCGATCGGCACCCGCGCCGCTTCGCTGCCGCGCCGTCCGCGCTGTTCGGCGAGATCGCGCCCGACCCACAGGCCGAAGACGAAGATCACCACCGAGGCGAGCAGAAAGCCGAAGGTCAGCGTGATCAGCTGGCCGAAGGTGAGTCCCGCGCCGCGTCGCTCCGCCATCCCCGCCTCCTCACGTCGCTTCCGGCGCCCGCGCCATCGACTCCGGCGCCGCGACGCCGAGCAGCTCGAGCCCGATCTGCAATACCCGTCGCACCGCCCGCGCCAGGGCGAGGCGGGCGTCGCGCAAGCCCGGCTCGACGCCGAGGATGCGGTGTCGGTTGTAGCACCGGTGGAAGGCGGCGGCGATCTCGATCAGATGGAAGGCGATGCGGTGTGGTTCGCGCTCGCGCGCCGCGTCCTCGACCACGTCAGGGAACTGGGCGAGGAGCTTCACCACCTCCTGCTCCTCGACCTCGACGAGGCGCTCGAGGGGCGCCGCCGCGACTTCGGGCACCGCGACGCCCTCGGCCGCCGCCTTGGCGAACACCGTGCAGATGCGCGCGTGCGCGTACTGAACGTAGAAGACCGGATTCTCCGACGACTGCTTGGCCGCCAGCGCCAGATCGAACTCGAGCTGGCTGTCGCCCTTGCGCAGGAGGAAGAAAAAGCGCGTCGCGTCCGGACCCACCTCGTCGATCACCTCGCGCAGGGTGACGAACTCGCCGGTGCGCTTGCCCATGCGGACCGGCTCGCCGCCGCGCGTCAGCCGCACCAACTGCACCAGGATGACGTGGAACTTCGCCACATCGCCGCCCAGGGCGGCGATCGAGGCGGCGACGCGCGCGATATAGCCGTGGTGGTCGGCGCCCCAGACGTCGATCAGCTCGTCGTAGCCGCGGCGCAGCTTTTCGGCATGATAGCCGATGTCCGCCGCGAAATACGTCAGCTCGCCGCTGCTGCGCTGCACGACGCGGTCCTTCTCATCGCCGAACTGCTCGGAGCGGAACCAGCGCGCGCCGTCCTGCTCATAGATGAACCCGCGCGCCGTCAGCGCCGCCAGCGCCCGCCCGACCACCTGCTCTTCGTGCAGCGCCCGCTCGCTGACGAAGTGGTCCACCTCGACCGCCAGCGCGCCCATGTCGACCTTGATCGCCGCCAGCAGCCAGGCGGCAGCACGGCGCCCGGCGACGGCACGGGCCTGGTCCGCATGCCCGCGCAGCAACGCCACCGGGTCGGCGGCGACCGGCTCGCCCACCGCGGCCGCGATCTCCGCCAATAGGGCGGCCCGATGCTCGACCATCAGCTCGCGCAGATAGTCGCCCGGGTAGCCGTCCTCGGGCACGGCTTCGTCGGCGCCGCAGGCCTGCAACAGCCGCGCGTAGGCCGAGCGGGCCAGCGTCTCCACCTGCTTGCCGGCATCATTAACATAGTACTCGCGCGTCACGTCCCAGCCGGCAAAGGCGAGCAGCCGCGCGACGGCGTCACCGAGCACCGCGCCGCGGCCGTGGCCGACGTGCAGCGGACCGGTGGGGTTGGCGCTGACGAACTCGACCAGCACGCGGCGATCGCGGCCGAGGTCCGGCCGACCGAAATCGCCGCGCTGCGTATCGACCAGTGACTCAGCCCAAAAGCGTTGTGCAAACCGAAAGTTGAGATAACCAGCTCCAGCGATTTCGACACCCGCCAGGAGACCGTTCGGATCGTCGATGTGGGCGACGATGGCCTCGGCGATGGCGCGCGGTGGCTTCTTCTCGGCGCGCGCCAGGCCCAGCGCGACGGTCGAGGCGAGGTCGCCGAAGGCGGCGTCCTTGGGCACCTCGAAGATCAGCGGCGGCACGCTGGACAGCGCCAGCACCCCAGCGTCGCGGGCTCGGTGCAGCGCCTGGAGCAGCAGCCCCTCGAGCCGGTGTCTCATCCCTGCGGCCTATCGGAGGGCCTATGGGGGGTCAAGGCAAGCGGTACTCCATGATCACCGCGTCCTCGCCACGAGCGTAGTAATTGCGCCGCAGGCCGATGCGGGCAAAGCCCATCGATGCGTAGAGGCCGAGCGCGGCGGCGTTCTCGGGCCGCACCTCGAGGCTGACGCTGGCGGCGCCGCGCGCCGCCGCGTCGGCGAGGACGCGCTGCACCAGGGCGCGCCCGGCGCCGCGGCCGCGGCGGTCGGGATGGACGGCGAGGTTGAGGATGTGGACCTCGTCGCCGATCGTCCACCAGCAGGCATAGCCGAGCAGCCGGCGCGTCACGACGCCGCTGCGCAGTAGGTCGAGGCGCGAGAAGTCGAGTTTGAGCTCGTGCAGGAAGAGACCCGGCGTCCAGGGATCGTCCGGGAACGCCAGCCGCTCGATCTCCATCACCTGCGGGAGATCGGCCGCCGCCATCGGCGCGAAGACCAGCGGCGACGGCACTGCCGCGCTCACCAGCGGATGAGAATGGCGCCCCAGGTGAAGCCGGCGCCGAAGCCGGCCAGGCAGATCAGGTCGCCGTCGCGCACGCGGCCCTCCTGCACCGCCTCCGACAACGCCAATGGGATCGAGGCGGCGGTGGTGTTGCCGTAGCGCTGGATGTTGTTGACCAGCTTCTCCTCCGACCAGTTGAAGCCGAGGGCGACCATCTGGTTGATGCGCAGGTTGGCCTGGTGCGGCACCAGCAGGCTGACATCGTCGGGGCCGTAGCCGGTCGCCCCGAGCGCCTCCTTGATGACCTCGGTACAGCGCTCGACGGCGTGCTTGAAGACGTAGCGGCCCTCCATGCGCGGATAGACACCCGGTCGCTCGCCCTCCAGCATCGCCTCGGTCAGACTCGGACGCCCGCGCGAGCCCGGGCTCTCGCACCACAGCTTCTCGGCGAACTTCCCCTCGGCGTGCAGCTTGGTGGTGAGGATACCGCGGCCGGGCTCCTCGGTCGGCTCGACCAGCACGGCGGCGGCGCCGTCGCCGAAGATCACCGACACGTCGCGGCCGCGCGTGGTGATGTCGATACCGGTGGAGTGCACCTCGCCGCCGACCACCAGCACGCGCTCGCACCGCCCAGCCTTGATCAGCGCATTGGCGGTGGCCAGCGAGTAGAGAAAGCCGGAGCATTGGTTGCGCACGTCGAAGGCCGGCATGCCGACGATGCCGAGGCGCTCCTGCAGCAGGCAGGCGCTGGACGGCATCTCGACGTCGGGACTGAGGGTCGCGAAGATGACGCAGTCGACTTCGTCCGCCCGCCGGCCGGCCGCCTCGAGGGCGCGCCGCGCCGCCAGGGCGCCCATGTCGGCGGCGCCGACGCTGCCCTCGCTGTAGTGCCGCTGCTGGATGCCGGTGCGCTGCTGGATCCAATCGTCGGTGGTCTCCATCCGCGACGAGAGCTCGTCGTTGGTGACCACCTTCGGCGGCGCATAATGGCCGACTCCGGTAATGCGGGCGTTGCGCATGGCCCCTCCTTCCCGCCTCAGAGCCGCAGCACGGCGGCGCCCCAGGTGTAGCCGGCGCCGCACGCAGCCAGGCAGACGCGCGCGCCGCGCGCCAGGCGGCCGGCGGCGAGCGCCTCGCTGAGGGCCACCGGCAGCGTCGCCGCCGTCAGATGGCCGTGCGCCTCGCCGGCGTCGATCAAGCGCGCCGCCGGCACCCCGAGCGCCGCGCCGGCCCGCGCCGCAACGCCGGGCAGGATGTGGCTGAGAACGAACGCATCGACGTCCTCGACCCCGACGCCCGCCTGCGCCAGCGCCTCGCGCACGACCGCCGGCAGATGATCGAGCGCGAACTCTTCGAGGTGGTCGCGGTCGAGGCGCGGATAGTGCAAGCCGTCGCGAATGTTCTCCGCGGTGATGCGCTGCGGGTGCTGGCGGCTGGCGGGAGACTCGACCCAGAAGCGCTCGTGATGGCGTCCGTCGGCGTGGCAGACGATCGCCTCGAGACCGGCGCCGTCGCGCCCGCCGAGCACCGCCACCGCGGCACCGTCGCCGTACAGCTCGGCAACCGCGATGCCGCGCGGCGAGAAGTCGAGGCGCGGCGAATGGACCTCGCCCGCCGCCAGCAGGACGGTGTCGTAGACCCCCGCGCAGAGGAAGGCGTCGGCGACCTGCAAACCGGTCAGGAAGCCGGCGCACTGGCCGCGCACGTCGAGCGCCGCGGTCGTGCCGCAGCCGAGCAGGTGCTGGAAGAAGCAGGCGGCGCCGGGAAACGTCGCATCCGGCGTCATGGTGGCGAACAGCACCATGCCGAGCTCGTCGACGCTCAGCTCGGCCTGTGCCAGGGCGGCCCGACCGGGCGCCAGGGCAAGATCGGCGGGACCGCCGGGATCGGCGAGGATGGGGCGCTGCTGCGACCCGACCGTCTGCGGCGGCGGCAGGACGTGCGCGAGGCCGAGAATGGAAGTCGGCATGCAGTCGCGTTATTGCCGATCGCCGCGGCCAAGTCGAGGCAGGCGGCGGCCGGCCGCGCACCGGTCGTCGGCCGCGCGTCTCCGCGCGGGATCTCCGCTCACTGCACCTGAAAGGTCGCGGTGATGATGTTGCTGCGGTTGCCCTGCGTATCGAACACCTGCACGGCGGCGTTGTAGGTACCGAAGAGCAACGGGCTGGCCGCTACCGGGGTCGTGGTCTGGATGCTGTTGATGACGCGGTTCACCGGGACGAGCGCCGTGCAGGAGGTCTGCGGCTCCAACGGCGGATGCGTCAGCTCGATGCACAGGCGGTCGAGGTCGCCATCGAGGTCCGAGACGCCGAAGCGGAAGGCGATGGTGCCGGATCGCGACACCGGATTGGGGATCACCGTCAGATTGCACAGCACGGGCAGCGTGGAGACGAAGCCGCCGCAGACGCTGGGGGGAATCGTACGGGTGGGCGTCGCGGTACGCGTGCTGGTCGCCGTGCGGGTGGCGGTCCGCGAGGCGGTGGCGGTAGCGATCGGCGTCGGCGTCGCCGTGTCGGCGGCGGTGGGCGTGCGCGACGGACTCGGCGTCGCCGTCGTGGTCGCGGTCGGGAGCCGCGTCGGCGGCGTGACGCCGCAGCCGTAGAGGAGATTGTTCACCGCGGCGATCAACTCGTTGATCCCCACCGCACCGTCGCCGTCCACGTCGAAGGCCGGGCAGGCCGTCACCGGCGCGGTGCCAAGGGCGATGTTGACCCCGGTGATGAGCTCGTTGACGGTGACGACGCGGTTGCCGTTGCATTCCCCGACGCATACCGCGGCGGTCGGATTCGGTGTCGCCGTCGGCGTGGCCGTCGGCGGCGCCGTATCCAGGGGCGGTGCCGCGAGCGCCTGCGCGCACAGCATGACAAGCCCGATGCTCAGGCCGCCGTTGACGAACTGTCTCATCGCCCGCCCCTCCCCAGCCAGTGCGCTGCGCCGCTCGGCGGGTCGGCGACGCCCGCCGCGATCACGCCGCGGCCAAGGTCTTGGCCTCGTCCACCAGTCGGCGGATCACTCCCAGGCCGCGTTCCCAGAACTGCGGCTGCTGAATGTCCACCCCGAGTCGCTGCAGAAGCACCGCCGGCGCCTCGCTGCCGCCCGCCGCGAGCAGCTCGAGATAGCGGGGGACGAAGGCCTCGCCCTGCTCGCGGTACAGCTCGTACAGCGCCAGGACCAGCAGCTCGCCGAAGCCGTACGCGTAACAGTAGAACGGCGAGTGGATGAAGTGCGGGATGTAGGCCCACCAACGCGCGTAGTCGGCGTCGAGCGTCACCGCGTCGCCGTACAGCGCGGTGTTCACCTGCATCCAGATCTCATCGAGGCGATCGCTCGACAGCTCGCCCTCGGCGCGCCGCGCGCGGTGCACCCCCTGTTCGAAGCGGGTCAGCGCAATCTGTCTGAACACCGTCCCGAAGGCCTCTTCGATGAACGAGCACAGCAGGGCGAGGCGGGCGCGCGGTGCGTGCTCCTGGCGGCGCAGGCGCTCGAAGACCAGCAGCTCGCCGAAGACGCTGGCGGTCTCGGCCATGGTCAGCGCCGTGTCCGCCTGCAGATAGCCGCGCTGGCGCGCCAGATACTGGTGCACGCCGTGCCCGAGCTCATGCGCCAGCGTCATGACGTCGCGCGGGTGGCCGAGGTAGCTGAGCAGGACGTAGGGATGCGCGCTCGGCACGGCGCCCGAGCTGAAGGCGCCGCCGCGCTTGCCGTCGCGGCTCTCGGCGTCGATCCAGGCGCCGGCGAAGAACTGCGCCGCGATCTCGCGCATGGCCGGCGAGAAGTCGCCGTAGGCGTCGAGCACCAGGGCGCGCGCCTCCGGCCAGGGCACCGGCGCGGCATCGGCCTCGATCGGCGCGTGGCGGTCCCAGTCGTGCAGCACGTCGAGGCCGAGCAGATCGCGCTTGAGCCGGTAGTAGTCGGCGACCACGTTGGCATTGGCCTCGCAGGCGCTGATCAGGGCGTCGACCGTTTGCGCGTCGATCTCGTTGGCGAGGTGGCGCGCCGCCATCGGCGTCGCGAAGCCGCGCAAGCGGTCGGTGACGGCATGGTCCTGGGTGACGGTGTTGAAGATGAACGTCAGCAACGGCGACTGCTGGCGCAGCCCTTCGGTGAGGGCGGCGGCGGCGCGCTGGCGCAGGTCGCGACGCCCGTCGTGCAGCAACGCCAGGACGCCGCTCTCGTTGAGGGTCTGCGCGACGCCGTCGATCTCGACGCGGAACTGCATCGCCGACAGCGCCTCGTCGAAGAGACGATGAAACGCGCGGCGACCGGTGTTGGCGGTCTCCTCGAGCAGCTGTTCCTCGCGTTCGACAAGGGTGTGCGGCTTGTAGCGGCGGGCCCCTTCGAGGTGGTGGCGCCAGCGCGCACAGGCGGGCGCGGCGATGACCGGGGCGGCGCGCGCGTCGTCGAGCGCCAGCCACTCCAGGTCGAAGAACACCAGCGCATTGCGGATCTCGCTGCCGCGCTCCTGGGTCCGCGCCACCAGCGCGCCGTGCGCCGGCGGGCGGGCGTCGGCGGCGTGCAGCAGGCCGGCATAGACGGCCGGCTTGTCGGCCTGTTCGAGGATCGCCTCGAGCTCGGCGAGCGCCGCCGCCAGCCACGCCGGCGCCGGC
Organism: bacterium; assembly: GCA_031401035.1. GTDB lineage: Bacteria > Desulfobacterota > Binatia > HRBIN30 > CADEER01 > JANNRA01. The sequence goes on along the minus strand of JANNRA010000199.1, from coordinate 2,447 downwards.
CCGCCGGCGACGTCGATGGTGCCGCGATAGCGCCGCGCGAACGCCTCGGCGCGCACCAGCGCGGCGGCGAGATCGGCGTCGATGGCGGGGTCGCGCACCTCGCGATAGAGGGTCGAGAGATCCCAGGCGACGCCGGCGACGGCGAGCGGATCGTTAGCAGTCATGACGGGGGCGCCTCCTCAGCCGAGCTTGAAGCCGATCGCGAAGCCGGCCGCGAAGGCGGCCCCGAACGGCAGGTTGGCGCTGATCACCTGCCAGGCGCGATCGGCCAGGGTGACCCCGGCGCCGTCGCTCCAGACGTGCTCGGCGCCGGTCTGCACGGCGCCCCAGTCGACCGACACGAACTTCATGTAGACGAGCACCTGAATGACGATGAACACCAACCCCAGGGCCAGGGCGACCAATTTGGTGACCTTCTTGGCGGTGAAGCCAACCACCGCGCCGGCGATGCCGCCGAAGCCCACATCCGGGCCCAATCTGGCGCCGATCGTGCCGAGCAGCTGCGAGACGTCCATCACGCGCCGAGGAAGTCGAGCACGGCCTGGTTGAACTCGCGCGGGCGCTCCATGTTGCTGAGATGCCCGGCGCCGGGGAGGCGCACCAGCCGGGCGCCGCGGATGCGAGCGGCGAGGTCTTCCATCACGGCGAGCGGCACGGTGCGATCGGCCTCGCCGACGACGGCCAGCGTCGGCCGCTCGATCTCGCCCAGGCGCGCCGTGACGTCGAAGGCGGCGATCGCCCGCGCGGCGCGCACGTAGGCGTCCTTGTCCATCAGCGCCACGTTCTCGATGAGGTGGCCGCGCATGACCGGATTCACCGCGTCGGAGAACGCCTGGGTGATGCGCGCCTCGGCCATCTCGCGCATCGAGCCCGTGGTCATGAACGCCAACGCCTCGGCGTCGAGCGGCGCGGCGCTGATGGTGTCGGCGAGGACCAGCGAAGCGGTGGCGTACGGGTAGTCGAGCGCGAACTGCTGCGCCACCATGCCGCCCATCGACAGGCCGACCAGATGCGCCTTCTCGATGCCGAGGTGGCGCAGCAGGCGTACGACGTCGAGCGCCATGTCGGCGACGCTCCAGTCGCCGGCCGGCGCACTGCTGTGGCCGTGGCCGCGCAGGTCGACGAGCAGCGTCGGCACGCGGCCGCAGAACGCCGGCACCTGATAGAGCCAGATGCGGCGGTCGGTGCCGAGGGCGTGCAAGAGCACCGCCGGCGCATGCCCCGAGCGCCACGGCTCGGTGCAGTCGATCAGTTCGAAGTGGAGATTCACGTCCCCGACGCGCACATGCGGCACAGGCTTCCTTCCCCAAAGCGCGGATGAGAACATACCTGCGCGGTGCGAACAAGGAATCCAGCCGGCGCGGATGCGCCCGACGTCAACGCCCGCGCCGCCAGGGCGGCGGCGCGCCGCCTCGGCTTCCACGCCGTCGGCATCTGCAACCTGAGCCCGATCGAGCGCGATGCGCTGCGCCCCTGGCTGGCGCGCGGCTACGGCGGCCACATGACCTATCTCAACCGCCAGGCGCGCAAGCGCGAGGAGCCGGCGCGCATCGCGCCCGGCGCCCACCGCGCCGTGGTCGTGCTCGAGAGCTACCAACGTCGCGCCATGCCGGCGCCCGGCGCGGCGCGGGTGGCCCGCTACGCCTGGGGCGAGGACTATCACCGCGTCGTCGGCGCGCGCCTCGACCAGCTGGCCGACGCCCTGGTCGGGCTCGGGGCGCGACGCGAGGCGACGCGCGCCTACGTCGACACCGGCCCGGTCCCGGAGCGCGAGCTGGCGCGCCGCGCCGGTCTCGGCTGGCTGGCGAAGAACACCCTGCTGATCCACCCGCGCCTCGGCTCGTACACCTTCATCGGCAGCGTCCTGACCGATCTGGACATGACAGTGGATGTCCCCTTCGAGGCCGACCATTGCGGCACCTGCCGGGCCTGCCTCGACGCCTGCCCGACGGCCGCCTTCGCCGCGCCGCGCGTCCTCGACGCGCGGCGCTGCATCTCCTACCTCACCATCGAACGGCGCGGCGCGCTGTCGCCCGCCGAGGGCGCGCTGCTCGGCGAGTGGCTGTTCGGCTGCGACGTCTGCCAGGAGGTGTGCCCCTGGAACGACAAGGCTGTCGCGCCCCCCCTCGATCCCCGCCTGGCGGCGCGGCCGGAACTCCTCGCGCCGGATCCGGAGACGCTGCGCCGGATGGACGAGGCGGAGTTCGACGCCGCTTACGCCGACACCGCCTTCGCCCGCCCCGGCCGCACGCGCATGGCACGCAACGCGCAGTCGGTGCAGCGCAACCGTCCGTGACCTGGCAACGCCGCAACCGAATCTCCCCTGGAGGGCGCCGCCCCCGCGGGGGCGGGTGTTTGGGGGGCGGGGGGCGGGGGCCGCCGGGGGCGGCGGGGGGGGGGCCGCCCGGGGGGGGGGGGGGGGGGGCGGGGGCGGGGGGCGGCGGGGG
>JANNRA010000198.1:0-13875 GCA_031401035.1 bacterium | reverse complement strand
CGCAGCGCAGCGCCCTGCATGGGTCGCTCGCGTGCAGCGCGCTGCGCTGCGGGCGAGACGCCCGCGGTCCCAGCCGGCTGCCTCGACGGCCATCGAGCCGCCATGCTGACCCTCGACGGCGCCGGCACGCTCACCGACCAGCTCTACCGCGCCGTGCGCGGCGAGATCCTCGCCGCCCGCCTGCGCCCCGGTGCGCGGCTGCCGGCGAGCCGGCAACTGGCCGCCGACCTGAGCGTGTCGCGCAACGTCGCTGTGCTCGCCTACGAGCGCCTGCTCGCCGAGGGCTACGTCGCGGCGCGGCGCGGCGCCGGCCACTTCGTCGCCGCCGAACTGCCCGACCCGGCGCCGTTGGCGCCGCGGCGCGCCGCGCCCCCGCCGACCGGCCGCGCCGCGCCCGCGCAGCCGGCTCGCCTGTCGCGCTTCGCGCGCCAGGCGCTCCGCGCCGTCGCCCACAGCGGCTTCGACTGGCTCGGCGCGCCGCCCTCGGGGCTGATCGCGTTCCGGCACGGCGTGCCGTCGTTCGGCGATTTTCCGTACGCCACCTGGTGCCGGGTCCTGGCGCGCCGGGCCCGGCGCGCGACGCTGGCGGAGCTCACCTACGGCCCGCCGCAGGGCGTGCCGGCGTTGCGCGAGGCGGTGGCCGACTACCTGCGCCGCGCCCGCGGCGTCGTCTGCGACGCCGAGCAGGTGCTGATCGTCAACGGCTCGCAGCAGGGGCTCGACCTGGCGGCGCGCGTCGCCCTCGATCCCGGCGATCGCGCCGTCGTCGAGGAGCCCTGCTACCGGCCGGCGCGCATCGCCTTCGCGGCCGCCGGCGCGCGCGTCACGGCGGTGCCGGTGGATGACGACGGCCTGTGCATCGACGCCCTGCCGAGCGACGGCGAGACGCGCCTGCTGTACGTGACGCCTTCGCACCAGTTTCCCACCGGCGTCGTGCTGCCGCTGGCGCGCCGCCTGCGCCTGCTCGAATGGGCGAGGCGCGCCGGCGCAGTCGTCTTCGAGGATGACTACGACAGCGAGTACCGCTACGGCGGCCGCCCGCTGGCCGCCCTGCAGGGGCTCGATCGCAGCGGCTGCGTGCTCTACGCCGGCAGCTTCTCGAAGGTGATGTTCCCCGGCCTGCGCCTCGGCTACCTGGTGGCGCCGCCGGCCCTCGTGCCGGCGTTGCGCATGGTCAAGGCGTTGGCCGACGCGGGCTGTGCGCCGTTGCCGCAACTGGCGCTGGCCGACTTCATCCGCGACGGCCACTTCGAACGTCACCTGCGGCGCACGCGGACGCGCAATGCCGTGCGCCGCGCGGCGCTGGTCGAGGCGCTCGATCGCGGGCTCGGGGCGGGGGTGTCGATCGCCGGCGCGGCCGCCGGACTGCACGTGCTCGCCTGGCTCCGCGACGTCCCCTTCGGCCGCAGCGGCTCCCTATGCCGCGCCGCCGCGGCCGCCGGCGCGCGGGTCTCCTCCGTCGGCCCGTTCTACGCGACGCCGCCGCGTCGCGCCGGCCTGCTGCTCGGCTATGCCGCCCTGGCCGAGCGCGAGATCCGCGACGGCATCCGCCGCCTGACGCCGGTGGTGAAGGCGCTCTCCGGCGGCGCGGTGTCGCGCCGCGGCTGAGTTTCGATCCACCGCGCCGTTACGGCGCCGGCGGACAGGCGGCGGTGCAGGCCTTGAACGAATCCTTGCAGCTCTGCCGCAGCGCCGTCACCACCGTGTCGGCGCGCCAGCGCTCGCGACAGGTGTCGCGGCAGACGAAGCTCGTCACCTGCGCCGCGTCGACACAGGCGTCGCACGCCGCGTTGCCGATCGCGCACGGCGCGCCGCAGCCCGTCTTGGCGATCTCGAGCGCGGCCCGGCAGCCATCGGTGCCGGTGGCGCAGTCCGCCAGCGCACCACCGCCTGGCAGTTGCCCGGAGTCGAGCACCGCGTCGGCGCCGTCGCGACAGGCCTGCCGTCCGGCCAGACAGCCGATGCCGCAGACGGGGTCGATCCCCTTGCAGGTCAGCTTCGCCGCCTTGAACTCGTCCTTACACTCGACCTTGCACTCGCGCATGTCGTCGATGGCCTGCCGCTTGCACTCGGTGTCGCCGAGCGCGGGCCCGGCCAGCAGCAGCGCCAGTGTTGCGAACATCAGTCTGCGCATGAGTCCCCCCGAGAAATCAGTCTACCGCACCCCCTAGCACAGGTGCCGCGCAGCACCAAGGCATTAACTGATCGGACGATCTCGCCTTTGCGCGCCGGGCGAAGCCGGGGTGCCGGCGCGCCGCAGGCGGTCGACGATGCGCGCTCGTGCCGCCGCGTCGTAGTCGCTGCCGTAGGTGCGCAGGAAGACGCGCGCGCGCATCTCGGCCGAGTCGTCGGTGCCGTCGGGATCGCCGAGGCTGGCGCGGACCAGCGCCCGGGCGGCGTCGAACATCCGGCAGGCCATCGTCAGTCGCTCCTCGCCCGAGCGCGCCAGGAGCAGGCGACGATACTGCGCAGCGATGGACGGCGGCGTGTCCTTCACGCGCGGACCTCCGCGAGGAGCTCGCCAACCGACAGCACCGCCGCCCAGTGCTCGATGTACGCCCAGTCGAGGTCTGGCAGCGCGGTGATGAGGCTGCGCACATCGCGGAGTTGCACCTCCGAGCGGCTGTCCTTCGCCCAGTCGAGCTTCGACAGCAGCAGGTCCTCGGGGGTGACGATGGACACCGCGACGCCCTGCACTACGACGCGGCGGCGGCGATCGAACTCCTGCTGTCGGAACGGCAGCGCCTTGCGGACGATGAAATCCACCTTCACGATCCGCTCGCTGTGGATGATGTTGAACATGCCGCCGCGCCGCGCCGCGTCGCGCACCGCGTCGACGTCGCAGAGGAAGTCGTCCACGAACAGGGCTTCGATCCGCTCGGCGTCGCCGGGCGCGATCTCGAGCACGATGTCGATGTCGCGAGTCAGGCGCGGCTCCGCGTAGAAGCTCAGCGCCATTGAGCCACTCAGCATGTAGGCGATGCCGGCTCCATCGAGACGCGCGGCGACGTCGACGAGGACCGAGAGTTCATCGCTGGCACCGCCGCCCATGCTGCCGCGCTACGTCAGCCGCCGCGCGCCGTCAATTCCCGCTCGTCGTGCCGCTCCCGCAAGGGAGCGGATCCACTGGACGCGGGCGCGCCGGGCGCGCCCGCCACCGGCTCTGTGTCGTCGCCGCGGCCACGCAGCGCGATGCTTGCCGTCAGTCGTCGGAATCGGACCAGTTCTGGGTCCGCTCGAAGTCGCGGCGGATGCTCCGTTCGAGGCGGCGTTGCGCGTTGGCGGCCTTCTCCTCGGCCACGTCCTCTTCGCTGATCTCGACGGTGGGGGCGGCGGCGGGGGCGGCGACCCGCAGCGGCGGGTCGGGGATCCGAGTCGGCGCGCAGCCGACGACGAGGGAGGCGGCGACCAAGACCGCGGCGCCGATCCGCGGGCGGTGTCGCGCGGTGCGGTGCGCAGGGCGCGTCGGTCGGGGCGTTGCGCGTGCCGTGGGTCTCGTCGTGTCGTTCATGTCGCTGCGCCCTCGCCGGCGCAGGGGCATTCTCGCCGCTGCTGACGCGTCAGGCAATGACCAGGTCGCAGCGCGACCGCGGCGGCGGAGTTTTCCCATCCGTCGGCAAACCGATTACATGCGCAGCGATGCCGCGCCTGCTGCCCCGCCTGCTGCTCGTCGCCCAGCTCCTGCTGGTCGGCGGCGTGCTGGCGCTGCAGTTCCCGCACTGGTGGGAGCAGCGTTGGGTGCAGGACGACGCCTATGTGAGCTTCCGCTACGCGCGCAACGCGTTACGCGGCGAGGGACTGGTGTACAACCCGGGCGAGCGGGTCGAGGGGTACACCAACTTCCTGTGGACGGCGCTGGCGGCGGTGCCGCTGGCGCGCGGCGCCGCCGATCCGCTGCCGTTCATGCACGTCGCGTCGGCAGTGCTGTGGTGGGCCTCGTACGCGCTGCTGCTGGGGCTCGGCGTAGCCCTGTGGGCGGAGGGGCTGTGGGCGGCGCCGCTGCTCGTCGTGCCGCTCGCCGTCCACTGGTCGTTCAATCTGTGGTTCTTCTCCGGCATGGAGACGCCGTTGGTGACCTTCTGCACCATCGCGGCGGTGGCGGCGGTGGCGCTCGACCCGCGCCACCATGCCTGGGCGCCGGCGGCGGCCAGCCTGAGCGCGGTGGCGCTGATCCTGACGCGGCCCGACGGCGTCGTCGTCTTCGCCGCGCTGCTCGCCGTCGTCGCATGGCGCGACGGCGCCTGGCTGCGCCGCCATCCGCGCCCAGCCCTGGCCGCGGCGTTGCCGCTACTGCTGCTGCTGGTGCCGTATCAGGCGTGGCGCCTCTGGTACTACGGCGCGCTGTACCCGAACACCTACTACGCCAAGGCCGCCTACCTGCCGTTCTGGCGGCGCGGCATCAGCTACGTCGCCCACTACGTGTGGATCTACCGCCTGTGGCCGTTCTTCGTCGTATTCGGAGCCGCGGGCGCACGCACGCCGCTGGCGCGCCGCTTCCTGGTCGCCGCCCTGGCGGCGAGCGCGGCGGTGGCGCTGTATGTGGCGCGGCTGGGCGGCGACTTCATGGAGTGGCGCTTCCTGACGCCGGTCTCCGGCGTGCTCTACCCGGCCGTCGTCGTCGCCGCGGCGGCATACGGCGAACGTTGGCGCGGGCGCGGCGTGGGATGGGTCAGCGGCGCGGCGGTGGCGGCGCTGCTCACCTGGGCGACGCTGGCGGCCGAACCGGCGGCGCGCACGCGCGGCCTGCCGGAGCAGGAGACGATCGCGTTGCTGCGCCGCTACGGCGATCCCGGTCGCTTCGACTGGCGCACCGCGGCGCAGCTGTTTGACGCCGTGCTGCCGCCCGACGTGCGCGTCGCCACCACCTCGGCGGGCATCATTCCCTTCTTCTGCGACCGCCACACCCTCGACCTGCACGGACTGACCGACGCGGCGATCGCGCGCGCGCCGTTGGATGCGGCGACGCGCGGGCGCCTGGGGCACGAGCACTGGTTGCAGGACCACCGCGCCATCCGCGCCCGTGGCGTCGACGTGATCCTCGAATGGGCTGATCCGCATCCGTACCCGCGCGCCCTGACGCGCGCGCCGACGGCGCACGGCGAGTTGGTCAGCGTGCGCACGCCCGATGGCCGCTTCATCGACTTGACGCTGCTCGATCCGGCGCTGAAGGCGCGCCTCACCGATCCGCGCCTGGTCGTTCACGACGCCGCAGCGATCGCCGACCCGACGCAGCCGCAGGCGCTGCCGGGCGGGCTGGCGGCACGGCGGCTGATCGATCGCCTCGACATTGGCGACGGCGCCAGCGAAGCGGCGCATGCGTTCAGCGAGCAGCGGGGGCCGCAGGCGCCGTACGAGCGCAGCTACCATACCAAGCTGCTCAGCTACCGGCGGCCGCGGCAGACGGTGCAACTCGAAGATGACGGCCAGCGCATTTTCGGCGCCATCGCTTTCGAGGTGCACGCGGTCGATGCGGGAACCGATCTGGTGCTGGTGGCGCGCCATGACCACACCGGCGCGGCGCGCTACGACGTCGAGGTGAACGGCCACCCGGTGCCGCGGGCGCTGGTGCTGCCCGGCCGGCCGGACGAGGCGTGGGGCGAGCGGGCGGTGGTGATCCCGCGCGCGCTGCTGGTGGCGGGGACCAACGCCGTGCGGCTGATCCGCGATCCGGCCTCGCCGCGCGACGCGGAATTCTACCATCTGTGGTTCCTGCAATGATGGAGGGCGCGGCTACCGCCGCGCCGCCCCGCCGAGTGGTGGCTGCGCTGGCACTGATTCTTGCCGTCGCCGTCGTTGCGCTCTACGGGTATGGCGCGCGCGGCTTCGGGCTCGCCGAACCCGACGAGACGCGGTACGCCGAGATCGGGCGCGAGATGGTGGTCTCGGGCGAATGGCTCTCGCCGCACGTCAACTACGTCAAGTACTCCGAGAAGCCGCCGCTGGTCTTCTGGGCGACCGCGCTGTCGTTCCTCGCCTTCGGCCAGCACGAGTGGGCGGCGCGCCTGCCGTCGCTGCTCGGCGGCCTCGTCACCCTGCTGCTCACCGGCTGGCTGGCGGCGCGCCTGTACGGCGGCGCGACGGGGCTGCTCGCCTGCGCCGTGCTCGCCTTCACGCCGCTGTTCGGCTTCATGGCCATCGTTCTGACCCTCGACATGATGCTCACCGCCTGTCTCACCCTGGCGCTGGTCGGCGTCTGGCGGGCCTGGGAGGGCGGCGGCGACCGCCGCTGGGTGCGCCTCGCGTATGTCGCGACGGCGCTCGGCGTGCTGGTGAAGGGGCCGGTGGCGGTGCTCCTGGTCGGCGCCGTCGCCGCGTTGTTCCTGCTCACGCACGGGGGGTGGCGGGCGCTGCGGCCGTGGTGCGACTGGCGCGGCCTGGCGCTGGGCGCGGCCATCGCGCTGCCGTGGTTCGCGATCGCCAGCTGGCGCGATCCGGCCTTCTGGCACTACTTCATCATCGAGCAGCACTTCGTGCGCTTCACCTCGCAGAAGCAGCACCGCGAACCGTTCTGGTTCTTCCTGCCGGTGGTTCTCGGTGCGCTGGCGCCGTGGAGCCTGGCGGCGGCGTTCGATCCCGGGCTGGCGCGCGGTCTGCTCGACCCGCGTCGCTGGGCTCCGGCGACGCGCTTCCTGGCGTTGTGGGCCATCGTCATCGTCGGCTTCTTCTCCCTCTCGCACACCAAGCTGGTCACCTATGCGCTGCCGGCGCTGCCGCCGCTCGCCGTCCTCCTGTCGCGGTTGCTGCTGCATGGCGTCGCGGTGGGGCGGACCGCCGGCCTGGCGCGCGCCGCCTGGCTGCTGACGATCGGCGCGCCGGTCCTCGGGCTGGTGGCGGCGATCCTGCCGTGGCTCGCCAGCCACTACCGCGTGCCGATCCTGGTGCCCTACCTCGTCGTCGGGGCGCTGCCGATGTTGCTCGCCGGCGTCGCAACGCTGCACCTGCTGGCGCGGCGCCGCCCTTACGCGGCGCTGGTCGCCTTCGCCGCCGGCTGGGCGCTGGTCTTTGCCGTCGCCGTCAGCGGCCGCGGTGTCGTCAACGACTACCGCTCGCTCGCGCTCGCCGCGCGCGCGACGCTGGGCCCCGACGACCGCCTGGCGCTGTACCGCAACTTCGTCCAGGGGATGGTCTATTACACCGGGCGCCGCAACATCATGATCGGCCCGCCCGGCGAGATGACCTTCGGCAGCCAGCAGGGCGAGCAGTCGGCCTGGTTCTGGCGCGACGATGCGGCGTGGATCAGCCGCGAGTGGGCCGGCCCGGGGCGTCTGCTGGTGTTGTTCAACCGCAGGGATCTCGACCGCCTGCGCCCGCTGCTGGTGCCGCCGCCGATCGAGCTGGCGAGCCAGGACAAGAAGGTCCTGGTGGCCAACCGCTGAGTCGGACGGCGCAACTTCCACATTGCGTTCCGCGAGCGCTCGCCTAACTTGACGGCGGTCGGAGGGAGACGCGGATGCGGATGAGCGGATTGGCGGCAGGGGTGCGGCGGATCATTCTGGTCGGGGTGGCGGTGCTGCTGATCGTCGTGTCGCGTCGCGGCGCGGCGCAGACCTGCGCCGGTGATTGCAACGGTGACGGCCTGGTGGTGATCGCCGAGCTGATCACCGTGGTCAACGTCGCGCTCGAGCTGCAGGTCGCAGCCGTCTGCGTGGCGGGCGACGGCGACGGCGACGGAGCCATTGCGATCGGCGAGATCGTCGCCGGCGTCGCGGCCGCCCTCGAGGGATGCGCGACGGCGCCGACGACGTGCAGCGGCGCGACGTATACCTACACGTTCACGAATTACTGCGCCGCGGCGATCTTCATCGGTCAGAATGGACCCGGCACGGCGTCGACGCCGCCGTCCTTTCCGGCGGCCGGCAACTGGGCAATCGCGCCGGCCTGCACGGTGAGCGAGCAGGCCGCGATCTGCACCGGCATGAGCTCGGTGTGCCAGGTGCCGGGTGGCCAGCAACTCGGGCAGTGCACGTGCAGCGTCGCGGCTGACTGTCCGGGCTCCGCTCCCTGCACGGGCGGATTGTGCAGCACCGCCACCACCTTCTGCATGCCGCAGAACTGGTCGTCCGGCGTCTTCTGGCCGCGCACCGGCTGCGAGCTGAGCGCCGGCGACCTCAACTGCGCCACCGGCCAGTGCGGTGGCGATACGACGCTGCTCACCGGCGGACGCCTCGACTGTGGCGCGGCGGGCGCCAGCGGCGGCCAGAGCGGCCCGACCGCGCCCGCCCTGCGCTTCGAGCCGACCACCACGGTGGGCGGCGTGTTCAACTACGATGTCAGCGTCATCAACGGCTTCAACGTCGAGACGAGTATCACGGTGCTCGGCGGGGCGGACTGTCCGGACGCCGGCTGCAGTGCCGACCTGAACAGCGTCGGTCAGGTGACGAGTTGCCCGACCGACCTGGTCTTTCTCGATCCGCGCGGCAGCGGCACGCCGGTGGGTTGTAACCAGCCGGCCGATGTCTGCCTGAACAGCGGCGCCGGCACGCCGCCGCCGCCGCCGGCGGGCTTGCTGTGCACCAGCGCCATCACCACCGACGCGCTCGGCAACCCCCCGGCGGCCACCGTCGCGTGCGACGGCGGCAGCGGCACCATCGTGACCTATCTCGATATGTATGAGGCGAAGAACACCGCCGACACCTTCGGCACGCCGACCGGCAACAACACCCAGGCGACCACCAACGGCGGCAACATCACCGCTTTCTCGGCCGCCGACTGTCCGCCGGGCACCGAGTTCAGCGTCACCTTCGTGGCCACCGATCCGACGCCCGCGTCGACCGCGGCGCCCGGAGTGACCCCGACGCCGGCCAGCTGCGCGCCCGGCCAGACCCTGACGAACGGCATGTGCCAGGTCCTGCCGCCGCCGGGAACCGGCGTCTGTCTGCAGTTCCAGGGCGGCGTGCTGGTGCCCAACTGGGGCTGCTCGGCGCGCAACATCGGTACGCCGTGCGGGCAGTACGCGACATCGTTCAGCGACGCCCTCGGTTACACCTGCCAGGCGGTGACCTACAGTGGCGGCACCGCCTATCCGTGCCTGCCGTCGACGCTCAGCGGCCTCGGTACATGTCAGGCGCAGGGGACGACCGAGGGTTTCTATCCGGGCGTCGGCGGCGGCTTCAACGCCTCCTGGGTGCAGGCCGGCATCCAGGCCGGCGGCGGTACGACGCCCTACTACGAGACGTTCAAGGCCGCCTGCCCGGGCGCCTATGTGTTCCAGTACGACGACGAATCGGCCGACTACGGCTGCTCGATCACGCCGACGCCGAGCAGCGGCTTCGCCGTCGCCTTCTGCGCCAGCGCCGCGACGCCGGGCGGCAGCGGCACGCCGACTCCGACGCCGACCGCGACCGGGACGTCGGCTGTTCCGCCGACCGTGACGGCGACGGCCACGGCGACGCTCGCGATACCGACCGGCACGGCGACGGCCACCGCCACCGCGGGCAGCGCGACGCTGACGTGGATCGACGACGGCGCCTCATCGACGAGCATCACCATCCCGCAGGCCGGCATGAGCTACACCGCGACCGCGCCGCTGTTGCTCAATGACGCCCAAATGCGCTTCTGCACCACCAGCGGCCTGCAGCCGATCGCCTCGGTCGACTTTGGCGGCGGCACCACCGCGATCATCGGCGCGACGACGCTCAGTACCTCGCAGATCAACGTCGCCAACGTCCCGGCGGCGACGACGCCCGGCACCTACGATGTGCTCATCCAGACCAACCCGGACTGCGGGTCGATGACGACGCTGACGATGCGGGGGGCGATCACCTACCAGTGAACGCGGCCCGACGTTCGTACCGCCCGGTCATCTGGGCCGTGGCCGCGACCGCCAGTGCCTGGGTCACGCCGTGCGCGGCGGCGAACTCCCGCTCGCACTGCGCCGTGCGCGGTCCGCTGGTGATCCACCCCGAGCGCAGGCGCTCGCCGCCCGCGGCGATCTCTGCCTCGCCGATCGCGGGGCGGGAGAACGGAATGGTGTCCGTCATGGACCTCGATGCGCGACGCCCGCCGGCATGACCTCGGTCGCGAAGCGTTCAAGGATCTCCAGGTAGTGTTCGAGGCCGCGGTGGCGGAAGCGCAGGTTGAGGGTGGTGGCACCGATCGCCTGGTAGGCGCGCACGGTGGCGCGCGTCTGCTCGACGTCGGCGGGCGTGTCGAGCGCCAGCGGGCCGTCCGGGCTGAGGACGATCGCCAGGTCGTCGCGCCATTGCGGCCAGTCGCGGGCGCGCGCCAGCAGGGTGGTGAGGGCGTCGCGATCGAGTCCGAACGGATCCCAGCCGTCGCCGAGGGCCAGCGCCCGGCGCAGCGAGCGCGGCGAGCGACCGCCGAGCCACAGCGGCAGGCGCTCCTGCAGCGCGCAGGGATCGATGACGAAGCCGTCGAAGCGGTAGTGCGAGCCGGCGTAGGCCGGCTCGCGCCGGCCGAGGGCGGCGCGCAGGGCGCGCAGGGCGTCCTCGTAGCGCGCGCCGCGACCGGCGAAGTCGACGCCGAGGAGCGCGAACTCGGCCTCCAGGCTGCCGACGCCGACGCCGAGGATGACGCGGCCGTCCGAGAGCCGATCGAGCGTGCCGTAGGTTTTCGCCAGCGCCAGCGGGTGGTGGTAGGGCAGCACCACGACGTGGGTGAGCAGGCCGATGCGTTCGGTGCAGGCGGCGAGCCAACCGAGCGTCGCGGCGGGGTCGTAGTAGCGGCTGCCGCGGTGTGCGTCGACGCCGGTGGGGATGCCGACGTGCTCGCTGCAGCTCAGGTGCGCGTAGCCGAGGCGATCGGCGGCGATGGCGATGCGGCGCAGCTCGGCGGGTCCGGCCGCGGCCTCCCAGGCGGCGTGGGTGCCCGGCACCAGTGTCACCACCGGCGTGATCAGGCCGAAGCGCATGCCCGGCTCCTAGCCGAATGGTGTGGGCGAGGGAATCGAGCCGTGTGGTCGTCGCGCCGGCGCGCGCCCCGGTTGACTTCGCGGCGAGCGGCTCCCAGGTTGGCCGGCGCATGGCCGACGCGATCGTCGTCATCGGGGCGCGCGAGCACAACCTCAAGAACATCACCGTCGAGATCCCGCGCCACCGGCTGGTGGTGATCACGGGCCTGTCGGGGTCGGGGAAATCGTCGCTCGCTTTCGACACCATCTACGCCGAGGGGCAGCGCCGCTATGTCGAGTCGCTGTCGGCGTACGCGCGGCAGTTCCTCGAGCAGATGGAGAAACCGGACGTCGACTCGATCGACGGCCTGTCGCCGGCGATCGCCATCGAGCAGAAGTCGACCAGCCGCAACCCGCGCTCGACCGTCGGCACGGTCACCGAGATCTACGACTACCTGCGCATCCTCTTCGCCCGTCTCGGCCGGCCGCACTGCTGGAGCTGCGGCGAGCCGATCACGACGCAGACCTCGCAGCAGATCGTCGATCGCGTCATGGCGCTGCCGGAGCGCTCGCGCGTGCACATCTTCGCGCCGCTGGCGCGCGGCAAAAAGGGGGAGTTTCGCAAGGAGCTGCTGGAGCTGCGCAAGGGCGGCTTCGTACGCGCCCGCATCGACGGCGTGCTGCGCGACCTCGCCGACGACATCAGCCTGATCAAGACCCACAAGCACACCATCGAGGTGCTGGTGGACCGCCTGGTGATCCGGCCGGGCATCGAGTCGCGCCTGGCCGACTCGCTCGGCGTCGCCTTCACGCACGGCGACGACGTCGTCACCATCGCCCGGCTCGGCGCCGAGGGGGACGAGCCGCTGCAGGAGACGTTGTACAGCCAGCGCTTCGCCTGTACCGCCTGCGGACTGTCGTTTCCCGAGCTGACGCCGCGGCTGTTCTCGTTCAACAGCCCGCACGGCGCCTGTCCCACCTGCAGCGGCCTCGGCACGACCAACTACTTCGACCCCGACCTGGTGGTGCCCGACGAGTCGCGGTCGCTCGCCGACGGAGCCATCGCGCCATGGGAGAAGCGCAGCGGCGAGCATGCGCGCCAGGACGTCCTCGGCGCCCTGGCGCGGCACTACAAGTTCACGCTCGAGGCGCCCTTCAAGACGCTGCCCAAGGCGGCCCGCGAGACGATTCTCAACGGCACCGGCGACACCGAGATTCCCTTCGTCTTCGAGCGCGGCAAACGACGCCACGAATTCACCCGCACCTTCGAGGGGGTCATCCCCAACCTCGACCGGCGCTTCAAGGAGACCGACTCCGATTGGGTGCGCGAGGAGCTCGAGCAGTTCATGAGCGTGCGGGCGTGTCACACCTGCAAGGGCGCACGCCTGAAACCGGAGGCCCTGGCGGTGCGACTGCACGGGCGCTCGATCACCGAGGTCTGCGCCCTGTCGGTCGAGGCGGCGCTGGCCTTCGTCGACGGACTCGACCTGACGCCGCAGGAGGCGCAGATCGGCGAGCGCCTGTTGCGTGAGACGCGCGAGCGGCTCGGCTTCCTGCACAACGTCGGGCTCGACTACCTGACGCTCGACCGTCAGGCCGGCTCGCTGTCCGGCGGCGAAGCGCAGCGCATCCGCCTGGCGACCCAGATCGGCGCCAGTCTGAGCGGCGTCCTCTACGTGCTCGACGAGCCCTCGATCGGCCTGCACCAGCGCGACAACGCGCGCCTGCTCGAGACGCTGCGGCGCCTGCAGGGGCTCGGCAACACGGTGATCGTCGTCGAGCACGACCGCGACACCATCGAGGCCGCCGACCATGTCATCGATATGGGGCCCGGCGCCGGCGTGCACGGCGGTGAAGTGGTGAGCGCCGGGACGCCGGCGGCGGTGCGCGCCGATCCCGGCTCGCTCACCGGGCGCTACCTGTCCGGCGCGCTGGAGATCCGCGTGCCGACTGAACGCCGCGCCGGCAGCGGCCGGGCGCTGACCGTGCACGGGGCGCGTCACCACAACCTGACCGGGCTGACGGTCGCCTTTCCGCTCGCGACGATGATCTGCGTCACCGGCGTCTCCGGCTCCGGCAAGAGCTCGCTGGTGGTGGACACCCTCTACCGCGCCCTGGCGCAGCGGCTGACCGGCGGCAAGGAGGCGCCAGGGGCGCACGAGCGCATCAGCGGCGTCGAGTGGATCGACAAGGTCATCGACATCGATCAGGCGCCGATCGGCCGCACGCCGCGCTCCAACCCGGCGACCTACACCGGACTGTTCACGCCGCTGCGCGAGCTCTTCGCGCAGCTTCCCGAGGCGCGCATGCGCGGCTACGGGCCGGGGCGCTTCTCGTTCAACGTCAAGGGTGGGCGCTGCGAGGCCTGCGCCGGCGACGGCGTCATCCGCATCGAGATGCACTTCCTGCCCGACGTGTATGTGACCTGCGAGGTCTGCCACGGCGCCCGCTACAACCGCGAGACGCTGGAGGTGAAGTACAAGGGCAAGCAGATCGCCGAGGTGCTCGACCTGACGGTTGGCCAGGGGCTCGAGTTCCTCGCCAGCGTGCCACCGATCCGCCAGAAGCTCGAGACGCTGGCCAGCGTCGGCCTCGACTACATCCACCTCGGCCAGGCGGCGACGACGCTCTCGGGCGGCGAGGCGCAGCGCATCAAGCTGTCGAAGGAGCTCAGCCGGCGCTCCACCGGTCGGACGCTCTACATCCTCGACGAGCCGACCACCGGGCTGCACTTCCACGACGTCGACAAGCTGCTCGGCGTCCTCGACCGGCTGGTGGCCGGCGGCAACACGGTGCTGGTGATCGAGCACAACCTCGACGTCATCAAAGTCGCCGACCACGTCATCGACCTCGGCCCCGAGGGCGGCGGTGGCGGCGGCCGTATCGTTGCGCAGGGCACCCCGGAGGAGATCGCGGCGGTGGCGGCCTCGCACACCGGCCACTATCTGCGTCCGCTGCTCGTGCGCGTCTGATTCCGTGGAGGGCGCCGCTCCGTCGGCGCCTGTTGCATGGAGCCCCGAGCCTCC
>JANNRA010000197.1:0-18303 GCA_031401035.1 bacterium | reverse complement strand
AGTCCGTTGGTCAGACGCAGCCGGCGCACTGCGCCGGCTGCGTCACGCCTGTACGTTCTTCTTCGGAGCCGGCACTACGAATCCATCGACATAGCGGGCCACGAGAATCCTCCTTGTGCGGCGCGTCGTCAGGCGACGGTGCCAAACAGCGCGCCAACAGCCGCGGTGAGCGCCATCGCCAGGGCGCCCCAGAAGGTTACGCGCGCCGCCCCCACCGCCAGGTTGGCGCCGCCGGCCGAGGCGGCGAGGGCGCCGAGGACGGCCAGGAATACCAGCGAGGTGCCACCCACCGCGGGGATCAGCCAGGCGGCCGGCGCCAGGGCGGTGATGGCGAGCGGTAGCGCCGCCCCGGCGGCGAAACTGGCGGAGGAGGCCAGCGCCGCCTGCAGCGGGCGGGCGCTGAGCGCCTCGGTGATGCCGAGTTCGTCACGTGCGTGCGCGCCGATGGCGTCGTGGCGCATGAGCTGCTCGGCGACCTGAGCGGCGAGCGGCCGCTCGAGTCCGCGGGACACGTAGATGTCGGTCAGCTCGTCGCGTTCGAACTGGTGATCGGCCTGCAGCTCGTGGCGTTCGCGTTCGAGGTCGGCCTTCTCGGTGTCGGACTGGGAATGCACCGAGACGTACTCGCCCGCCGCCATCGACATCGCGCCCGCCACCAGTCCGGCGACGCCGGCCACCAGGACGCTGCTGCGGCTGCCCTGCGCGGCCGCAACGCCCAGCACCAGGCTGGCGGTGGAGACGATGCCGTCGTTCGCTCCCAGCACGCCGGCCCGCAGCCAACCGATGCGCGCGGTGCGATGTCGTTCCCAATGGCGTCCTGGCATCATGGTCTGTTGGTGCGTCCTCGGCCCCTCGTATCGCAGACTGTGGCGGCGGAGGGAACGTCCGCGCCGGTCAGCCTGGCGCCACGGCGGCGATGACGCGATCTGGCTCGTTCGAACAAGAGACTGGCCCGACGGGTCAAGCAGGGTGGCGGCGTCTCGCGCTACGCGTGAGGAGTATGACGCGCTCGAACGCCAGTCCCTCGCGCCGCGGCCTGCCGGCGCTGGCAACCCTCGCCGTCCTCGCCGCGGCCTGCGGCGCCGACTGGCAGCCGGCATTCAGCGAGACCGCCGCCGCGCAGCGCTTCGACAGCGTTGACATCGCCCCGCCCGACGAGGCGTTGACTTTCGCGCGCCTGGGCGACGGCGTCGCCCGGCGCGTCATCGCCGTCACCGAGTACCGCGACGGGACGGTGCACGGCATCGATCTCGCCGCCGCGCTCGGCGGCCCGGTCCGCGATCCGATCGCCGTCCTCGACGCGCTCGGCTACGACGGCGTGCGCGCCCTGCTGGCCGCTCCGCCGTCCGCCGCACTGGTCGCCGTGCCGGCCGCCGACCTGGAGCTGCCGCTCGATCTGCGCGCTCACCATATCGCCGCGGCGACGAACTTTCCCGAGCATGCCGACGACGCCGGCACGGCACGGCCATTCCTCTTCGCCAAGCTCGTCGAGCCGACGGGGCCGCGCGCCGCCGTGCCGGCCGGCGCGGCGCTGCTCGACTATGAGGCGGAGTTTGCCTGGGTGACGTTGACGCCGCTGGCGGCGGGGGACGAGGCGACGCGCCTGGGGCTGGTGCTGTGCAACGATTTCACCGACAGGGCGACGCTGATGCGCGGCATCGATCCATGGGACATCGAGTCCGGTGCCGGCTTCGCGACCGGCAAGAGTTTCTCCGGCTATCTGCCGATCGGTGATCTGTTCGTCGTGCCGCGCGATCCGCGGCGCTTCGCCGCCGGTCTGGAGCTGCGCCTCTATGTCAACGGCGCGCTGCGGCAGCGCGCGCCGGCGACGGAGATGATCTGGGACCTCGACGAGATTCTCGCTCACACCTGGGCCTGGAAGGAGCGGCGCTGGGAGCATCGTGGATCGCCGGTGGGGCTGCTCGCCGACCCGCAGCAGATCCCCGCTCGTACGCTGCTCCTCTCCGGCACGCCGCACGGCACCGTCTTCGACGGCCTGCGGACGCGCCACTACCTGGCCGGAGTGACCGCCTGGCTGCTCGGCGGCTGGAGCGAACCGCTGCCGGCGCACGTCGTGGCCGCCTATGTCGAGGACGCCCGCGCGGCCGGCGTCTACCTGCGCCCAGGCGACCGCGTCGAGATGCACGTCGATCGCCTGGGGGTTCTGCGCAATCGGGTGACGCCGTAGCGACGGGTCAGATCACCCAGAAGATCAGATCGGTGGTGACGCGCCAGTCGAAGACTTCCTCATTGGAGGTGATCGGCAACTCGTACGCCGCGCCGATGTCGACGCCGCCGGTGCGGCCGAAGATGTCGAGGTCATCGACGAAGCGCCAGCGCGCCCCGAAGCCCATGGTGACGACGCCCTTGCCGCCCGCCGTCGAGGAGCCGAGGATGATTTTCGTCAGTTGAGCGTAGCGCGCGGCCGGCGCGCGGCGGCGAGGCGGCGGGGGCGCCGTTGCGCTCAGGCGCGGTCCCAGCCGCGCTGCTTGCCGTAGAAGATTGGGCCGCCGAGGTACATGGCGAAGCCGATGCCGAAGACGAACGCGAGGTCGCACTCCTCTTCGGACGCGACGATCTTGCGGTCGCACAACTCGCGCGCCTTGGCATACAGCGCCTTCGCGCAGCGGTCGACGATCTCCTCGGTTGCGGCGACGCGGCTGCCACGGTCGGGCACCAGGGCGGCCAGGCCCGGCCATTCGCCGGTCGGCTTGCCGTTCGCGTACTCGTAGATGCCGGCGCCGTTCTTGATGCCGAAGCGCTTCTGCTCGCGCAGCGCCCAGGCCAGCGGTTTGAAGGGCAGCGGCGCGGCGGCGGCGATGGTGTCGAACATGCCGGCGGCGGTGTCGAGGCCGGCCTGGTCGCCGAGCTCGAACGGGCCCATCGGGAAGATCGACTCGCGCATCGCCTGGTCGATCGCCGCCACCGGCGTGCCCTCGCGGTAGAGCGTCTCGGCGGCGAGCATGTAGGCGGCCAGGCCGGCGTTGACGAGAAAGCCCGGCGAGCCGTCCTGCAGCACCACCGGCGTCTTGTTGATGCTGCGCACGAAGGCGTGCGCCGTGGCGACGGCGTCCGGCGAGGTGTCGCGCGAGGCGATGACCTCGACCAGCTGCATCATCGGATGCTCGGCGGGGCTGAAGAAATGCAGGTTGAGCAGGTTGCGCAGGTCGCCGCCGCCGGCCGTGAAGTCGGCGCCGAGCAGGCCGGGGCCCATCGAGCTGGAGTTGGAGGCGACGAGGCCGTCCTTCTTCATGACCGCGCCGAGGGCCCGGTAGAAGTCGGCCTTCACCTGGCGGTTCTCCATGCGCGCCTCGATCACCAGGTCGCAGTCGGCGAGCGCCGCGACGTCGGTGGCGACCTGCACGCTGCCGACCTTGCGCTCCAGGTCGGCCTGGCTCATGGCGCCCTTCTTGACCGCACGCGCGTACTTGCCGGCCAGTTTCTCCGGCACCGCCGCGGCGAACTGCGCCAGCGGCACGTGTCCGACCACCGCGTACCCCGCTTCGAGGGCGAGCCAGGTGATGGCGTTGCCCATGTAGCCGTCGGCGCCGTCGATGCCGATCTTCTTCAGCGGCCGCGCCTTGCCCGGGAAGGACTTCGGCAGCTTCTGGACCGCCTGCTGGGTAAAGAAGAAGCGCATGCCGGCCTTGCCCTCCGGCGAGGTGGCGACGTCGAGAAAGGCGTCGCGCTCGAGGCGGTTTGCGTCCTTCAGCGGCAGCAGGGCGCCCTGCACCATGACGTCGAGGGCGACGTACGGGGCGCGCGGGGTGGGGCGGCCCATGGTTGCCTTCTGCACCATCGGCAGGACCATCGGTTTGAGCGCCTCGCCGTTGCCGAGGTCGGCCGGCGGCGTGCGGTCGAGCGTCGGCAGCGTCTCGGTGAGGAAGCGCGCCGCGAAGGCGTCGGCGTCCTCGCCGGCCGGGACCACGGCGTCGACCATGCGGATCGCCAGCGCGTCCTTGGCCCTGAAGTTCTTGCCGGTCAGCACCGCGGTGAAGCCGGCGTCGCCGCTCATCGGATCGGCCGCGTTCACCAGGCCGCTGCGGCGCGGCATGCGCTGCGTGCCGCCGAGGCCGGGGAAGATGTTGAGGCGGATCTCGGGGAAGCCGACGGTCGATTTCTCAGTCGCGACGATGCCGCGGCAGGCGAGGGCGAGTTCGTAGATGCCGCCGAGGGCGAAGCCGTCGATCAGCGCCAGCCAGGGCAGGGGGCCGTCCTCGATCGCGTACAGCACCGCATGGCCACGGTCGATGAAGGCGCCGAGCTTCGCGCGGTCGGCCGCCATCAGCTCGCCGATGTTGGCGCCGGCGCCGAGCCCGAACTTGTTGCCCTTCAGCACCACGCCCGTCAGCGGCGTCTTGGCGTGCAGGGCGACCAGCTCCGTCACCTTCGCATCGAGCCCCTCGACGGCGGCCGCCGACAGTGTGTTCATGCCGCCGGAATCGAAGGTGACGAAGGCGATGCCGCTGCGAACCTCGTGCGTGAACATGAAACCTCCAGAAGAAGACTTCACCACGGAGACACGGAGGCGATTCACAGTCGGCGGCCTCCGTGCCTCCGTGTCTCCGTGGTGAAAAGCGCTTTACTCGTCGCGGGTGAGGTAGGTGTACTCGCTCAGGCCTTCCTCGTAGCGTCGGCGCAGGCGGGCCGACTCTTCGAGGGTGAGCTGGCCGTCGCGCATGGCGCGTTCGATGATGCGGCGGATACGTTCGATCATGTCGGTGCGCTCGTACTGGACGTAGCGCAGCACCTGGTCGACGGCATCACCCTCGACGACGTGCTCGACGACGTAGCGGCCGTCGGTTCCGAGGCGCACGTGCACGGCGTCGGTGTCGCCGAACAGGTTGTGGTAGTCGCCGAGGATCTCCTGGTAGGCGCCGACGAGAAAGACGCCGATGAAGTACGGCTGGCCGGTGAACGGGTGCAGCTCGAGGACGTCCTTGACGTCGCGCTGGTCGATGAACTTGTCGATCTTGCCGTCCGAGTCGCAGGTGAGGTCGGCGAAGACGCCGCGGCGGGTCGGCTTCTCCTCCAGGCGGTGGATCGGCATGACCGGGAAGAGCTGCTTCACCGCCCAATGGTCGGGCGCGGATTGGAAGACCGAGAAGTTGCCGTAGTACGTGTCGGCGAGCCCCTTCTCGAGCGGTTCGAGGTCGTCCGGGACATACGGCAACTCGCGCGTGATGCGCAGGATCTTCTCGCAGCAGTCCCAGAAGAGGCGCTCGACGCGGGCGCGGGCGCGCAGGTCGAGGAAGCCGAGCGAGAACAGGGTCGCCGCCTCCTCCTTGAGCTGCAGGCTGTCGTGGTAGGCCTCCTGCACATTCTTCTGGGTGATGCCGGCGTACACCTCGGCGAGATCCTTGATGACCTTGTGGTCGTCCGGCTTCGCCGGCTCGGGCGCCTTGCCAGACAGCATCTCGTGCACGCCGAGGACGTCGAAGACCAGGACCGAGTGGTGCGCGACCATGGCGCGGCCGGCCTCGGTGACGATGTCGGGGTGCGGTACGCCCTTGGCGTCGCAGGCCTCCTGGATCGAGGCGACGACGTCGTTGGCGTACTCCTGCACGGAGTAGTTCATCGACGAGTGGAAGTTCGTCGATGAGCCGTCGTAGTCGACGCCGAGACCGCCGCCGACGTCGAGGTAGCGCAGCGTCGCGCCGAGCTCGTGCAGGCCGACGAAGATGCGGCTCGCTTCGCGCAGCGCATCCTTGTGGGCACGGATGGCGGTGATCTGCGAGCCGATGTGGAAGTGCAGCAGCTCGAGGCAGTCGAGCATGTTCTCGGCGCGCAGGTAGTCGACCGCGTCGACGATCTCGACGGCGGTGAGGCCGAACTTCGAGCGGTCGCCGGTCGACTCGATCCATTTGCCAGCGCCCTTCGTGCTGAGGCGCGCGCGCATGCCGATGTGCGGCCGGATGCCGAGTTCCTGCGAGACGCGCACGATCAGCTCGACCTCGTGGAAGCGGTCGACGACGATGATCGGCGTGCGCCCGAGGCGTTGCCCGAGCAGCGCCGTCTCGATGTACTTCTTGTCCTTGTAGCCGTTGCAGACGATCAGCGCGCCGGGCGTCTCGCACAGCGCCATGGCGATGAGCAGCTCCGGCTTGCTACCGGCCTCGAGACCGATGCCGTGCTTGGCGCCGTACTCGACGATCTCCTCGACGACGTGGCGCTGCTGATTGACCTTGATCGGATAGACGCCGCGGTAGCGGCCCTTGTAGCCGTAGTCGTCGATCGCCTTGCCGAAGGCGCTGCACAAGCCCTGCACGCGCGCTGCCAGGATGTCGGAGAAGCGGATCAGCAGCGGCGGCCGCAGGCCGCGCTGCTGCAGATCCTGCACCAGCTCGAGCAGGTCGATGCCGGCGCCGTCGGGGCGCGGCTGCACTTCGACGTGCCCCTTGGCGTTCACCGAGAAGAACCCCGCCCCCCACGCGGGAACGTTGTACAACTCCATGCAGTCCCGAATGGTCCACGCGCGCATCGTTCCGGCTTCTCCTCCGCGGGTCATTGCGGCCAAACTGGGCCACCAAACTGGCGAACGCGCTTTCTTATAGTGCGTCGAGCGCAATTGCCATCCGGGGCACAGCGAGCCGACGACGCAGGCCGCCGGCTCGCTCCGCCGAGAGGGGTGAGTGATGGGTCTCGAACCCACAACCCCCGGAGCCACAGTCCGGTGCTCTACCCTTGAGCTACACCCACCGTGAGAGCAGAGAAGAAAGCAAAAGCGTCGGGTGAAATCCAGCCACCGCGGCGGCGGCGAGAAACGCGCCAGGGCAGGATCGAACTGCCGACCCGCAGCTTAGAAGGCTGCTGCTCTATCCACTGAGCTACTGGCACGAATCGGAAGAAATCGGGGCGGGCCGATTTGAACGGCCGACTCCCTGCTCCCAAAGCAGGTGCGCTAACCAGGCTACGCTACGCCCCGTCATCTCGCCGCGTCGCACTCGGATAACAGCGGCGGGTGGCAAAGGCAACGCGCAGCACGGCGCATCGATCAGCGCAGGAACTCGACGAGCTGCGGGCGCAGGGCGGCGATGGCGGCGGCGCGGTGGCTGACGCGGTCCTTCTCGGCGCTGGCGAGTTCGGCGAACGTGCGGCCGAGGGGTGGGTACAGGAACACCGGGTCGTAGCCGAAGCCGCCGCTGCCGCGTGGCGAGGCGGCGAGCAGTCCGGCGCAGGTGCCGTCGGCGACCAGCTCGGCGCCGTCGGGGCGGGCGATGACGACGGCGCAGCGGAAGCGGGCCGTACGGCGCGCCTGCGGCACGGCCCGCAGACGCGTCAGCAGCAGGGCGACGTTGGCAGCGTCGCCGACGCCGGCGCCGGCGTCGCTCGCAAAGCGCGCCGAGCGCACCCCCGGCGCGCCGCCGAGCGCGTCGACCTCGAGGCCCGAGTCGTCGGCCAGCGCCGGCAGCTCGGTGTGCGCGGCGATGGCGTGCGCCTTCAGTCGCGCGTTGGCCAGGAAGGAGTCGCCGCTCTCCTCGACCGCCGGGGCGCCGGCGAAGTCGGCGAGCGAGCGCAGGTCGAGGTCGAGACCGTTGAGCAGCGCCCGCAGTTCCCTGAGCTTGCCGGCGTTGCTGGTGGCGGCGACGAGAATCACCCGACGCCGGCGGCGGTCAGGGCGGCGCGCTGCATCGTCCCGAGGGCGGCGATGGAGGCGGTGCCGAGGGCGGTGAGGCGGGCCAGTTGCTCGGCGCTGAACGGGTCGGCCTCGGCGGTGCCCTGGACTTCAATGAAGCGGCCGCTGCCGGTCATTACCAGGTTCATGTCGACGTCGGCGCTGCTGTCCTCGGTGTAGCAGAGATCGACCAGCGGCTCGCCGCGGACGATGCCGACGCTCACCGCCGCCACCGAGTCGCGCAACGGCTGGCCGCTCAGCGCGCCGCGGCCGCGCAATCGGTGCAGCGCCAGCGCCAGGGCGACGTAGCTGCCGGTGATCGACGCCGTGCGCGTGCCGCCGTCGGCTTCGATGACGTCGCAGTCGATCCACAGCGTGCGCTCGCCGAGGACCTTCATGTCGGCGACGGCGCGCAGGCTGCGGCCGATCAGGCGCTGGATCTCGTGCGTCCGACCACCGACCTTGCCGCGCGTCGACTCGCGCGCGATGCGACTGGTGCTGCTGCCGGGCAGCATGCCGTATTCGGCGGTGATCCAGCCGCGACCGCTGTTCTTGAGGAAGGGGGGCACGGAATCCTCAATGGTGACGGTGCAGATGACCCGCGTTCGCCCCACCTCGATGAGCACGGAGCCATCGGACTGGCTGATGAAGTCCGGGGTGATCACGACGGGGCGGAGCGCCTCGGGGGCGCGACCATCAACGCGGCTAGTCATCCAGCCCGCATAGCACCTGCGGTGTGGGAACGGGAGTTATTTTCTCGCCAGGCAAATTAGCGGTTGAGACGATTCTTGCTCATGTTATTTTTTCGTCGCTGACACAAATGGCACGCACGATGAAGAGGGGCGCAGGACATGGCTGATTTCACGATCAAAGGGACCCACCCGGTGATGGAGAAGATTCTCAGCATCTGCCAGAAGGTGGCCGTCACGGATTCGACGGTGCTGATCATGGGCGAGAGCGGCACCGGCAAGGAACTGATCGCGCGCTACACCCACGCGCACAGCCGCCGCACCAGCCAGCCGTTCATCGCCGTGAACTGCGGCGCCATCCCGCCCGATCTGCTCGAGTCGGAGATGTTCGGCCACGAGCGCGGCGCCTTCACCGGCGCGGTCGGGGCGCGCATGGGCATGTTCCAGCTGGCCAACGGGGGGTCGATCTTCCTCGATGAGATCGGCGAGATGACCCCGCCGCTGCAGGTCAAGCTGCTGCGCGTGCTGCAGGAGCGCGAGATTCGCCCGGTCGGCTCGGACCGCTCGGTGAAGGTCGATGTCCGCGTCATCGCCGCCAGCAACCGCGACCTCGCCTCCGAGGTCGAGAAGGGGCGCTTCCGCGAGGATCTCTACTATCGCCTGCAGGTGATCCCGATCCTGCTGCCGCCGTTGCGCGAGCGCCGCTCCGACATCCCCGTGCTGGTGCAGCACTTCCTCGACAAGTACAACGCCAAACACGACGGCCGCGCCTGCCTCGTCGCCGACGACGCCATGGTGCACCTGTGGGAGTACGATTGGCCCGGCAACGTCCGCGAACTCGAGAACCTGATCGAACGCATGGTGGTGCTGAGCGAGGATGGGATGATCCGCGTCGACAGCCTGCCGCCCAACATTCGCTCGTTCATCTCGGAGAAGAAGATCCCGCGCCCGACGCTGACGGAGGAGGGTATCGACCTCAACCGCGCCGTCGAGGAGTTCGAGTACCGGCTCATCGACGAGGCGCTGCGCCGCACCAAGGGCAACAAACAGGCGGCGGCGCGGCTGCTCGGCTTGAAGCGCACGACCCTGGTCGCCAAGCTGCGTCGCAAGACCGGCGGTGGCGGCGAGGCTGAAGGCTACTTGATCTGATCGGTTCGAGCGGAGGGCAACGTACATGAGCCAGCAGAGCACCTCAGCGGCCGCGGGCCGCATCCTGATCGTCGACGACGACGCCAATACCCTGGAGATCCTACGGCGGTGGCTGAACCGCGAGGGTTACGCGACGGTCAGCGCCGACAACGGCGCGGCCTGCCTCGAAGCGCTCGGCACCGAGGCGTTCGACGTCATCGTCCTCGACGTGATGATGCCGGGCATGGACGGCCTGCAAGTGTGCGAGCGCCTGCGCGCGCATCCGACCTGGCGCACCATTCCGGTGATGCTGTTGACCGCCAAGGACGACATCGAGACGCGCTCGCGCGGCATGCTGCTCGGCGTCAGCGAGTACCTCACCAAGCCGGTCAACAAGCTCGAACTCTTCGCGCGCGTGCAGGCCCAGCTGCACAGCCGCGAGCTCGAGCGCAAACTCGATGCGACGGCGGCGACGGTGGCCAACCTGGCGACGAAGTAGGACCGCGCCGCGCGGCTGGCGGGTGGCCGCGCCGATCGGTAGAGTGCCTCCATGCAGTCGGGGCTGGAGCGGGTGCGCATCGTGCTGGTGCGACCGCGCGGAGCGGGCAACGTCGGCGCGGCGGCGCGGGCGATGATGAACTGCGGCGCCGGCGACCTGGCGATCGTGCGGCCGCGCGCCCGGCTGGCGGCGGCCGAGCGCATGGCGGTGCATGCGCGCGATCTCGTGCGCGGGGCGCAGGTGGTCGACGACGTCGCCACGGCGGTCGCCGACTGCCGCATGGTCGTCGGCACCACCAGCCGTGCCGGTGGCTACCGCGCCGGTGCCGAGGACCTCACCGCCGTGGCGCCGGCGCTGCTGACGCAGGCGGAGGCTGGGCCGGTGGCGATCCTGTTCGGGCCCGAGGACCACGGCTTGAGCAACACCGATCTGCGGCACTGCCAGCGCCTGTGCAGCATCGACACCAGCGACGAGTACGCATCGCTCAACCTCGCCCAGGCCGTCCTGCTCGTCTGCTGGGAGCTGCGTCGCGCCGCCCGTCTCGAGGCGCCGCGGCCGCCGGCCGTCGCGCCGGCGCCGGCGGCGGCGGTCGCGGCGCTCTATGACCATCTGCAGGAGGCGCTGCTGCGCATCGGCTTCCTCAAGGCGCAGAACCCCGAGCATCTGATGTTCGCCCTGCGCGCCCTGTTCGGCCGCACCACCCTGACCGAGCACGATGTCAGCATCCTGCGCGGCATCGCGCGGCAGATGGAGTGGGCGGCGGGCGGGCGCGGCGCGACCGTCGAGCCGATGATCGTCGGTGGCGAGATCGCCGGAGCGAGCCTGCCGCGGTCACGCCCGGCGCCGTGATGGCCGAGGTCATCTCCTTCGGGCAGAAGGCCGGCGCCCGTCGCCGCGCCCGCGAACGCGCCGCCACCGAGGCGTGCGTGCGCATCCTCGAGGCCAACGTGCAGCTGGCGCTGCACCGCTTCGGCGTCGCTGGCGACGGCGAGCGTCCGCTGCGGGCGCGCCAACTGCGCCAGCTCGCCGAGCTCCTCGAGTACGTGAGCCGGAGCCTGTGATGCGACGCTGGCGTGCCGGCCTGCTGCTGGCGGTGTGCGGCGTCGCGGCGACGGCCGGCGCCGTCTCCTATCAGGGCGAGCGCGCGCTCGGGCAGCAGTTCGACCTGGCGGCGCGGACGCAGACGCGGCTGCTCGACGCCCCCGAGGTGGTCGCCTACGTCAGCGGCATCGGCGCGCGGATCGCCGCCGCGCTCGACGAGTCGTTCTTCGACTACCGCTTCGCGGTGATCGCCGATGCGCGCGTCAATGCCTTCGCCGTCCCGGGCGGTTACGTGTACGTGCACAGTGGGCTGCTCGACGCCGTGCGTAGCGACGACGAACTCGCCGCCGTGCTCGGCCACGAGATCGCCCACGTGCACGCGCGGCACGCGGTGCGCCAGCAGGAACAGACGCAGGTGCTGAACTACGCGGCACTGTTCGGGTCGCTGTTGTCGATCGTGCAACCGGCCGTCGGGTCGCTCGCCACCGCCGCTTCGCAGGCGGCGGTGCTGCAGTACCAGCGCGAGTTCGAGCAGGAGGCGGACTATCTCGGCGCCCGCTACATGAGCGCCGCCGGCTACGACGCGCGCGCCATGCTCGATTTCTTTCAGCAGCTCGGCGAGCGGCAGCGGCACTCGCCGAACGCGGCGCCGCCCTACCTCCACACGCACCCGCTCAGCGAAGAGCGCCTGACACGCCTCGAGGCGGTCCTGAAAACGCCGCAGTGGGCGCCGCGACCGCGCGGCGGTGCCAGTCCGGCGCTGCGCTACGTGCAGGCGTTGGTGCGGGCGCACACCAACCCGCCGGCCGAGGTTCTCGAACGCTACGCGCGCGAGCGCGCCGCGGCGCCCGACGACCCGTTGGCCGCTTACCTGTACGGCGTCGTCTGCCTCGAGCTCGGCCAGCTCGACGCGGCGGCACCGGCCCTCGCCGCGGCGCGCCGCGGCGGCATCGAGGCGGCTGACCGCGAACTCGGGCGCCTGGCCTTGCGGCAGCGCGATGCCGAGCGGGCGCGACCGCTGCTCACCGCGCACCTGGCGCGGCAGCCCGACGACGCCGGCGCCCACGTCGACCTCGCCAAGGCGGCCGAAGCGCTCGGCGCTCGCGACGCGGCACGCGCCAGCTATCTGCGCGCGCTGACCCTGGCGCCGTGGCTCGACAGTGCGCAGCACGGCTACGGGCTGCTCGCCGGACGGGCCGGGCAGGAAGGCGACGGGTTCTACCACCTCGCCAGCGCGGCCCGACTCGACGGCGACTACGCGACGGCGCTGAACCAGTACGCCCGCGCCGTGCCGTTGCTGCCGCCCGCCGACCCTCGCACCGAGGATGCGCGCCAGTGGGTGGTGGTGCTCAGCAGCTATCTGGGCGTACCGCCGCCGCCGTGACGGTGGCGGGGTGTGTCAGTGCACCCCGGGGCCCATGGCGAGAGCGTGCGGGTCGACCCCGAGGCGGCGGATGGCCACCTCCCACATCTCCTCGCTGGGGACCGCGAACATGAGCTGCGGATCGACGGGCACCGTCAACCATGTCGACGCGGCGAGCTCGGCGTCGAGTTGGCGCGGCCCCCAGCCGGCATAGCCGACCAGGAAACGGCTGCGCGGCGCCAGGGCCGAGCTCTCGAGCACTCGGCGCAGCGCGTCGCGCGAGGCCGAGAGGAAGAGACCGGGACTCACCTCGACCCCGTCGCCGGCGTCCTCGTTGATCAGCAACCAGCCGCGTTCTGGATCGACCGGCCCGCCGAGCCAGACGCGCATGCCGTTGTCGCGTGCTAAGGGCGGTTCGAGGTTGACGATCGCCGCGGCACGATCGCCGGTGCAGCGATTGACCACCAGCCCCATGGCGCCGTCCTCGCGGTGCTCGCAGAGCAGCACGACGCTGCGGTTGAAGTTCGGATCCAGCAGTTGCGGCATCGCTACCAGCAACGTCGGCGCCAGCGTGCTGGCCTCGTCCCACATACTCGGTCTCCACAGCTCGAGAAGCAGCGCAAGACTTGCGATCGCCTCGGCCCGAAGTCAATCCGCCGGCGCGCCTGGCCTGCCGCTCCCGGCGGGTGCGGCGGCGGTTGACTCCGGCGGACGCGGCGGCACAGTCTCCGCCCGCGATGACGCGGCGTGGGATGTTGGGATGGGTGGCGGTGCTGTACTTCGCCGAGGGGCTGCCGTTCGGCGTCGTCAAAGAGGTGGTGCCGGTCTATCTGAAGGTCGCCGGCTGGTCGCTCACCGACCTCGGCCTGCTGTCGCTGCTCGGTCTGCCGTGGACGCTGAAGGTCTTGTGGTCGCCGCTGGTCGACCGCTTCGGCGACCGCCGCACCTGGATCGTCGGCTGTCTGCTGGCGCTCGCCGTCGGCTGCGCCGCGCTGGCGCCGATCGATCCGGCCGGTCGCCCGCTGGCCCTGTGGCTGGTGCTCATCGGCGTCACCATCGCCTCGGCGACGCAGGACGTCGCCATCGACGCCTACACCATCGGCCTGGTGGCGCGCGGTGAAGAGGGCGAGGCGAACGGCGTGCGCGTCTCCGCCTACCGCGTCGCCCTCATCGCCAGCGGCGGCGGCCTGGTCCTGCTGGCGCCGTGGCTCGGCTGGCCGCCGGTGTTCCTCGCCGCCGCCGCCCTGTTCGCCGTCCTCGCAGTCGTCGTGCGCGCCGCCCCGCGCATCGTCGTGCCGAGCGCGGCGCGCCGCGAGTGGCGCGAACCGATGCGCCGCTGGCTGCTGCGCCCTGGTGCGCCAGCGGTCTTCGCCTTCGTGCTGCTCTTCAAGCTCGGCGACGCGGCCATGGGTCCGATGGTCAAGCCGTTCTGGCTCGATCGCGGCCTGACGGTCGTCGAGATCGGCCTCGTCTCGAGCTCGGTCGGCGTTCTGGCGACCATCGCCGGTGCCCTGGTCGGCGGCTGGCTCACCGACCGCTGGGGCATCGCGCGTGCCCTGCTGCTGCTCGGCCTGGCGCAGGCGTTGTCGAACCTCGGCTACGCCGGCGTCGCCTGGCTCGACCCGCCGCCGCCGACCACGACGGTCGCGACGCTCGGCGAGGCGCTGCGCGCCATCGTCGAGCCGGCGCGCGGGCTGATCTACACCGCCTCCATGCTCGAGTCGTTTTCCAGCGGCCTCGGCTCGGCGGCCTTCATGGCCTACCTGATGAACATCTGCGACAAGGAGCACGCCGCCGTGCAGTACGCCGCCCTGTCGGCCGTCTTTGCGTTGTCGCGCGACGTCGCCGGCGCCATCAGCGGCTGGGCGACGACCCAGCTCGGCTACGCACCGTACTTCGCGCTGACGTTTCTGCTCGCCTTCCCGGCCCTGGCGCTGCTGCCATGGGCTCGGACGTGGATCCGCCCGCCGGGCGAGCCGCCGCTGCCGTCCTGAGCCGCCGCCGCGGTTGGCCTCAGTGCGGCGAGGCGAACTGGATCCCGGCCGCCTGCAGGCGGGCGAAGAACGCCATCAACGCCGGCGGGATCTCCGTCTCCTCTTCGACCGTCGAGTCGGGCAGCGATTCGTACTGCAGGATGTCGAGCTTCTCGAAGGCGACGCGGACGCGCGGCGTCAGCAGGCCGAGGCGCTTGAGGTTGGGGACGATCTTCGAGAACAGGATCTGGCGGAAGCCGACCATGAACGGCGTCGTCAGCGACCACGGCATCCACACCTTCGGGTCGAGGCCGATGCGCGGCCAGACTTCTTCCATCAACAGGCGGTCGCGCATCAGCACCGTTGCCTCGATGACGAACTCCTCGCGCACCCGCAGCTCCGCGGACGAGAGCTCCTTGGTGTACAGGTCCTGCAGCGACAGGACGCCGAAGGCGACGTGCCGCGCTTCGTCGCGCATCACCATGGTGGTGATCTGCTGGATCAGCGGCTCGTCGGCCTTGGTGAACTTCATCAGGCCGAAGGCGGCGAGGGCGAGGCCCTCGACCAGGATCTGCATGCCGAGGTAGATCATGTCCCAGCGCGACTCGCCGATGATCTGGTTCAGCAAGGTGTGCAGGTGCGGGTTGACCGGGTAGGTGAGCTGCCACTTCTCGATCAGGTAGCGGCGGTACACCTCGACGTGGCGCGCCTCGTCGGCGACCTGCTGCGCCGCGTAGAACTTGGCCTCGGTCCACGGCACGGTGTTGACGATCTGCGCCGTCGCCAGCAGTGCGCCCTGCTCACCGTGCATGAACTGCGACAGCATCCAGGCGTCCATGTGCTGGTTCATGCGCCGCCGCGTCGCCTTGTCGAGCTTCTGCGGCGGCTGCAGGATGGCGTCCATGCTCGCCTCGTCCTCGATGCCCGGGCGTTCGGGGTCGACGTCGATCGACCAGTCGATGTCGGTACTCGCATTCCACTGCAGCCGCTTGCTCTTCTCGTAGAGCCGCGCCAGTTCCTCGTGACGGAACTGGTAGTCCCAATTGAAGACGGTGGGGAAGGCGGTGGCGACCGCTTCGACGGCGCCGGTCGGCGGCAGGCTGATCTCGTGCAACGGCGGCATGGCGTCTCCTCCAACTTGACGAGCCTCAGGATATGAGCAAAAGCTCACATCAGCAACTCGCATTCGGAGGGGACGTCATGCCGGCCCGGGTGGGCAGCGAAAAAGCCTTGCGGGAGAACACCTGGCGTCAGCCGCGCCAGGAGCGCAGCCGGCACACGGTCGAGTGTCTGCTCGCGGCCGCGGCGCAGGTCTTCGCCGCCGAGGGCTACGCCAACACCACCACCAACCACGTCGCGGCGCGGGCGGGGGTGTCGATCGGTTCACTCTATCAGTACTTCCCGTCGAAGGACGCGCTGCTCCTGGCCCTCGCCGAGCGGCACGTCGAGCGCGCCTTCGAGTCGGTGATCGAGCAGGTGCGCGCGCAGCAGGCGGCGCCGGTGCCGGAGCTGCTGCGCGCCCTGGTCGACGCGCTGATCGCGGCGCACCAGCTCGAGCCGCGCCTGCACCGCGTCATCTTCGAGGAGGCGCGCCTGCCGGCGTCGTTCCGCCGTCGCCTCGAAGAGCTCGACGCGCGCGCCGTGCAGGTGGCGCGCGAGCTGATCGAGGCGCGCATCGCCGAGCTGTCGGTGCCGAATCCCGAGCTGGCCAGTTTCATCGTCGTGCAGCTGCTCGACGTAGTCCTGCATGCCATGGTGCTGCGGCATCCGAAGGTGCTGCGCACGCCCGAGTTTCGTGACGAGTTCATCCGCCTGCTCGAGGGCTATCTGCTCGGTGGCCGGCCGGCGGCGACAACGACAGGAGAATCCCATGCGCGCCATTCTGTTCGATCAGCCGGGCGACGAAAGCGTCCTGCACCTCGGTGAAGCGCCTGCACCGCCGCTCGGGCCGGACGAGCTGCGGCTGCGCGTGCAGGCGACGGCGGTCAACCGCGCCGATCTGCTGCAGCGCCAGGGCTTCTATCCGCCGCCGCCGGGCGCCTCGCCGATCCTCGGCCTCGAGTGCGCCGGCGTCGTGGCGGAGGTCGGCGCCGACGTGCGCGGCTGGGCGGTGGGCGACCGCGCCATGGCGCTGCTCGCCGGCGGCGGCTACGCCGAGGAGGCGGTGGTGCATGCAGGGTCGGCGCTGCGCGTGCCGGCTGGGCTGAGCGACGCGGAGGCGGGGGCGTTTCCGGAAGTGTTTCTCACCGCCTTCCTTAACATCTTCATGCTCGGCGCGGCGCCGACCGGGGGCAGCGTCCTGGTGCACGGCGGCGGCAGCGGCGTCGGCACCGCCGCCATCAGCCTCTGTCGGGAGGCCGGCCTGCGCATCGTCGTCACCGCCGGTAGCGCCGAGAAGTGCGCCCAGTGCGTCGCGCACGGGGCGGATGTGGCGATCAACTACCGCGACGGCGACTTCGCCCCGGCGGTGCAAGCGGCGACCGACGGGCGCGGCGTCGACGTCGTGCTCGACTCGATCGGGGCGCGCTACCTGGAGGGCAACCTGGCGGCGCTCGCGCTCGGTGGCCGGCTGGTCATCATCGGCCTGATGGGCGGTACGCGCGCCGAGCTCGACATCGCCAGCCTGATGATCAAGCGCCAGCATGTGATCGGCTCGACCCTGCGGACGCGCTCGCACGCCGAGAAGGCGGCGATCGTGACGGCGTTCCGCGAGCGCTTCGGCGCGGCGCTCGACGCCGGGCGGCTGAAGCCGGTGCTCGACCGTGTCCTGCCGCTGGCCGAGGCC
This sequence comes from bacterium, assembly GCA_031401035.1. GTDB lineage: Bacteria > Desulfobacterota > Binatia > HRBIN30 > CADEER01 > JANNRA01. Next base: position 1,210 of record JANNRA010000197.1, on the reverse strand, counting down.
GGCGAGGCACACCGGGTGATGAAGGCCAGCACGCACTTCGGCAAGCTCGGCCTGCGGGTGGCGCCATGAGCGTCGCCTGTCTGCGCACGCCCGAGGCGCGCTTCGCCGACCTGGCGGGGTTTCCCTGGGCGCCGCACTACGTCGAGGATCTGCCCGGCTACGAAGGCCTGCGCGCGGCCTACATCGATGAGGGACCCCGGCAGGCGCCGCACACCTTCCTGTGCCTGCACGGCGAGCCGAGCTGGAGCTACCTCTACCGGCGCATGATTCCGGTCTTCCTGACCAGCGGTGCGCGCGTCGTCGCGCCGGACCTGTACGGCTTCGGCCGTTCCGACAAGCCGGTGGATGACGCCGCCTACACCTTCCACTTCCATCGCGACTTTCTGCTGCGCCTGGTCGAGCGGCTGGACCTGAACGGCATCACGCTGGTGGTGCAGGATTGGGGCGGGCTGCTCGGCCTGACGCTGCCCGTGGACGCCGGCTTCCGCGCCCGCCTGGCGCGCCTGTTGGTGATGAACACCACGCTGGCGACCGGCGAGGTGCCGAGCGCAGGGTTCCTCGCCTGGCGCGCCTATGTCGCGGCGACACCGGATCTGCCGGTCGGCGCGCTGCTCAAGCGCGCCACGCCGATCCTCACCGCCGCCGAGGTGGCGGCCTACGACGCGCCGTTTCCCGACACGCGCCACAAGGCCGGCGTGCGTGCGTTCCCGCAACTGGTGATGACCGAGCCGGGCATGCCGGGCATCGAGGAGAGCGTCGCGGCGAAGCGCTTCTGGTCCGACACCTGGCGCGGCCCGACGTTCATGGCCGTCGGCGCTGCCGATCCGGTGCTCGGCAGCGACGTCATGGCGGCGGTGCGCCAGACCATCCACGGCTGTCCGGCGCCGCTGATCGTCCCCGACGGCGGCCACTTCCTGCAGGAGTGGGGCGAACCGATCGCGCGCGCCGCGCTGGCCGCGTTCGCGCGGAGCTGATGCGCATTCTGCGATCCCCTCACCCTGACCCGCTCCCTGCAGGAGAGGGAACCCATGCGATCAGCGCGCGGCTTGCCAGGGTCCCCTCTCCCGCAGGGAGTTACCATGTACTCGATGAGTGCATGGCCGGAGGGGGGAGACGGCAGCGGGGTTGAAGGAAGGAAGACGGGAGCCCCACCTTGTCGACGCGAGCCGCCATGGGGGCGGTCGCAAAGCGAATGGACGAAGGGAGGCTC
>JANNRA010000196.1:0-3932 GCA_031401035.1 bacterium | reverse complement strand
GTCGAGCAGGGCAAGAGCTTCGACAGCATAGAGCGCGAGATTTCCGACGCCGTGCCGGACCTGATGAACCCGCTGACGCCGAAGAACGTCCCGTACTTCACGGTGCGCGGCGAGGACTTCCCGAACCCGGAGATCGCGCGGCAGATCACGGACCTGTTCGGGGAAGACCGGGGCGACGGGGTGAAGCGGCTGTACCGCTTCCCGGTTGTCTTCCCTGCCGATGCGTGGCAGACGGTGATGCCGCACGAACTGGTGGCGTGGACGGCCAACGAGAGGCGCTACTGGTCGGAGTACGCCGCGGACGGCCAGACCCGCTACTGCATGAGCCATGCGCCCGTGCCGGTGGTCAGCGGCACGCGCCGGGCCATCCGCGTCTGGGGCGGCCGCAAGACCATGCGCCGCGCCGACAACGGCGGCCTGTGCGATCCCGAGTCCTGCACCGAGTACCAGGACCGCAAGTGCAACCTGTCGGGGCGGTTCATCTTCTTCATCCCCGGGATCAAGTCGATCAGTGCCTTCGAACTGCCGACCAACAGCTTCTACGCGATGAACGCCGCGATCCAGAAGTTCCAGACCATCGGATTCATGCGGGGTGGCCGCATCTCCGGCTTCCTGGACGGCAAGCACACGCCGTTCTACCTGACCAAGCGGCTGGTCGAGGTGCCGCGCATCGACGAGGAGGGCCGGCCCGTGCGGACAGCGCAGTGGCTGATCGAGCTCGAGGCGGCGGTCGACGTGGCGGCGTTGCTGCGGCCCGACGAAGGAATGGACGTCGCCGAGGCGCGCGCTGCCGAGGCGCTGAACGTGCTCGAGGGCTGGCCTGGAGAACGCGGCCTCGATCGGGGCGCGACGGTCGGCGACGATAGCGTGATCGAAGCGCCAGCGCCCGCACCGCGGGCTGCATCGGCCCCGGGATCGGTGGCCGATCGGCATGCCGCGCCGCCCTCAGCCGGCAGAGCCACCGGGCTGGCGATGCCGACCCGGAATGCCCGGAGCGAACCGAAGCGCGAGCAGGCACCCAGCTCCGGTGACGAGACCGCTCGGGTGACGCAGGCTGCGGAGGCTCTGGGCGTCGCGACCGAGCGTTTCGAGCGCTACGCCGAGAAGCGCTGGGGCCGCGGCTGGAAGATGAATGCGAACGGTCGCAAGCGAGCGCTCGACGAGGTCACAGGGTTCGCCGACGACGGCGAGGGTTTCCGGGCCAAGGTCGATGCCGAGCTCGATGTCTTCAGCTGATCCCCGGTCGCCGCCTTGCATCGACGGGGCGGCGCGCGACGATGGCATCACTACCGAACCCCAACCGAAGCGTGAGAGAGGTGACTCCATGATCCGGATCGCGCAGTTTTCCGACCTGCACTACAGCGAGAAGAACCTGGCCGAGGCCGACCGCTGCTTCGGCTTCGCGGTGGACGAGGCCATCCGGCGCGGCGCCGAGGTCGCGGTCATATCGGGCGACTCGACCGACCACGCCCTTGATGTGCACAGCCCGGCGGTCGAACGCCTGGCGCGCCAGGTTCGCCGGTTGGCGGATAACTGTCCGGTGCTGATGCTGCAGGGCACGTTCTCCCACGAGCCACCGGGAACGCTGGCGATCTTCCGCCTGCTCGGCGGCCGGTACGGGGTGCACGTGGCCGACCGCATCGGGCAGGTGGCGCTGCGCCAGGACCGCACGTGGATCGGATCGCAAGGGTGGCGCTTCGACGGCGCGAAGGATCAACTGCCCGAAGGCACGCGGGTCGTGTTCACCTGCGTGCCCACGGTCAACAAGGCGACGGTCGCGGCGAGCGTCGGCGCTGCGGACGCGGGCGTCGCGCTGGGCCAGGAACTGGCGACGCTGCTGGCCGGCTTTGCGGCAAGCAACCAGGCGGCGCGGGAGGCGCTGGTGCCGACCGTCGGTGTGTCGCACGGCACGGTCACCGGCTGCATCACCGAACACGACGTTCCGATGGCCGGCTTTGACCACGAGTTCACGTCGGGGGCGCTGTTCTCGGCACAGGCTCAGGCATTCATGCTGGGGCACATCCACCGGCACCAGCACTGGGAGCAGGGCGGGCGCGTCGTGGCCTATGCCGGTTCGATCGGCCGCTTCCACCATGGCGAGGTCGGCGACAAGGGTTTCGTGCTGTGGGATGTCGGCGCCTCGGCGGTGGCGTTCGAACTGGTGCCGACTCCTGCGAGGCGGACCGTCGACCTGTTCTTCGACGGCAAGCCCGATCTGGCACGGATCGAGGCGGAGGTAGCGGGCGGTGACCTGGAAGGCGCGTGGGTCCGCGTGCGCTGGACGATCGCCGACGAGGAGCGGCACGAGGTCGACCGCGAGGCCATCAAGCGCGCGCTGGCGGGCGCGGCGGGCGTGCAACTGGAGGGGCGGTTCGTGCCTATCGTGCGCAGCCGGGCAGAAGGCATCTCGCGCTGCGCCAGCCTGAGCGACAAGGTGCACGCGTGGGCCGGTGTCACGGGCGCCCGGGTGGAGCCGCTGCTGGTGTGTCTGGAGCTACTGTCGCACCAGACTCCCGATCAGATCGCTGCAGAGGTGTTGACGCGGCGTCGTCCCCTGTCGGATGGTCCCGGGCCCTTGTCTTCGGCGGCAAGCCCGGACCTCGGAGCCACGGAACCCCGGTCGATCGCGGGCGGCGCTGAAGCCGAGCTGGAGTTGTTCTGAACACTGGGGACTCGATACCGTTTGTTCGGTCGGCCCAGCTACTTGAGTAGCTGCTTTTCTGCGCCTCGCCGCCGTTCGGCGAGTTGGGGCATGGACGGCAATGCAGCGTAAGGAGACGCTGGCCGACGGCCGACCTACGCACGCTGACTGGCACCAAGCAGTCATTGGGCCGTGCGGCATGCGCTCATCGGTGACCACTCCTCACACCGCGCACGCTTCATCGGCTGAGGCTGGCTAGTAAGACGCGTACGCCTTCCTGAGAGATATCGACCTGATTCCCTCCTGACGTTGCGGATACACTTGCTTTCACAAGAGGGAGCTGAGGCAGTCGGGTGAGTTCAACTTGCGCCTATGGCAGTGAGGCTACTGCTCAAGTCTCGCAGGCGATCGCCCTGGTCAGCGGGCCGTCGGTCGGGGCTTCGCTGTGGGCGGTTCCACGGCGCGGGCCTGCAACTCAAGGCTCCCACTCGGCACTCGTTCTTGAGGGAGGCTCGAATCGGCGGCAGTCGGTGCAAGCTGATTGCTTTGAACACGCGCATTCCGGGCGGACTCGTTTTGGCGGAACAGTGAACGTCGCTTCGCTCAGCGCTCCCGGCGATAGCTTCTGCAGCCAGCGCCGGCGAATCCGAAGAGCCTCACTCTTTCCTTGCTGATGAACAACTGTCGCGAATGCCACTCTGACCTGCCGCTGAGGGTGCGCTTCTGTCCCTTTTGCGGGACGGAGAATCCGCTCGCCAGCGCCACGAAGCCTGCCGCGGCGCCTTCAGCGGAACTCAGCCTCGCCGAACCGGCGCGCGACACATCCCCGCAATCCCCGGTGCAGTCTGTGCCGGTTCGCGCAGCAAGCTCGGCCGATACGCCCATTCGGCATCCCTCTCCGCCGGATCACACGACGGCAACCCCTGTGCGGCCTCCGGTGGCGGCACCTGCGCCAAGCCCCGAGGCGATCGAGGGTGCCTCTCCTTTGCCTGTCCCCAAGCCTGTGCCGGTTGGTCGCTGGCTCATGTTTGCTGCGGCCGGGCTGGCCGCCGCGGCTTGGTTCGCCAGGCCACTCTTTGGTCCTTCAGACCCCTGTCAGAGCTCGGGTGTCTCCAGCGAGCTGGACCAAGCCCGCACTGCGCTGGGCGCACGGGACCATCGCACGGCATTGTCCAAGTCGACCCTCGCGCTCACGACCTGTGCCCAGGGACAGAGAGCCGACGAATTGAAGCGAATCCAGGCCGAGGCCGTGAACCTCAGCGTTGCAGAAGGCCGGCGTTGCCTCAAAGCG
>JANNRA010000195.1:0-14806 GCA_031401035.1 bacterium | reverse complement strand
CGCGCCCGCGGCGGACGGCGGCCGGCTGACCGCCGGCGCCGCCACGGCGCGGCCGGGCGCGATCTCGCTGATGTTGCCGCCGCGCAGGTGCAGCAGGAACAGCTCGCGCTGGATACCCGCCGGCGCCAGGCCGAGACGTCCGCCGGCTCCCTCCACCGTGCGCGGCCCCATCAGGCCCTGCGCCACCTGCAAGCGGCTGCGCGCGCCGCCCTGCAGCGCCTGGCGCACCAGCAGCGCGGCGTCGTAGCCCTGCGCCTCGAGCAACTCCGGCACGGCGCCACCGAAGGCGCCGCGATAGGCGGCGACGAACTCCTGCGTGCCGCGGCGCGTGCTGCTGGCGAAGAAGCCGTCGACGAACACCGCCCCGTCGAGTTCCATGGCGGCCGGGCCGAGCACGGCGGGATCGTTCCAGCCGTTGCTGCCGAGCAGGAAGACGTCGGGGTGCGCCTTGCGCAGTTGGACGGCGAGTGGAATGGCGCTGGCCGCGAAGTCGGGGATGAACACCGCCTGCAGGCCGTCGCCGCTGATCCACTTCGCCAGGCTGAGCATCTCCACTGAATGTTCGCGCTGGTTGGGGTCGTACACCACCGAACCGACCACCGTTCCGCCGCGCTTCTGCACCTCGTCGCGGAACGCGTCCGACAGCCCGATGCCGTACGGGTCGCTGGGATAGAAGATGCCGAAGCGGCGCAGGCCCTGGGTGGAGACGGCGAACTCGGCCAACTCGGCCGCCTGCCGTGCAGCGGTCATCGCCGGCTGCTTCACCCATTGACCCGTCGGCCCGTCCTGCTGCGAGAGCGTCACCAGCGGCAGGCCGGCGCTCTCGGCGCGCGGCGCGACAACTTCCGAAACCTTGCCGCGCAGGGGGCCGATGACGGCCAGCACGGAGCGATCGGCGATCAGGCCGTCGAGCGCACCGCGCGCCGTGGCGGCGTCGCCGCGCGTGTCCTGCACGATCAGCTGCTCGGCGAGCGGACCGAGGCCCAGCTTGATGCCGTTCAGCGAGCGCTGGCCGTAGGCGGCGAACTCGCCGGTCAGCGGCAGCAGGACGCCGATGTGCGCGGTGCCGCTGAGCGGTTGATCGGGGCGTGGTGCGCCGGGCGGCGGCGGCGCGATCGGCGCTGGTATCCGCGCAGTGCTCGGGCTCGACCTCGGCCCTGCCGGCGGCCGCGCGCCCGGACTGACGCCGCGCAGGCGCGCGTCGACCAACTCCTGCAGCGGTGGCGCCGTCAGCACCTCGCGCGCCCGCCCGAGCGCGACCTGGTCCATGCGGTCGAGGGCGTCGGCGATGTGCTGTTTGGCGGCGCGCCGTTCCTCGCCGTCCGACACCGCCCAGCCCTGCTCCCACCAGCGCAGGGCGCTCATCGTCTTGCCGCGCGCCAGCTCGGCGTCCCCGCGCAGGGTGTACACCTGCGGCCACTCGCGGTCGGGGAGGCGCCGCTCCATCTTGTCGAGCGCCGTCAGGCACTCCACATAGCGGCCACGGCGGTACTCGGACAGCGCCAGGCGATAGTAGGCGCGCGGCAGGAGGTCCTCGTAGTCGTCGCTGAACTCGCTGTCGACGAAGATCTGGTAGCCGCGCACCGCCTTCTCGTAGTTGCCGAGGCGGAAGCTGTCCTCGGCCTGGCGATAGGGCAGCGGCGCCTCGTCGAGCGGCACCGTGCGAGCGCCGCAGCCGGCCAGGAGCGCGAGCGCGAACAACGCGGGGGCGGCGGCGAGCCGGCGGGCGCGGAGCGAGACGATCATGCGGTCGTGCGGCCGGCCGCGGTCAGCCGAACATCTCCTTCACTTTGTCGAAAAACCCCTTGGCGAGGGGATGTACCTCTTCGCCGCTGAGGCGCGCAAACTCCTCGAGCAGTTCGCGCTGCTTGGCGGTCAGCTTGCGCGGCGTCTCGACCACCACCCGCACCAGCGCGTCGCCGTGGCCGTACCCGCGCACGTCGGGGACACCCTTGCCTTTGAGGCGGAAGACGTTGCCCGACTGGGTTCCGGTGGCGATCTTCATCTTCACCTTGCCGTGCGGAGTCGGCACGTCGATCTCGGCCCCCAGGGCGGCCTGGGTGAAGCCGATCGGCACCTCGCAGATGACGTCATTGCCGTCGCGCGAGAAGAGCGGATGTTCGCCGACGTGCAGGACGACGTACAGGTCGCCGGCCGGGCCGCCGTTGCCGCCGCCCTCGCCCTCGCCGCGCAGTTTCAGACGCGAGCCGGTGTCGACGCCGGCGGGAATGCGCACGCTGAGCGACTGTTGCGTGCGCACGGCGCCAGCGCCGCCGCAGGTGCGGCACGGGTCGCGCAGCACGCTGCCCTCGCCCTGGCACTGGCCGCAGGTCCGGGCGATGCTGAACAGTCCCTGTTGGTAGCGCTGCTGACCGCTGCCGCGGCAGGCGCTACAGGTCTCGCGGCCGCTGCCGTCGCGGGCGCCCGAACCCTTACAGTCTCCGCACGCCTGCTGGCGCGGCACCTGGATGGTCTTCTCGGCCCCGAAGACCGAGTCCTCGAAGGCGATCTCGAGGTCGTAGCGCAGGTCGTCGCCACGCCGCGCCCGCGACCGGCCGCCGCGCCGGCCGCCGCCGAAGAAGTCACCGAACAGGTCGCCGAAGACCTCCTCGAAGCCGCTGGCGGAGAAACCACCGGCGCCCGCGCCCTGCTCGAAGGCGGCATGGCCGAAGCGGTCGTACTGGGCTCGCCGTTCGGCGTCGCACAGCACCTGATAGGCCTCGGAGGCCTCCTTGAACTTGTCCTCGGCGGCCGCGTCGCCGGGGTTGCGGTCGGGATGAAACTTCAGGGCGACCTTGCGGTAGGCCTTCTTGATCTCATCGGCACCGGCGCCGCGATCGACCCCGAGCACTTCGTAGTAATCGCGCTTCGCCGCCACGCCGAAATCCCGACCGGACACTACAGAAGCCCTCCCCCGTCGTCGAGGGAGGGCTCCCGGGTTACTCCTTCACTTCCTCGAAGTCGGCGTCGACCACGTCGTCGTGCTTGCCGGCGGCGCCGCCGCCCGGCGTCGCCTCCGGACCGGCGCCGTCGCCGCCCGCCGCGCCGGCGCGCGACGCCTTGGCGTACATCGCTTCCGCGAGTTTATGCTGGGCCTGCGTCAGGCGCTCCATGGCGCCCTTCATCTTATCGGCGTCATCGGACTCGAGGGCGGCCTTGGCCTCGGACAGCGCCTCGTCGATCGTCGCCCTGGCCGCGGCGTCGATCTCGGCGCTGTGCTCGGTGAGGTTCTTTTCGGTCTGGTAGACGAGCCCGTCGAGCTGGTTACGGACCTCGACCGACTCGCGCCGCTTGTGGTCCTCGTCGGCGTGCTCCTCGGCGTCGCGGATCATCTGCTTGATCTCGGCCTCCGAGAGACCGCTCGAGGCGGTGATCTTGATCGACTGCTCCTTGCCGGTGCCGAGATCCTTGGCGGTGACGTGCACGATGCCGTTGGCGTCGATGTCGAACGACACCTCGATCTGCGGCAGGCCGCGCGGCGCCGGCGGCAGGCCGACGAGGTCGAACTGGCCGAGCAGCTTGTTGTGCGCCGCCATCTCGCGTTCGCCCTGGAAGACGCGGATGGTCACTGCCGCCTGGTTGTCGGCCGCGGTGGAGAAGGTCTGGCCCTTCTTGGTGGGGATGGTGGTGTTCTTCTCGATCAACTTGGTGAAGACGCCGCCCAGGGTCTCGATGCCCAGCGACAGCGGCGTCACGTCGAGCAGCAGGACGTCCTTCACCTCGCCCTTCAGAACGCCGCCCTGAATGCCGGCGCCGATGGCGACGACCTCGTCCGGGTTGACGCTCCTGTTGGGCTCCTTGCCGAAAATCTTCGTCACCCGCGCCTGGACGGCCGGCATGCGCGTCATGCCGCCGACGAGGAGAACGTCGTCGATGTCGCTGGCCGACAGACCGGCGTCCTTGAGCGCCGTCTGACAGGGGCCGTCGAGGCGGTCGAACAGGTCGCCGCACAGGGCCTCGAGCTTGGCGCGCGTGAGCTTCATGGTCAGGTGCTTCGGACCGCTCTGATCGGCGGTGATGAACGGCAGGTTGATGTCCGTCTCGGCCGCCGTCGAGAGCTCCATCTTGGCGCGCTCGGCCGCTTCCTTGAGGCGCTGCAGGGCCATGCGATCCTTGCGCAGATCGATGCCCTGGTCCTTCTTGAACTCGTCCGCCAGGTAGTCGATGAGACGCTGGTCGAAGTCCTCGCCGCCGAGGAAGGTATCGCCGTTGGTGGACTTCACCTCGAAGACGCCGTCGCCGAGCTCGAGAATCGAGACGTCGAAGGTGCCGCCGCCGAGGTCGAACACGGCGATCTTCTCGTCCTTCTTCTTGTCCAGGCCGTAGGCGAGCGCCGCCGCGGTGGGCTCGTTGATGATGCGTAGGACGTTCAGGCCGGCGATGCGGCCGGCGTCCTTGGTCGCCTGGCGCTGGCTGTCGTTGAAGTAGGCCGGGACCGTGATGACCGCCTCGGTGACCTTCTCACCCAGGTAGTCCTCGGCGGTCTGCTTCATCTTCTGCAAGACGATGGCCGAAATCTCCTGCGCGCTGTACTGCTTGCCGCGGCTCTCGACCCAGGCGTCCCCGTTCTCGGCCTTGATGATCTTGAACGGCGCCAGCTGCTTGGCCTTCTGCACCTCGGCGTCCTCGAAGCGACGGCCGATGAGGCGCTTGATGGCGAACAGGGTGTTCTCGGGGTTGGTGATCGCCTGCCGGCGGGCGATCTGTCCGACCAGGCGCTCGCCGGAGTCGGGGAACGCCACCACCGACGGTGTCGTGCGGCTGCCTTCGGAGTTCTCGATCACCTTCGGATCGCCGCCCTCCATGATGGCCACACACGAGTTCGTGGTGCCGAGGTCGATGCCGATTACTTTTGCCATGTGGGGGTTTCTCCTGGGCGCTGAGTCTTCAGCGGTGGACGCGAGTTAAGCATCGCCTCGGGTGGGATCAACCGGGCCGCGCGCCGAAACGCTGACTTTCGCGGGGCGCACGACGCGGTCGTGCAGGACATAGCCGGACTGGAACTGCTGGACGACGCGATTGGGTTCGCCATCGCCGACCGGCACGCTGGCCAACGCTTCGTGGCGGAAGGGATCGAAGGCCTCGCCGGCGGTGGCCGCGATGCGCGTGATGCCGTGCCGGGCGAGAACCTCGATGGCGTTGCGCAGCACCAGCCGCACGCCCTCGACCAACTGGCCGCCGTCGCCGGCCACCGCGGCGTGATCGACGGCCCGCTCGAGGTCGTCGATGACGCCGGCCAGGTCGCGCGCCAGGGGCGCCGCCGCAAAACGCAGGGCCTCGCCCTGATCGCGCAGCAGGCGCTTCTTGTAGTTGTCCGTATCAGCGCGGTCGCGCAGGTTCTGATCGCGCAGGCGCTCGACCTCGGCGCCCTGCGACTCCAGTTCCGCGGTCAGCCGCAGGACCGCCTCGTCCGGCGTTTCCGGCTGACCCGTCGCCAGGTCGGCTGGGGTACGATCGTCGTCGAGAGACATGCGTACTGACGGTCCTTTCTCGCTGGATTGGGCGGGTGTGGGGGCACTCCGCCCCCCGGAGCGCGGGCAAACTAAGGTCAGGCGATGCCTTGTCAACCAAGCGAGCCGATGTTTTGTTCAGTCAGTGCCGGAGACCCACAGCAGTCGGGCCGTTGTGCTGCACTGGCGGGCATACGGGGACAGCGACAAGATCGCCACCCTGCTGTCGGAGGACTTCGGCAAGCTCACCGGCATCGCCAAGGGCGCCCGCAACTCGCGCCGCCGCTTCCCCAACTCCCTCGAACCCCTGGCGCGGGTGCGTGTCCGCTTCCGTCAGCGCCCCGGCGCCGGCCTCGCCTTCCTTGAGAGCGCCGAGTTGCTGGCGCCGACGACGCCGTTCGCCGAGCCCGTCCGCTTCGCCTATGGCAGCTATCTGATCGAACTGGCGGACCGCATGACGCTGGAGGACGAGCCGGCGCGCGACCGCTACGCCCTGCTCGCCGAGGCCCTCGACGAGCTGGAACGCGGCCCCGCCACCACCGCCTTCCTGCGCGCCTTCGAGCTGCAGCTCCTCAGCCACGCCGGCTTCGAACCGCAACTCGAACGCTGCGCCCGCTGCGAACGCGCCTGGCGCGATGACGAGACGGCCTGGCTGAGCCTGCACCACGGGACGCTCGCCTGCGGCCCCTGCCGGCCGACCGACGAAGCACCCCTGGAGGTCGCCGCCGCCCTGCTCGCCCGCCTCGAGCGCCTAAAGTCGCAGCCGCTCGCCTCCGCCCGCGCCACCCCCTTCGCCGCCATGGCCGCCGAGGCGGCCCTGCTCACCGGCCGCCTGCTGGCCCTGCACCTCGCCCGGCCGCTGCAATCGGTGAAGCTGATCGAGCAGCTGGCGCGGCGCCCGGCCTAGCGCACCGCCCCGTCCGCACGGGTCACCACGCTCGTGGCGGTCACTGGTCACCGGTGACGCCTCTATGCTACCCCCCAGCGTTCAAACCAATGACGACCTCACCGGTAACAATGGACAAGATCGTGAACCTCGCCAAGCGGCGCGGCTTCACCTTCCAATCGAGCGAGATCTACGGCGGCCTCAACAGTTGCTGGGATTACGGCCCCCTCGGCGTCGAGCTCAAGCGCAACGTCAAGAACGCCTGGTGGCGTGACATGGTGCAGGCGCGCGACGACATCGTCGGCATCGACTGCTCGATCCTCATGCACCCGCGCGTCTGGGAGGCGTCGGGCCACCTCGCCGGCTTCACCGATCCGCTGATCGACTGCCGCGAGTGCAAGGGCCGCTTCCGTGCCGACCACATCGCCACGGCGCAGTGCCCGCTCAAGCCGAGCAAGGCGCCCGGCCAGCACGACAAGTGCAACCTCACCGAGGCGCGCAACTTCAACCTCATGTTCAAGACCTTCATGGGGCCGGTCGAGGAGTCGGCCAGCGTCGTCTACATGCGGCCGGAAACGGCGCAGGGCATCTTCGTCAACTTCAAGAACGTGCAGACCACCGCCCGCACGAAGATCCCCTTCGGCATCGCGCAGATCGGCAAGTCGTTCCGCAACGAGATCACGCCCGGCAATTTCCTCTTCCGCACGCGCGAGTTCGAGCAGATGGAGATGGAGTTCTTCGTCAAGCCGGGCGACGATGAGCGCTGGTTCGAATACTGGATGCAGGCGCGGCTCGAGTGGTACGCGCAGCTCGGCATCCGGCGCGACAAGCTGCGGCTGCGGCCGCACGCCGCCGACGAGCTGGCGCACTACGCCAAGGGCTGCGCCGACGTCGAGTACGAGTTCCCCATCGGCTGGTCGGAGCTCGAGGGCATCGCCAACCGCGCCGACTTCGACCTCAAGCAACACGCCGAGCACAGCGGCAAGGACCTGCGCTTCTTCGACGAGGAGTCGCGCGAGCACTTCTTCCCGTACGTCATCGAACCGGCGGCGGGCGCCGATCGCGCCACCCTCGCCTTCCTGGTCGACGCCTACGACGAGGACATCGTCGACGGCGAGGCGCGCACGGTGCTGCGCCTGCACCCGCAGCTGGCGCCGATCAAGGCGGCGGTATTCCCGCTGCTGCGCAAGGAAGGGCAGCCAGAGAAAGCCCGGCAGATCTACGATCTCCTGCGGCCGCTGTACGCGGTCGACTACGACCAGGCCGGCGCCATCGGCCGGCGCTACCGGCGCCAGGACGAGATCGGCACGCCGTTCGGGATCACGGTCGATCACCAGACCATGACCGACGCCACGGTCACCCTGCGCGAGCGCGATTCGATGCAGCAGGAGCGACTGCCGATCGATCACCTGGTGGGCGAAATCGCGCAGCGCCTGGCGCGACCCTGGAGCAGATGATGATCGCCAGGCCGCGTGGAGGGCGCCGCCCCGTCGGCGCCTGTTGCCTCGAGCCGCGGGCTCCCCATCCAACAGGCGCCGACAGGGCGGCGCCCTCCACGGACGGCTGACAGGACATTATTGAAATGGGTGGACGGACATCACGCAAGATCGTGCGGCCGGCGGTGCAAGCGAAGCAGCTGACGGCGAAGGCCAAGGTGGGGCGGGTCGTCTATGCCTTCGGCGGCGGCAAGGCGGATGGGAACGCCGGCATGAAGAATCTGCTCGGCGGCAAGGGCGCCAACCTGGCCGAGATGGCCGGACTCGGGCTGCCGGTGCCGCCGGGCTTCACGATCTCGACCGACGTCTGCACATACTACTATGCGCACGCGCACAAGTACCCAGCGACGCTGCGCGCGGCGGTCGCGACGGCGCTCGGGCGCGTCGAACGGCTGGTCGGCAAGCGCTTCGGCGACCCGACCAATCCGCTCTTGGTCTCGGTGCGCTCCGGCGCGCGCGCCTCGATGCCGGGGATGATGGACACCATCCTCAACCTCGGCCTCAACGACCAGACGGTGCAGGGGCTCATCGCGCTGACCGGCAACCCGCGCTTCGTCTACGACTCATACCGCCGCTTCGTCTCCATGTACGGTGATGTCGTCCTCGGCCTGAAGCCCGAGGACAAGGACGAGATCGACCCCTTCGAGGAGATCCTCGAGCGCAAGAAGCACGCGCGCGGCGTCACCCTCGACACCGAGCTCAGCGCCGACGACCTGCGCGACCTGGTGCGGGAGTTCAAGGCCGCCATCCGTGCCCGCCGCGGCGTCGACTTCCCCGAGGATCCGCAGGCGCAGCTGTGGGGCGCCATCGGCGCCGTCTTCGGCTCCTGGAAGAACGACCGCGCCGACCTCTACCGCAAGCTGAACGGCATCCCCGAATCGTGGGGCACCGCCGTGAACGTGCAGGCGATGGTGTTCGGCAACATGGGCGAGGACTCCGGCACCGGGGTCGCGTTCACGCGCGACGCCGCCACCGGCGAGAACATCTTTTACGGCGAGTTTCTCATGAACGCGCAGGGCGAGGACGTCGTCGCCGGCACCCGCACGCCGCTGCCGATCGCCGAACTCGAGCGCGCCAATCCCGTCGTCTACGGGCAGCTGCTCGGCATCCGCCGCAGCCTCGAGCGGCACTACCGCGACATGATGGACCTCGAGTTCACCATTCAGCAGGGCACGCTGTTCATGCTGCAGTGCCGGGTCGGCAAGCGCACCGGCGACGCCGCCATCCGCATCGCCGTCGAAATGGTGCGCGAGAAGCTCATCTCCTCGAAGGAGGCGCTGCTGCGCGTCGACCCAGAGCAGCTCAACCAGTTGCTGCGGCCGACCTTCATGCCCGCCGAGAAGACACGCGCCGCGAGCGAGCAGCGCCGCCTCGCCAAGGGGCTCAACGCCGGCCCGGGCGCGGCGACCGGACGCGTGTACTTCAATGCCGAGGACGCCGAGGCGGCCAAGGCGCGCGGCGAGTCGGTCATCCTGGTGCGCATCGAGACCTCGCCGGAGGACATCCGCGGCATGGTCGCGGCCGAGGGCATCCTCACCGCGCGCGGCGGCATGACCAGCCATGCCGCGCTGGTGGCGCGGCAGATGGGCAAGGTGTGCGTCGCCGGCTGCGACGCGCTGCGCATCGACTACCGGGCCCGCGAGTTGCGCGTCGAGGGACACGACCTGGTGCTGCACGAGGGCGACGACCTGTCGATCGACGGCACCACCGGCGAGGTCTTCCGCGGCCGCATCGCCACGCAGCCGAGCGAAGTGGTGCGCGTGCTCATCGACCGCACGCTGGCACCCGCCGACGCCCCCGCCTATCAGTTATATGCCCAGCTCATGGCCTGGGCCGACAAAGTGCGCCGCCTGCGCGTGCGCGCCAACGCCGACCAGCCCGACCAGAGCGGCGCCGCGGTCGCCTTCGGCGCCGAGGGCATCGGCCTGTGCCGCACCGAGCACATGTTCTTCGGCGACGACAAGATCGGGCCGATGCGCGAGATGATCCTCGCCGACACGGTCGAGGCGCGCCGCGCTGCGCTGGCCAAACTCCTGCCGCTGCAGCGCGCCGATTTCGCCGGCATCTTCCGCGCCATGGCCGGCAAGCCGGTGACCATCCGCACGCTCGACCCGCCGCTGCACGAGTTCCTGCCGCACGAGGCGGCCGAACAGCAGGCGCTGGCCGACGTCCTCGGCATCCCCCTGGCGCGCATCCAGCAGCGCGTCGCGGCGCTGCACGAGTTCAACCCGATGCTCGGCTTCCGCGGCTGCCGCCTCGGCATCATCTTCCCCGAGATCACCGAGATGCAGGCGCGCGCCATCTTCGAGGCTGCGACGCTGGTGAAGCAGGAAGGCCTGGCGGTGCTCCCGGAAGTGATGATCCCCCTCGTCGGCCACGCCAAGGAGCTCGAGATGCAGGCGGCGATCGTGCGGCGCGTCGCCGACGAGGTCGCGCGCGAGCAGGGCGTCAAGGTGCCGTGCATCATCGGCACCATGATCGAAGTGCCGCGCGGCGCCCTGACCGCCGACCAGATCGCCGCGCACGCGGCGTTCTTCTCCTTCGGCACCAACGACCTGACGCAGACGGCGCTGGGCGTCTCGCGCGACGACTCGGGCCGCTTCCTGGTGCCCTACGTCGGCGAATTCGAGATCTACGCCCGCGATCCGTTCCAGTCGATCGACGAGGACGGGGTCGGCGCGCTGATCCATATCGCCGTCGAACGCGGCCGCCGCGTCCGCCCGGGCATGAAGATCGGCATCTGCGGCGAGCACGGCGGCGATCCCGCCTCGGTCATTTTCTGCGACCGCGCTGGCCTCGACTACGTCTCCTGCTCGCCCTACCGCGTCCCCATCGCCCGCCTCGCGGCGGCCCACGCAGCCCTGACGGCGTAGGCCATGATTCACACGGAGCAACGGAAAAACGGAGGCGAACCCGTGCCATCCCCGCACCCTCCGCTGCTCCGTTGCTCCGTGTGAGGATTCCGTTGACTGTTTCTGGCCGCACGCGGGTCGTCGGCATCCTCGGCGACCCGGTCGAGCATTCGCGCTCGCCGGCGATGCACAACGCGGCGTTCGCGGCGCTCGGGCTCGACTGGGTGTACGTGCCCTTTCCGGTCGCGGCGGCGGAGGTGGGCACGGCCGTGGCGGCGGTGCGCGCGCTGGGGTTGGCGGGGGTCAATGTGACGGTGCCACACAAGGAAGCCGTCCTCGCCCACCTCGACGCCGTGACGCCGCTGGCGCGGCGCGTCGGGGCGGTGAACACCATCATCAACCGCGGCGGGCGACTGCTGGGCGAGAACACCGACGTGCACGGCTTCGCCCAGACGCTGCGCGGCCGCCGGCTCCGCGGTCGCGCCGTCGTCGTCATCGGCGCCGGCGGCTCGGCGCGCGCCGTGCTCGCGGCGCTGACGGCGGCCGATGTCGGCCGAGTGACGCTGGCCAACCGCACGCCGGCGCGGGCGCGCGCCCTGGCGCGCCGTCTGCGCGGCGCACGCGTCGCGGTGGTGCCGCTGGCGGCCCTGACCGATGCCATGCGTCTCGCCGACGCGGCGCTGGTCGTGAACACCACTTCGATCGGCCTCGACGGCGGCCCGTTCCCTCCGCTGGACTACGCCGCCACCCCGGCACGCTGCCTATTTGTCGATCTCGTCTACGGCCGTGACACCGCCTTCCTGGCCGGCGCCCGCCGCGCCGGTCGCCCGGTAGCGGACGGATCGACCATGTTGCTGCACCAGGGCGCCCGCGCCTTCACCCTGTGGACTGGCCGCCGCGCCCCGCTGGCGGTGATGCGGGCAGCCCTCCCGGAGTGATCCCCGCGCCGGGCGCGCGGGCGGTCCGCCCGGCGCGTGCCTGGAGGACGACGTCGCCACTGCATGCGACACAGCGAAATTCTCGCTTGACCGCTCGCCATCTGAGGCTAGCATCGGCAGCGCCGCCGGAGCGGTATCTGATGGTGAATACGATCGCCCTATGAGCACCCGTCTCGGAGAGCTGCTGGTCAAGCGCGGGCTGATCTCGTCCGCTCAGCTCGACAAGGCGATCGAGCACCACGAGAGCGAGGAGAACGGCGCCCTCAGTACGGTGCTGGTCTCGCTGCGCATCTTCAGCGACGCCGAGCTCACCGCCATCCTGCAGAAGGAGTACCGCCTGCCGCTGGTCGACCCGGCGGCGATGGAGGTGCCGCCGGCCGTGGTGCGGTTGGTACCGCCGGCACTGGCCCGCCGCCACCATCTGGTGCCGATCAGCCTCAGCGGCTCGACGCTGACGCTGGCGATGTCCGACCCGTCGAACCTGGTCGCCATCAACGAGGTCAAGTTTCTCACCGGCTACGACGTCAAGGTTGCCGTCGCCGCCACCAGCTCGGTCAGCGCCGCCATCGCCACCGTCTACGACGAGGGCACCGACTACCACGACGTGCTGGCGCAGGTGGAGAACGACGACGTCGAGCTGGTCCGCGACGAGGACGACATCGACGTCAAGGAACTCGAGCGCGCCACCGAGGATGCGCCGGTTGTCCGCCTGGTCAACGCCATCCTCACCAGCGCCGTCAAGCGCCGCGCCAGCGACATCCATCTCGAGCCGTTCGAGAAGATGTTCCGCGTCCGCTACCGCGTCGACGGCGTCCTCGAAGAGATCATGAAGCCGCCGCTGAAGCTGAAGAACGCCATCACCTCGCGCATCAAGGTGATGGCCGCGCTCGACATCGCCGAGCGCCGGCTGCCGCAGGACGGCCGCATCAAGCTCAAGTTCGGCGCCGGCCAGGACATGGACTTCCGTGTCTCGGTGCTGCCGACGATCTTCGGGGAGAAGATCGTCCTGCGCCTCCTCGACAAGCAGAACCTGCAGCTCGACATGACCAAGCTGGGCTTCGAGGAGCTGGCGCTCAAGGACTTCAAGGACTCGATCTACAAGCCGTTCGGCATGGTCCTGGTGACCGGCCCGACCGGCAGCGGCAAGACCACGACGCTCTACTCGGCGTTGTCGGAGCTGAACAAGATCAACTGCAACATCTCCACCGCCGAGGATCCGGTTGAGTACAATCTGGTCGGCATCAACCAGGTGCAGATCAACGAGGACATCGGCCTGAACTTCGCCAACGCCCTGCGCTCCTTCCTGCGCCAGGATCCGGACATCATCATGGTCGGCGAGGTGCGCGACTTCGAAACGGCCGAGATCGCCATCAAGGCGGCACTCACCGGCCACCTCGTGCTCTCCACCCTGCATACCAACGACGCGCCCTCGACCATCAACCGCCTGCTCAACATGGGCGTCGAGCCGTTCCTGGTCGCCTCGTCGGTCAATCTCGTCCTCGCCCAACGCCTCGCTCGCGTCGTCTGCTCCAGCTGCAAGGAGCCGGTCGAGGTTCACCCGCAGGCGCTGCTCGAGCTCGGCCTCAGCAAGGAACAGGCGGCGACGACGACGTGCTTCCACGGCGCCGGCTGCCCGCAATGCGGCGGCACCGGCTACCGCGGGCGCGTCGCCCTCTACGAGGTGATGCCGGTCAGCGAAGAGCTGCGCGAACTGGTGCTGAACGGCGCCTCCTCGACCGAGATCAAGAAGACCGCCGTGAGCCTCGGCATGATGACCCTGCGGCAGAGCGGCCTCCTCAAGCTGCGCCAGGGTCAGACCACCATCGAGGAACTGATCCGCGTCACCATGGCGGACTGACCTGGGCGGACTGACTTGGGCGAACTGACTTGGGCGGACTGACTTGGGCGAACTGAGACCATGACCGACGAGCACGCCTCCGACTCCTCCGTCTCCGGCGCCCCGACGCTGCAGGACTTCCTGCGCATCGTCGCCGAGAAAGACGGCACCGATCTGCACATCACCTCGGACAGCCCGCCGATGATGCGCGTGCACGGCCAGCTGCGCGCCCTGCCGTTCCCGCCGCTGGCGGCTACCGACACCAAGCACCTGTGCTACAGCGTCCTCACCGAGACCCAGAAGCACCGGTTCGAGGAGGCGCAAGAGCTCGATTTCTCGTTCGGGATCCGCGGCCTCAGCCGCTTCCGTGGCAATCTCTTCGTCCAGCGCGGCGCCGTCGGCGGCGCCTTTCGCACCATCCCGTACGCGGCCCGGCCGCTGGCCGAGCTGGGCCTGCCGCCGGTGGTTGGCGAGCTCACCCGCCAGCCGCGCGGCCTGGTCCTCGTCACCGGCCCAACCGGCAGCGGCAAGTCGACGACGCTGGCGGCGATGATCGACAAGATCAACCAGGAGCGCCACGAACACATCGTCACGCTCGAGGACCCGATCGAGTTCGTCCACACCCACAAGCACTGCATCATCAACCAGCGCGAGGTGTACGCAGACACGCACAGCTTCAGCGAGGCCCTGCGCCACGTGCTGCGTCAGGACCCCGACGTCGTGCTGATCGGCGAAATGCGCGACCTCGAGACCGTCATGTCGGCGCTGACCGTCGCCGAAACCGGCCACCTCGTCCTCTCCACCCTGCACACCAACAGCGCCGTGCAGACGATCAACCGCATCATCGACATCTTCCCCGAACAGCAGCAGCCGCAGGTGCGCGCGCAGCTGTCGCTGATCCTGCAAGCGGTCGTCTCGCAGCAGCTCATTCCGCGCCTCGACGGCCGCGGACGCGTGCTGGCGGTCGAGGTGATGATCCCCAACCCGGCCATCCGCAACCTCATCCGTGAGAACAAGATCCACCAGCTGTACTCGCAGCTGCAGGTCGGCCAGTCGAAATTCGGCATGCAGACCATGACCCAGTCGCTGCTCGACCTGTACACGCGTCGCCTGATCTCCTTCGAAGAGGCGATGGGCCACGCTACCGAGCCCGACGAACTCCGCCCGATGCTCGGTACCCCGAGCCGCGTCAGCCGCTCGGCGTAATCGAGGGGGAGGGGACGTAGGGGCGAAAGCGGCGTTTCGCAGCGAAACGCCGATTCGCGCACGGGGGGCGTGGCACAATCAAAGGACCCGATCCGGGCAGGAGGAGACATCCGTGGCCAGAAGAATCCAGAATTTCGTTTT
>JANNRA010000194.1:0-4051 GCA_031401035.1 bacterium | reverse complement strand
CGCTGCGGGCGAGACGCCCGCGGTCCCAGCCACTGCCTCGATGCCCTGAACCTGCTCACCGCCCAACGCATTCCCACCAACGCATTCCCAGCTTGACCCTCCAGGCTAACGTCTGATAGCCAAACGGTCGTTTGGGCATTTCCTTGTCATCCGTGCAGCCGCAATCAGACGCTTGGGAGCAGGTACGCGACGCCCTCCTGCGCGTCGAGCGCGAAGCGCCGTTCTATCGCGACAAGTTCGCGGCGGCGGGCGTGCGCGCGGCGGAGATCCGCACGCCGGCCGATTTCGCGCGCGTACCGCTGACGCGCAAGCCGGAGGTGCCGGCGGCGCAGAAGACCGCGCCGCCCTTCGGGCCGATGCTGGCCGTGCCAGCCGAGCGCATCGCCAGCGTCGCCATCTCGCCGGGGCCGCTCTACATCCCGCGCACCGCGACCGAGCCGACCGGCGTCGAGGCCTTGCACGAGAGCCTACGCCACATGGGGGTGCGGGCCGACGACGTCGCGCACGTGACGCTGTCCTACCACATCATGCCGGGCGGCCTGCGCATGCACCGCGCCTTCGAGTCGTTCGGCTGCCGGGTGATCAACGGCGGCGTCGGCAACTCGGAGCTGCAGGCGCAGCTCGCCAGCACGCTCGGCGCGACGGTGTACGTCGGCACGCCCTCGTTTCTCGCGACGCTCGCCGACGCGGCGGCGCCGCAGCAGCTGCCGCTGCGCTACCGGCTCGGCTTCTCCACCGCCGAGGCGCTGACGCCGGCGCTGCGCCGCTCGCTGCAGGAGCGGCTCGGCATCGAGCTCTTCGACCACTGCGGCGAGGCGGTGATGGGGCCGCTCGCCGGCGAGTGTCACGCGCACGACGGCATGCATCTGCACGCGCGCGAGATGTGGGTCGAGTTTCTCGATCCCGAGAGCGGCGCGGCGGTGGCGCCGGGCGGCAGCGGGGAGGTGGTGGTCACGCAGCTCGGCGAGCGCGCCATGCCGCTGGTGCGCTACGCGCCGGGCGACGTCTTCCGCACCTACGCCGAGCCGTGTCCGTGCGGCGACCCGTCGCCGCGTGTCGCCTTCGTCGGCCAGGTCGGCGCCATCCGCAAGATCAAGGGCGTCCTCGTCCACCCGGCGCAGGTGCAGCACACGCTGGCGCATTTCCCCGAGCTCGGCGCCTTCCAGATCGAGGTCGACCACCCGGCCGGCCAGCGCTACGACACGGCGGTGATCCGCATCGCCTGCGCGACGCCGTCGCCCGACCTCGCTTCGCAGATCCGCGAGCGCCTCAAGGCGCACATCCTCATCACGATGGACGTCGAACTGGTGTCGGAGATCCTGGCCAACGCCGACCCGGTCGTCGATAAGCGAGCGCGGAAATAATGCCCTTTCTCAACGCGAAGGCGCGAAGGCGCGAAGCCGATACCTCCGCGTCTTCGCGCCTTCGCGTTGAAGATTCCGATGACTGACCAACGATTCTACCGCCCCGAGGTGCAGACGATGCCGCGCGAGCGGATCGCCGCGTTGCAGCTCGAGCGGCTGCAGGCGTTGGTGACGCGCATCTGGGATCGGCCGATCCCGTTCTTTCGCCGCAAGCTCGCAGCGGCGGGGCTGACGCCGCGCGACATCCGCTCGCTCGACGACCTGCGCGCCATCCCGACGACGGTGAAGGACGACCTGCGCGCCAGCGAGACGGAGCACCCGCCGCTCGGCGACTACCGCGGCTCGACCATCGACGAGTGCGTGCGCATCGGCTGCTCGACCGGCACCAGCGGCAAGCCGACGCTGATCTTCTGGACGCGCACCGACCAGGCGGTCGATCTCGAGGCCGTCTGCCGCGGTCGCTGGCGCTGGGGGCTGCGGCCGGGCTCGAGCCTCGCGCACGGCCACCCGTTCGGCCAGTACGGCGGCGGCATCAGCTTCTCGAAGGGCATCGAAGCGCTCGGGCTGCTCAACCTGCCGTGTGCACCGCCGGGCAAGGGGCCGTGGACGCCCGAGGTGGTGCGTCTGCTGGCGATGGTGAAGCCCGAGCACTACCGCTTCTTCGGCAACGCCGGCGCGCAGTATGCCGACGCGGCGCGCACCGCCGGCTACGAGCCGGAGCGCGACCTCAACCTGCGCGCGCAGGGCGAGGATCCGAAGGAGCAGTACAAGTCGGTCAGCGCCGGCCTCGAAGCGCTCGGCATGCTCGGCACGGCCTGCGACGAGGACGATGGCGCGCACGTGCACGAGGATCTCGCAATCGCCGAAGTGGTCGACCGCGGCAGCGGCCGTCCGGTCGGCCACGGCGAGCGCGGCAACCTCATCGTCACGGTGCTGAGCAAGGACAACGCCTTCCTGCGCTACGACCTGCAGGACATCCTGCGCGTCAACGAGAAGCCGTGTCCGTGCGGCGAGACGCACCGGCGCCTGTTCTACGAGGGCCGCGTCAAGGACGTCGTGGCGGTCGCCGGGCGCGAGATCCTCCCCATCGACGTGCTGCTGGCGCTGCTCGACTGCGCGCCGCTGCGTGGCGCCGCGATCGAGTATCAGATCGCGCGCCGGCCCGATCTGACGGCGCTGCCGTTGCGCGTCGAGCATCCGGCGGCGGCGACCAGCGAGCAGGCGGCCGTCGCCGGCGCCATCGCGGCGACCGCGCGCCAGCGCCTCGGCGTGCCGGTGCAGCTCGAGTTGCTGGCGCCCAATGCATTGCCGCGCTTTGCCTTCAAGGCCGCGCGGGTGGTGGATGAGGAACGGAAAACCGCGTGAACGGTGAGTGGTCACCCTGCACGCCTCTCCCAGAAAGGCAGTGACGGACATGGCAGGTACGAACACGGCAGGTACGAACACGGCAGACGTCGAGTACGGCAAGATCAGCGAAGAGGGGCTGGCGAAGATCCGCGCCCGCATCGGGCACGGTTTCGAGAACCGGCGCCCGTGGCGTACCGAGGTGACGGTCGACGCGATCTATCATCTGGCGCTGGCGATTGGTGACCTGCACCCGCTCTACATCGACGAGGCGTACGCGGCGCAGTCGAAGTGGGGCACGCTGCTGGCGCCGCCGATCATGATTCAGTGCTTCGACACGCTGCGCGCCGTCGGCAGCGCCGGGCTGCCCGAGGGCCTGCCGGGCGTGCACTCGATCTGGTCGGGGTCGATGTACGAGTTCGATCAGCCGCTCAAGTGCGGCGACAAGGTGCGCTCGAAATCGTACCTCAAGGACGTCCGCGAGGTGGAGAGCAAGTTCGCCGGCGGCCGCACCGTCTTCCAGACCTACGAGGCGGAGTACTGGAACCAGAAGGACGAGAAACTCGGCGTGCGCCAGGACACCTGGATCCGCAACGAGCGCCACACGACGAAGAAGACCGCCAAGTACGGCGAGACCGAGCTGGCGACCTGGACGCTCGACCAGATCCACGAGCTGTGGAAGGCCTACGACACCGAGGAGCGCACCGTGACGCGCAAGTGGGCCGAGGTGCAGGTCGGCGACAAGCTGAGCCCGATTCTCAAGGGGCCGCTGACGCCGACCGCCGAGATCGCCTTCGAGTCGTTCTTCGGCGTCTATCTGGTCGGCAACAAGGTCGCGTCCAACCTCTACAAGCGCCACCCGAAACTGATGATCCCGAACGAGCAGGGTGTGCCCGAGCCGCCGCAGCGCGTGCACTGGGACAACCAGTTCACCAAGAACCTGCTCGGCCTGCCCGGCGCCTACGATCTCGGCCCCGAGCGCTGCGCCTGGCTCATGCAGGGCGCGACGAACTGGATGGGCGACGACGGCATCCTGCGCAAGATCGAGGCGCAGTACCGCAAGTTCAACTACATGGGCGACGTCACCTGGATGCGCGGCGAAGTGACCGGCAAGGAGCGCGTCGACGGCCGCAACATGGTGACGCTCGAGGTGCGCTGCGAGAACCACCGCGACGAGATGACCGCCAAGGCGCGCATCGAGGTCGAGCTGCCCTGAAGCGGGCGGCGGCGGCGGGCAGCAGGGCCTTTCGCTACCTGCTCCGGGATCTGGAGGGCGCCGCTCCGTCGGCGCCTGTTGTGTTGGGGCGCTGTCGCTCTCTCGAACAGGCGCCGACGGAGCGGCG
>JANNRA010000193.1:0-23563 GCA_031401035.1 bacterium | reverse complement strand
TGCGACCGGGGGTGGGACGCGGATGCCGGCGAGGTAGCCGTCGAGCCGGACGGTGAGGTGCAGCGTGCCCGCTGCCTCGCGACGCACCGTGGCGCCGATGGCGCGCACCGGCGCGGCCGCGGTGGATGGATGCGGGACGAGCGGGGTCATGGCGGCCGGATGTAGCACAGCGGCGCCGGTCGACGCAGGGTCGCGGGCAGGAAACTGCCGCCGCTCAGGCGAGGCGGTGGCTGGGTCCGCGCACGCTGCGTCTGGCGGCCCGCCCGGTCCACATGGCATGAGGAGTGCGATGGACGTCTTCTCCCCGGCCCCACTGGGACCGATCACGTTGCGCAATCGCATCGTCAAGTGCGGCACCAACGAAGGCATGGCCAAGGGCGGGCTGGTCACCGATCAGCTCATCGCCTGGCACCGCGAGTTCGCCGCCGGCGGCGTCGGCATGACCACGCTCGCCTACTGCTCGGTGAGCGCCGACGGGCGCACCTTTGCCGATCAGATCTGGATGCGCCCGCAGGCGCTGCCCGGCCTGCGCCGCTTCGTCGACGCGATGCATGCCGACGGGGCGCGCGCGGCGATCCAACTCGGGCATGCCGGCTGGTTCGCCAGCCCGCGCGCCACCGGCAGCGCGCCGCTCGGGCCGTCGCGCCAGTTCAGTCCGCACGGCATGGCCTTCTCGCGCGCCGCCACGGCGCACGACCTCGGCCGGCTCACCGACGATTTCGCCGCCGCGGCGCGCCTCGCCGTCGAGGCCGGCTTCGACGCCGTCGAGGTCCACGCCGGGCACGGCTACCTGCTCAACCAGTTCCTCAGCCCCTACAACAACACCCGCACCGACGCCTGGGGCGGCGACATCGCGGGCCGCGCCCGCTTCCCGCGCCAGGTGCTGCAGGCGGTCCGCGAGGCCACCGGGGGACGCGCCGCGGTGTACGCGAAGTTGAACATGGACGACGGCTTCAGCGGTGGCCTGCGCATCGAGGACTCGTTGCAAGTCGCCGCGTGGCTCGAACGCGACGGCAGCGTCGATGCGCTGCAGCTCACCGGCGGCCACACCACGCGCACGCCCTTCTTCCTGATGCGCGGCGATGTGCCGGTGCGCGAGATGGCGCGCAACCAGGACCATTGGCTGCGCGGCCTCGCGCTGCGCCTGTTCGGCCGCCGCCTCATCCGCGCCTATCCGTTCAGCGAGGCCTTCTTCCTGCCCATGGCGCGGCGCTTCCGCGCCGCCGTGCGGCTGCCGCTGATGCTGCTCGGCGGCATCACCCGCCTCGACACGATGCAACAGGCGCTGGCGGAGGGCTTCGACTTCCTGGCCATGGGGCGCGCCCTGATCCGCGATCCGGACCTCGTCCAGCGGCTGCGGAGCGGCGAACTGACGGCCGGCCGCTGCGTGCCGTGCAACCTGTGCGTCATCGAGATGGAGCGCGGCGGCACGCGCTGCGTGCGACGCTGACGGGCGACCGCAGCCGCGTCCCCCGTCACTCCTCGGACACCTTCACCAGCAGCTTGCCGACGTTGGTCCCGTCGAAAAGCATGTTGATCGCCGTCGGCGCGTTCTCCAGGCCGTCGACCACCGTGTCGCGGTGCTTGAGCTCGCCGCTCAGGTACCACTGGGCGAGCTGCATGACGCCCTCGGCGAAGCGCGGCACGAAGTCGATGACGATGAAGCCCTGCACGCGCAGGCGCTTCATCAGAATGAGGTCGAAGCGACCGCGCATCGGCGCGCTGTCGTTGTAGCCGGAGATCATGCCGCAGAGCACGACGCGGCCGCCCAGGTTCATGCCCGACATGACCTCGTCCATGATCTCGCCGCCGACGTTCTCGAAGTTCACGTCGATGCCCTTCGGGCAGGCGGCGCGCAGCGCCGCCTGCCAGCCGGGCGCCTTGTAATCGACCGCGGCGTCGAACCCGAGTTCGGCGGTGAGCCAGCGGCACTTCTCGGCGCCGCCGGCGATGCCGACGACGCGGCAGCCCTTGATGCGCGCGATCTGTCCGACCACCGAGCCGGTGGCGCCGGCGGCGGCGGAGACGACCACCGTCTCGCCCGGCTGCGGCTGGCCGAGTTCGAGCAGGCCGAAGTAGGCGGTCAGGCCCGTCACCCCGAGGGCGCCCATGAACGCCTGCGGCGGCACCGGCAGGCCGGACGGCAGCGCCTGCAGCATGGCGGCGCTGCCGGCGTCGAGGACGACGTAGTCCTGCCAGCCGGTCAGGCCGGTGACCAGCGTGCCGACCGGGTACTCCGGCAGCTGCGACTCCACGACGCGCGCGATACCGCCGCCGCGCATGACCTCGCCGAGCTGCACCGGCGGCATGTACTGCTCCATGTCGGTCATCCAGATGCGGTTGGTGGGGTCGAGGCTGAGGTAGAGCAGACGCGCCACCGCCTGGCCCGGCCCGGCCGTCGGCACCGGGCCCTCGACGAGCTCGAAATCGGTCGGCTTGATGCGCCCGACCGGGCGCGCCCTGAGGCGAAACTGGCGATTGGTCGTCATCCGCAAGGCGGTAGCATGCCCTCAGCGGCGTGACCATGCCGCGCCGCGCCTGGGGCCGGTCAGGCGGCGGCAAGGCGGCGCGGCGGCGGCGCCGCGGCGGCGTGGGCGTCGCCGGGCAGATGCACCTGGAACGTCGACCCGAGACCCGGCTGGCTGCGCACGGTGATCGAGCCGTCGAGCAGCGCCAGCAAGCGGCGCACGATGTACAGGCCGAGGCCGGCGCCGCCGAAGCGGGCGTGGACGCTGCGATCGGCCTGCCGAAAGGGCTCGAAGACGATCGCCTGCGCCTCGGCGGCGATGCCGACGCCGGTGTCCTCGACCGACAGCGCGACGCCGGCGCCGTCGGCGGCGCTGCGCACGATGATGCTGCCGCGTTCGGTGAATTTCACCGCGTTGCCGATCAGGTTCTTCAGCACCATCTTGAGCTTGACGGGGTCGGTGACGATGCGCGGCGTGTCGGCGCCCACCTCCCACAGCAGCTGCACCCCCGGCCGCACCGGCAGGGCGCGCGCCTCGCCGGCGAGCTCGTCGAGCAGGGACGCGAGATCGACCAGGCGCAGGTCGAGCGGCACCTGTCGCGCCTCGAGGCGCGACAGGTCGAGGGTCGCCTCGATGAGGTCGAGTAGCTCGCGCGAGCTGCGCGCGATGCGGTAGAGGGTATCGGCCTGCTCGCCATGCAGCGCCCCAAAGGTGCCGTCGAGCAGCAGGTCGCTGTAGCCGATGATGAGGTTCAGCGGCGTGCGCAGCTCGTGCGACATCGAGGCCACGAAGTCCGACTTGAGCCCGTTCGCCGACTCCAGCTCGTCGACCAACTTGGCGTTGGCGAGCGCCATCGAGGCCAGCTGCGCCAGACCGGCGGCGATACGACGGCGCACCGGATCGAGAACGCTGGCGTCGCCGCGCCAGGTCGCCACCTGGGCGCCGATCACCTGGCTGCCGCGGCGCAGAGCGATCAGGACATGATACCGGGGACCGTCGGCCGACGCGATGCGCGCGATCTCCGCCGGCGCCGCATCGCCCTCGATCAGGTCGCCGCTGCCGAGGGTCGCGAAGAGGCGCTCCAGCCGCTGCCGCGGCACCTCGACGACCTGCGCCTCATCGCGCTGCTCGGCGGACAGCCCGTGGCTGGCGACGGTGACGTAGACGTCGTCCTCGCCGCGTCGCAGCAGCGTGTGACTCGAGACGCACCCGAGCTCCTCGGTGGTGATCTGACACAGGCGCTCGAGCAGCACCGGCCCGTCGAGCGACGAGATCAGCTCGCCGCCGATGCGCGCCAACGCCGCCGCCACCGCCACCTCGCCGCGCAGCTCGTCGGTCCGCTCGTGCAGCGCCTCCTCGACGCGCCGGCGCTCCTCGTCCACCGACTCGGCGCGCCCGCGCTCGCTGCGCGTGCGCTCGACCTGGTAGCCGTAGAAGGCGGCCGCGCTGAACAAAAACGGGATGCGGATCAACGACGGCGACGACCACATCTCCCAGCTCCCGCCGGTCGCCGTCAAAACATAGATGTAGGCGCCGCAGACGGCGACGGCGCCGACGACGATGAGGCGCAGGTTCTCGCCGATCGCCGCGAGCAGCAGGACGAAGAAATAGAGGAAGAAGAACTCGGCGTTGAAGCGGCCGCTGTGCAGTAACAGGGCGGTGATCCACATCGTATCGACGAGGACCAGGGCGGCGCCGAAGGAGGTCGCGCCGGTGACGCGGGCGGGGAGCTGGGCGATGACGACGTTCGACCCCAGCGCCGCCACCACCACCAGGATGGTCCAGATCGGCGGCAGGGCAAAGCGCTCCTCGACCAGCAGGAGATAGGCCGTGGCGACGATCAGCGTATAGCGGAGGATCAGGAGTGCCCGCTGTCCCTGTGTTTGGTCCATCCCGCCACTGCGCACAGCAGGAAGCTTGCCAAGTGGAAGTCCGCCGCCCGCCCGCCGCGCCGCCGGGCCGCGGCGGCGAGTCCTCGCCCGGGTGGCGAAGCGATGACGGTTGACCGGGGCTCAGCGCGACGAACGCACCGGCCGGTTGAGGACTTCTTGCGCCACGGTCGCCACCTGGCGGCCGCGGCGATCGAGGATCGAGCCGAAGGCCAGCCCGCGGCCGCCGAACAGGCCGCGGCCGCTGAAGTCGTGCAGGTGCCACTCATGCGCGCGGAGAGGACGATGGAACCAGATGGCGTGGTCGAGGCTGGCGTTCCAGAAGCGCCGCTCGCCGCTGTTGGGCGGCGGACGGTCCGGGTGCAGGGAGATGGCGGCGTCGGTGGGCAGGTCGTCGGAGAGATAGGCGAGGCCGCAGGCGTTGAGCAGCGGGTCGTCGCCGAGATCCTCGGTGAGACGCATCCAGGCGCCGACGCGCCCCGGCGCGATGTCAGCGGGGAGAAAGCGGCGCTCGATCAGCGGGCTCCAGGCGTCGCCGGGCAGCCCGTCGGGCCCGGCGACCGCCGGTAGGTGCTCGGTCTGCACCTCGGCGGCGTCCTCCGGAGCCTGGAACGACGAGGACATGTTGAGAATGGCGCCGACCGCCTGGCGCGCCACGACGCGGCGGGTGAGAAACGTGCGGCCGTTGCGGATGCGGTCGACCTCGAGGCGGATCGGCTCGGCCGCGTCGCCGAGGCGGATGAAGTAGGCGTGCAGCGAGTGGAGGTGGAAGTCGGGCGCGACGGTCAGCGACGCCGCGCGCAGCGCCTGGGCGACGATCTGGCCGCCGTAGAGGCCGCCCCACGGATACTGCGGACCGCTGGCGACAAAGGTATCCGGGCCGTGCGGCTCGAGCGTCATCATGCGGCGAAAGTCCATAGGGGTGATGCCCTAGCACGCGGCGGGGCGCGGAGTGGAGCGTCGGCGACGGAGCTACAGCCCGGCGACGGCTGCCGCCGGCGGCGCACCAGGGCGACACCGGGGGCCGGACTGACTGCGGCATCGCGCCGCACCAGGAACGCTGGCGTGTGCGGGTGGACTTCGCGTACGACTACGAGACAGATGATGCGAACGAGGCACGGTGGCGTGCGGATCATGACGTCATCGATCGTGACGCATACGGAATCCCCATGACGATCGCACGCCCAGCGAAACCCCCGCGCCGCGATCCGGTGCCGATCATCGCCGCCGCCGACGCGACGCGCCTCGGCGCCGCGCTGGAGTTCGCCGCCGCCAAGCACGGCCGGCAGGCGCGCACGGGCACCACGGTGCCCTACGTCAGCCACCTGCTGCACGTCGCCGGATTCGTCCTCGAGCACGGCGGCAGCATCGACGAGGCCATCGCGGCGCTGCTGCACGACGTCGTCGAGGACTGCGACGTCTCACACGCCACCGTGCGCCGCCGCTTCGGCGGCACGGTCGCCGCGCTCGTCGACGGCTGTACCGATACACTCGCGGGCGACACATCGGCACGCAAGAGCTCCTGGCGCGCGCGCAAGGAGCACTACCTGACGCGGCTGGCGCACGACACGCACGGCCACGTCCTGGTCTCCGCCTGCGACAAGCGCCACAACCTCAAGGCGATCGTCGACGATGTGCGCCGCATCGGTCCGTCGTACATGGACCGCTTCCGCGCCGGGTCGGATGAGCAGATCTGGTTCTACACCGCTTTCCGCACCGCCATCGCCGGCCGCGTGCCGCCGGCGTTGGAAGCGGAACTGGCCGCCCTACTGGCGGACCTGCGGCGCCTGCTGACCTGACGGGAAGGGTCGGCAGACCGCGGAGATGAGCGCAGGGGGACCGCACAAGAAGCGCGGCGTTTGCCACGCTCCCCTCTCCCGGCGGGAGAGGGTCAGGGTGAGGGAGTCGCAGGAACACCGCGAGCGAAGCCGCCGCTATCGGCAACGAAGATGCGCGCGTCAGCCGCCGGCGCGCCGCGGCTTCGCACGGGCCCGCCGCCGCAGCAGCTCGTAGCTGGCAATCGTCGGCAGGTAGAAGGCGAGATCGGCGGCGAGCTTGCCCAACAGCACGCCGAGAGCTGGATGCGGCGCGTAGAGCATGGCGATGTAGATCAGCGCCGGCCGCAGCAGCAGGCTGTCGAGCGCTTCGGCAGGCCCGAACTCCAGCGTCAGATCGCGCAGCGCGGCCGCCAGGGCGCGGCGGCCGCCGCGACGGCGCAGTTCCCGAGCGAGAAGCAACCCGTAGAAGCCGAGGTTCTCACCCCACGTCGCCGCCACGGCGGCCGCCGCGGTGCTGCCGGTGAGCCGGTCCGCCGCCCAGGCGCAGAGCAGCGCCGATGGGATCCCCGCCAGCTCCGCCGGCAGGTAGCGGCGCAGCCAGTCGACCAGTCGGTGCAAGACGCGCGTCATCGCAACCTGGACTCATGCCCCTGCGGTCGGCGGGATGGCAAGCGGCTACTTGCCGTTCGGCTACTTGCCGTTCGGCTTTTTGCCCTTCGGCTCCTGGCCCTTCGCCGCGTCGGCGCACAGCGCCTGCAGATTGGGCCAGCGCACGGCGCACATCGCGGCGACGCGATCGGCATCGCCCTGGCGGCCGGCCAGCTGATACGTGCGGATGAGCGGCACGGTCAGGCTCGGTGGTTGCTGCAAGCGGTCGTAGCCGCTCTCCATCACCTCGACCGCCTTGGCGCCCTTGCCGGTCTGCAGGTAGACGGCGCTGGCCTCGGCATAGATCGCCCCCGCCGGCTCCGGACCGGCGAGGGCGGTTTCGTAGTCGGCCAGCGCCAGCGCGGCCGCGCCGGAGGTCAGTTGCACGGCCGCGGCCACGTAGTTCGGATAGGCGTGCGCTCGCGTCGGGCCGCTCAGGCCCGTCTTCGCCAGACGCCGCGCCGTCGCCACATCACCGGCGGCGAGCTTGCCCTTGGCCTCGATGGCGGCAATGTAGTTTTCGAGGATGTCGACCGTCCCGTCCTGCTCCTTGGCGGCCTCCCAGGTGGCGACCTGCAGGGCGGGGGCGGCGGTGCCGCCGTACTCGTCGGCGGTGTACGCCTCGATCTCGGCAATGCGCTCCTCGGTCTTCGGGTGCGACCGCTTCGCCTCGTCGACCTGCTTGGCGCCCCACTCGGCCGCCTTGCCGAAAGCGGCGCCGGCGAGCGCGCCGAGACCCTGCGGGTCGATGCCGATGTGCTGCGCCGCCTTCTGCGCCTGCGCCTGCACCTGCGCGCCAGCGTCGACGCCGAAGAACTGCTTGTCGAGCGCGGCCGTCGCCGGACTCGCGGCGCGTTCGCGCTCAACGCTCTTCTGCTTGCGCAGCAGCGACGCCATCGCCTGCGGCGCGTAGCCGGCGCGCCCCAGCAGGTCGGTGCCGAGGCGGTCGGCGTCGCGCTCCTGCTCGCGCGTCCACGCCGGCGACAAGAGCAGCGTGTTGAGCAGCAGGGCGCGCGTCTGGTCCTCGACGCGCGCGCCGCCGGCCACCGATCCGCCGCCGCCGCCGGCCGTCTTGCCGCCGGCCAGCATCTGCTGCGCCTCGGCGGCCAGGGCGCTGAGCTGGATGGCGCGCTGCTGCAAGCCCTGCACGACGTCGGCGTCGGCGTGGCCGAGGATGACGTGCGACGCCTCGTGTGCCAGCAGCGCCGCCACCTCGTCCTCGTTGTCGAGGCGCAACAGGGCGCCGAGGGCGACGTAGATATTGGCATCGGCGGTGCTCTTGGCCGCCCAGTCGCCGCTGGCGCGCACGTAGACGCGGGCCGGCACGTTGGTCACCGGCGACTGCGCCAGGAGCTTGGCGAGGACGCCGTTCAGATAGGTGTCGAGCGGCGAGGCGGGCACCAGCCCGAGTCCCTCCGCACGGGCGTAGTCGACGTCCTTCACCTGCCCGAGCGCCATGGCACCGAAGCGGAACGGGCCGGCGTCGAGATCGTCGATCGCCTTGTCGTCGGCCGCCGCCGCGCCGACGCCGCAGAGGGCGACCAGCAGCACCACCAATCGCGCCGGCCCACGCCGGCTCACGGCTCGCAGCCTTCCTCGCCGAGGCCGCGCGACGCCGCGTGGCCGGTGGCGCCGCCGAGGTTCTCACACTTCGGCCTGCCGCTCAGCTTCAGATCGGTGCGCGCCTGGCTCGCCTCGACGTAGTAGTCCTTGCCGCCGACGGCGACCTTGAGCCACCCCTGCCCGGTCCGCAGCGCCTCGCTCGGCAGGTCGGCGGCCGGCCTGGTCGCCACGATCTTACCGTCCGGGGCATCGAGCAGTTCGACCGGATCGACCTTCCACTTCTTGATCTTCACCATCGTCGCCTCGTCGCCGCCGCCCGCCGCCATCGCGAGCAGCAGCAGCATCGTCGCCGTCACCACCATCGTCTTCATGCGCTCACCCTCCAGACGAAGCCTCCCTACCAACCAACCGCGTGCCTTGGCGAGACCGACTGGCGCCCTCCTGGGAAACCCTTACTGCGGCCCCAACTCATCCGCAGCCTCGAACAGCTTCTCGGTGATGTCGAGCACTTCGGTCCAGGTGACGGCGAAGAGGAAGTTGGCGCCGAGCAGCCAGGGTGCGGCACCGACGCGGCAGGCGAGAAAGGCGATGCCCGTGGACAAGATGAGCAGCATGCCGATCTGGCTGCCGAGGGCGATCAGCAGCATGCGTCCGAGGCGGCTACGGACGCGGCGCAGCAGGTGTTGCCAGCCGGCCTCGAGCCGCGAACTCGAGCGCCGGGCGATGAAGACGGCGCCGATCAGCGCCAGGAGCAGGAAGTCGGGCAGCGATACGCCGAGCAGCGGCACCGTGCGCTCGCGGTGGCGCAACGCCTCGGGGCCGAGCGTCAGCAGGTTGTCGAAGGCGGTGGCGTGCAGGAAGACAGCCGGCAGGTCGTTGTGCAGCGGCGTGTTCATGGCGTCGGCGGCGCCGTGGAAGTAGGCGCCGTAGAACACCACGCCGTCGGCGATCATCGCCTCGATCGCCGCGTCGTCGGCCTCGGTCGGCTCCAGCAGAATGCGCGCCGGGATGGTCGGCGTCGCCGGACAGTCCTCACGGAAGTCGCTGCCGCGGTCCTGCACGATCCACCAGGGAAACGGCGGCCGGCGGCGGCAGGCCAACCAGCGGTCGTTCCAGCTCTGCTCCGGCAGCGTCGGCCAGAAGACGCGGATCGGGTCGTCGCCGCAGCCGCGCTCGCCCTGACAGCCGCCGCAGACATCGCGCCAGGCCATCGGCACCGCCGTCAGCTGGTGCTGCGGCGCACCGGTGTTGAGATCGTAGAAGCGCGTCACGCGGTCGAGCGGGTCGATCTTCTTCGGCACCTGAACGGAGGTGACGCGGGCGCCGACCTCCGACCGCAGTGGCCGGTCGAGGCCGAAGGACGCGGCGTAGACGGGAATCCCCGCCGCTCGGTAGCGATCGAGCTCGGCGGCGAGCGCGGCGATGCTGGGATCGTCGCGCTGGTCCTCGAAGACGATGTCCATCATCACCGCCTTCGGCCGGTTGGCGCGGATCGCCTTGAGGATGCGGGCGTGAAAGCCGTAGCGCGGCGGCCACGGCTCTGCAAAGGCCGTCAGGTCGGCGTCGCGCAGCAGCACCACCGCCGTCTGCGCCCGCCCGTCCCTGACGCAGGGTCCGTCGGGCGCGTCCGGGTAGCACCCCGCCATGGCCGCCGCGAGCAGGTCCTGCGAGTAGAACTTCGTCAGCCGCGAGAAGCCGAACGGATCCATGCGCAGCAGCAGGACGCCGCCGGCGAGGAAGACGAGGTAGGTCGCCAACGGCCGCCACAGGCGGCTGAGCGGGCGACGGCGCGGACCCACCCTGCTCATGCCATGCCCCGCCGCCGCCGGACTGGCGGGCGAGCACTACACGTCAGGATTACCCCGGCCCGGCGCACGATCGCCGCACTCTAGGCGCTGCCGGGCGAAATGTCAGCGCGGCGAGGACGGTGAATCGGCACGCCGCCGATCGAGGGCGCCGATTTCCGCGAAGTTTCCCCGCACCTTCAGGACTTTGCGCGCACGCACGGGTAGGGTTCGGAGCTAGGATACGGGGAGTTCAATGCACTCGCTGACCATCGCGGCATCGGTCTTCGCCTGCCTCTGCGCCAGCGCGTCGCTCGGCCTGTTCCTGCGCGGACTCCTCCCCGAGGAGCATCTGAGCGCCGATTCGAAGGACGTCGTGAAGCTGGCGATGGGCCTGGTGGCGACGATGGCGGCGCTGGTCCTCGGTCTGCTGACCGCATCGGCCAAGGGCTCGTTCGACACGCAGACCAGCGAGGTGCAGCAGAGCGCCGCACACATCATTCTGCTCGACCGGGCGCTGGCGCAGTACGGACCCGAGACGCGCGAGGTGCGCCAGATGCTGCGCCAGGCGGTGGCGTTCCGGCTGGCGTTGACGTGGCCGGAGGACGGCGCGCCGGCTGAATCCTTGGGCACGGCCAAAACCACCCCGACTGTCGAAGCAATCGAGAGCGGCATCCGCGCCCTCGTGCCGCCGAGCGACGCCGCGCGCGCACAGCAGACCCGCGCCCTCGCGCTCACCGCTACGCTGCTCGAAACACGGTGGCTGATGTTCGCGCAGGCGAGCAACTCGCTGCCGATCGCATTCCTGGTGGTGCTGGTCTTCTGGCTCGCCCTGCTCTTCGCCAGCTTCGGCCTCTTCGCGCCGCGTAACGGCACGGTGATCATCGCCCTGCTGCTCTGTGCCATGGCGGTCGCGGGCTCGACCTTTCTGATTCTGGAGATGGGCCAGCCGCTCGGCGGGCTGATCAAGATCTCCAGCGCGCCACTGCGCTTCGCGCTCGCCCAACTCGGGCAATAGGCGGCCGTGCCGGTTGGGGCTGTTCGGCCGAGACGCGCTCGCGGGGAGGAACCGGCAGTGACAGACATTAAAGTGAAGTCCCGCACACGGCGCCAGCGCGCCGTGGCGATGCTCGGGGCCATGGCGCTGCTGGCGGGCGGCTGCACGACCGGGCTCGGCCCCAACGCGCTGCGCAGCGAACGGCCGGATTACAACCGGCAGATCGCCCGCTCCGCCGACGCCGAGATGCTGCTCAACCTGGTCCGCCTGCGCTACAACGACACGCCGACCTTCCTGGAGCTCGGCAGCGTCGTGGCGCAGTACGGCGTCGATGCCTCGCTCAACGCCAGCGGCCAGTTTGGCGCGGGGAGCAGCGGCACGGTGGGCACCGGCCTCATGTACGGCGAGAAACCCACGATCACCTATTCGCCGCTCTCGGGCGACAAGTTCGCCACCCGCATGCTGACGCCAATTTCGATCGAGTCCCTGATGCGCCTGACGCAGACCGGCTGGAGCGACGATCGCCTGCTGCTGGTGGTGCAGCGCGCCAACGACGTACGCAATGCCCCGACCGCCACCGGCGCGACGCCGCGGAGGAAGCCGGTAAACGAAGCGTTCGCCACCCTCGCCGCCAGGCTCCACCGCCTGCAAGCCGCGGGACTCGTCGGCCTCAACTGGGAGATGAAGGAAAACGACGCCGATCCGCCGGGACGCAACCCCAAGTTCTGGATCCGCGCGCCCCAGGATCCGCACGACCCGCTCGTCGCCGACGTCGCCGCGGTGCGCCAGGCCCTCGATCTGCCACCGAGTCGGCAGGACTTCCGCCTCACCGCCTACCCGTTCGAGTGCAAGCCCGATGAGGTGGGCCTGCGCTGCCGCTCGCTGCTTGCCGTCCTGTACTACCTGGCGCAGTCGGTGGAGCCGCCCGACGCCGACATCCGCGCCGGCCTGGTGACGACCACCATGGACGACGACGGGCAGCCGTTCGACTGGCGCAAGGTCACCGGCCGGGGATGGCCATCCACTCGCAGCACGGGCGCCCACAAGACGCCTTCGTCGCCGTGGCGCACCGCGGCTCATGGTTTTACATCGCCGACAACGATCAGAACTCGAAGGCCACCTTCGGCCTGCTCAACTTCCTCTTCTCACTGACCGCCGTCAGCGACCACGGCGCGTCGCCGCTGCTGACGCTGCCCATCGGCAACTGAAGGATGCCCCTTCATCGCTGCGGATCGACGCCCGAGGCCAGCCGCCCGCCATGCGCCCACCGCGCCAGGTCCGCATCCGCCAGTGCCCGCACCCGCGCCTCGTAGGCGACGAGGTCGGCGTCGGTGAGGCGGGCGCGCCACTCACCGCTACCGCCGCTACGGAAGAAGCCGCGTGGATCCTTCCAGTTCCCCTGCGAGACCACCGGCGCCAGTTCACTGGCGCGCTCGCGCATGCGCGTCAGGCTCGCTTCCGGCGCCAGCGTGCGCGCTCGCTCGGGTGCGCACGGCATGCCGAGACCCTGGGCCAGCCGCAGCAACTCGCCGACGAGATCAGCCTTGTAATCGGCGTAGTGGAAGAGCGCGACGTTGGGCGTATGGCGACGCCGCCAGCCGGTGTCCAGGTGATGCAGCACCGAGGACAGACTCGGCGGTCCACCCCCCGTCTCGTCGGCCACGAACAGCTGAAAGCGCTCCAGCGGGTCGTCGGGCAGCGGTCGGCGTGGCGGCAGGTCGGCGAGGTCGTCATTGCCGACCGTCGCCGCGCGCAGGGCCATGAAGTGGTCGAAGTCCATGTTGGCCGCGTGATGCTCGTACGACACCGCCACGTCACGGGGATCGCGACCGACGACCAGGTAGGTGACCTCAGGGCGCTGCGGCAGGCCGTCGAGCGGCGTGTGCGTCTTGATGAAGCGCCGGTGCGTCTGCGCGTGCAGCGCCGCCCACACGTCGGCGCGAGACCGATTGCACATGTCCATCCATGGCGAGATCTCGTCCATCGGGGCGGGAAACTCGGGGCCGTCGAAGATCAACAGCGCGCACAGCATCTGCGTCCACGTCGTACCGCACTTGGGCGGCGTGCTGATGACGATGTCGCCGGGCCGGAAGGCAAACCCGTCCCAGCGCGCACTGTCGGCGATCACGGACCGATATCGCATAGCGGGCCTCCGCCGGATCGCCGCGCCCCCGAACGAGTGGGGGACGGTGCGTCACTCATTCGGTCATCCCCCGCTCGGGGTCTCACCTTCGCCGCGCCCCTCGTTCCAGAGGTCGCGGCGGGTTTCGTCGACGATGACGTGCGTCAGCACCAGGAGTGAGATCAGGTTCGGAATGGCCATCATCGCGTTGGTGATGTCGGCGGCCGACCACACGATCGGCAGCGGCAACACCGCGCCCAGCATCACCGCGGCCACCCACAGCACGCGATAGACCACCGTCGAGCGCGGGCCGAAGAGATACTCACACGCCTTCTCGCCGTAATAGGCCCATCCGAGGATGGTCGAGAAAACGAATGTCAGGAGACCGACCGTCAGCACGATCGGCCCGATGACCGGGAGATCCTGGAACGCCGCCGAGGTGAGCTTGGCGCCGCCCATGCCCTGCCTCCACTCGCCCGACTGCACGACCACGAGCCCGGTCATGAGACACACCACGACCGTGTCCCAGAAGGTTCCGGTCGACGACACCAGGGCCTGGCGAACGGGGTTCCTGGTCTGAGCCGCCGCCGCGACGATCGGCGCGCTGCCGAGCCCGGACTCGTTGGAGAACAGCCCGCGCGCGACGCCGTAGCGCATCGCCTCGCGGACGCCGGCACCGAGGAAGCCGCCGACCGCCGCCTGGCCGGTGAAGGCCGAGCTGACGATCAGCGCGATGGTGGCGGGGATCTCCGCCACGTTCAGCGCCAGGATGATGAGGCACCCGGCGACGTAGAAGATTGCCATGAACGGCACCAGCCGCTCGCAGACGCGGGCGATCGACTTGATGCCGCCGAGGATCACGAGCGCGGTCAACGCCGTCATGACGGCGCCGGTGATCCAGGGCGAGAGGCCGAAGGTGTCGTGCACCAGGGTCGCGACCGAGTTGGCCTGCACCGTATTGCCGATGCCGAACGCGCTCACCGCCGTCAGCGCCGCGAAGAGGATACCGAGGGGCCGGCTCTTCATTCCGCGCTCGAGTACGTACATCGGACCGCCTGCCATCGTGCCGTCGGCCGCTTTCACCCGATACTTCACCGACAGGAGGGCCTCGGCGTACTTCGTCGCGATGCCGAACACACCGGTGAGCCACATCCAGAGGACGGCCCCGGGCCCGCCCGCCGCCACGGCCGTGGCGACCCCGACGATGTTGCCCGTGCCGATGGTGGCGGCAAGCGCCGTCGTCAGCGCGCCGAACTGGGACACGTCGCCCTCGCCCTCGGACTCGCGCTGCAGGGAGATGCGAATCGCCCGGCCCATGTAGCGCTGGATGAAGCGCAGACGGAAGGTCAGGTAGACGTGCGTCCCGACGAGCAGGATCAGCATCGGCGGGCCCCACACGATGCCGGCGATCTGGTCGAGCAGCCTGGTCAGGTCTTCCATGCGTTGCTCCCCCTCAGCCCCGTGCGCTCTTACACCACAGCGTAGGCGTCACGCGAGCATCATCTGGGGTGGAACGGCGACGCAGCGCGTGACGTGCAGGAGCTCCGCGACCCGCGGCACCAGAAGTTGCACCGCCGGCGCAGACCAACCGACGCGGGCAGAGGCGACGGCGCAAGTCGTCGTCGCGCCGCTGGAAACAAGTGAGCCGTCTGGGGCTCGAACCCAGGACCCTCTGCTTAAAAGGCAGATGCTCTAACCACCTGAGCTAACGGCTCGTCATGATTGGCTACCACATGCCGGGGCGGGGTCGCCAGGCACGCGGGGGGCGCTCACAGCGGGGCGCCGGCGAGGGAGGTGATGAACTGGATGCCGGCAACACTCTTGCGGCTCAGGCGGTCGTCGTTGGTGATGAAGAGATCGACTGCCGAGCCGGCGGCGCAGGCCAGTTGGATCGCGTCGGGAGGGCGGATGGCGCGGTCCTGCCGGAGGCGGGCATATTCGACCGCGGCGCGACGATCGAACGGAACGATCTCGGCACTGGCGGCCAGCGCCTGCTCATAGGCGCGGCGCAGGTCATCCCGTCCGGCGGCGATCGGCTTCACCAACACCTCACCCACGGTGAGACTCGAGGTCACCAGGGCATCGCCGCGCGTCAACATGCGCTCGCGCAGGGCGGCGACCCGATCCGACAATGCGCCGCAGTCCTCGAACAGATAGACGAACAGGTTGGTGTCCCAGAATACCCGGCTCACGTCCACCCCGCGCGCAGGCCGGCGACGTGCGTGTCCGGGTGCTCATCGGACCGCAGATCGCGGCCCAGTCCGCGCGCGGCGAGCAACGGGTCGCGCCGCGGTTCACCGGCGCCGCGGGGGACGTACTCACTCGCGTACCACTCGAGCAAGAACCGATACGCGGCCGGGACGTCCGCCAGATCGGGCACCGTGCGCCCGCTCGCCCGACCCGGGTCGCAGGCATCGCCAGGTCGGTAGAGCCGGCGCCGCGACCGACCGGTCGCGTACAGCATGCACAGACGCGCCGGCTTCGGCTCACGATTCGCCACGCAGTGCAGGATCGCATGCACATACACGCCGGGCCGCAGCGGCGCGCAGATCGCCTCGCGTCTGGCCCGAGCCTCGATCTCCTTGGCCGTAAAGTCCTCGCGCTCCGGGTGCTCCCGATGCAGCAACGCCGTGACGATCCACACCTCGTCGGCAACCGCCAACGGCGACATCAGGCGCGCCTCAGCGCGCGACTCCGGCACCGCGCCATCGCCTTCTCCGTGCGCGACCTTCACAGACATAAATACTATGTACTACCTACTCAACGCCGCGGTCAAGATCTTGCTGCCGGATCTTGGTGCCGGGCCCTTAAACGCGAAAAGGCCGGCAGCTTGATCCACGACCAGGCGCGGCCGTTGATCTCGAGCAGTTTGTACTGGTCGTCGCGCGCGTCGTACTTGAACTCCACTTGGTCGTACTTGAACTCCACCTGACTGATGCCGTGGAATAGCGCCGCCTCGAGGAGCACGCGCGCCTGCCCGGTCACCACCTCGGGCAGCGCGACGCTCTCGGCGATACTGGCGTCGCCGTGCGTGTGCGGGCGCTGCGAGCGCTTGCGGCCGGTGTAGGTGCGTAGCACGCGCCCGTCGCGATCGGCGCAGGCGCCGACCGTGCACAGCGTCGAGGGATCGCCGGGGATGTTCTCGGCGAGCTGGAACTCGCGCCCGGCGTGGTCGCGCGCCAGCTCGGCGAGGAAAGCCTCGAGCCCGGCACGGGCCTCGACCACCTGCGGCCGGAAGGCGCGTCCGCCGACCGCTGCGGTGCGCGACGAGGGCTTGATGATGTACGGCAGGCGCAGACCGGCCAGATCCGGCGCGCCGCCGGCCAGGTTCGGCCCGCGTCCAGCGACGAACTTGATCGAGGCGGGAATCGGCACGCCGACGCGCCGCGCCAGGTCGTACTGCCAGTTCTTGGCGAAGATATCGGGCCGATGTGCGGCGCCGCCGGGACGTGGTAGCGCCCCTGCAGCGGCGGCTGGGCCAGCACGATGGCCTCGAGATCGACGTCGATCGCCGGAAAGAGCACCCCGCGCCCGTCGAACTCGCCGCCGACGCGCAGCAGACACTCGGTAAGCGTTTCGCGACCGGGATTGTAGCCGACGTGGCGGTGGGGGAAGCGCGAGAAGCGCCCGAGCAGCGGCGGCCAGCGGCGGCCAACGGTGATGATCGGCACGCCGCCGAGACTGAGCGCCTGAATGAGCCCGACCCCGGCGGTGCCGGGATTGGGAACGATGGCCGGGTTCTTCACCGGCCGAGCATGGTGTCGGCGCGCAGCCCCTGGCGCATGGTCTCGAGCGCGACGACCTCGCCGGGCGGGATGTTGCCGAGGTTGACGTTGGGCCCGAAGTGCTTGATCAGCCACACCTGCCGCGCCTTCTGCGGCGCTTCGAACATCAGGCGGCTGGTATCGAGCTGGGTTTCGATCTCGTCGATCAGGCCGGTGCGGATCTCGCCGCTGCCGCGGTACAGGCCGACGGTGCCGGACTCGCGCCCCTCGGTGATCACCTTCCAGGCGCCGGCGTCGAGTTCGGCCTTGATCTGCTTGACCCAGCGCGTCGGCGACACGACCACCGCCTCGTCCTTGCTGCCCACTTCCGACAGCACCTCAGAAATCGCGCGCCAGCCGCTCGATGTAGCGCAGCTTGTCGACCAGCGGCAGCGTGATGACGCTGTCGGACACCTCGAGCAGGCGGACGCCGCCGTCCTTGAGGTAGGCGGTGTACTCGTCGACCTTGCCGCGCTGCAGCGCCAGTTCGAACAGGCTGCCGCCGCAGTACATGTCCATGCCACGGCGCTGGCAGAGGGCGATCTTGACCTCGAGGTTCTCGGTGACCACCGAGGTGCCCCAGCCGAACTTGACGATGTCCACGTACGGCTCGGCGACTTCCAGCGTGCCCTCGACGTCGGCCAGCGACATGCCTTTGTCGAGCACGTGCGTCAGACCCGCTTCGCGCGGTCGGCGCGTCCGCGACGGGTCCTGAAACAGCTCTTGCAATCGACTCGTATATGCCACGCAGCCCCCGACAAAATCGGCGCGCTACCATCCGATTCTTCGTTACTCAAAGCTGATTTTGCCCGTGGCTCGCGCGCGCCTCCGGTGCTAGGGCAGCGCCGGTCATGCGCTACCCCGTCCTGCTGTTCGATCTCTTCCGCACCATCTTGCTGTTCACCCGCCACGCGCCGACCGGGCAGGTGAAGGAGCCGACCTGGCGGCCGGCGATGCAGGAACTGCGCGGCCGCGCCCAGACGCTGCTCGGTGGCGTCGAGTTCGATTTCTTCCTCGACGCGCTCTACGACGTCAGCCTGGCGATCGCCAAGGCACGCCGCCCCGAGCACCGCGAGACGCCGATCGCGGTCCGCTACGCGCGCGCCCTCGCCCGCCTCGGTCTCGAGGGAGCGACGGCGACCAGCACCGCCGCCAAGCTGGCCCGCCTGCAGCTCGAGGCGCAGGCGGGGAACACCGAACTGCCGACCGCGCACCGCACCCTCTTGCTGGCGCTCGCCCGCCAGCGGCGCCTGGCGGTGATCTCGAATTTCGACGATGGACCGACGGCGCACGCCCTGCTCGCCCGCCACGGTCTCGATGCACTGCTGAGCACGGCGGTGATCTCGATCGACGTCGATCGCCGCAAGCCGCACCCCGCCATCTTTCACCAGGCCCTGCGGCGCCTCGACGCACAACCGGGCGAGGCGCTGATGATCGGTGACAACCTGGGCGACGACGTCGGCGGCGCCGCCGCCGCCGACATCGAGAGCGCCTGGGTCAACTGGCACGGCGCCAGCGTGCCCGCCGCCGGCCCGCAGCCGACGCACATCGTCGGCGCCCTGGTCGAGGTGGCGGAGCTGCTGGCGTGAAGGTCGTCGCGCTCAACCTCGCCGCGCACGCGGCGCACCTGGCGGAGCTGACCCGCGACCTCGACGTCGCGATCAGTCACGCCGACCTCTCCGTCCCCTGGGACGAGGTCGCCGCGCCGGCCGTCTCGGCGGCCGTACGCACGCGACGCCGGCGCTGACGGCGGCGCTGGCCGACGCCGAGGCCCTGCTCGCCTTCGCGCCGCCCATCGACGCCGCCGCGCTGCCGCGCCTGCGCTGGGTGGAGACGCCGGCGACCGGCTTTGACCAGCTCGCCGGCACCGGCCTGCTCGAGGCCCCGGGCGTCGCCGTGACGACGATCGGCGGGCTGTTCGCGCCGTGGGTGGCCGAGCACGTCTTCGCCCTG
Source organism: bacterium (assembly GCA_031401035.1). GTDB lineage: Bacteria > Desulfobacterota > Binatia > HRBIN30 > CADEER01 > JANNRA01. The sequence goes on along the minus strand of JANNRA010000193.1, from coordinate 4,597 downwards.
CTGCTCGGCCTGTGGCGCCGCCTCGACGTCTTCGTCGCGGCGCGCGAGTGCGGCGAGTGGGCGGGACGCGGCGTCGAACTGCGCGCCCTGCGCGGCGCGACGATGGCGATCGTCGGCCTGGGCAACATCGGGCAGGCGACGGCGCGCGCCGCCGACGCCTTCGGCATGCGCGTCATCGGCACGCGCAGCAATCACGAGCAGACACCGCCGCACGTCGCCCGCGTCTACCCGCGCCGCGCCCTGCACGAGATGCTGGCGGCGGCCGACGTGGTGGTTCTCGCCGTCGCCGGCGGGCCCGACACCGAACGGATGATCGGCGCGCCGGAACTCGCCGCGATGCGGCGCACCGCCTGCCTGATCAACATCGCGCGCGGCATCGTCGTCGACGAATCGGTTCTGGCGGCGGCGCTGCGCGACGGCACCATCGCCGGCGCCGGGCTCGACGTGTTCGTCGACGATCCGCTGCCGGCTGCGCACCCGCTGTGGGCGGTGCCGAACGTGCTGATGACGCCGCACATCGCCGTCAACGTGGCCGACAAACTGCCGGCCTGCGTCGCGCACTTCGCCTCCAACCTGCGGCGCTTCCGACACGGCCAGGCACTACAGGACGCGATCGTCCGCTGAACTGGAGGGCGCGGTCCCGCCCGCTCGGCTAATACTGCTTGCCGCTGGCGGCGCGGACGCCCTCGTAGACCGGCCGCAGGAAGGACGAGAACTCGTCGCACCAGGCATTCCACGTCGCCTGGTCGAGGCGCGGCGCCGCCGTGTCAGTGACACAGGCCTGGCGCAGCTGCAGGTCGAGGTAGCCGTCGCGACACACGTCGTCGCCATGACGAATCCAGTCGCTCGCCAGGCGCCACCACAGGCGCGTGACGATGGCGCCTTGGCAGGCCGGTGTCATCGGCGCCGCCGGCGACTCGTAGGCGCGCAGGCGCGCCAGCTGCGCCCGCAGCAGCGGCGCGACGAAGTGTTCTTCGTAGCAGGCGTAGACGCCCCAGAAGCTGGGGGCGAAGGCGCCGACGTCGCAGTCAGGCGGCGCCGCCGCACCGGCACGGGCCTGGATTCACCCCCACACCAACTGCCACTGCGCCAGCATGCACTTGCGAATGAACTTGTTCTCGGCGTGCCAGGCGATGCGTCCGAGCGAATGGTCGCACTCACCAACCGCCGCGCAGACCAGCGACGGGACCGCGTCCGGCACGTCGGGGTAGCTTGAATCACCCGGGAAGGCGAGGTCGACATCATGGTCGAGGCGCCGTGCTCGGCGAGGCAGGTCGTCGCCCACTCGGTGCCGCTGCGCCGCAGGTGCGCTCCGATCTGCTCGGCGATGCTGCCGTCGTCGCCGCTCTTGTTGCAGAGGTCTTCGAAGGGAATGGTGCCGGCCGGCGACGGCAAGCTGGCGCGTGCGTCGGCCTTGAAGCGATCCGTGCGATTGGCCTCTGCGTCGGTCTCGGCGAACGTCGACTGCAGACACAGGCTGCCGTCGTCGCGCCGCAACTGCACCGTCACCGGCGCGGCGAGCGGCAGGATCGGATCGGCCAGCGTCGCGGCGGCGAGCGCCTCGCCCTTGCTCCACTTCCACAACACCTGGTCCTTGGCGTCGTCGGCGCGGTTCCACAACGACAGGCGCGACTCGCGTGCGATCAGGCAGCCGGCGGCCGGCGCCGGCGGGCACTGCGCCGCCGCCTACGACGACGTCGCCAGAAGACTCGCCGCCGCCACCACCGTCTTTTGCCACCACGACCCGTGCGAGTTCATGCGGGGACACTGCGTCAATCGCAGGGACAAAGACTATCGCGGATTTACACCGAATTGCCTACGGGTATTCCCCCACCGGTACGACAGGGTCAGCGCCGTCGGCCGCGCGCCAGACCGCGCGACGCCACGTCGGCGAAGTAGACCAGATCGGCGCCCGTCGGCACCAGAATGCTGCGCAGCGGCAGAGCGGATTCGCGCCGGAAGGCCGCGACGAGAATGACGCAGGCGCCGCTGTAAGCGATGGCGGTCGCCATCGAGGCGCCGACGATACCGTAGGCCGGGATCAGGTACAGGTTGAGCGCGACGTTGACGACCAGCGCCAGCAGCCCGGCGGCGGTGTTGACGCGCTGCTTCTGCCGCGAGGTGAAGTTGCGCGTGATGATGACGAAGATCGACATCATCGCCACGCCGACGGCTGCCCACGGCAGGGGCGCTCCCGCCGGCGCGAAGGGTTCGCCGTACCACGCCCGGATCACCCAGGGGCCGAGCAGCGCCAGCGCCGCCGCGGCGGGGACGGTGACCATCAACGTGCGGCGGCAGGTCTGGGCGGTGAGGCGGTGCACCTCGGCCTCGGGCAGCGCGGCCAGCTTCGGATAGAGCACCAGACCGATCGCCTGCGGGACCTCGAGGACCAGCTCGGTGAAGTGCAGCGCGAGGGCGTAGAAGGCCGTCTCGGCCGGGCCGAGGAAGGCCTGGACCATATAGACGTCGATGCGCAGCAGCAGGTGCGCGGTGACGACCTGTACGTACGATCGCAGGCCGAACGACAGCATGCGGCGCAGCAACGGCAGGTCCGGCGTCGCCGAGAAACGCACCGTGTGGCGCATGCTCCACAGCAACCAGCCGACGTTGAGCGCCCCGATGACGGTGTAGATCGCCACCGCCGCCGGCAGGCCGAGACCGAGGCCCATGATCGCGCCGACGACGAGCAGCAGGCGCAGCGCCTCGCTCTGTAACAGGCGGCGGTTGTAGATGCGGAAGTGCCCGGTCGCCTGCAGGATGCTGTAGAGGTAGTTATCGAGCAGCAGCACCGGCACGCGCAGCAGGGCCAGCGCCAGGGCCCACGGCGGCACGTCGGCGAGGATGGTGTGCAGCAGCGAATCGCGCAGCCCCCAGACGATCAGGGCCGACGCCGCCCCGAGCACCAGCGCCAGCAGCAGCGAGTTCGAGGCGACCTGGTCGACCGTCGCCTCCTTGCGGTTGATGAAGAAGATGGTCGCCTGCGAGACGCCGAGCTTGACCAGCGTCACCACCGTCGACGGGACCAGGAGCACCAGCGCCAGCAGGCCGCGATCGTGCGGGCCGAGCCAGCGTGCGAGGATGATGCCGCTGACGACGCCCATCGCCGACCAGACGACGCGCGTCCCGAGGATGCCGAGGGTGTCGCTCAGCGCCGCGCGGGCCTTCACGTGCCGCCCCGCGCCGCCGGGCGCTGGCCGCGGAACAACGCCGCCAGTTCTTCGATGTTCACGTCACGGTCGAACATCCGCGCCACCGTCGCGGCGCCCTCGCGCGCCAGCCGCTGGCGCTGCGCGGGGTCATCGAGCAGTTCGCCGAGCACGCGCGCCAGTGCGGCGGCGTCGTTCGGCGGCACCAGGCGTCCGCTGACCCCGTCGGTAACCAACTCGGCGATGCCGGAGATGCTGGTCGCGACGACCGGCAGCTGCATCGCCATGGCCTCGGCCAAGACGTTGGGGATGACGTCGCGCTTGCCCGACCGTTCGAGGATGACGCTGGCGAGGACGAAGACGTCGGCCTCGGCGTACACCTCGGCGAGGCGCGCCTGCGGCAGCGGCCCGGTGAACTCCACTCGCTCGGCCATGCCGAGCTCGGCGGCGAGCTGTGCCAGCCGCTGTTGCTGCGGCCCCTCGCCGACCAGCACCACCCGCACCGGCCGATCGAGCTGCGCCACGGCGCGCAGCAGGATGTGGTGGCCCTTGTAGGGCTCGAGCCGGCCGCAGGTGACGAGACACGGCAGCACCCCGCGCGCCCGCCGCGGCTGCGGCGCGAAGCGCGCCCGGCTGACGCCGTGATAATTGACGATCACCCGGTCGCCCGGCGCCGTGCCGGCCAGGCGGTTGAGGAACTCGGCGTTGACGCGCGCGCAGGTGACGGCGAAGTCGGCCTCGCGCACCTTCACCCCGAGCAGGCGCGGCACCAGGTAGATGTCGTACGCGTGCGCCGTGAAGCTGAAGGGAATGTCGGTCAACCAGTGGACGACCAGCGCCACCGTCGCCGCATAGCTCGCCCAGTGCGCATGCAGGCGCGCAATGCCGCGCCGCTCGAGATCGCGCGCCAACCAGACGGCGAGCGGGATCAACCACAGCGACTTGAGCAGGTAGAGCACTGGGCTGCGGTTGAACCAACCGCGCAGCGACTCGACCAGCGTGCGCTCGCGGTCGGGCGCATCGGCGCTGACCTGCTGCGTCTGCCAGGCGCGCCCGGCGGCGCGGTCCTGCCACCAGCCGCGCACCACGCCGACGACGGCACCCAGGTAGCGGCGCGGCCGGCGCGCCAGGAGCGCCAGGTTGGCGCCCAGCACCGGCGCCGACAGCGTCGACGGCAGGTAGGTCACCTGCCCCTGCAGCGCCGCGCCCTCGGGCTGCTGCGTCGTCGTCAGCGGCCGCTTGATCGAATAAAGGGCGAGGTCGATGCCGCGCTCCTGCAGCGCCAGCACCTCCCACAGCACGAAGGTCTGGTGCAGGTTGGGAAAGGCGGGGAACAGAAAGGCAACCGGCCCAGGGGACGTCATCGGAATGCCACTGGAGGGCGCCGCCCCGTCGGCGCCTGGTGCCTCGGGGCGCGGTGGATCCATTCAACAGGCGCCGACGGAGCGGCG
>JANNRA010000192.1:0-13976 GCA_031401035.1 bacterium | reverse complement strand
CCCCCGCTCCTTATTACCCGGCCTGGAGGGCCCCGCACCGTCGGCGCCTGTTGGACCGGGCCACGCTGCCCCCAGAAACCTGCCGCCGACGAAGCGGCGCCCTCCAGACAGATGAGCGGCGGCACGTGTCGGCCGGAGGCGTTGCGCTGATGGCACCGACCCTGCGTAGGCTGCGCGTCGCCGGCCGCGGGCCGCGCCGCGCCGCCGGCGGCGACGGCTCGCTCGCCATGCTGCTGCCGACGACGCCGGCCTACCTGCGTCTGCAGGCGGCGCGCCGCGGCGCCGCCGGTGGCCTCGTCTTCCGCGACCAGGCGCGGCCCTTCGGCGCCCTGGCGACCGCGGCCGACGAGCTGGCCGCCTGGCTCGCCGCGCGCGGTGTCGGCGCCGGCCAGCGCATCGGCCTGATGGCCGGCAACACGCCGGCGCTGGTCGTCGCCAGCTACGCGGTCTGGGGCCTCGGCGCGGCGACGGTGCCGATCGCGACGCGCGCCACCGCCGGCGAGACGGCGCAGATCCTGGCGCACGCGCGCGCCACAGCGCTGCTGTGCGACGCGCCGCGTATCGACGTCGCCCGCGCCGCCGCCGCCGACGCCGGCGTGCCGCTGTTCGCCGTCGAGGCCGACCTGCCGCTGCGGCCGCGCCAGGCACGCCGCGGCCTGAGCCGGGTGGCGACGCCGCGCGCCCCACGCCCGGGCGATCTCGCCGTCCTCGCCTACACCTCCGGCACCACCGGCGCGCCGAAGGGGGTCATGTTGCCGCACGGCAACCTGCTGTGGGCGGCGCTGGCCTGCGGCACGGCGCGCGGCGACACATCGGCCAGCGTCGGCGCCAGCCTCAGCCCGCTGACGCACACGCCGGTCTTCGTCTCGCACCTGCTGTGCCGTATCGTCGCCGGCGCGACGACGGTGCTGCTGGAGAAATTCGACCTGGCGACTCTGTTCGCAGCCGCCGCGCGGCACGCCATCACCGACCTGCCGCTGATCGGCGGCATGACCTTCGACCTCGTCGCCGGCGGCGCTGTTCCGGAGGCGGCGCGGCGCACGGTGCGCAAGGTCAGCGTCGGCGGCGCACCGACGCCGATGGCCACCAAGCAGGCCCTCGCCGGCCTGTTCGAGGGCGCCGAGATCATCGAGGCCTACGGGCAGACCGAGTCCACCGACGGCGTCTGCATGGCGCGCGGCGCCAGCGTCTTCGAGCGGCCGGGCACCGTCGGCTGCCCGAATCCGCACGTCGTCGTCGCCATCCGCCGGCCCGACGGCCACCTGGCGGAGGTCGACGAGGAGGGCGAGATCGTCGTCGGCGGACCGACGGTGATGGCCGGCTACTACCGCGACCGCGCCGCCAGCGACGCCGCCGTGCGCGACGGTTGGTTGCACACCGGCGATCGCGGCCGGCAGGACGGCGACGGCTACGTCGTCATCACCGGGCGCGTCAAGGATCTGATCATCACCGGCGGCGAGAACGTCTCGCCGGTGGAGGTCGAGGCGGTGCTGCGTCAGCACCCGGATGTCGACGACGTGGCCGTCATCGGCACGCCGCACCCGAAGTGGGGCGAGCAGGTCACCGCCGTCGTCGTCCTGCGCGCCGGCGCGCAGCCCGACGTGGCGGCGGTGGTCGCCTTCGCCGCCGCGCGCCTGGCCGGCTTCAAGAAGCCGCGCCGGGTGGAGTTCGTCGACGCGCTGCCGCGCAACGCCACCAACAAGGTCATGACCGGCGTCCTGCGCGAGCGCTTCAGCCCCAGTCCGGAGATCGCCTGACGGCGAGGAGTCGCATGGCCGAGGCCCAGATTCTCTACGCGGTCGCCGACGGCGTCGCGACGCTCACCTTCAACCGCCCCGAGCAGATGAACGCGCTGCTGCCGGAGATGAACGACCTGCTGCCCGAGTTGGTGGGGCGCGCCGAGGACGACGCGGCGGTGCGGGTCATCGTCCTCACCGGCGCCGGCCGCGCCTTCTCCGCCGGCGCCGACATCAAGCGCATGAGCGAACCCGGCCGCCTCGGCCGCAGCGCGCTGGTCGGCCGCCAGCGTGCCCTGCACGGCGCCGCGGTGGTCGAGCGCCTGCTGCGGCGCGAGAAGCCTATGCTGGCGGCGGTCAACGGCGTCGTCGCCGGCATGGCCTGCTCGTTCGTGCTCGCCTGCGACTTCGCCGTCGCCGCCGATACGGCGCGCTTCGCCTTCAGCTTCGCCCGCGTCGGCTTCATTCCCGATTCCGGCTGTACCTGGTTGCTGCCGCGCCGCGTCGGCCTCGCCGCCGCGCAGCGCCTGTGCCTCACCGCGGCGCCGGTCGATGCCGCCGAGGCCCTGCGCCTCGGCCTGGTGAGCGAGGTCGTCCCCGCCACCGAGCTGGCGGCGCACGCGCACGCCGTCGCCGCTTCCATCGCCGGCTGGGCGCCGCACGCCGTGCGTCAGACGCGCGGACTCCTCGAGCGTGGCGCGGCGAGCGACTGGAGCAGCGCGACGCAGGCCGAGGGGCTGGCGCAGGGCATCCTCGGCGAGACCGCCGACCACCAGGAAGCGGTGCGCGCCTTCGTCGAGAAGCGGCCGCCGGTTTTCACCGGCTCGTGATGGAGACCCTCGGCGCCTTCCTCGATGCCGTTGTCGCCGCCGCGCCCGAGCGCGAGCTGGTGGCGCACGCGCCGGCCGAGCGCGTCACCGGGCGCCTCACCGGCGCCGCGCTGCGCGCCGCCAGCCGCCTGGCGGCGAAGCGACTGATCGGACTCGGCGTCGGCAAGGGCACGCGCGTCGGCCTGCTGTGCCCGAACCGGCTCGATTGGCTGCCGCTCGCCTTCGGAGCGCTGCGTATCGGCGCCGTGCTGACACCGTTGTCGACGCTGTGGAAGCGCGATGAGATCGCCTACGCGCTGAGGCACGGCGACGTCGCCGTGCTGCTCACCGTGCCGGGCTTCCTGAAGCACGACTATCTCGCCCGCCTGCTCGACATCGCCCCGGCCCTGCACGCGCAGTCAGGGCAGCCGCTCTACGCGCCGCAGGTGCCGACCCTGCGCCGCGTCGTCCTGCTCGACGGCGGTGGCGCCGGGCTGCCGCGCTGGGACGAGCTGCCGGCGACGATCGACGACGCGCTGCTCGACGCCCTCGAGGCGGCGGTGTCGCCGACCGACCTGGCGACGATCTTCTTCACCTCCGGCACCACCGCGCAGGCCAAGGCGGTGATGCACGCACACGCCGCCCTCACCGCCTCGGCGCGGCGCCTGGCGCCCTGCCTGGGGGTGACGCCGGACGACGCCTGGTGGGGCCACATGCCGCTCTTCTGGAGCGGCGGCTTCGTCCTCGGCGCCCTCGCCACGCTCGCTGGCGGCGGCCGCATCGTGCTGCAGGAGGTGGTCGAACCCGGCGCGGCGCTGGTCCTGCTCGAAAGCGAGGGCTGCACGATCATGGCCGGTTGGCACCAGGCGGCGCCGCTGCTCGAGCACCCAGACTTCGCGCGCCGCCGCCTGCGCCTCTCGAAAGGAACCTACCACGCCCAGGCGCTGCGTCTGATGGGGCCGGAGCACCGCACCATCGGCGTCTACGGCATGTCCGAGACGGCGACCTGCGTCACCGCGGCGCGCCACGACGACGCGGAGGCGATCCGCACCGGCACCTTCGGACGCGTGCTGCCGGGCATGGAGGTGCGCATCGTCGACGCCGAGACGCGCCAGACCCTGCCGACCGGCGACACCGGCGAGATCCTGGTGCGCGGGTCGACGCTGATGGAGGGCTACTACCGCGTCGCGCGCCAGGCGACCTTCGACGCCGAGGGCTTCTTCCGCACCGGCGATCGCGGCTTTCTCGACGCCGACGGCACGCTGCACTTCGCTGGCCGCATCAAGGACGTCATCAAGACCTCCGGCGTCAACGTCGCCGCAACCGAGATCGAAGAGGCGCTGGCGCGCCACCCGGCGGTGCAGGCCGCGCACGTCGTCGGCGTACCCGACGCGGCGCGCGGCGAACTCATCGCGGCGCTGGTGGTGCTACGCGCCGGCCAAGTCGAGGACGCCGCCGCGCTGCGCGAATTCTGTCGCGAGGCGCTGGCCAGCTATAAGGTTCCGCGCCACGTCTTCGTCGTCGACGCCGCCTCGGTGCCGCGCACCGGCACCGGCAAGGTCGAGAAACCGGCCCTGCGCCGCGCCGCCGAAGCGCTGATCGCGACGCAGGGGAGCTGATGGAGGCGCGGCGGTCGCCGCGCCCTCCATCCACGGCGGCGGCGGCCGCCGCGTCACTCGTCGACGTCGATGTCGCCGTCGAAGTCGAGGTCGCCGTCCCAGTCGTCGTCGGCGTCGACGCAACTGTCGCAGGTGTTGAGATTACACTGCTCGTCGGCGGCGATGTAATTGAGGTTCGCGCACAGGAACTCGTCCTGCAGCAGCTCGCAGCTGGCGAGGTCGGGCACGCTGGTGAAGATGTAGGCGCAGCCGTCCGCGTCGTCGCTGCCGCAGGCGCCGGCGGTGAGGGCAAGGGCCGCGAACGCCAGCGGCGCCAGCAGCCAGCGGCCGAATCGGGTGAACGGGGTGGGTCGCATCATGGATCCCTTCTGCGGACTCAGTCGTCCACGTCGATATCGCCGTCGGTGTCGAGATCGCCGTCGAAGTCGGTGTCGAAATCGCCGCAGATCAGGCAGCCGCCGAGCTCACAGGTGTCGTTGCCGTCGTTGAAGATATCGCTGTCGCAGTCGAATTCACCCGCCAGGTCGTCGCAGTCGGCCGCCGTGGTGACGTCGTTGAACACGTAGCCGCAACTCTCCTCGTCATCGTCGCCGCAGGCGCCGAGCGACACGGCGAGCGCCACGCCCAGCCCCACCAACCCGAGTCGTACTGCCCGCAGCCGTCCGCCGCGCCCCCATGCGATCCCTGGCATCGTGCCTCCTCCGTCGTACGCCCGCCCGCGGGACGCATTTCCACGCGGCGCACCTACCACAGCGGCCCAGGCCGAGCCAATATCAATTGTCCGGCGGCCGCCGGGGCGCTAGGATACGCATCTACACCCGCAGGAGGATCCCATGAGCCAGCCCTATCTCGGCGACGACGTCGCCCGTTCCCGCAGTGCCGTCAGCAGCCGCGCCGACTTCATCGCCAAGACCTACACGCACCTGCTCGGCGCCATCGCCTTCTTCCTCGCCATCCAGGTGTGGCTCTTCGAGAGCGGCCTGGCCGAGTCGATCGCCCAGGCGATGCTCGGCACCAGCTGGCTGCTGGTGCTCGGCGGCTTCATGATCGTCAGTTGGCTGGCCAGCTCCGCCGCCGCCTCGTCGATGTCGCTGCCGCTGCAGTACCTGGCGCTGGGTGGCTTCGTCTTCGCCCAGGCGATCGTCTTCGTGCCCATGCTGTACATCGCCAACACCATGGCCCCGGGGGCCATCCAGAGCGCCGGCCTGCTGACCGCCATCGGCTTCGGCGGCCTGACGGCCATCGCCTTCATCACCCGCAAGGACTTCTCCTTCCTCGGCGCGATGCTCAAGTGGTCGTTCGTCGTCGCTCTGGTGGCCATCGTCGGCGCGGTGCTGTTCGGCTTCGAGCTCAGCACCTGGTTCTCGGTCGCCATGGTCGGCCTGGCCGGCGCGGCGATCCTCTACGACACCTCGAACGTCATCACGCGCTTCCCCGAGGACCGCTACGTCGCCGCCGCCCTGCAGCTGTTCTCGTCGGTGGCGCTGATGTTCTGGTACATCCTGCGCCTGTTCATGGGCGCCCGCCGCTAGATGCGGGTCATCCTCGCCGCCGTCGATTTCTCGCCCGTCTCCGACGCGGTCGTCGCGCAGGCCGCCGCCCTGGCGGCGGCCCTGCGCGGCAGCCTGTACCTGGTCCATGTCGCCGCCCCGGACCCGGACTTCATCGGCTATGGAGCCGGTCCGTCCAGTGTGCGCCACTCCGTCGCCAGCGAGCTGCGCGACACCCACCGGCGCTTGCAGGACCTATCCGCAGGGCTGCGCGACGGCGGCCTCGACTGCACCGCGCTGCTCGTCCAGGGCTCGACGCCGGAGACCCTGATCGACGAGGCCGACCGCCTCGACGCCGACCTGATCGTCCTCGGCTCGCACGGCCACGGCATCCTGCGTCGGGCCCTCCTCGGCAGCGTCAGCGAGCACGTCCTGCATCACGCCCGCCGGCCGCTGCTGATCGTACCGACGCCGCGCCCCGCCTGAGCCGATGCCGATCCGCGCGCGGGCCGGCGCTACGCTCCACGAGGCCCCCGACCAGTTCAATCGGGTCGCCGATGCGTTTCTGCGACATTGCTGCACGGTGCCGGCGATTGCATCACCTTACGCGTTGTGAGACATGGGCTAGCGGCCCTTGTTGACTGGTTTCTGGTCGAGGGTTTTTGGGGCGCACGGGAGGACCATGATGACGTCACACCGCATTCTCGTCGCACTGATCGCGACATCCATGTCGGCTCTGCTCGCCGCCTGCGGCGACAGCGGCGGCGGCAGCGGCACGGCCGAGCAGGGTTCGACCAGCTGGGTGCGGCACTGGAACCATATCGCCATCGACGCCAGCGGCCTCGATCACACGCCGGTGGCGCCGGGCGAGAACCGCGTCTTCGGCGAACAGGTCGGCCCGGGCCGGTCGAGTCGCGCCATGGCGATCGTGCACGTCGCGATCTTCGACGCCCTCATCGCCGTCAAGGGTGGCTACGAGAGCTATACCGGGCTACCGCGCGAGAAGGCCGCGACGTCGCTGAAGGCGGCGATCGCACAGGCGGCGCACGACACGCTGGCGGCGTTGTTCCCGTCGCAGAGGGCGACATTCGACACCGAGCTGGGCAAGGATCTCGCCAAGATCGCCGAGGGCAGGCCGAAAACGCGCGGCATCGACCTCGGCAGGCGCGCCGCGGCGGCCATTCTGGCGCTGCGCGCCAACGACGGCTCGGCGCACGCGGAGCCGCGCTACGGCGTCGACTACGTGCCGAGCGGCGCGGTCGGCGAGTGGAGCCAGGACCCGATCAGCCGCCACCCGCTGGCGCTAGGGGCGCGCTGGGCCGAGGTGACGCCGTTCGCGCTCACCTCGGCGTCGCAGTTCCGTATCCCGCCACCGCCGGCGCTCGACAGCCCCGAGTACGCCGCCTCCTTCCAGGAAGTGCAGAGCCTCGGCGGCGACGACGTCACGACGCCGACGGTGCGCACTGCCGACGAGACCCGCGCCGGTGTGTACTGGGCCTACGACGGCACGCCGAGTCTGTGCGCGCCGCCGCGCCTCTACAACCAGATCGCGCTACAGATCGCCCTCGAACAGGGGGCGGACATCGTCGAACTGGCGCGCGTGCTGGCGCTGGTCAACGTCGCCATGGCCGATGCCGGCATCGCGGCGTGGGAATCGAAGTACTATTACAAGCTCTGGCGTCCGGTTACCGGCATCCGTGCCGCCGACCTCGACGGCAACCCGGACACCGTCGCCGACCTGACCTATGCGCCGCTCGGCGCGCCGGCGAGCAATCTGACCGGCCCCAACTTCACGCCGCCCTTCCCCGCCTACCCGTCCGGGCACGCCACTTTCGGCGGCGCCCTGTTCCAGGTCCTGCGGCGCATCTACGGCGACGACGTGCCGTTCACCTTCGTCTCCGACGAGTTCAACGGTACGACGCTGGACAACGCCGGCGCCGTGCGCCCGCTCGTCCCGCGCAGCTTCGACACCCTCTCGGAGGCGGAAGAGGAGAACGGCCAGAGCCGCATCTATCTCGGCATCCACTGGTCCTTCGACAAGACCGAGGGCATCGCCCAGGGTCACGATGTCGGCAATTTCGTCGTCGACCACATCTTCCAGCCGAAGCGCAGATAGCCAGTGGACAGCGGACGAATCGACGCGAGACTTGGCTTGACGATGCGCGCACTGTGGTGGGCGGCAGGGCTGACAGCGCTGGTGGCGGCCGGCTGCGGCGGCTCGGGCAATGGCGGTGGCGGCTCGGGCAGCGCACTCGACACCCGCCTGCAGGCGCTGATCGAGGCCAACGACCTGGTCGGCGGACCGACCTTGTATGAACCGCCATACAGCGATGCGCAGCTCGCCATCCGCGAGCAACGGCGCGAGCTCGGCCGCAGTCTCTTCTTCGACCATGCCCTGAGCGTCGTCGAGCAGACCTCCTGCGCCACCTGCCACCACGCCGCCTTCCAGTACACCGACGCGCGCAGCATCGCGCGCGGCGTCTATTGCGACCTGGTGCCCGAGGTGAGCATCACCTGCCAGGAGCCACCGACCGACGGCGGCAATGTCGTCGGCCCGCAGCGCACCGCGCCGCTCAACAGCCGCAACACGCCGACGCTGCTCAACGTCGCGCTGTTCCCGCGCATGATGTGGAACGGGCGCTTCCGCTTCGTCGACACCTCCAGCACCGACGTCAATCAGTGCGACGTCGAGCAGGGCTTCCGCTTCCCGGAACCCGAGGGCGACCTCTTCGTTCGTTCGCTGCTCACCGCCCAGGCGCACATCCCGGTCACCGAGCTGGTCGAGATGGCCGGCGACTACGAGGGCACCGGCGAGATCGAGGAACTCGAGCACGCCAACCCGGAGATCCGCGAGGCGATCGTCACGCGGCTCGATTTCAATCCCGCCTACCGGACGCTGTTCGAGGCGGCCTACCCGGCCGACCGGCCGGACCTGGCGCTCGCTCCCGGCGATCCGGTGGTCGGGGCGGACGACGACCTCACCTACCTGGCCATCGCCGACGCGCTGGGACACTTCCAGGAGTCGCTGGTTCTCACCGACGCGCCCTGGGACGACTACGTACGCGGCCGCGACCGCGCCGCCCTCAGCGACGCCGCCAAGCGCGGCGCCATCGCCTTCTACGAAAACGGTCGCTGTTCGTCGTGTCACGCCGGCGACTTGCTGAGCGACTTCGAGAACCACAACATCGGCGTGCCGCAGGTCGGACCCGGCACGGGGCGCCTGGCGATGGGCGATCCGGCTTACGAGGGCCTGACCAATTGGGACTTCGGCCTGGAGGAGATCACCACCCAGCGCCAGGACCGCTTCAAGTTCCGCACCGCGCCGCTGCGCGGTGTCGCGCTGACGGCGCCCTACATGCACAACGGCGCCTACGCGACGCTCGAGGGTGCCATCCGCCACCACCTCGATCCGGCGGCGGCCTACGCGGCCTACGACCTCGCGCAGATCGACCCCGACATGCAGCCGTTCGGCCTCAATCCGGCGACGCCGGTGTTCGACGCGCGCAACCCGGTCGTACTCGGACGCGGCGCCGGGCAGACGCGCATCGACCTGACCGATCAGCAGGTCGACGATCTGATCGAGTTCCTCAAGGCGCTGACCGATCCGCGCATGCTGACGCTCGGCGAGCAGGCGCCGCCATCGGTGCCGAGCGGCCTGCCGGTCGATATCGTCGGACAGCGACAGTTTGAACTCTACGAGTGAGCGCCGCCGCCGCCGGGCGGCATGGGGCGCCGCGGCGACGCTGCTCATCGTCGCCGCGGCGCCGGCGGCGGCGCAGCAGACGGTGCGCTTCCGCACCCAGCAGGGCTTTCCGATCGGCGGCATCCCCGCCGACCTGCTGGTCGCCGATCTCGATGCCGACGCGCGGCTCGACCTGCTGACGACCAACTTCGACGTCGCCAGCCTGTCGCTGCTGCTCGGCACCGGCGGGCGCGACTTCCTCCTCACCGACGACCAGAACGTCGCGCCGGCGCCGATCCAGGTGGCGGCGGCCGATCTCGACGCCGACGGCGATCTCGACCTGGTCATGTCCGAGGGCGAGGCGGACTGGGTGAACATCCTGCTCGGCAACGGCGACGGCACCTTCGCGGCGCCGCGGCGGACACCGGCCGGACACGACCCGCAGGGTATCGCCATCGCCGACGTCAACGCCGACGGGCGGCTGGACCTGGTGGTGTCGTTCGCCTCGGAGACCGGCGGCAGCATCGAGATCCTGCTCGGCAACGGCGACGCGACCTTCCTGCGCGACGAGGTGAACAGCCGCCGCCTGCCGGCGCCCTGCTACGGCATCGGCGTCGCCGAGCTGACCGGCGACGGCCACCTCGACGTCGCCGCGGTCACCATCGACGACCAGCTGTCGATCCTGCGCGGCGACGGCACCGGCAGAATGTCGCGTCCGGAGAGCCAACCGACCGGCTCGCTGCCGTTCCGCCTCGCCCTCGCCGACCTCGACGGCGACGGCGCCCTCGACATCCTCACCGCCGACGGCGGCGGCGACCGCCTGACGTCGTTCCGCGGCGACGGCGTCGGCGGCTTCACGCGCGTCGCCGGCTACGCGACGGGCGACGGGCCGGCCTCGGTCACCGTCGTCGACATCGACGGCGACGGGCATCTCGACGCCTGCACCGCCAACACCGCCAGCGGCGATCTCAGCGTGCTGCCCGGCCTGCCGGGCGGCCTGTTCGGCACGGCGCGCCACTTCGCGGCGCCGCTGCGCCCGTTCGCCGGCGGCGTCGGCGACTTCGACGGCGACGGCCGCTTCGATCTGGTCGGCGCCAGCACCACCAACCTGGGCGCCGAGGTCGGCGTGCTGTACGGACGTCCGGGCGGCTACGAGGCGATCGAGACCCTGCTGCCCGGCAGCGGCGTCGCCGGTGTCGCCGTCGGCGACATGACCGGTGACGGGCTCGCCGACCTGACCACCAGCGGCGGCAGCGCCGACGAGGTGACCATCCTGCCGGGCCGCGCCGGCGGCGGCTTCGCGGCGCCGGTGCTGGCGGCCAACGGCATCGTCGGCTCGCTGCTGCGCGTCGCCGACCTCGACGGCGACAGCCGCCGCGACATTCTCGCCGCCGACAAGGAGCAGCCTGATCTGCACGTCGTACTGGCGCGCGCCGACGGCGGCTTCTCGCTGCCGATGCGCGCTGACCTGCCGGGCCCGGCGGCGGGGCTCGAGGTGGCCGATCTCGACCGCGACGGGTACCTCGACGTCATCGCGACCGGCCGCTCCGGCGTCGCCGTCGGCGTCCTCTACGGCGGCGGCGACGGCACCTTCACCAGCGCGCCGGCGCTGCCGCTGAACGGCGCGGCGGCCGGCGTGACGATCGGCGACTTCAACGGCGACGGCCGGCCTGACCTTGCCGCCGGCAACACCGGGGCGGCGCAGATCACCGTCTTCTTCGGCGCCGACGGACGGACGTTCGCGCCCGCGGCGCTGATCGAGACCGGCACCTCGCCGTTCACCGTCACCGCCGGCGACATAGACGGCGACGGCTTCGACGACCTCGCCGCACAGGTCGGCAGCAACCGCCAACTGCGCCTGTTCTTCGGCAGCGCCACGGGGAGCTTCACGGCGACGAACGGCCCGTCCGCCAATGGCATCGCCCTGGCGCTGCGCGACGTCACCGGCGACCTGCGCCCCGACCTGCTGATCGCCGACCAGATCGGCAACGCCGTCGCCGTCGCCCCCAACCTCGGCGCGCGTGCCTTCGGCGCCGCCGTTCCGTACGTCGTCGGCTTGCGCCCGGCCGGCCTCGAGGCGGCCGACTTCGACGGCGACGGGCGCTACGATGTCGTCGCCCACGGCGCCAGCGCCTGGGTGCTCAGCAACGACGCCGGCACGACGGTCCTGGCGGGGGACGGTAACGGCGACGGCTTGCGCTCGGCCGCCGATCTCGTTGCCCTGGCGCGCGCCCGCGTCGGCAGCGCGCCGCGCCGCGTCGAAGCCGCCGCCCGCCTCGGCGGCGCCAGCGCCGGAATCGACGGCGACGGCGACGGCCAGGTCGACGGCTTCGACCGCGCCGCGCTGCTGCGGCGGTTGTTCGGATAAGCAGCCTCCCCGTGGAGGGCGCCGCCCCGTCGGCGCCTGTTGCATGCGACCGCGCGCCTCCCTCAACCAGGCGCCGACGGGGCGGCGCCCTCCAGTCGCGGTGGTTCTCAGCGTTGGGGCGCATAACGACGTCCCGCGCATAACGCGGGCGCGGCAGGGCTCAGTCGATCCGCAGCCGCAGAAACTCGACCGTCACCGGGCGCGGGCCGAGCGGCACGTCGAACGGCGAGCGCGCGCTGACGGTCATCCGCGCGACCGCGCGCGGGCCGAGCAGCTCGACGCCGTTCTGCAGCAGCGCCGCGAAGTCGTTGTTCGAGGCGATCAGCGGCGAGAGCAGGAAGCCGTCGCGCGCCACCGCCGAGACGGCGCGGAAGCGCGTTCCGACGCCGCTGGCCAGTGCCACCTCGAGGTGCACGATCGGCGCCGACAACAGCGTTGTGGCGAGGCGATCGCGGAGCGACTCGCCGACATCGACGCGCGCCCACACTGGGCCGTCGGCCAGCGAGGGCACCGGGATCGCGACGCCGGTCGTCGTGCGCACCATCCCGAGCGGCGTCAGGCGCCAGGAGCGCGGCACGGCGCGCCGCTCGAGGATGGTGAAGCCGGCGGTACGCGCCGCCACCTGGTAGCGGCTCAGCAGCTCCGGCCACGCCGCGGCGTCGTCGAGCGCCGGCAGGCGGCCGTCGATCGTCGCCAGCGAGAGCACCAGCCAGCGTGGCGCCGCGGCGCCGGCGAAGAACGCGGCGTTGGCCTGCGCCAGGCGCGGCGTGTAGGCCATATAGCTCTGAAAGACCGGCCGCGGCGTCAGGTCGAGATCGTGCGCCAGCAGCACCGACTGCAGGTAGGAGATGATGTCGACGGAGCCGTCCAGCGCGGGCAGTTGCGTCTGGCCGCGCGTCAGCCGCGCCCGCGCCTGGCGGTCGGCCGCCGCGGCGGCTCCCCCCGCCAGGACCGCCGGGGCGAGCGCGGCGCGCCGCCACAGATCCGCCGGCGCCAGCGCCGTGAACAGGCGGCCGGGCTGTTCCGCACGGGCGGCAATGTGCCGGTACAGGCCGACCGGCAGCAGGGCGACCAGCAACGCGCCGAGCGCGATGCGTCCAAGGCGCGGACCGGACAGCACCGCCAGCAGCGCCGCCGCGAAGATCAGGCCGAGGGCGGTGATGGCCTGATGGTGGACGTCGGCGCGCACGAAGCCGGCCTTGAAGAGCAGGAACAGCCAGCCGCCCAGCGCCGCACCGTACACCCACCAGGCGGCGCCGACGCGCCGCCGCGCCAGCCAGAGCGCGGCGACGAGCACCGCCGCAGCGACCAGCGCCGCGTGCCCGACCAGCCGCGGCGTGGTCGGCAGCTGCATCGCCTGCGCGTAGCCCGGGGCGATGTCGCGCAGCGACCAGTCGAGAAAGGCGATCCACTCACCGACGCCGCGTCCCGACCCGTACCACAGCAGCGCCGTGCTCGCCGCCGCCGCCAGCGCCACCACCGGCACGCGGCGCAGATAGAGCTCCCGCGCCGCCAGCGGCATCAGCACCGCGGCGGCGGCGATGAGGTAGCTCACCTTGATCAGCCCCACCGCGCCGATGGCGACGCCGAGCGCGACGCGCAGCGCCAGCGGCGCCCGCCGGCCGGCCGGCAGATCGATGAAGAGCGCCAGCGCTGGCACGACGAACCAGCGCACGTCGGCGTTGCCGAGCAGCGGGGCGCTCGCCGCCAGGGTCAGGGCGCCGCCCCACGGCGAGGCCCAGGCCGCCCAGCCGATCCAGGCCACCGTCCAGCACAGGACCGCGCCGAGCAGTGCCTGCCCGGCGACCAGCCAGCCCCAGGTCGCCGGCAGGTAGGTGGGGTACTGCAGGAAGCCGAGCGGCCCGTAGGTGCTGATCAGGTGCGTGCCGGGCGTCGCCGCCGCATAGTGCAGGGTGGCCGCGAAACTGCCGTCGAGCGACAGATCGAGGTAGCTCGGCTCGATCGGCAGCAGGGCCAGCATCGCCACGCCGGCAGCGGCGACCAGTGCCAGCCAGCCGAGGCCCCGCGCGATGCGCATGCGGGGCGGCTACTACGGCGGCGGCGGCGGACGCAATGCCCGCCGCCGCCGGGTAGTTCGGCGCGGGGTTCCCCTGGAGGGCGCCGCTCCGTCGGCGCCTGTTGTGTTGGGGCGCTGTCGCTCTCTCGAACAGGCGCCGACGGAGCGGCGCCCTCCAGGGGAACCCCGCGCCGAACTACCCGGCGGCGGCGGGCATTGCGTCCGCCGCCGCCGCCGTAGTAGCCGCCCCTCATG
>JANNRA010000191.1:0-8615 GCA_031401035.1 bacterium | reverse complement strand
GTCCGCCGCGGCGGCGCCGGCGGCGACCGGCGCGTCGAGAGCGACGGCGCCTGGGAGTCGAGCCGCGGCACGCCAGCGGATCCGGCCGCCGTCGTCTATCAGCTCAACCCCGACCGCCCCGGCCCGCGCCGCTACTTCGTCGTCGTCGACGAGCGCAGCATCCGCCTGCTCGACGACACCCTGACGGCCACCGGCGCCCTCCACCGGAACGGCCATGGCGCGGTGCGTGACGCCGGGCCCGGCTGTCACTCGCGCTCCTGCAGGCGGACGCGGATGGCCGCGTGCGCCTGGCGCGTCAGCGGGTAGCGCCACAGCGCCGCGACGCCGAGCGCGAGGAAGAGGGCCGGCGCCGCCGCGGTCATCCAGCGGATCGCCTGCCGCACCGTCTCCGACTGCTCCGCACCCTGCCGGAAGCCGAGCAGATCGAGCAGACCGAGGGCGAGGAACACGGCCAGCGCGCCAGCGAGTTTGCGCAGGAACGTGAAGATGCCGTTGTAGACGCCCTCACGCCGCTCGCCGGTCTGCAGATCGTCCTCGTCGATGACCTCACCGAGCATCGCCCAGGGCATCAGGTCGACGACGGCGTAGCCGATGCCGGTCAGGCCGGCGACCGCCGCCAGCGCCCACACCGACCACGCCGGCGTCGCGCAGACGAACAGGGCGCCGCAGGTCATCCACCACACCGAGCCGACGACGAAGATCGTCGCCTTGTCGCGCCCGCGCGCGAGGCGCAGCCAGACGGGCAGGGACAGCATGACGCTGCCCAGGAACAGCCCCATGACGATCTCGAAGTCCTGCGAGCGCCCGATCCAGTACGTCACGTAGAGAATGAGCAGCGCGCTGACCAGGTCCATGGCGATGCGCCCGCCGAGATACGCGGCGGTGAGCATGGCGAAGGCGCGGTGCGCGAAGACCTGGCGCAACTCGGTCCGCCAGGGCACGTGCGCCGGCCGCGCGCGGAAGTCGCGCCGCTCGAAGGAGTAGCGGTGGATGAGCGGCCACGGCAGCGCCAACAGCACCGCGACCAGCGCCGCGGCGACCGCGTAGCCGTGCGGCCCGCCGCCACAGGCCTCGGCGAGCGGCCGCATGGCGACGGCGATGCCGACGCCGAGCAGCCCGCCGGCGTTGCGGTAGGTGTTGAGCGAGGTGCGCTCGTCGTAATCGACCGCCATCTCCGGCAGCAGCGCCAGGTAGGGAATGGCGAGCACGGTCATGCAGATCGCGTGCAGGCAGTAGACGGCGGTGTAGTAGGCGAAGCGCGCCGCCTGGGAGGCCTGCGGCAGGTCCACCCAGAGCGCCGCGAAGGTGAGGGCGAACGGCACCGCGGCGATGAGGAAGTACGGCCGGCGCCGCCCGGCGCGCCAGGTGGTGCGATCGGAGAGGCGGCCCATGAGCGGATCGGTGAAGGCGTCGATGAGGCGCCCGATGAGCAGCACCAGGCCGGCCAGGGCCGGACGCAGCCCGGCCATCTGGGTCAGGAAGTAGGTCGTGTAGACCAACGACAGCGCCGCCAGCGAGGTGCTGAGGGTCATGTCGCCGAGCCCGTATACCGCCTTGGTCAGCGCCGGCAGGCGTTCGGTCGGACCGGGCGTTGAATGCATGCAGGCGCGTTTGTATACCGTCACCGTGAGCGAGATCGAGTCGGGCGTCGTCGCCCTCTGCCAGGCCGCGCGCGCCGCGGCGCGGATCCTCGCCACCACCGCCACCGACGCCAAGAACGCCGCCCTGCGCAGCGCCGCCTCTGGCCTGCGCGACGCGGCCCCCGCCCTGGTGGAGGCCAACGCCGGCGACGTCGCTGCCGGCCGCGCCGCCGGCCTGAGCGGCGCCCTGCTCGACCGCCTGACGCTGACGCCGGC
The DNA here is from genome assembly GCA_031401035.1 of bacterium. Taxonomy (GTDB): domain Bacteria; phylum Desulfobacterota; class Binatia; order HRBIN30; family CADEER01; genus JANNRA01. The sequence continues at coordinate 6,759 of JANNRA010000191.1, read as the reverse complement.
GCGGGTCGAGGCGATGGCGGGCGGGCTCGACGAGATCGCCGCCCTGCCCGACCCGGTCGGCGAGACCATCACCCGCTGGCGGCGGCCGAACGGCCTCGACATCGCCCAGGTGCGCATCCCCATCGGCGTCATCGGCATGATCTACGAGTCGCGCCCGAACGTCACCGCCGACGCCGCCGGGCTGTGCCTGAAGTCCGGCAACGCCGTCGTCCTCAAGGGCGGCTCGGAGGCCTTCGCCACCAACCGCGCCATCGCCGACTGCCTCGCCGCCGCCATCGCCGCCGCCGGCCTCCCCGGCGCGGCGGTGCAGTTGATCCCGACCACCGACCGGCGCGCCGTCACGGCGCTGCTGCGCCAGCGCGAGCTGGTCGACGTCATCGTGCCGCGCGGCGGCCCGAGCCTGATCGCCGCCATAACCGAGCAGTCGGCGATCCCGGTCATCCAGCACTACGCCGGCGTCTGCCACGTCTACGTCGACGAGCGCGCCGACCTGGCAATGGCCGAGCGCATCGCCGTCAACGCCAAGGTGCAGCGCCCCGGCGTCTGCAACGCCATGGAGACGCTGCTGGTGCATCGCGCCGTCGCCGAGCGCTTCCTGCCGCAGGTGGCGGCGCCGCTGCGCGCCGCCGGCGTCGAGTTGCGCGGCTGCCCGCAGACCTGCGCGCTGCTGCCCGACGCCGTGCCGGCGAGCGAGGAGGACTGGCGCACCGAGTACCTCGACCTGATCCTCTCGGTGCGCGTCGTCGATGGCCTCGAGGACGCCATCGCGCACATCGGCGCCTACGGCACCGGCCACTCCGACGCCATCGTCACCGACAGCGTCGCGCAGGCGCAGCGCTTCACCGCCGCGGTCGACTCGGCGGCGGTCTACGTCAACGCCTCGACCCGTTTCACCGACGGCTTCGAATTCGGCTTCGGTGCCGAGATCGGCATCTCCACCAACCGCCTGCACGCCCGCGGCCCGATGGGACTGCGCGAGCTGACCACGTACAAATACGTGATCCAGGGCAGCGGGCAGATCCGCGCGTGAGCGCGCGGCGCGACACGGCGCGGCGTATCGGCGTCTTCGGCGGCACCTTCGACCCGATCCACCTCGCCCACCTGCGCTGCGCCGAGGAGGCGCGCGAGCAGCTTGGGCTCGAGCGCGTCCTCTTCGTCCCGGCCGCCGACCCGCCGCACAAGGTGCGGCGCCGTCTCACCCCGGCGCGCCACCGCCTGGCCATGGTGCGCCTGGCCGTCGCCGGTCATCCCGCCTTCGCGGTCTCGCCCATCGAGTGCGAGCGGCGCGGGCGCTCCTTCACCATCGACACCCTGCGCGCCCTGCGCGCCCGCCTGCCCGACGCGGCGCTGACCCTGCTCGTCGGCCTCGACGCCTTCTGCGACATCGGCACCTGGAAGGACTACCGCAGCATCTTCGGCCTCGCCGACCTGGCCGTCTGGACCCGCCCGCCCGGCCGCCTGAGCCGCCCGCGCGCCCTCCTCCCCGTTGCCGCTCGCGGGGACTTTTGCTACGGATCGAGTACGTCTGAACTTCTGCACCACACGGGGACGCGGATTCGATTCTTGACCGTCACGGCACTCGACATCTCGGCCACGGACATCCGCCAGCGCAGCCGGCGCGGGCGGTCGATTCGCTATCTGGTGCCCGCGCCGGTCGAGCGCTACGCGGCCAACGCGGGTCTCTATCGACGGAGCCGTGTCGCCTCGTGAAAAAGCCCGTCACCGACGCGAGCGAGACCGCCCTGCTGTGCGTGCGCTTCGCGCTCGACCGCAAAGCCTACGATGTGCTGCTCCTCGACGTCGGCGAGCTCACCTCGCTGGCCGCCTACTTCCTGATCTGCACCGGCCGCTCCGATACGCAGGTGCAGGCGATCGCCGAGAGCATCCGCGAGAACCTCTCCAGCCTCGGCCGCAAGCCGCGCATGATGGAAGGCGTCAGCGGCGGCCAGTGGGTGCTGATGGACTGCGGCGACGTGGTGGTCCACGTCTTCCTCGAGTCGGTGCGCGAGTTCTACGACCTCGAACGCCTGTGGGCGCGCGCGCCGGAAGTGACACTGCCCGAACCCTACCGCAGTCAGGCGCGCGACCTGCGCCTGGCCAGCAACGCGCATTGAGCCGGCCATGAAGCGCGGCCTGCTCGTCCTCGGCGGCCTGGCGCTCGCGGCTGCCTTTGCCGCCCTCGTCGCCCTCAATCCGGGCGAGGTCGAGTTCCGGCCGACGCACGTCCACACCTTCCGCCCCATGCTCGGCGTGCTGCTGCTACTGGCCTTCTGCGCCGGCGCCCTGCTGATTCTCACCGGCGGGTCGCTGCGCGGCCTGTCGGAGCGCCTCGGCGGCTGGCGCGGCCGCCGCGCCGCGCGCACGGCGGCGCAGTCCGCGACGTGGCACCAGGAAGGCGAGGCCGCCACCTGGGGCGGCGAACTCGAACGCGGTCGCGCGCTGCTGCGCAAGGCCTGGCGGCGCGGCAGCGGCAACTCGGCGGCGGCGCTGGCGCTGGCGTCGTCGTACCTGGACACCGGCGAATACGCCGCCGCGCAAGAGGTCCTGGAGGCGGCGCTGGCGGAGGACGCCAACGACGCCGACCTGCGCTACGCGCTCGGCGAGACGCTGCGCCGGCGCGGCGACCGCGGCGAGGCGATCCGCATGCTGGAGACCCTGCGCGTGCGCTTCCCGCGCGCCCCGCGGGTGCTCATCAGCCTGCGTGAACTGTACCGCGACGCCGAACGCTGGGGCGACGCGGCCGAGGTGCAGGCGATGTACGTCGAGACGCTGTCCGCCGCGGCGCGCCCGGGCGAGCACGAGCGCCTGCGCGAGCTGCGCTACCAGGCGGCGCTGGCGCTACCCGAGGCCGCCGACCGCCTGACGGCGCTCGACGCCGTCGTCGTGCAGGCGCGCGACTTCGTCCCGGCGGTGGTCGGCCTTGGCGACGCGCTCGTCGACGCCGGCCGCGCCGACGAGGCGATCAAGGTGTGGGAGAAGGGCTTCCGCGCCCACCCGCGCCTGGTCTTCGTCGAGCGCCTGCTCGCCCACGAACGCTCGGCCCGCGAGCACGAGCGCATCCTGGCGCTGCTCGGCAAGCACTGGAACGAGGTCGAGGGCGACGGCGCGCACCTGCTCCTGGCGCGCAGCGCCCTCGCCACCGGCGCCTTCGACACCGCCGAGCGCGAGCTGCGCGCCATCGCCCACCAGGACGCCCCGACGACGCAGCGCGCCTGGGCGGAGCTGCACCACCAGCGCGGCGACCACGCCGCCGCCTGGACCGCCGCCAGCCGCGCCGCCGACCGCCTCGGCGCCGCCGCGGCGGACCACAGCTGCAGCGTCTGCAAACGGGTCAGCGAAGCCTGGGTCGGCTACTGCCCCGGCTGCGGCCGCTTCGACACCTACCGCGCCGGCGGCGAGAGCTGACGGCGCGGGCGAGACGCCCGCGGTCCCAGCCAGTGCCTCTATGCGTCGATCGGCCGCTGGTCTGACGGATAGCGCCGCGCCGTCACACCAGGGCCAGGGCGTAGCGGACGATGTCGCCGACGCCGGCCAGGCGCGCCACCGCTGCGAGGAGGCCGGGGAGGACATCGGGGGCGAGGCGGGCGGGATCGACGTGGTACGAGGGCGTGCGACCAGCCGCCAGGTCGGCCAACTGTTGTCCGAGGACGACGCGCAACGCCTTCTCGTGCGTCTCGATCAGGTCGTCGGCGGTGGCCTTGGACAGGCCGGTACGGGTGGTCGCCAGGCTGAGGCGCTCGGCGGTACCGCGGGCCGTGATCCGCCCCGCCACCGCCAGGGCGCGGGCGGCCGCTTCGATCGGCTCGAGCGCGGCGGCGCCAAGATCGAAGGGCGTGCCCGCGGTCAGCAGCGGCACTGGGCGGCGGCGCGGCGCCAGGCGGCGGATCAGACCCGGCGCGCCGGCCCCGGCCTCCATTGCGGCGTCGCGCAGCTCGCCGGCCAACGCGTCGTCCCCGTACACGTAGGTGAAGTCGAACAGGCCCGCCGCGGCGTCGGCACTCGCGTCGGGCTGCGCCGCCCAGCGCCCCAACTCCGCCTGCCAGTCCGCCAGACTGCGGCGCCAGGGCGCCAGCACCGCCGCCGCGCCGTCCGCCGTCGCCAGGCCGGCGGCGCGCAGCACGTCGTCGAGATGGGCGGCGAAGGCGGCGAACCAGCGCGCCTCGAAGCCGTCGACGGCGCCGCTCTCGAAGGCCAGCGCGTGCTCGAGGCGCGGCACCAGCAGCGACTCGCCGCGGCCGTTGCGACCGAGGGCGAGCAGCGCGTAGGGGACCGGCGGCCGCCCATCGCCCTGGCTCTCCATGCGCTGCTCGGCCTGCGCCGCGGCGCGGCCGAGCAGTTCGTGCAGCTCGCCGCTGACCACGGCGGCCAGCTCGTGCGCGTCGACCCCGTCGCCGAGCAGGTGGCGCGCCAGGTCGACCAGCTTGGCGCGGCCCGTGGCGAGCTCGCGCGGCGAGCGCGCCGTCGACAGCTCGTCCCCGAGGATCAGCGCGTCGGCAGCCTGGTTGGCGACCAGATCGCCGAGCGACAGCAGGCCGACGACGCGGTGCGCGGCGTCCTCCACCGCCAGGTGTTGCACGCCGAGGCGCTGCAACCGGGCGAGGGCCCGATAGAGCAGCGCCTCGCGCGGCAGGGTCGCCACCGGCGCGCTCATCACCGTCTCCAGGCGCGCCTCCAGCGCCGCCGGGCCGAGGCACGCGATGGCGCGCAGGACGTCGCCCTGCGTGACGATGCCGTCGGCACGCGCCGTCGCCGCGTCGCCGGTGAGCACGGCGCGACGCTTCTCATCGACCATGAGACGCACCGCGTCGGCGAGCCGCATCGACGGCGGCACGATGCGCGCGCCGCGCGTCATCACGTGCTCGATGCGATGCCGATAGGGGAAGGTATCGAGGCGTGCCAGCAGGGTCGCTTCGCGCCCCGACTCGTACAGGTCGAGGGCGGGCGCGGCGGCGGCCTCGTACCACCCCGCCGCCGCCTGGCGAGCGCGGATGCGCACCTGGGCGTTGGCGTGCGCCTCGGCGTCGGCCAGGGTGCGGATGCCGGCCTCGACCAGCAACGGGATCTGGCGCGCCAGGATCTCGGCGGTGACGAGCGCGTCGCCGAGGGCGCGGTGGCGATCGGCGACGGCGACCTGGTGCCGCGCCGCCAGAGCGTCGAGGCCGAACTCGCGCCCCTCGGGATCGAGCGCCGCGGCCAACAGCTTGGTGTCGAGAAAGCGCGGCGGCTGCCAGCGCTCGCCCGCACGGGCCACCTCGCGCAGCAGCACCGCGAGGTCAAAGCCGACGCTCTGCCCGACCAGCACCGCATCGCCGAGGAAGGCCACAAAGGCCGGCCACACCACGGCGAAGCTCGGCGCCGCGGCGACCGCCGCGTCGGTGATGCGGTGCACCGCCGTGGCGCCGGCCGGAATCGGCACCCCCGGGTTGATGAGCCGGTCGAAGGTCTGGTCGTGCCGGACGCTGCCCGACGCGAAGCGCACGGCGCTGATCTGCACCAGGCGGGCGCTGCCGACGTCGAGCCCGGTGGTCTCGGTGTCGAACACCACCGCCGGCACGTCGACCAGCGGCGTCAGTCGATTGACGCGCGGCATGCGGCGGCGCGCTCAGGCGACCAGGTGCGGAATCATGCGCCGCAAGCCCGCCACGTCGTGCAGGTCCGCGTCGAAGTTCGGCACCGAGGCGACGACAGTGCGGGCCGGCAGCTGGCGACGGAAGGCCTCGATGCGCAGATGGTCGCCGCGCGCCTGGGTCTCGTAGCGGAGGAAATTCTCGACCAGGGCGGCGGCGCGCGCCCGGTGGCCGACGACGCCCGCCACCAGCCCCTGCAGCGTCGCCTCGTCGCGGCGCCGGCTCTCCGCCAGGGCATCGCGCGGCACGCGGTTGAACACCACGGCGCGCAGCGGAATCGCCAGCGCACCGAGTTGGGCGCAGAACTCCTCGGCCTCGACCAGCACCTGCTCCTCGGGCGAGGTGACGATGACGAAGGCGGTCTCCTTGGCGCGCAGCAGCGCGTCGACCGCCTGGACGCGCGCCTCGAAGCCCTCGAACAGGCCGCTCATCGAGTTGAAGAAATCGGAAATCTCGACCAGGGCGGTAATGCCGGTGGCATCCTCGAGGCGGCGCAACAGCGACCCGGCGGCGCGGTTGACGACGCGCAGCGTCGACCAGCCGGCGGAGAAGTACGGTTTGACGAACCAGCGGATCACCTGGCGGTCGAGGAAGGCGGCGATGCGCCGCGGCGCGTCGAGGAAGTCGAGCGCGTGGCGCGTCGGCGGCGTGTCGACGACGATCAGGTCGTACTGGTCGCTGGCGTGCAGCTCGGCCAGTTGCTCGATCGCCATGTACTCCTGCGAGCCGGCGAAGCTCTCCGAGAGGTGCTGGTAGAAGCGGTTGGCGAGGATGCGCGTGCGCACCTCCGGGCTGGGCGCGTAGCGCTCCACCAGGGCGTCCCAGGCGCCCTTCTGGTCGAGCATCATCGCCGTCAGGGAGCCGCCGCCGACGGCCACCCGGCGCGCCTCGTTGCCGACCGTCTTCAGGCCCAGCGCGTCCGCCAGGCGGCGCGCCGGGTCGATCGTCAGCACCATCGTGCGCCGTCCCTGCTCGGCGCCGTGCACCGCCAGCGCCGCGGCGGTGGTGGTCTTGCCGACGCCGCCGCTGCCGGCGCAGACGATCACCCGGTGGCGCGCCACCACCTCGGCAAGGCTCTTCACGCGCGATCCCGACGGGGACGTTGGGGCGAAACGGACACTTCGCGGCGAAG
>JANNRA010000190.1:0-5205 GCA_031401035.1 bacterium | reverse complement strand
GGCGGTCCGCCTGGTCATCACCCCGCCCGTCTCGGCCCCCGCGCTCAGCCCACTCGGCTTCTGCCTGTTGGCGATCGCGCTCGGAGCGATGGGCATTCTCGGCCTGCGCACCGCGGCGCGGCGGCGCCGACTCGCGCCCCGGTCGCACTGACCGAACCACCTCGCCCTTCCGCCGCGCCGCTGTACCAGCACCGGCGCTTCGCGCATGATGCGCCCTGCATGGCGCCTCCCGGTCCGCAGACCGCCGCTGTCGGGCTGGGCGCCGCGCCCGCCGGCAGGACGCCCTTCGGGCTCTTCGCCGGCAGCCTCGGCCTGTGGTCGGCCGCCGTCGGCATGCAGCAGGTGCTGTACTCGTGGCTGGTGCTCGGCGAACTGCACGCCAACGCCGAATGGATGGGCACGGCGCAGATGCTGCAGAGCCTGCCGGCGCTGCTCTTCCTGCTCATCGGCGGGGCGACGGCGGATCGCCACGATCGCCGCCGCGTCCTGCTCGTCCTGCACGTCGCCGCCGCGACCGCGGCAGGCGTCATGGGGGGCGTCGTCGCTGTGGGCGCGCTCGGCATGGGCGTGCTGCTGATCTACGGACTGGGCTGGGGCACCACGCAGGCGCTCGCCCAGCCGGCGCGCGACGCGGTGATCTCCGACGTTGCCGGGAGCGATCTCATGCGCGCCATCACCGCGGCGACGCTAATCCAGTTCATCGCCGCGGCGCTCGGCGCGCGCCTCGCCGGCTGGGCGGCACACCTCGGCACGCCGGCGGCGCTGTCGATGCAGGCGGCGCTGCTGCTGCTCGGCTTCGTCCTGCTGCTGTTCCTGCCGGCGATGCCGCCGCACGCCGTCGCGGCGCGCGGCGGCACCGTGGCGGCGATCCGCGCCGGCCTGCGTGCAGTGTGGCACTCGCCGCGCCTGCGGCCGATCGCGCTGCTGGTCGCCGCCAACGGCCTCTTCTTCATGGGGCCGTTCGCCGTGCTCTCGCCACTGATGATCCGCGACGTCTACCACGGCGGCGTCGGCGACCTGTCGCTGGTGATGATGACCCTGCCGCTCGGCACCATCGCCGGCTCGATCGTCGTGCTGCTGCGCCGCGGCATCCGCCGCCGCGGCCGCGTCTTCCTCCTCGCCCTGCTCGGCGTCGCGCTGTGCCTGGTGGCGCTGTCCGCGCAGCCGCCGCTGTGGGGCTTCATGCTGGTCGTCTTCGCCTGGGGCGTCTTCCATTCGCTGTTCCTCAACACCAGCCGGACGCTGTTCCAGGAGACGGCCCCGGCCAGCCATCGCGCCCGCATCCTGTCGATCCACTCGCTCGGCCTGCTCGGCATGGCGCCGATCAGCAACCTCGCGGCGGGCTTTCTCGGCCGTCTGCTCGGGCCGGGCGCCGCCTGCGGGCTGGCCGGCGGCACCATGGTGCTCATCGTCGCCGCGGCGTGGGCGCTGAGCGACGTGCGGCGCATGGACTGACGCGCCGACTGCCTCGCTGCACGCCGCTGCGGCTGCATCCTATTGGCGTATCGCACGGCGGCCGTGCGATACGGGCGGCGGTGATTTCCTGATGCCGATCAAGGCGGCACCCCTTGCCGCGCCACCGCCGGTGCACGAGGCAGGGCGGGCGGATCGCTACGCCAACTACGTCCTCGGCCTGCTGTTCGTCGTCTACGTCTTCAATTTCGTCGACCGGCAGATCCTGGCGATCCTGCTGCAGCCGATCAAGCAGGACCTGCAGGCGTCGGACACGGCGATGGGGTTCCTCACCGGCTTCGCCTTCGCCCTCTTCTACGCCGTCGGCGGCATTCCGATCGCCCGCTGGGCCGATCGCGGCAACCGCAGCGCCATCATCGCCCTCGGCCTCGCGATCTGGAGCGCGATGACCGCGGTCTCCGGACTGGCACAGACGTTTACCCAGCTGGCGCTGGCGCGCATCGGCGTCGGCATCGGCGAAGCGGCGGGCAGTCCGCCGGCGCATTCCCTGCTCGCCGACTACTTCCCGGCGCGCCGCCGCGCCACGGCGATGGCCATCTATTCCGCCGGAGTGCCGGTCGGGGTGCTGTTCGGCTTCCTGATCGGCGGCTGGATGAACGAGTGGTTCGGCTGGCGGCGGGCCTTCTTCGTCGTCGGATTGCCGGGGCTGGCGCTGGCGCTGCTGGTGCGGCTGACCCTGCGCGATCCGCCGCGCGGCCGCGCCGACGGCCTGCACGACACGGGCGAGGTCGAGGCGCCAGCCGCGGTCTTCCGCTTCCTCTGGCGGCTGCGCTCGTTCCGCCAGCTCTCGCTCGCCGCGGCGCTGCACGGCTTCGTCGCCTACGGGATCACCGCTTGGACGCCGGCCTTCTTCATCCGCATGCACGGCATGGGCACCGGTGAAGCGGGCACCTGGCTCGGACTCATCGCCGGGTTTGCCGGCGGCGCCGGCGCGATCGTCGGCGGATTCGCCGCCGATCGCCTGGCGGCGCGCGACGTGCGCTGGAACATGTGGCTGCCGGCCGTCGCGGTCAGCCTCGCGCTGCCGTTCTCGACGCTGGCGTTCCTGTCGCCGGCGCCGGGCCTGGCGCTGCTGCTGCTCTGCCCCTCGACCTTCCTCGGCGCCATGTGGCTGGGTCCGACGATGGCCATGACGCAGGCGCTGGCCAAGGTGCGCATGCGCGCCGTCGCCTCGGCGATCCTGCTCTTCATCCTCAGCCTCGTCGGCCTCGGCCTCGGCCCGCAGACGGTCGGGGTGATGAGCGATCTGTTGGCGGCGCGCTACGGCGACCAGTCGCTGCGCTACGCCCTGGTGCTCGCCGGGTTGGTGAACATCGGCGCCTCACTGCACTTCGTCCGCGCCGGCCGGACGCTGCGCCAGGACTTGCAACGCGGCGGCGAAGCGGCCTAGTGCCGGTGACAGGTGCTGCGCCGTGGGCTGGCGCAGCGCGCAGGTGCGACGTCGCGCCGTTCGGACACGACGCGCGCGCTTCCCCTCAGGCCCTGGACAGGAGCCGAGCCGGATGTGCGGAATCGTCACGGTGTTCTCGAAGGACGCGCCGGTAACGAGCGAGCAACTGGCGCGGGCGACGCAGGCGATGCATCACCGCGGCCCGGACGGGCAGCGGCAGTGGATCGCACCGCACCGTCGCGTCGGCATGGGCCACGCGCGCCTGAGCATCATCGACCTCACCACCGGCGACCAGCCGATCGCCAATGAGGATGAGCAGATCCACGTCGTCGTCAACGGCGAGTTCTACGACTACGAGCGCATCCAACGCGAGTTGGAGGGGCGCGGCCACCGGCTGCGGACGCGCTCCGACAGCGAGATCCTGATCCATCTCTACGAAGACTACGGGACGGCGTGCCTGCCGCACCTGCGCGGCGAGTTCGCCTTCACCCTGTGGGACGAGTCCAACGGCATGTTGTTCGCCGCCCGCGATCGCTTCGGCATCAAGCCGCTGTACTACGCGTGGCACGAGGGGACGCTGCTGCTCGCCTCGGAGATCAAGGCGCTGTTCGCCGCCGGCGTGCCGGCGCGCTGGGACCGAGAGAGCGTCTACCAGGACCTGCACATCGTCGCCGACGAGGACCGCACCATGTTCCACGGCATCTATCAGGTGCCGCCCGGACACTTCCTCCTCGCCACCCGCAACCAGCACCAGCTGGTGCGCTACTGGGATCACGAACATCCGCTGCGCGGCACGCCGCCGGCGCCGGGCCGCGACGCCGAGCACATCGAGGAGTTCCGGCACATGCTGCTCGAGGCGACCCGCCTGCGGCTGCGCGCCGACGTGCCGGTCGGCTGCTATCTGAGCGGCGGCATCGATTCGTGCAGCCTGCTCGGCGTCGCCGCGTCGCTGCGCGCCGATCCGATCGAAGCGTTCACCATCGCCTTCGAAGCGGGGCCCTTCGACGAGAGCGGCGTCGCCGAGGAGATGGCGCGCCTGGCGGGGGCGAACTTTCACTGCTTCCGCATGACCGGCGACATCCTCGCCGACCACTACGCCGACGCCGTCGCGCAGTGCGAGACGATGCACTTCAACTACAACCACGTCGCCAAGTACCTGCTCAGCCAGAAGGTGCGCGAGCACGGCTTCAAGGTGGTGCTCACCGGCGAGGGGTCGGACGAGATCCTCGCCGGCTACCCGCCCTTTCGGCGCGACTTCGTCCTGCACTCGCAGGGTCAGGAGCAGCCGGGCGTCGACCGGCGCATGGCCGCGCTGGTGGACTCGACCAACCAGAACATCGGCCGGATGATGATGCCGACGGGTGACGCGCTGCCGACCGACGGCGTGCGGCGCATGCTCGGCTTCGTGCCGACGTGGATCGAGGGCACCGCCACCCGCGGCTGGCGGGTGCGGCCGCTGCTGCGCGCCGACTTCGCCGCCGAGTTCCGCGGCCGCGATCCGTACACGATGTTTCTCAACCGCATCGACATCGCCGGACGGCTGACCGGGCGCGAACCGGTGAACCAGTCGATGTACCTGTGGAACAAGGGCATCTTTCCGAACAAGCTGCTCAACTTCCTCGCCGACCGCATGGAGATGGCGCATTCGATCGAAGGACGCGTGCCGTTTCTCGACCACCACCTGGTCGAGCTCGCCAACCGCCTGCCGGTGGACATGAAGATCCGCGACATCACCGAGAAGTACGTCCTGCGCGAGGCGGCGCGGCCGTACCTGACCGACACCGTCTACCGCCGCCAGAAGCATCCCTTCATGGCGCCGTTCGAGCTGCGCGGAAAGCTCCTCGAGCTGGTCCAGGACACGCTGCGCAGCGACACCCTGACGTCGCTGCCGTTCTTCGACGCCGGCGCCGTGCGCGATCTGCTCGACCGCACCCGCACCACCGCGGACGAGGACGAGCGCGGGCGCATGTTCAGCCAGTGTCTGGCGGCGACCAGCGCCTGCGTCCTGCAGGAGCGCTACCACCCGGCGTCGTGACGGAGCGGACCCAGCCGGCGCTCGTCCTCCCGGTGTCGGGGTATTGCGTGCGGTGGCGCCTGACCGGGGGCGCGCACCAGCAACCGCTGGCATGGCGCCAGACTTTGGATTATCGGCGCTGCGTGCGAAATGGATTCTCCCAGGACGGGGCGCTGGCGGCGCGGCTGCGCCGGCTGACCGGAGTGGTCGTCGCGGTGGGCTGCGTCGCAGTCGCCAGCATCGCCTCGGCCAATCACCAAACCGACTGCGCTCTCTCGGGCGGCACCAACGGCCCCGGCCAGCTCAACTGCAGTCTCCCCACGGTCTT
>JANNRA010000189.1:0-5035 GCA_031401035.1 bacterium | reverse complement strand
GTGCTGGGCGCGCTGGCGGCGGCGAGGATCGCGGCGACGCAATCGTCGATGTAGACGAAGTCGCGCTTCAACTGGCCGTCGCCGAACACCTGGATCGGCTCGCCGTCGACCGCCAGGCGGATGAACCAGTTGGCGACGCCGAAGCGCGAGTGGCGCATCTGCGCGCGCGGCCCGTAGATGTTGGTCAGACGCAGCAGCGTCGTCTGGAGGCCATGCACGTCGTGGTAGATCTGGGCGATCTTCTCGGCCGCCAGCAGCGACACCTCGTAGATGCCCCTGGGGTTCAAGGGCGCGTCCTCGGCCACCGGCAGTCGCACCGCCGGCCCATACTGGCCGCGCGTGCCGAGCTTGGTGATGCGCGCCGTCGTGTTGTGGTGCTTGCAGGCCTCCAACAGCACGGCGCTGCCCTTGATGTTGATATCGATGTCGGGGAACGGGTCGGACAGGCTCATGATGTGGCAGACCTGCGCCGCCGCGTGGAAGATTAAGTCCTGCCCGCGCACCAGGTAGTTCATCGCATGCGGATCGCGCACGTCGCAGAAATTGATTCGCACGCGCTCGCGCACCGGGGCGACGTTGAACAGGTTGCCGCCGTAGTCGGGGATCATCGCGTCGACCAACGTCACGTCGGCGCCGGCCTCCGCCAGCGGCACCGCCAGGCTCGAGCCGATGAAACCGAGCCCACCGGTGATCAGGACGCGCGCACCGGTGAAGGCCTTGGCCAGCAGGCGCGAATCGAGGACGTCCATTTGATCCACGCAGTGTCAGCTAGTCGGCAGGTAGCGGCTTTGCAAGCCGGCTAACCACGAACCCGCCGCGCGATCGCCGCCACCGAGGTCATCGCCGCCATCTCCTCGACGGTGAGGGTCAGGCCGAAGGCGTCCTCGACCGCCAACATGAGGTTCAGGTGCGCCAGCGAGTCCCATTGCGCACAGGTGTCCTGCGTGGTCGCGGGCGTGATCGCCTCGAGCGGCAGGTCGAAGGTCAGTGCCACGAGCTCGCGCAGGCGCTCGACGTCATCCATTGGTCTCCTCCTGCGGCGCGCCCGCGTGGCGCACCTCGATCGGCGCCTTCGGCCAGCCGGCGCGCCAGTCATCCCCGAGCGCCAGCCCGTACTCGCCGGCGACGCGCGCGACGAATCCGTGTGTCGGCAAAAAATTGCGCACCAGTCCGTTCCTCGCCGTCTCGAGATAATGCGCACGCAGCCGCTGCACGCCGCGCGCGGCGAGGGTGTCGAGCAGCCAGCCGAGGAAGGCGCTCTCGGCGCGGCGGCCGATGACGCGGCAGGACATCAGGAAGTCGTCGAGTTCGGCCTCGGCGCCGCTGACGCCGCGCACCAGCGCGACGCCGACCAGGCCGCTGTCGCCGAGGGCGTCGGCGAGGGCGAAGTCGGCCACCAGCCAGTCGGCGTCGGCCTGCATGCGGCGCACCGCGGCCTCGTCGTAGCGCCGCGTGGTGAGGTTGAACTGGTTGGTCTTCTGCGTCAGCTGCGCGATGCGCGCGGCGTGGCGCGCGGCGTCGACGCCGACGGTCATGACCATGCCCAGCGAGCCCAGGTAGGTATCGAGATCGCCCGCCTGCCCGGCCGCGGCGCGGCGCGCCCGCTCGCCGGCGTAGAGCGCGGTGCGACGGCGATCCTCGTCGGTGAGCGCCAGGATCTCCAGGCGTGTGACGTCGTCGAGGCAGTGCGGCAGGTCGACGAGCTGGGCGGGAAACGGCACGATCTCGACCTGCGGCAGGGCGCCGCCGACCTCGGCGCGTTCGTGCGGGCTGTCGTCGACGAACGCCACCGCGTCGAGGCCGATACCGAGCTCGTCGGCCAGGGCGGCGAGGTTGACCGACTTCGGCTCCCAATCCACGTGCAGGGCGGCAAAGTGGGCCTCGCGCAGCAGCTGGTGCGGATGCTCGCGCAGCACCGCCAGCACGTCGGCGAGATTGTTCTTGCTGCACAGCGCCAGCAGCACGCCGCGCTGCTGCAGCTCGAGCAGGCGGCGCTGGAAGGCGACGTAGACATTGCCCGGATACTCGGGGCCGAGCGCCAGGCCGTCGAGGCCGTCCTCGCCGACGATGCCGCCCCACAGCACGTTGTCGGCATCGAGCGCGATGCATTTCAACGGCCCGTGCACGGCCAGCACCGCGTAGCGCAGCAGGTGGCGCGCCACGGCCTGCGCGCCGGCGCTGGAGAACGGGAAGCGGCTCGCCTGCCACAGGCGGCGGTCGAACAGCGCGGCGCGGCCGTGCTGCTCGAGCAGCAGGTCGAGGTCGTCGAAGTGCACGGCCGGCAGCGCGGCGCGCAGCCGCGCCGCGAGGGCGCCCTTGACACTGGCGCGCAGGGCGGCGTCGGACGACTCCGCCATAGCGTCGAAGGCGCCGAGCTCGGGCCCAAACTGGCGCGGCAGCAGGGTCAGGACGATCGTCCCGGGCACCGCGGCGCGCAGCGCCGCCAGCGCCGCGCCGAGCTGTGCCACTGCGTCGGCGACCAGCGTCGCGCGCTCGGCGGCGGCGAGCGGCTGCAGCGGCGCGGCGAAGCGCGGATCGACATCCTCCCAGCGCAGGCAGACGAGGGTCAGATCGGGACGATGCGCCGCCAGGCCGGCGCCGGCCTCGGTCTCCGTCCAGACGCTGCCGTAGGGCGCTTCGTAGAGCGCCAGCTCCAGGCCTTCGAGCAGGGCCTCGAACGTCCAGTACGGGCGCAGCAGCTCGGTGGTGTAGGTGCGCAACACCGCCAGGCGCACGGGCGTCAGCGGCGCGGCGAAGTCGCGCAGCCGCTGGCTGAGCCGCGCCACCGTCGCCGGCGCCAGCGCCGTGCGCGGCGCCAGCGCGGCGCGCAGCGCCCGACGGTCGGCCGCCGCCAGTCCCGCGGCGAGCGGATCAGGGCGGCTCACCGGCGAGAAACTCCAGCAACTCGCGGTTGCGGTTGTAGGCGAATCGCACTGGCCGGCCGTCGAACAGCACCGCCGGCTGCCAGGCGGGCACCGGCAGCAGCCGGCGCTCGGCGCTGCAGCGGGTCACCGGCTGCGGTGATCGGCACCGCCAGGTAGACGTGGTGCCAGCCGCCGCCGCGCTGCAGCGCCGCCCACGGCGGCGCCTGCGCGTGCGGCGGCTCGACCAGCTCGACATAGGGTTCGCCATCACCGGTCAACGTCGCCAGGCACAAGCGACACTGTTGGATCGGATCCACCACCGCCACCCCATGCGCCGTCCACACCGACTGCGCCAGTTCCCGCTCGATGTTGGCGACGACCACACCGACATGATGAACGCGTGGTTGCACGCCCAGACACATACCCAGCTCCGCAGAGCGAGCCAAGCGATGCCCCGACCGGGGCGGCGGAAGTTCGCAGGACGCCGAGAACGAGCGGAACGCCGGAGGTAACCCAGCTGAACTCAGATCTCAGGCCGCTTCTCACTGAACTCGCCCCAACCCCCTCTGAGGCATTGGCAGGCGCAGTCCGTGAAGTCGAATGTGTGGCGCTCGGCGCTCTCCCAGTGGGCACCCAGCGAGCCTGTGCACCAGTCCGTCTCGACCACGCGGTCGACGCAGTACGGTTGCGTGACCTCGGGCATGATCAGCGCCGCGGCAACTTCGTAGCTGCACATCCAGAATGGTCGTCGGGTGTGGTGGATCGCCGCTCGTCGCTGGCTGGGCGGGTGCGCGACGTCCTCCTTCAGCTATGCTACATCCCGGTCCGATGAATGGACCCCGTATCGAGGATCCGGTTGCCGCGGAACGTGCGCGGCTCGACGCCCTTGCCGCCGATCACGACTACTCGCACGGACTCAATGCCGCGTCGGCGCGCTACTCGACACAGATCTTCGCCCGCCACTGGCGCGGCCCGCGCTGCCTGGAGCTCGGTCCGGCGGAGGGCGTGGCGAGCATGATGCTCGCCGAGCACTTTGCCGATCTCACCCTGGTCGACGGCGCCGAGCGCCTTTGCATCGACCTGCGCCAGCGCCTGCCACAAGCGTCGGTCGTCTGTGCGGCGTTCGAGGAGTTCACGCCGCAGCGCCCCTTCGACACCATCCTCCTCGGCCACGTGCTGGAGCACGTCGCCGAGCCGGCGGCGATCCTGCGCCGCGCGCGCGGCTGGCTGGCGCCGGACGGCGTGCTGTGCGCCGCGGTGCCGAACGCCAACAGCCTGCACCGCCAAGCCGCGGTACTTATGGGGCTGCTGCCGGCCGTCGACGCGCTGAACGACGCCGACCGCCGCCACGGTCACCGGCGTGTCTACGACTGGCCCGGCTTCCGCGCCGATGTCGCCGCCGCCGGCCTGACCATTCGCGTCGCCGGTGGCTACTGGCTGAAGCCGCTCGCCAACGCGCAGATCGAGGCGAACTGGACGCCGGAGATGATCGCGGCCTACATGCGCCTCGGCGAGCAGTTTCCGGACGTCGCCGCCGTGATCTACGTCATCGCCGGGGCATGATGCGGCACGACGTCGGCATCGACGGCATCGCCTTCCGCCTGCGGCCGATCACCACTGGCGACGCCGCCTTCATCGTCGCCCTGCGCAACGACGCGCGGCTGTCGCGCTTCCTGCACCGCAGCGCGCCCGACGTCGCCGCGCAGCAGCGCTGGTTCGACGCCTACTTCGAGCGGCCCGGCGACTACTATTTCATCGTCGAGCGGCGCGCTGATGGGAGCGCCGAGGGCGCCGTCGGCATCTATGACCTCGACGAGGCGGCGCGGCGGGCTGAGTGGGGCCGCTGGGTGCTGCGCGCCGGCTCACTGGCCGCGGCGGAGAGCGCCTGGCTGGTCTACCGCGCCGCCTTCGACGTACTCGACCTTGACCTGGTCTATTGCCGCACCGCCACCGCCAACCAGCGCGTCGTCTCGTTCCACAACACTTGCGGCCTCAGCACGCACGCGATGCTGCCCGGCCACGCCGTCCTCGACGGCGGCGTACCGCACGACGTCGTCGAACACCACCTGACGCGCGACGGCTGGCCAGCCGACGCCCCGCGCCGGCTCCAGCACGCGGAACGCGCCGCCGCCGGGCAGGCCCGACCGTTGCCCCGCCGCGCAGCGGTGCAC
>JANNRA010000188.1:0-9083 GCA_031401035.1 bacterium | reverse complement strand
ACGGAGCGGCTCCCTCCATGCAGAATCCGGCATAAGGGCAGTGATGCGGGAGCGCGGGCGGCTCGCGCGCTCCCGCAACACTGCCCCCTAACTGGCCGCCTGCCCCTCGGCGCGGAACGCCTCTACGGCCTCGTCCAGCGTCGCGAAGATGCGCACCTGCGCCACCGTCTCACCGAAGCCGCGCGCGGCGGCCCAGTCGGCCCAGTCGCCGACGCGTCCGGCGGCGGCGACGACGACGCCGCGCGCGCGCAGCCCGGCAACGGCGTCGCGGATGGCGTACAGGCCGGTGGCGTCGACCATGCTCACCGGCATCAGGTCGAGAACGAACCAACGCAACGCCGGCCCGGCGCCGTCGGCGGCCGCCAGCACCGCGCGCGTAAAGGTTGGCGCGGTGAAGAAGACCACCGGCCCGTTGAAGCGGAGCAACACCAGGCCCGGTCGGTCCGCCGCCGCGCCGAGCAACTCGACGCGCGGCCGCGCCGTGAGCGAGACGAAACGCAGCAGCGCCAGCACGACGACGACCAGGATGGCGTTGATGGCACCGACCACGACGACGCCGATGGTGGCGAGGATCGACAGCCAGAACTCCGTCGGGTCGATGCGGCGGAGGGCGCGCAGCGCGGCGACGTCGACCAACGACCACGCCGCGTTCATCAGCACCGCGCCGAGCGCGGCGAGCGGCACCACCCGCAGCGGCGCGGTGAGGAAGAGCAGCACCGTCGTCACCGCGGCGGCGCAGATCAGGCCGGTGACCTGCGTGCGTCCACCGGCCTTGTCGGCAATCGCCGTGCGCGAGTTGGTGCCGCTGACGACGAAGCCCTGCGACAGCGCCGCCGCGAGGTTGGCGGCGCCGAGCGCGGCGGCCTCGCGGTCGGCGTCGATGTCGTAGCGGTTGCGGGCGGCGAAGCTGCGCGCCGCCAGCATCATGCTCGAGAAGCTGACCAGCGCCAGCCCGGCCGCCTCGGCGACGATCGTCGGCAGCAGCGCGGCCGGCACCGCCGGCCAGCGCAGGGCGGGAAAGCCGCCCGGCACCGGCCCGATGGTCGCCACCCCGGCGCGCTCGAGGCCGAACAGATGTACGGCGCCGCCCGCCGCGACCATCGCCACCAGCGCCGCCGGGAGGCGTGGCAGCAGACGCGGCGCGAGTCCCAGCGCGACGAACGCGAGGACGCCCACCGCCAGCGTCGGTAGGTGCGTCTGCCCGAGCTTGGCCAGTACCTCGAGCAGGCGCGGCACGATCCCGCCCGCCGCGATGCGGAAGCCGAGCAGCGGTCCGATTTGACCGAGGGCGATGCCCAAGGCGACGCCGTTCATGAAGCCGATGAGGATCGGCCGCGAGAGGAAGTCGGCCAGCGCGCCGAGGCGCAGGACGCTCGCGCCGAGGCACAGGACGCCGACCAAGAGGGCCAGCAGGACGGACAGCGATTGATAGAGCGCCGCGTCGCCGCCCGCCAGCGGCGCGATGGCGGCCCCGACCAGCGCGCTGGCGGCGGCGCTCGGCCCGACCATGAGCTGCGGCGACGTACCAAACAGCGCATAGGCGAGCAGCGGCGCGATGCTGGCGTAGAGGCCGACGGCGGGCTCGAAGCCGGCGAGGCGCGCGTAGGCGATACCGATCGGCACCGATACCGCGGCCACCGAGAGTCCGGCGACGACATCGGCGCGCAGATCCTCGCGGCGATAGTGGCGCAACGCCTGCAGCCCCGGGGCGATGCGCGCCAGCCGACCTGTGCGTGCCGCGTCCATCCGTTACGCCGCTCGCCGCCGCTCGTGCCCTACTTGACGGTGATGCGCAGCGAGGCGGTGGCGAGGTAGACCTCGCGCAAGAAACACAGCAGCGCGGCGATCAACGCCGTCAGGGCGCCGGCGAAGGTGAGGGCGATGGGCAGAACCGGCAGGTCCTGGAAATAGGCGCCGATGAACAGCGCCACGATGGCCACCGAGACCAGAAGCGCCGCGAGCACGCACAGGCTGATGGCGACGTTGGTTATCCGCGCGCGGCGCACCAGCAGGATCAGTTGACCGTGTGAGCCGGCATCGGCCTTGATGCCGCCCGGGGTGGCGTCGATGCGATCCTCGAGCTCGCGGGCGCGGTCGACGATTCGCGTCAGCCGACCGGCCAGCACCCCGAGGATGCCGCCGATGGCGGTGAGCAGGAAAACCGGCGCCATGGAGAACTGGATGACTTCGGCGATCGTGTCCATCTGCCGCCCTCAGTAGCGTGGCGGGCGCACGACACCAAGCGGCACCGCGGATCGAGCGGCCGTCGCCGACATCGATCGGGTGGCGCAACAGGACCTCATCGCGGCGAGGGTGAAGCTCGACTTGACGATCAGGTCGGTGCGGACGCACGATGGTTGCTGAGCCAGCGGCTTCGATGTCACCTCCCAGGTCGCGGCGTTCGAACTCCTTCAGGGTGGCGCCCGTCCTGGAAGCGCCGTTCTTCGATGATGCGCCCGGCCAAAACCGTGAGGCCATCCATCGTCGGGATCGTGGAAGCGCTGCCCCCACGCTCAGCGCGGCGCCGGCGTCTCGTGCACCTTGTAGACGATGGCGTACAGCACCGGCACGAGGACCATCGTCAGCACGCAGGCAAACGTCAGGCCGAACATGATCGTCACCGCCATGGCGCCGAAGAAGGCGTCCTGCACCAACGGGATCATGCCGAGAACGGTCGTCACGGCGACCAGCAGCACCGGCCGCAGGCGGGCGACGCCGGCGTCGAGAATAGCGTCGTACGGCGGCTTACCGTGGCCCAGTTCGAGATAGAGTTCTTCCATCAGCACAACCGAGTTCTTGATCTGCTCGCCGCCCAGCGCGAGGACGCCGAGCAGGGCCATGAAACCGAAGGGGAGCCCGGTCAGCAGCAGCCCGCCGGTGACGCCGATGATCGCCAGCGGCACGGTCAGGCAGATGATCGCGGTCGTGCGCAGCGAGTTGAACAGGCAGACGACGATGAACACCATCGCCAGCAGCACGGCCGGAATCGACTGCGCCAGGGCAGCGCGGGCGTTGCCCGAGTCCTCGTACTCGCCGCCCCACGCGAAGGCGTAACCAGGCGGCAGCGGGATCGCCTCGATCGGCTCGCGCACGCGGTTGAACAGCGTGCTGGGCAGGCCCGCGCGCGGATCGCCGTGCACGGTGATGGTCGGCAGGCGGTCGCGGCGCATGACGACGGGATCCTCCCAACCCGTTTCGACGCCCGTGATGACCTGATTGAGCGGGATCATGCGTCCCGCCACCGGGCTCCAGATCTGCATGCTGTAGATGGCGTCGACGCTGCTGCGCTCGCTGGCGGGCGGCCGCGCGACGATCGGCAGCAGGCGCGTCTCCTGCGGGAAGACGCCGGCGCCGCTGCCGCCGGGCTCGCGGAAGAAGCCGACGACACGGCCCTCGAGGCCGGTCTCCAGCGCCTGCGCCACCTCGACGCGGGTCAGGCCGTTGCGGCGCGCCTGCACCTCGCGCAGGTCGGGCTGAACCACCTTGACCGGCTCGCGCCAGTCGTCGCGAATGCCGACCGCGCCGCCGTCGGCGACGAGCACCCGCTCCGCCTGGTCGGCGAGCTGGCGCAGCGTCGCCGGATCGGGACCGCTGAAGCGCGCCTGGACGCGTCCGCCGGCGCCCGGACCGAGCAGGAAGTTCTTCGCGACGCCGTTGGCGCCCGGGTAGGTCTGGTCGAGGTACTGCTGCACCGTCGGCAGCAGATCGTCCATCACCTGCTGGTCATCGACCTCGATCAGGAACTGCACGAAGGCGCGATTCTCGCGCTCCGGCGAGTACACCAGCAGGAAGCGCAGGGCGCCGCCGCCGATGAACGAGGAGACGTGCTTGACCCCCGGCTGCGCGCTGACGAACTGCTCGACCTGCTGCGCGAACGCCTCCGAATCGTGGATGTGCGAGCCGGCGGGCAGAAAGGCGTCGACCAGGAACTGCGGCCGCGTCGCCGGCGGGAAGAAATTCTGCGGCACCTTGCCGAAGCCGTAGAGCGCGGCGACGAAGAGCACCAGTGCCGACGCCAGCACCACCCAGCGGTGGCGCAGCGCCGCCACCAGCAGGCGGCGATAGCCCTGGAAGAATCCCCCGCGGTAGGCGTCGCCGGGCGCGCCGGCGCCGCCGGCCGTGGGCGTGAAGAGCAGGTAGCCGAGCAACGGCGTCACCGTGATCGCCGCCACCCAGCTCAGCGTCAGCGAGACGCCGATGACCCAGAACAGCGAGTTGGTGTACTCGCCGGTGTTGTCCTCCGAGAGCCCGATGGCGGCGAAGGCGATGATGGCGACGGCGGTGGCTCCGAACAGCGGCCACTGGTTGTGCGCGATCGCGTCGCGAATGACGGTCATCTTGTCCTTGCCGGCCTCGATGCCGACCTTGATGCCCTCGGTGATGACGATGGCGTTGTCGGTCAGCATGCACAGCGCGATGATGAAGGCGCCGAGCGAGATGCGCTCGAGCAGGATGCCGCCCATCAGGTACATGACCAGGATCGTCGCGACGATGGTGAAGATGAGCACCAGGCCGACCGCCAGGCCGGCGCGCAGCCCCATGGCGATGAGCAGCACCACGAAAACGATCGTCACCGCCTTGACCAGGTTGAAAACGAAGCTGCTGGTCGCCACTTCCACCGCTTCGGGCTGGAAGTTGATCTCGCCGATCTCGATGCCGAGCGGCTGCAGCGGGCGCAGCTCGGCGAACTTCTGTCGCATCGCCTCGCCCATGGCCACGACGTTGCCGCCGCGCACCGTCGAGATGCCGAGGCCGACGGCCGGCTTGCCGTCGAAGCGCAGCAGGCGGCGCGGCGGGTCCTCGTCGGCGCGCTCCAGCGACGCCACGTCGCCGAGCGTCAGCTGGGCGCCGCCGCCGCCGGCGCCGAGCACCAGGTCGAGCATCTCCTCGGGCGAGGCGAAGGCGCCCTCCGGGTCGACCGCCGGGTACGCGTCGCCGACGCGCACGCGGCCGCCGTCGGCGGCGACGTTGCGCGCCTGCAGCTGGCCGTAGATCTGTTCCTCGTTGATGCCGAGCTGCGCCAGGCGCTGGCGCGACATCTCGAGGAAGACCACCTCCTGCTGCTCGGCGAACAGGTCGACCTTCTTGACGTCCCGCACCGTCTGCATCTCGCGGCGCAGGAACTCGGCGTAGCGGCGCAGCTCGGCCTGCGTAAAGCCGTCGCCGGTGATCGCCAGGAAGACGCCGTAGACGTCGCCGAAGTCGTCGATCACCATCGACCGGCCGCGCACCGCCGGCGGCAGGCGCGCCTGCACGTCGTTGATCTTGCGCCGCAGCTCGTCCCAGACCTGCGGAATGGCGTCGGCGTGGAACTCGTCTTTGATGATGGCGCTGACCACCGAGCGGCCGCGCGTCGACTCCGATTCGACCCGTTTCAGCTGCCCGAGCTGCTGCACCGCGCTCTCGATGGGATTGGTGACCTCCTGCGCCACCTCGGCGGCGCTGGCGCCGGGGTACGGCGTGATGATCAGCGCCTCCTTGATGGTGAACTCGGGATCCTCGAGCCGCCCCATGCGGTTGTACGCCGCGAGGCCGCCGAGCAGCGCGATCGCCGCCGCCGTCGCGACGATGCGGCTGTTGCGGACGGAGTACTCGCCGCTGTTCATGAGGGGCGCGCTCCGAGATCGTCACCGAGGTCGCGCACCGTCATGCCGGGGCGCAGGAAGCGCACGCCGGCGACGGCGATGCGGTCGCCGGGCTGCAGGCCGTCGAGAATCTCGATCTGGCTGCCGGTCATCGCGCCGACCGTGACCGGGCGGCGTTCGACGACCTCGTCCTTGCCGATGATCCAGGTCACGGCGTCGCCGGCGGGATCCTTGAAGACCGCGGCGACCGGCACGAGGATGGCGTCGCCGAGGATGCTGGCGCGCCGATAGGCGAGGTTGACCGTCGCCGTCATGCCGGGGAGGACGGTGATGCCGGGCGGCACCTGCATCGCGACGCGCATGCGCAGGGTCTGCGTCGTCGGGTCCGCCTGCTGGGCGATCTCGCGGATGTGCACTGGAAACTGCACGCCCGGCGCGCCGCTGAGTTCGGCGGTTATCTGCACGATGTCGGCGGACCGGATGTCGACCGCCATCAGCGTCTCGGGCACGTCGACGGCGATGTCGATCTCGTCGACGTCCTGGAAACGCACGATCGGCTGCTTGGCGCGGACGTTCTGGTTCGGCTCGACGAAGCGCTGCGAGATGACGCCGTCGTAGGGAGCGCGCAGGGTGCTGTCCTGCAGCTGGAGGTTGGCTTCGACCAGGCGCGCCTCGAGGCCGCGCACCTCCGCCTCGCGGGCGTCGATATCCTCGACGCGGCCGGTGGCGCCCTTCTCGAGCAGCTGGCGGGCCGCGGTGTGCTCCTCCTGGGCGACCAGGTAGGCGGTGCGCGTGTTGTCGAACTCTTGCCGCGAGATGACGCCCGACGACAGCAATTGCTGGAAGCGGTTGAACTCGGTGCGGGTGTTGGTGAGCCGCGCCGCCGCCGCGCGCACCTGCGCTTCGAGGCGCCGCCGCTCCTCGGGACGGTCGCCGGCGCGCAGCGCCGCCAACGCCGCGCGCGCCTGGTCGAGCTGGCTCTGCCGGCCCTGCAGCTGCGCCACGAACTCGTCCTGACGCAGCTGCGCGATGATCTCGCCCTTGGCGACGCTCTGCCCTTCACGCACCGGCAGGCTGGCCAGAATGCCCGGCACCTGGAAGGCGAGCTCGACGCGCCGCGACGCTTCCACCGTCCCGGGCAGCAGCCGCTCCCGCGCGGCGCCGCCGGCGGTGACCACCGTCGTCTTGACCGGGCGCACCGGCTCGGCGGTCGGCGCCGGCGGCTGCGCACAGCCGGCCGTCAGGAGTAGTGTCGAGAGCGAGATCGCGACGGCGGTGGAGCGGGATTCGAACCTGTGCATGGGAGACCTCTGTTGTAGGCGATATCCCAGCAGCGGCACGCGGCGCAATAATGCGGCCGGTCGAGGCGTGGCGCGGCAATTCGACACAGAGATGTCGAGGCGGACGCCATGGCACAGGCCCTGCTCACAGGCCGGGCGAGGTGGGGTTTGCCATGGCGTCTGTGCAGGATTCTGATCGGCAGCATGACCGGAGCGAAACGCGGCGGCAGCGCCTCGAGCGCTTCGTCGCAGCGGCGGCGGTGGCGCTGCTGGTGTCCGGGTGGACCGGGGTGGGAGCGGCGCAGGTGCTACCGGCCTACCCGACGACGTCGAGCCCCAGCGCAACGGCCTGGTTCCCCGACCGCTATCCGCCCAGCCAGTTCGCCAACGCGGGGGCCGTGCACGGACGCAGCGACGTCCTGCAACTGGGCGTCGACGCCCTCGACGGCCAGACGACGCGCCCGCCGGCTTTCGCCGCGGCGTTCTACAACACGCAGGGGCGCAAGGTCCTCGCCGGCGGCATTGCCGCGCCGGTGTCGTGGATCGGCAGCCTCTACATCCCGGCGAGCTGGCAGATACCGAGCCCGAGCGACGGCAGCGGCAGCCGCCGCAGCGACCTCTGGGCGACGCTGTGGCCGGCGAGCGGCGGCGACACCTGCGCCGGAGCCGCCTGCGACGTCTTCCCGATCATCGGTTTCTCGAACGCCGCGGTGCCCGATGCCAACAACGCCGTCGGCGGGACGCCGCGCTTGCGCGTCTTTGACGGTGCCAACGGCGGCTGGGTCAACCTCGGCACGGCGGTGACCTACGACGCCTGGACCGACTTCTGCGTCACCTTCACCGGCAGCGCGGTCGAGTACCGCGTCGGCGGCCAGCTCGCCTATACCGCCGGCGATCTCACCCAGTCCGACACCGGCTTTGGTCCCGTCACCCAACTCAACAACATCATCGTGCAGGCCTACAACTACGGCTACACCTACGACACCGCCTGGAGTCGCCTCGCCGCCGGCAGTGGCGCCTGCGCCGATCTGACGGCGCTGTTCGACCCGCCGACGCCGACCGCGACGGCGACGCTGCCCCCGACCGACACCGCCACCGCGACGGAGACCGCGACGGCCACGGCGACGCCGGTCGCCACCGACACCGCGCTCGCGACCGCCACGGCCACCGCCAGCAGTAGTGCAACGCCGCCGGCCACCGCCACGCCAACGCTGACGCTGACGGCGACGCCGACGGCGACGCCGCCGGCGATGTCGCCGTGTCCGCCTTTCCCGCGCGCCGACTGCCGCGCCGCCGCGAAGTCCCTGCTCTCCTGGCGCAAGGGTGCCGCGGCGACGCAGGATCGACTGATCTGGCGCTGGGCGAAGGGCGCCGCGACAACGGCCGCGGAACTCGCCGATCCGACGGCCGGCGCCGATTACGCGCTGTGCATCTACACCGGCGCGCCCGCCGGTCTGCTGGCGGCCGCCGTGCTGCCGGCCGGCAGCCAGTGGCGTGCGGCGGGCAGTCGCGGCTACCGCTTCACGAGTCCCGCCGACAGCCCCGGCGGCATGCAGACGGCGGGCATCAAGAGCGGCGCCGCCGGACGCTCGCGCGCCTTCGCCCGAGGCAAGGGCGGTCAGCTGCCCGATCCGTCCCTGGACAGTCTGCCGCTGCCGGTGACGGCGCAGTTGCTGAGCCCGGACGGCGGCGTCTGCTTCGCGAGCGTGTATGACGGCGCCGCCGTGCTGCGCAGCGACGCGACGCGCTTCAAAGCGCGGGTGCGGCCGTGATAGCACGGCGCCGCGCGCCGTAGCTTGTCCGGGCTATCCGCACGTGCGCACGACGATGATCTACACCCACTTCCTCAATCGCGCCGGCCGCGGCGTCAAGAGCCCGGCCGACACCTTGTGACCTGGTGAGTCGGCGATGATTATGCGGAAACCGCGTAACACAGCACGCCGCATCCTCCGGCCTACAGAGCATTGTCGCACCGAGAGCTTTCGTTTATCACCCGCTCCCGATACCCCGACGAACGCCTCAATGGCGGAGCTATCGGGAAACCAGATAATCTCTAGTTAGGCGGACCGGAGGTATAGCGATGGAAGCGAGAATCACACTGATTACGCTCGGTGTCTCCGACCTTGCTCGCGCTGTCCGGTTCTACCGAGACGGGCTGAAGTTGCCCAAGCGTGATGGACCGGACGGTATCGCGTTCTTTGAGACTGCGGGCACGTGG
>JANNRA010000187.1:0-30027 GCA_031401035.1 bacterium | reverse complement strand
CGTCCTCGGCGAGTTGGCGCTGATACACCGGATCGGCCGGGGTGACGCGCATGGTCTCGACGCGCGGCGGCGCCGGCGCCGCTGCGGCGGCGGCGAGGCGCGCCAGCGCCGGCAGGGCGCGCAGCCCGCTGCCCGGCGCCTCGCCGACGCGGCGCGGCCGCCAGACCATGAGCACGTAGTCGGCGAAGCCGGGGATGCGCCGCGCCAGCGCGTCGAGGCGCCCGAGCAGCCACGCAGCCGGGCGTTCGCCGAGGCCGTTCAACAGGAACGACCATCCCGGCGTGCCCCACAGCATCGACACCCCGACGACGCGGTCGAGCTCCAGGTACTGGCCACAGAGGCTGCCGATGTTGCGATACGTGCATTCGAAGGTGTGCTCGGTCGGCACCGGCGTGTCCCAGAAGCGGTGCTCGTCGCGCCGGCTCGGCACCAGCCAGCGGTGCAGGCGGTAGAGCGCCCGGCTCAGGCGTACCGAGAGGCTGTCATAGTTGACGAAGCTGACGACGAAGCGGCCATCGGGCTTGAGCACACGCACCATCTCGCGCACGCCGAGGTCGGGGGCCGAGAGGTGGTCGATGGCGGCGTCGATCAGGACGCGATCGAAGCTGCCGTCGGCATAGGGCAGCGCCTCGGCGATGCCGCGCACCAGGCGCAGGCGCACGTCGAACTCGGCCATGCGTTCGCGCGCCCTGCCGAGCATCGTCTCGGACGGCTCGAGGACGTGCGCCTCGAGGCCGCCGGCGGCGAGGCGGCAGGCGTGCACGGCCTCGGCGGCGGCCACTTCGAGCAGCCGGCCCGCGGCGCCGCGGCCGGTGGCCTCGACCGGTATGACCTCGAGGCGACTGATGTAGAAGTGGTTGTCGAGTCCACTCGGCCAGCGGGCGCGCAGCGGCGCGTTGTCCCAGGCGTCCTGGATGTCGAGGTCGTCGGCGGTTGGGGCGGGCATGAAAGACGCAGGTCCTAGCCCCGCATCGCGCGACTGCGCAACCCGGCCTCAGGTGGCGGCGGCGCGGCGTCCGCGCCCCAGCCCCTGCCGCAGCCCCAACCCGTACCAGCGCAGATAGCGCGGCAGCCAACGCGCCAGCTTGAAGTTCGACTTCCCCTCGACGCGGTCGCGCCACGTCGTCGGCACCTCGCCGATGCGGTAGCCGGCGAGGAACGCCTTGACGGTGATCTCCAGCGCCAGTTCGAAGCCGGCGTCGCTCTCCAGGTCCAGGCGTTCGAGCATGCTGCGCCGGTAGAGCTTGAACGAGCTGGTCGGGTCGTGTGTCGGCAGGCGGATCAGCGCGTGCAGGGAGCGGCCGGCGGCGCGCGACAGAAACACCTTCAGGCGCGGGCCGCCGACCTGCCGCCCGCCGGGCATGTAGCGCGACGCCGCCACGAGGTCGTCGCCGGCCTCGAGCCGCGCCAGCATCGGCGCGATGTCCTCCACCTCGTCGGAGGCATCCGCCATCGTCACCAGCAGCGCCTCACCGCGCGCCGCCTGGAAGCCCGCCCGGATGGCCCAGGCTGGACCGCGGCCGAGGGTGTTGTGGATGGCGCGGATCTGCGGGTGGACGCGGCGCAGATCGGCGATCACCGGCAGGGTCGAATCGTCGGCCTCGTCGTGCACGACCAGCAGCTCGTGCGGTCCCGGCGCGCGCGCGGCCAGGGTGGCCAGCGTCGCGCGCGCGGCTTCCCCCTCGCGGTAGACGGGGACGACGATCGACAGGCGCATCGGCGCGGCGGACGCGGCGTCAGTCGGCGAGTGAGAAGACGATGCGCTGCGTGCGCAGCAGGTTCCACACGTCGCAGACGATGGCGCCCGGGCGGGCGAGCCGGCGCAGGGCGTCGACGCTCAGCGCCTCGAAGGCGGTGTGGTTCATCGCCAGGAAGACGACGTCGGCGTCGCGCAGCGCGTCGTCGCGCGACGCCGAGGGCAGAAACGGGTCGTGCAGGTGCACGTCGGCGCCCTCGGCGAGGAGGATCTTCTTCAGCTTGAAGGCGAGCGAGTTGCGGGTGTCGTCGATGTCGCGCTTGAAGGCCAGGCCGAGGATGGCGACCTTGGCGCCGTCGATCTCCGGCCGCCGCGCCCGCACCTGTTCGACCAGCCAGGCCGGCGTCGTTTCGTGGATCTTCCAGGCGCTGGAGATGAGTTCGTTGTAGGGGATGCGGCCGGTGAGGAAGAAGCCGTCCTTGTACAGGCAGGGACCGCCGGTGAGCCCCGGCGACTTCAGC
Organism: bacterium; assembly: GCA_031401035.1. GTDB lineage: Bacteria > Desulfobacterota > Binatia > HRBIN30 > CADEER01 > JANNRA01. Next base: position 27,810 of record JANNRA010000187.1, on the reverse strand, counting down.
CCGCCGCGCTTGTAGCCGCGGTTGATGGCGTCGACGATCGGGTAGACCTCGCGGCCGTGCTGGGCGGCGATCATCATGAACTCGTTGGCGACGGCGAAATCGATGTAGCGGTACATGTTGCAGAACAGCTTGGCGAGCTCGGCGCTGCGCGCGTCGACGGCGATGACGGTCGGCGTCACCGCGGCGAAGAAGCGCGTCGCGCGTGCGCTGCTGGCGGGCTCGACGCCGCCGACGATCTGCGGCACCTCGGGCAGCTCGGCGAACGACTTGCCCTCGGCGATGCGCTCCGGGCAGAAGGCGAGAAAGAGGTCGCGGCCGAGCCGGAAGGCGGTGTTGCGCTCGATGAGGCGGCCGAGGTGCTCGGTCGAGCCGGGCGCGACGGTGCTGCGCAGCACCAGCAGCTGGCCGGCGCGCAGGTGCGGCAGCGCGGCGCGCAGGAGGTTCTCGATCGGCAGGAAGATCGGGTTGTTGAAGTCGTCGACCGGCGTGCCGAGGGTGATGATGATGGTCTCCGCCGGCGCCAGCGCCGCGAGGTCGCCGCCGGCGAAGAAGCGCGTGCCGCGCGTCGCCGCCAGGGCCGCGGCGGCGCCGTCCTCGCGGAACGGCAGGTGGCCGGCGGCGAGCGCCGCGACCGTCGCCGGATTGGTGTCGATGCCGTGCACGGTGCAGCCGCGCTGCGCCAGGAAGAGCGCGAACGGCAGTCCGACCCGCCCGAGGCCGACCACCGCGACCGTCCCCGTCATCGTGTCCGCCGCGGCGCTCACGCCTTGCCGATGACCTCGCGCAGGCCGGTGGCGAAATCGACCTGCGGCTCCCAGCCGAGCAGCCGCTTGGCCTTGCCGCCGTCCGGCACGCGCCGCTTCACGTCGGAGGGAAAGCCGGCGACGAAGGTCGCCTCGAACGGCCGTTCGCCGCCCCACGCCGCGTAGATGCGCCGGGCCAGCTCGAGCATGGTGATCTCCTCGGCGTTGCCGAGGTTGAAATCCTCGTTCACCGCCGCCGGGTGGTCGAGGGCCATGACGATGCCGCGCGCGATGTCGGTGACGTGCGTGAAGCAGCGCGTCTGCGCGCCGTCGCCGAGCAGCTCGATCGGGTACTGGCCGGCGCGGATCTTCTTCACCAGGTCGGGGATGACGTGCGCGTCGCCGACCTCCTCGCCCGCCGCCTCCTCCGGCCCGATGGCGTTGAACGGCCGCAGGATGGTGTAGGGCAGGCCGTGCTGGTCGAAGAAGGCGCGGCAGTACCACTCGCCGATCAGCTTGCTGAAGCCGTAGGCGGTGAACGGCGGCGGGATGACGCGCAGGTCCTCCTCTTTCGAGGGAAAGCTCGTGGCCGATTCGAAGACCATCGACGACGAGACGAAGACCATGCGCTCGAGCTTCGCCGCCACCGCGGCCTCGAAGGTGTGCGAGTAGATGAGGTTGTTCTCGCTCAGGATGTCGGCCGGCAGCTTGTGGAAGTAGCCGATGCCGCCGATGCGCGCCGCCAGGTTGATGCAGGCGCGCGCGCCGGCGAACGCCGCGCCGGCGACGCCGGCCTGCGCCAGGTCGCCGCGCACGAACTCCACCCCGTCGGGCACCCTGCTCGACGCCTTGCTCATGTTGTCGACCACGCGCACCGTGTGGCCCTTGGCGCGCAGCTGGCGCACGACTTCGCTGCCGATGAAGCCGCAGCCGCCGGTTACTACGATCATGAAGCCTCGCTTTCAGAAGAGGAGCGGGGACCCCTACGCTGACCGCGCCGGCGCGGTCAAGGTGACGGCGGCGGCGCGCTTGCGTGCGCGGGAGGCGAATCGCAGGATGGCGCATTGTGTCCAACGCCCCCAACCGCCGTCCTGTCCGCCGCTTCCTGCCGCTCGTCCTCGCCATCTTCGCCGGCCTGCTGGTGGTCGGCATCGCGCTCTGGCCCGCACGCCCGGCGCGCCCGACCGACGTCATCCTCATCGTCGTCGATACCCTGCGCGCCGACCGTCTCGGCCGCTACGGCTATGGCAAGGGGCTGACCCCCGTCCTCGACGGCCTCGCCGATCGCGGCACGCGCTTCGCGCACGCCTACGCGACCACGTCGTGGACGATGCCCTCGGTGGCCTCGTTGCTGACCTCGCGCCTGCCCTCGCAGCATCTCGTGCGCGACTTCGACTCGCGCCTGCCCGGCAGCGAGTTGACGCTCGCCGAGCGCCTTGAAGCCGCCGGGTTCGCCAACGCCGGCTTCACCGCCAACTGGCGCCTCTCCGCCGATCTCGGCTACGGGCAGGGATTCCCCACCTGGCTGGGCTTCCTGAGTTCCGAGGGCAGCCCGATCAAGGCGCGCGGCGAGGTGGTGCGCACGGCGGCGCTGCGCTGGCTCGACGGCGGCCCGGCGGATGGCGCCGCCCCGCCGACCGGCGCCACGCCGACGGGCGGCGGCGCCAGGCCGTCGCGCCTGCTGTATCTCCAGTTCATGGAGCCGCACGTGCCGTTCGAGCCGCCGGCGCCGCTGCGCGCGCGCTTCGCCCCATCGGTCGGCGTCGAACAGGCCGCCCGCCTCAACGCCTGGGCGCGTTCCCTGGCGCTCGGTCAGAGCCCGCTGAGCGCGGAGGAGTTGGCGCAGGTGACGGCGCTGTACGACGGCGATGTGGCGGCCGCGGACGCCGAGCTCGGTCTCCTGTTCGAGGCGCTCGAGCAGCGCGGCATCCTGAAGGACGCACTGGTCATCGTCACTGCCGACCACGGCGAGGAGTTGCTCGAGCACGGCAACTTCGGCCACGGGTCCAATCTCTTCGACGAGACCGTGCGCGTGCCGTTGATCATGGCCGGCCCGGGCGTGCCCGCCGGCCGCGTGGTGAATCAGAACGTGTCGCTGATCGACGTCGCGCCGACCGTGCTCGAGCTGCTCGGCCTGCCGCCGGAGGGCCGCTTCGAGGGCCGCTCGCTGGTGCCGCTGCTGCGCGACGAGGCGCCGGCGAACGCGGTGGACGTGATCCTGCAGTTGCCGCGCAAGACCCTCGACTGGGATCTGCGCCAGCACCGCGAGGGCCTGGTGCGCGGCTCGGAGAAGCTGCTGGTCGGCCCCGAGGGAGTCGGCGAACTCTTCGATCTCGCCGCCGACCCCGGCGAACAGATGCCGCAGGGGCCACCCGCCGGGGCGACGCTGCAGGCGGCGCTGGAGGCGGCAAACGCGGAACTGGCGGCGCGCCAGCAGCCGCAGGAGGAGAAGGCGCACGTCGACGAGGCGACGAAGGAGAAGCTGCGCGCCCTCGGCTATCAGACCGATTGACGCCCCGAGCAGCGGAAGACCTGCGCCTACTTGCGGGCGTGGGCGACGAAGAAGATGCCGCCGGCGGCGAACCACGGTCCGATGCCGCGCAATACGCGCGCCACGGCGCGGCCGACCGGACCGAACTCGAACGGCGGCTGGTGCGCGTAGTTGAAGAAGCAGCCGATGTCGCAGACGTCGCAGAACAGGCCCTTCTGCCACGGCTCGAAGTAGTCGTCCGGCCGCACCTCGACGATGTCGAAGTCGGTGCGGCGCAGAAAGCCCTCCATCTCGGGCTGCACGTAGCGGAACTCGGTGAACTCGAGGCCCTTGCCGCGCCACTTCCATACCTGCCACAGCGCCATCAGCAGCGGGTTAACGACGTAGCGGCGGAAGGGGTTGTTGAACGGCACGACGACCAGGAACACGCCGCCCGGCTTGAGCACGCGGTGGATCTCGCGGAACAGCACCTCCGGCCCTTCCTGGAAATGCTCCGCCACGTAGGCGGAGAGCACGGCGTCGAAGGTGCTGTCGGCGAACGGCGTCGCCAGCGCGTTGCTGCGCACCAGGCGCATGGCGGGATCGTGCTCGCGCGCCAGATTGAGCGGCCCCCAGCTGTCGTCGACGCCGTAGGCCTGGTTGCCGAGCTTCTCGAAGTAGGCCATCCAGCGGCCGCTGCCGCAGCCGGACTCGAGCACCTTGAGACCGCCCTGGCCGAGGTACTGGCGGAACAGCGGCGCCGCCATCTCGTGCTGCGCGATCGTCGAGAGATGCACGTCGAAGTAGCCGCGGCCGGGATGGTTCTTGGCCCACGCGGCGTCGGCCTTGTAGGTCTCGTCGAGTCCTTTGGTCACTTCGTCGCGCAGGTACTGCTTGAAGCTCATGGGGGCGGAGCCTTAGCGGCTGGCGGCAGGGCCGGCAACTCGCGCAGGAGCGCCGCGCTGCGCCGACCGCGGCGCGCACCGGCCAGCGCCAGGGGGTCGCTGGTGGTGAACACCACGCGCCGGCCGTCGATCACGTCGTGCGGATGAAAAATCACGAACACCGCCGCGGTGCCGGGAAAGCGGTCGGTGTAGCCGACGTTGATGTACCCCACCGCGCCGAACTGGCGGTTGGGAATCTGTACCGTCGCGCCCGGCGGCGCGGCGGCGACGGCGGCCTGGATCTCCGCCAGCACGCGTTCGGTTTCCCGCCGATCGCCGACGAAGTGGTTGAGTCGGCGCGCGCCGGCGACTTCCGTCGCGGCCGTCGCCGCGAGCCAGGCGGCGAACGCCACCGATCCGGCGCGCCGCGACAGGCGCAGGCGGGAGGCCAGCGCGGCGAGCGCCAGGGCCAGCGCGGCGCTGAGCAGCGCGCCGGCGGCGTAGTGATATCGCAGGCTGCGCGCCAACACGGCCAGACCGAGATCGATGAACATGCTGCGCGCGACGGCGATCAGTCCATAGATCGCCGCGACCAGCACCAGGCAGGCGAACAGGCGCCGCCGCTGCGCCGCCGAGCCGGTCGCCAGGCCGGCGGCGAGCAGCAGGCCGCCGAGCACCAGGGCGACGACCTGCGCCTGCGTGGGGAACGCGTTCAGGTCGGTCAGCGGCCCGAAGGGCAGCGCCGCGAGCCCGAAGCCGAACAGGGCGCCGAACAGGCGCAGATGGTCGCCGACGGCGGCCGGCGTCAGGCCGGCGAGCATGAAGGTGATCTCGATGCGCTGCTCGCCGTACACCGGCATCTCGAGGGCGCGCAGCAGGGCGTAGGTGGCGAGCAGCGCCAGCGCCGCGGCGGCGAGGCAGCCGATGGCCTGGCGGCGAGACGTCCCGCGCGGCAGCAGCAGCCAGGCCACCGCCGGCATGGCCAGGGCGGCGGCGATGCCGACGCCGAAGAACATGCCGGCGAGGAGCATCAGCCCCGCCCAGCGCAGCGGCGCCGCCCAACCGGCCGGCGCCGAACCGGGCGTGCCGATGGACGCGGCGCGGGCCAGGCCGACGAGCACGACGAGGATGCAGGTCGTCGCCGCCACCTGGCCGTACACCGCATACCAGCCCAGTGCGCCCTCGTTGGCCGGCGCCGCGCCCCAGACCGCGGCGGCGACGACGGCCAGGCGCCAGCTGCCGGTGAGCCGCAGCGCCAGCGCGTAGAGCAGGCCGGTGTTGACCAGGTGGGTGACGAGCACGACGACGAAGTAGGGCAGCGGCGCCGGCCCGAAGGCGGCGTCGAGCAGCGCCGTCACGGCGTGTCGGGCGAGCAGCAGGTGCCCGCCGTACATGCGCAGGAAGTAACGCGCCGCGTCGTCGTTGCGCAGCTGGTAGAGATCGAGGAAGTCGTCGAAATGGAAATAGCTGCCGGTGAGCGGGAACCAGACGACGGCGGCCAGGGCGACGGGCGCCAGCCACGCCAGGCGCGCCAGGGCGCGGTCGTCGGGCATGCGCACGGGGCGTCGGGGCCCCTCAGATCTTGAAATGCTGTGAGCGCGGATCGGCCAGCCACTCGGCCAGCAGCGGCGCCTTCTGGTCCTTCTCCGACACGATCGGCGTCACCGCCGGCCAGGCGATGCCGAGGGCCGGGTCGTTCCAGCGGATGCCGCCCTCGCCGGCGCCGTGCGCGCCGCTGCACTCGTAGAGGACGACGGTGTCCTCGGCGAGCGCGACGGTGCCGTGTGCGAAGCCGGGCGGCACCCAGATCACCTGGTGGTTGCGGTCAGTGAGTTCCACCGCGGCGTGGTCGCCGAGGGTCGGCGAGCCGTGCCGCACGTCGACGACGACGTCGATGATGGCGCCGTGGATGCAGCGCACGAACTTGCCCATCGGCGGCGCCCACTGGAAGTGCAGGCCGCGCACGACGCCCTTCTTCGACCAGGTCTGAATCGCCTGCTGGAAGTCGGACGGGATACCGTGCGCCTCGAGATCCGCCTTCACCCAGGACTGCAGCAGGAATCCCCGCTCGTCGACATAGTGCTTGGCGGTGATGACTTTCAGCCCCGCCAGTTCGTTCCACTCGCGCCGCATGCCCTGTGCCCCCTCTGTGAACCGAGCGCCGCTTATCACCGAGCCCCGCCGCCTCGTCAACACGCCCGGCCGGCGCGCGGCATCCGAGTTGTGAGCCGTGCGCCGGGCTGTTGGAGGGCGCCGCCCCGTGGGCGCCTGTTGAATGGGACCGCCGCGACCCGCTGCAACAGGCGCCCACGGGGGGGCGCCCTCCAACAGCCGTCGCTGCTTGTTCGCACCGGGGCGAGTTGCTACGCCAACCGGTGTGGTCGAGCCAGCGGTCGATGTCCGCGCCAGGACCGGCATCTCGACCGAAGCGACGGCGGCGGCCTGCGTCGTCATGGGCGACAACGACGCCCTGTTCGCCGCCGATGGCTGGTCGGGAGTCGACGCGTGGCCCGGCGGCGCTCCGCTGCGCTGGATCGGCGAGGCGGCACGGCTGCTCCTGGCGGTGGCGCCGGACGCCACGCACGTCGGCCTCGAGGTCTGGGTGCCGCGCGCCCTCGCCGGCCTGGCCCCGACGCTGCGCCTGACTCTGCACGACGAGTACGTCGACCCGGCCGCCGGCGAGCCGCCGCTCGACGTCTGCTTCCGCCTGCAGCCGGGCCGCTGGCAGGTGCTCGAGTGCCCGCTGCGGCCGTTCGGGCTCGGCGCCTCGACGCGCGTCGTCTGCCGGCTGCGCCTCGCCACCCGCTGGCCGGCCGGCCTGGCGCGGCTGTGGCGGCCGCGCCTCGCCGTGCGGCGGGTGTGGCTGCGCGGCGCCCGTCTCGCCGCCCGCGACGTCACCATTCTGGTCCTCAACTGGAACCGCCCCGACGACACCATCCTGTGCCTGGAGAGCCTCGCCGCCGCGGACCTCGACGGCGCCCGTGTCCTGGTCGTCGACAACGGCTCGCGCGACGACTCGCTGGCGCAGCTCCGGGCCCGCTTTCCGACCCAGCCGATCCTCGCCCTGTCCGAGAACCGCGGCTACGCGGGCGGCAACGACGCCGGCATCCGCGCCGCGCTCGCCGACGGCGCGCGGGCGGTGCTGCTGCTCAACAACGACGCGATCGCGGCGCCCGACTTCCTCGCCCCGCTGCTGTGGGTGCTGAACAGCCACGCGCGTATCGCCGCGGTGTCGAGCGCCACCCTGCGCCCGGACCGCGAGACGCTCGAGCTGGCCTGGCTGCGCGTCCACTTCGGGCACGGCCTGGTGCGTCGCATCGGCGTGCACGCGCTGCCCAGCGAGGGCTATGCGGAGCGCCGCGAGGTGCCGGTGGTGGTCGGCTGTTCGCTGCTCGTCGCCGCCGACGCGCTGCGCGACGTCGGCCCCTTCGACGAGGCGTACTTCGCCTACCACGACGAGGTCGACTGGTGCTTCCGCGCCCGCGCCGCCGGCTGGCAGGTGCACTATCAGCCGCTGTCGCGCGTCTTCCACGCCGGCTCGCGCAGCACCGCGGCGCTGGTGCGGCCGCTCAGCGGCCCGCGCAACACCGGCCGGCCGCGGCTCGCGAACGCCACCGAGCTGTCGTGGAATCCCGTCCGCACCTACCTCGGGGCGCGCAACGCGGTGCGCTTCCTGCGCCGCCACGCGCGCTGGTGGCAGTGGCTCTACTTCGTCGCCGCGACGCTCTACCACATGCCGCTCGAGCTGCTCGCCGTGGTGATGGACCACGAGGAGGAGTACCTGATCGGCGTCTGGAACTATCGCATCGCGCTGGCGACCTGGCTGTTCGGCCCGGCCGCGACGCGGACGCCGGCGGCCGTCGCACGCGGCCTGGCGCTGGCGCCGTGGCGCCTGCTGGTGGCCCTACCGCGCGCCATCGCCGCCCGCCATCGCGAGGGGCGCACCGCGCAACTGGTCGAACATTGCCGGGGCTTGTGGGATGGGGTGTGGAACCATTGCCTCGATCTGCACCGCCTGCGCCTGCGATGAAACTCGCCATCCTCGTCCTCAATTGGAACCAGCGCGAGGCCACCCTCGCCTGCCTCGCCAGCCTGCAGCGCGCGGCGCTGTGCGGCGCCGAGATCCTCGTCATCGACAACGGCTCCGGCGACGGCTCGGCGGCGGCGCTGCGCGCCGCCGAACCGGCCCTGCGCCTGCTGGCCCTGCCAGACAACCGCGGCTACGCGGGCGGCAACAACGCCGGCCTGCGCCTGGCGCTGGCCGAAGGGGCCGAGCGCGTGCTGGTGCTCAACAACGACACGCTGGTGACGGCGGATTTTCTGCCGACGCTGATGCGCGCCATGGCCGAGACGGCGCGCGCCGCCGCGGTGTGCGCCGCCGTGCACCGCGCCGACCGCCCGGAGATGCTCAACGTCGCCTACTCCGAGGTGCGCTTCGGCGACCGCCACGCGGTGCAGCTCAGGGGCGTCAACGCCCTGCCCGGCGAGGGCTTCGAGAGCCGCCGCGAGGTCGAGGCGGTGGTCGGCTGCTGTGTGCTGTTCAGCGCCGAGGCGTTGCGCAAGGTCGGCCTGTTCGACGAGGCGTACTTCGCCTACCACGAGGACATCGACTGGAGCCTGCGCGCGCGCCGCGCCGGATGGACGCTGGTCTACGAGCCGTTCGCCCGCGTCTACCACATGACCTCGGGCAGCACGGCGCTGGCCGAGCTGCCCGAGGGGGCCGGCGGGTTCGAACCCGGCCTGCCCAACGCCGAGCCGGTGTCGTTCAACCCGACGCGCGCCTATCTCGGCGCCCGCAACCTCATGCGCCTGGTGAAGACGCACACCGAGCCGCGCACGCAGCGCAGCTTCGCGCTGCGCTGCCTCGCCGGCCTGCCGCTCGAGTACACCGCCGTGCTGTTCAACCGCGAGGGCACGCTGCAGCTGCGGCTGTGGGACTACCAGGCCCTGTGGCGCCTGCTGCGCGACGAGCGCCCGGCGCTGTGGCGCATCTGGCGCGACGCCGAGCGCACCGGTCGCACCGCCCAGGTCAAGGCCTACGCGCGCGGCCTCTGGGACGGCTGGTGGAAGCGCCCGCTGCCGTTGCGTCGGCTCGGCCTGCGCTGAGGCGGGGCCGCCGATGCCGTTCAAGCAGTACGTGCGCGCCGAGATCGCGGCCGGGCTCGACGAGACCTACCAGTTCGAGACCTGGGCCGGCGACATGCCGGGCGAGGCCTACTTCGACGTCCATGTGTCGGTCATCGAGCGGCGCGAGACCTGCGTGCCGCTGCTGCGCCACTGGCTGCCCGGGCGCGGCCTGCGCATCCTCGAGTCGGGCTGCGGCAGCGGCCGCTGGCTGGCCTTCTTCGAGCGCCTCGGCCACCGCCCGGTCGGCGTCGACGACAGCCCCGGCCCGCTCGCCGTGGCGCGCCGCCACGCGCCGCGCCTGGCGCTGGTGCGCGGCGACGCGGTGGCGGCGCCGTTTCGCACCGCCAGCTTCGACGTCGTCTTCTCCTCCTATGTCGCCGAGCACTTCGAGGACGGCCCCGACGCGCTGCTGCGCGAGGCGCGCCGCCTGTTGGTTCCCGGCGGCGTGCTGCTGCTCATCGTCCCCTACGCCAGCCCGTTCCGCCGCCTGGTGACACACCCCGTGCTGCAGGCGTTCTACGCCTGGGGGCGTTGGCGTGGCCGGCCGCTGGCATTCACCGAGCATCGCTTCTCGCGCGCCGAGGTGACGGCGGCCCTCGCCGGCGCCGGTTTCGCCCTCGAGGCAACGGCGCCGGACGACTTCCACCCGCCGTGGGGCAAGGGGCTGAGCCTCGACCTCGGCCCGTTGGTGCGTCCCGCCGGCGCGCCGCTCGGCACCTGGGAGCTCAATCGCTTCGGCCGCCTGCTGGCGCGTGGGCTCGGCGCGCTGTCGCCGTGGAGCGCCTGCGCCGGCATTCTATGCGTCGCCCGCGCTCCGGGCGACGGGCATCGCGCGCACTGACGGCGCGGCGCCACGAAATGGTTGGCGCAAGCATGTCGGCTGTGCCAGCGTCGGCGGTCATGTCGGCCTATGCGGCGCTGCGCGAGTTTGTCACGCCGCCAAGTACTCTGCGCACGCAACTGACGGCGAAGCGCCTCGCCAACCTCTACCTCTCGCGGCTCGAGCACGCGCGCGGCGCCATCCGCCTGCGCAGCCTGCCGACCAAGCTGACCATCGAGCCGACCAACGTCTGCAATCTGCGCTGCCCGGCCTGCTTCACCGGCATCGGCGCCGTCGGCCGGGCGCGCTCGCTGATGTCGATGGACCTCTACCGCCAGCTGCTGCGCGAGCTCGGCGACACCCTGTTCGAACTCGAGCTGTGCAACTGGGGCGAGCCGCTGTTGCACGACGAACTGCCGGTGATGATCGGCGAGGCGACGGCGCGCGGCATCTCGACGCTGATCAGCACCAACTTCAGCGTCCCCTTCGACGCCGCGCGCGCCGAGGCGCTGGTCGCCGCCGGGCTGTCGGTGATGGGCGTCTCGCTCGACGGCGCGACGCAGGAGACCTACGCCGCCTACCGCGTGCGCGGCCAGCTCGACCGCGTCCTCGCCAACTGCAAGCTGATGCAGGAGGCGAAGCAGCGGCTCGGCTCGCCGTACCCGCGCATCTACTGGTCCTTCCACGTCTTCCCGCACAACACCGAGGACATCGCCGCCGCCGGCGAGATGGCGCGCAGCCTGAACATGGAGTTGGTGGTCGAGAAGGCCTGGGTGGTCGGCGAGGAGTGGGGCCGCGACAGTCCCTACCAGTATTTCAAGAATCCGGAGCCGGCGCGCTGCGACTTCCTGTGGACGCGCGCGGTGGTGAACAACGACGGCGGCGTCGCGCCCTGCTGCGGCAGCTTCTATCGCGAGGACGACATGGGCGGCTTCGACGTCGCGACGCACGGCGCGCGCGCCTTTCGCGCCGTCTGGAATGGCCCCCGCTTCCAGACCGCGCGCCGCTTCTACACCCGCCGGCCGGCGGCCGACGCGCTCAGCGCCGAGGACCGCGCGCACATCTGCTACGAATGCCCGGCGACGGTGATGTGGGACCGCTGGCGCCAGCACGCCGGCGGCGGCGGCACGCGCGCCACCTTCGATCCCGGCTTCCGCACCAACGACGGCTTCAATTACTTCTGGGGCCGCCGCCCCGAGGGCGCGCGGCCGGTGCCGACGCGCCGCGACGCCGCGCTGCCCACCGTGTCCGCCGACCGCAAGGCATGAGCGCCTTCCGCCTGACGGCGCAGCAACGCGCCTTTTACGACGCCTTCGGCTTCGTGCGCCTACCCGGCCTGTTTCGCGGCGAGGCCGCCGACCTCGCCGACGCCTTCGATGCCGTCTTCGCCGCGCACGAACCGTCGATGATGATCACCAGCGACGACGACGTGCTGCAACGCACGCCGCGCGCCGCGACCCGCACCTACCGCCACATCATCGCGCCCGATTTCGTCGAGCGGCATCCGACGCTGCGCGCCCTGCCCGACGACCCGCGCGTGCGCGGCGTCATGGCGAGCCTGTTCGACCGCCCGTTCGAGTACCGCGCCAGCGATGGGCATCGCTTCCACTGCGACACCTCATGGCACTACGACGCCTACGGCACGCCGCTCGAGCAGACGACGTTGAAGCTTTCGTTCTATCTCGACCGGCTGCGCGCCGACAGCGGCGCCATCCGCGTCATCCCCGGCACGCACGACCACACCTCGCCATTCGCGCGCCGGCTGCAGGAGACGTTGTACCGCGCCCCGGCCGGCATCCGTGAATTGTACGGCGTCGACGCCGAGGACATCCCGAGCTGGACGGTCGACAACGATCCCGGCGACGTCCTGGTGTGGAACTTCCGCACCTTCCACGCCAGCTTCCACGGCCGTGAGGGCCGGCGCAGCTTCTTCCTGGCGTTCAGTACGGTGTGACGGCGTCGTCGCGGCTGCCCGGCACCGCTCACACGGCGCGGCAGACGAACACGACCTCGCCGCAGATCAGCCACGGGGTGCGGCGCTGCAGCAGGTTGATCAGCCGTCCGACCAGGCCCGGGAACTCGAACATCGGGCCGGTGTTGGGGCGCAGCGGGTTGAACATGGCGTTGTTCCAGTCGACCCACAGGCCCATGTTGCGCGGCGGCTGCAGGTCGTTGGGATAAGACTGCAACGGCTCGAAGCCGGCGGCGCGCAGGTAGCCGCGCAGTTCGCGCTGCGAGAAGCGGTACTCGTTGAAGCCGAGCTGGTGGCCGTCGGCCAGGCGCCGGCGCGTCACCCAGCTCATCAGGTGGTTGCCGAGGCAGCGCCGCCACAGGTTGTTGAACGGCACCGCCAGGACCAGCGTGCCGCCCGGCTTGAGGATGCGGCGCGCTTCGGCCAGCGCCGCCTGCGGGCCGGCCTCGTCGTGCTCGACGACGCCGAGCGAGATCACCGCATCGACCACCGCGTCGCGCAGCGGCGTGCGCCGCACGTCGCCCTGCACCGCCGGCAGTCCCGGTTCGGCGGCACGCGCCCGCGCACACCCCTCGCGGGCGATGTCGAGGGCGATCACCCGGTAGCCGCGCCGGCTCAGGTACACCGGCCATTTGCCGTCGCCGCAGCCGGCGTCGATGGCCAGGCCGTCGCGCGGCAGCGCGCGCAGCAGCACATCGCGCACCTGCTCGATCTCGCATTCGTGGACGTCGACGGCGGTCTGCCCGCCAAGCCGCCACACCTGGCTCCACTCGATGGAGCTGAGGTTGTCCCAGAGCAGGACCTTGTAGCTCATGGCACCCCCGGGGCCACGCCCGGCCGCCGCCGCGCCAGGACGGTCACTTCGCCGCAGACCAGCCACGGGCACCAGCGCAGGGCCAGCGCCGCGGCGCTGGCGGTGACGCCGCCGAGGCGGAACATGCGGTCGGAACGCGGCGGCCGGAACGGGTTGAAGGCGATGTTGTGCAGGTCGACCCAGATGCCGATGTTGTGCGGCGGCCGCAGGTCGTCGGGATAGGCGGTGACCACCTCGAAGCCGGTCTCGGCCAGGAAGCGGTGCAGCTCGCCGAGGTCGAAGCGATACTCGGCGAAGCCGAGCGCCCAGCCAGCGCGTCGCCGCCGCCAGGTCATCAGGTTGGCGATCGGGTTGGTGACCAGGCGCCGCAACCAGTTGTTGAACGGCACGTCGAGCACCAGCAGGCCGCCCGGCTTGAGCATGCGGTGCAGCGCGCGCAGGCCGGCGAGCGGCCCGCCCTCGTCGTGCTCGACGACACCGAGCGACAGCACCGCATCGACCGAGCCGTCGCGCACCGGCGCCCGCTGCGTGTCGGCCAGCGCCAGCGCCAGCCCGGGCGCCTGCCGCTTCGCCAGCGCCAGCGCCTCGTGGCAGATGTCGAGCCCGACGATGCGGTAGCCGAGCCCGTGCAGGTAGGTGACCCACTTGCCGGTGCCGCAGCCGGCGTCGACGATCAGACCGTCCTGCGGCAGGTGGCGGCGCAGCACCGGGCTGATCAGCTTGTGCTCGGCCTCGTCGACGGCGTCGTCGCCCTCCAGCCGCCAGCCCGCCTGGCTCCACTCCGTCGCGCTGAGGGCGCCGGGCATGAAGACTTTGTAGCTCATGCGCGGCGCCTCACCGCGGAGCGGCGGCGGCGCCGGCCGGGCGGCGGTTCCAGAAGTAGTTGAAGCAGTCGTTGGTGCCGAAGCCGGCCGCGAAGGGCATCGTGGACCCCGACGCCTGGTGCTGCTGCCACTGCTCCCAGATGACCGTCAGCGGGCAGTCGTGGCACACGTGGTCGCGCGGCGTGTCGGGCGCGGCGCGGTCGCGGTACATCGCCCGCGCCTGGCGCATCTTCTCGCCGTTCCACACCTCGCCGAAGCGCGTCGCGCCCGCCTCGCCGGCCGCGCTGGCGAGCCGCCCGACGTCGTCGGCCGGAAAGTACGTGCCGCAGCACGGCGCCACGCCGCCCTCGTTGTGCACCACGGCGTCCTGCCACAGGAAGCGACACGGCGCCGGCGGCGACGGGTACCAGAAGAAGCGGTGCTCGCTCTTCGGGTCCCACTCCTGGCCGACCGTCCAGCCCTTCGACACCGCGATCTCCATACCGAGTTCGGCGGCCATCAGCCGCGCCGTCGCGACGTCCTCCAGGTTGTGCGGAAAGACGTGGAACTCCCACACCAGCCGCGGCGTCGCCGAGCCGAGGCGCGCCTTGGCGTCGCGCACCAACGCGACGTTGCGCAGCACCGTGTCGAGCTGGCCGCGCACGCGGTACTGCTCGTAGGTTTCCTGGCGGGCGCCGTCGATCGATACGCCGAGCACCTGCAGCCCCGAGGCGACCAGCGCCTCGGCGCGCGCGGCGTCGAACGGGAAGCTGAAGTTGGTGCTGATGGTCGTCGAGATGCCGCGCGCCGACGCCTGCGTGACCATCGCCACGATGTGCTTGGCGAGCAGCGGCTCGCCCCAATTGAAGAACTCCAGCGTGAACAGGGTGTCGCCGAGTTCGTCGAGCAGGCTCTGATAGAACTCCAGCGACATGTGCGTCTTGGCGCGGCCGTTCAGCTGCGCGCCGGTGAAACAGGCCGGGCAGCGCAGGTTGCAGATATTGGTCGCTTCGACGGTCAGCTTGATCGGCCGGCCGAGCAGCCGCACATGCCCGCGCGCCTCCTGCCAGCGGTTCACATAGAGGTTGGCCAGTCGCTTCGCGGTCAGCCGCACGCCCGGATAGGCGGGCGGGGTGAGCGCCTCGCGCAGCCGGGCGACGCGCGGGTGCTGGAGGAGCGCGGAGAGGCTGGGCGCGGTCATCACGGGGAACCTGGATCGCTGTCGCACCCTCCGCAGAGAGTCAACCCCCAGATGTGCGCGAAACGCCGTCGCGTTGACAGGGCGGAAAACGCACGGCTAATGATGGCGGTTGGGAGGAAACACCCTGATGCGCGTACGCACGGTCCCGGTCCTGCTCACGGCGGCGATGCTGCTGTCTCTCGCCGGCTGCCTGGTCGAAAGCACCCTCGACGAGAAGGGCGGCGGCACCCTGAAGACGGAGGTGCGCGGCGGTCCGACCGACACCATCGACAAGACCAAGGCGCGCTTCACCGGCCCCGGCGTCGAGATCACCAAGGCGACGATGGACGACAAGAAGAACGCCGTCGTGGAGATCAAGTACGCCGACTTCACCAAGCTCGGCGCGCTGAAGCAGTTCGAGAACGTCACCTTCACGCTCACCGAGGACCTCAAGGCGAAGACGCGCACCGCCAGCGCCGTCGCCAAGTACCCGCGTCCGGTCACCCTGCCCGACGACCAGCTGAAGTACTTCGGCCGCGACGTCGCGCTGGCGCTGACGGTCCCCGGCGAGATCGTCAAGACCGACGGCAAGAGCAAGGGCAAGACGGCGACGTGGAGCATGCCCCTCAACACCCTGCTGTCGACGCCGACGAGCACCTTCTCGGTGACCTACAAGCACGACGGCCCGCCGCTGGGGAAGCAGGACGCGGCGCCGGCCGCCGGTACGTCGACACCGCAGGCACCATTGCCCGCGGCCAAGTGACGCGCGCCGGGCCGCGCGGCCCCGACGTTCACCTCCGACTCTGATGGGAGGGCACCCGCAACTGTCGGTCGTCGTCGTCGTGTACGACATGCCGTACGCGGCGCCGCGCTCGCTGTTCGCCCTCTCCAGCGCCTACCAGAGCGGCGTCGCAGACGAGGACTACGAGGTGATTGTCGTCGACAACGGCTCGCGCCGACCTCTCGACGCCGCGGCCATTGCCGCGCTGCCGCCCAACGTCCGGTGCCTGTCGCTGGCCCGCCCGCAGCCTTCGCCGGCAGCGGCCGCCAACCTCGGCCTCGCCCTCGCTCGCGGCGAGGTCGTCGGCCTGTTGCTCGACGGCGCCCGCCTGGCCACCCCCGGCCTGCTGGCGACGGCGCAACGGGCGGCAGCTTCCCACCCCCGCGCGGTTGTCACCACCGTCGGCTGGCTGCTCGGCTGCGGCGCGCCAGATCGCTCCAGCCTGTCTAATGATGCGGCCGCGGCGGCAGACACCGAGGCGATCCTGCGTGCCATCGACTGGCCGCGGCAGGCACATCGGCTGCTCGAGGTGGCGCGGCTCGACGGGTCGAATTCCTGGTTCGGCCCCGGCTTCGAGAGCCCGGCGCTCTTCCTGTCCGCCGCCCTGTGGCGCGAGCTCGGCGGGCTCGACGAGCGCTTCGACGAACCCGGCGGCGGCTTCGTCGCGCTCGACCTGTATGCCCGCTGCCTCGCCCTGCCGGGCGGCGAGCCCATCCTGCTACTTGGCGAGGGCACCGTGCACCAGCCGCACGGCGGCGTCTCCACCGATCAGCCGACGGCGGAGCTGATCGAGCGTTTCTCGCAGTGGCGCGAGCGCTACATCGCCCTTGCCGGCCACGACCTGCAACTCAGCACGCCGCCGTTCACCTTTTACGGCCCGCTGCCGGAGGCCTGGCGCGCCCAGTTGGTGGCCTGGACGCTGCGCGAGACGCTGCGAGACGTCCCCGCACTCGCCGACGGCGGCGCGAGCGCGGCGGCCGCTGTGGCCGACGCCCCGCAGCATCGAGGCAGCGTGTGGACCGAGGTACACGCCGTGCGCGACCGCCTGATCGAGGCGCGCGCCAGCGCCGCCGCCGCCGGCGCCCGGGCCGCCGCCCTCGCGGCGCAGGTGCAGGCCGTCGAGCAGAGCTGGTCGTGGCGACTGACGGCACCGCTGCGCTGGCTGGGGACTCGCGCGCGGCGATGGGTCTGAGCCTCCGAGAGGCGACCGACTGGCCATGCGGCCGGCGGCTCGTTCCGCCGGGCCGTTTTCCTCTGGTCAAACGCCGGGGTCTTCAGTACGCGAGGGAATCGCCATGCAGACACACAGCGCCTTGAAACCCGATGCGCAGCTCACTACGGCCGGTCTACGGCGTCCGCTTATCATCATTATCGATCGGAGCGGACCTTTTCTGGCGGCGCAGAGCCAGCTCGCAGCGCATCGCCTGGCCGTAGCGGACCTGGAGTGCCTGGTCGCGTTGGCGGCCGGGGAGCCCTGGCGCAGCCCGAGCGATGTGACCCTGCTCGATCAGCTGGGCGCCCGCGGACTGCTGGGCGACGCGCGCCATGCATATCTCCCGTCGCGCGATGCAGCACCCCCGCGCGACGTGCTCGGGACGAACTACGACGGGAAATTCGTGCTCGTCGCACCCGTCGCCTTGCGCCTGAGCGCCACTGGGTTTGAGCACTTGGATCATGACGGTCGGACGTTGCTGCGCATCGACGCACGCGAACTCGCGGCCGCTACGTCGTTCGGACAACCCGAAGGTCGCGAGGCTGCGTTCGGCAAGCATGTCGCCGCCGTCGGCGAGCGCGCCCTCGACTGGGATGCGTTCGCGCGCTTGGTGGGCAGGCTCGAAGCTGCGGGGCTGCTCGCTCGCGCCGGGGCCGATGGCGAGGACACCGCCCAAGGCAAGATGCTTCGCGCGCTGCGCGAGGGGGTGGCCCAATCGATGCGCCGCGCCGCGCACGTCGATCTCTGGCTGGCGGCGCAGCGGGCGGAGGAAAACGCCCGCGCCGCACGGACCGGACGGCGTCGCACGGCGGTGATTCCGGTCACCAACGGCGACGTGCCGCTGCTCTCGTTGGGCCTCGTGATGTCATACGCCCAAGCCTATCAGGACGGGCGCTTGAACGAGCACTATGCGTTCGTCGCCGATTGGATGAACCGGACGGTGCCCAGTCTCACCGGCGACGAAGCGCCGGCGGTGTTTCTGTTTTCGAACTATCTCTGGTCGCATCATTGGAACCTCGGCGCCTCGGCGGCGGTCAAGGCCAAGAACCGCGCCCACGTCACCATCCACGGCGGACCGGACTCGCCGAAATATGCGGGAGACGTCGAGGAATATTTCCGCGCCAACCCACACATCGACGTTGCGGTGCACGGCGAGGGGGATGTCACCCTGGCCGAGGTGCTGGCCGCCCTGCAGCCGTCGCTCGCCACCGGCGCCCCAGACCTCACGGCGCTCGCCGCCGTGCCCGGGCTCAGCTTCCGGCATGGCGACACCGTGGTGCGCAGCGGTGATCGCGAACGGATCGCGAATCTCGACCTCATCCCGTCGCCCTTTGCCAACGGCCTGTTCGATTCGGTCGGCGACGTGGGACTCCCGTACCTGATCATCGAGACGAACCGTGGGTGCCCCTACGGGTGTACCTACTGCGACTGGGGATCCGCCACGCTGTCGCGGATCCGCAAGTTCGACCTCGCTCGCGTCTTCGCCGATCTGGAATGGGCGGCGCGCAACAAAGTTGGGTTTCTCATGAACGCCGACGCCAACTTCGGCGTCTTCCCGCGCGACGTTGAGATCGCGCGCAAGGTGGTTGAGTTGAAGCGCCAGTACGGCTTCCCGCGCCTGTTCGGCGCCAACTACGCGAAGAACACCGTGCAACATCTCAAGCAGATCGTCGACACGCTCGTCGACGGCGGCATCCTCGCCACCGGCGTGCTCTCCATGCAGTCCGCGGATCCGGACACCCTGCGCACCATCCGGCGGTCCAATATCAAGGTCGACCGCTACGACGACCTGGCGCAAGAATTCAGCCGCAACGAGTTGCCGTTGGTGACCGAGCTCATGATGGGGCTGCCCGGCTCGACCCTGCCCTCCTTCATCTCCGACTTACAACAGTGCATCGACCGGGAGATGCGCGCGCGCGTCTATCCCACCGAGTTGCTGGTCAACAGTCCGATGAACGAACGCGCCTATCGCGAGCAGAACCAGATCGAGACGCGGCACACGATCAAGAGCACCTGGGAGGCATCCGCCGGAGGCAGCCGGACGGCGCCGTTGGTCATCGCCACCGCGACGTTCACGCGCGACGACTACCAGCAGATGGATCGCTCCCGCCGGCACTTCTTCCTGTTCGAGAATTTCGGCGTGCTGCGGCAGGTCGCCCGCTTCGTGCGGCAGGAAGTGGGGCTGCGGGAGATGGAGTTCTATCGCCAGACGGAGGATGCCGTCCGCGCCGATCGCGAGCGCTGGCCGACCATCGCCTTCACGTTCGAGTCGCTGCACGACCACTTGGTGGCGCCCGCGAGCTGGCGGCTGCTGGTCGACGAGTTGCGCGACTACCTGACCGGACCACTCGGTCTGGCGCGCGATACAGCCCTGGAGACCGTGCTGCAGGTCCAGCATGCATTGCTGCCGTCGCGCGATCGGAGCTTTCCGTTCTCCATCGAGCTCGCGCACGATTACACCGCGTGGCATCGCAGGATGCTTGGCCTCAAGCTCGGCGGCAGCGCCCAGGACTGGGCCGAAAAGGCGCCCCGCCTGTCGTCCTATGGACCTGCGTCCTTCACGGTCACCGATCCCCAATCCATCTGTCGCAGCAGCATGGGCGAGCCGCTGCTGTCCTCGAACGAGGCCGACTGGGAACTCCGATCCCCGGTCGGCCGCACGTTGACGTTCCTCCAATCGGTCGGCGACTGAATCCGTGGAAATCGGTCCACCATCGCCGCCGTCAGCGGCAAAGACCGCGCGCCTGAGCGGTACGGAGCGCACCGACCTGGAGCCGGGGCGCGCCGCGCGCCTCACCCACTTGGTCCTGATACTGGACGGCCTCGGGGTGCTCCTGCCGGCATCGAACGGCGCTCCGACGATCCGCCTCGGCGTGACGGAACTGAGTTGGCTACAGGCGCAGATTCGCGGCGAGGCACCCAGATTCGCCCGTGCGGCAGAGCCGGATGCGGAGACCGTGCATCCTCTGGAATGGTACCTCAGCCGGCACCGCGTCGTCGCGATCGCTCCGGCGGCGCGGCCGGCGGCGCCGCGCCGCGCCATGGCGCGCACGAGCACCGGCGCCGCCGGCCCGTACCGCATCGCCACCCCGGTGGCCGTCGGGCTGTCGACCTCCGGCTTCGAGTTCATCGACCACGACGGCGGCGCCCGCGTCCGGCTCGATGCACGCCAGCTCGCCGCGACGGTGAGTTTCATCCAGCCGCGCACGGCCGACGAGGCGTTCGCCGCGCAGCAGGCGTGCAGCGGCGACCGCTCCCTCGACCCGGCCGAGTTCGCGGCGCTGGTCGGAGAGCTCGCCGCCGGTGGCCTGCTGGCGCCGCTGGCCGATGATCGGGCCCACGCCGCCGAGGGCCGTGCGCAGCGCGAGCTGCGCAGGGGTATCCGCGAAGTTGCGCATCGCGCGCGCGACGTCGAGCAGTGGTTGACGGAGCGCCGCTTGGCCGAACAGGAGCGAGCGAGGCGCACCGGGCGTACGCGCATCAAGGTCGTGCCGGTGAATAGCGAGGGGCATCCCATCCTGTCGCTCGGCCTGGTAATGGCCTCTGCCGAGGCGCACGACGGCGGCCGCCTTGCCGAGACCTACGAGTTCCTGCCCGACTGGAGCGATCGGACCGTCCCGGCCCTCACCGGCGACGAACCGCCGGCGCTCTATCTCTTCTCCAACTACATCTGGTCGCACGCCTGGAACGTCGTGCGCTCGGGGGAGGTGAAGCGCAAGAGTCCCTACAGTCTGACCATTCATGGCGGGCCGAACACGCCCAAGTACGAAGACGATGTGGCGGCGTTCTTCCGCATGAACCCGCAGGTCGACATCGCCGTGCACGGCGAGGGCGAGGCGACGTTCGTCGCGCTGCTCGACGCGCTGCGCGGCCACTTCGGCGACGGGCCTCCGGACCTGTCGGTACTGCGCGGCGTGCCCGGGCTGACGTTTCGCCTCGGCAACGAGATCGTGCGGACGGGCAAGCGCGACCGCATCGCCGACGTCGACGCGCTGCCGTCGCCGTACCGCAGCGGGCTGTTCGACTCCGTCGGCGAGACAGACACCGAGATCGTCCTGATGACGATCGAGACCAACCGCGGCTGCCCGTACGGCTGTACGTTCTGCGACTGGGGCTCAGCGACGCTGTCGCGCATCCGCACGTTCGAGCTTGCGCGGGTCTTCGCCGATCTCGAGTGGTGCGCGCGGCACAAGGTGCGGGTCGTCTTCCTCGCCGATGCGAACTTCGGCATCTTCCCGCGTGACGTCGAGATCGCCCGCAAGGTGGTCGCGCTCAAGCAGCAGTATGGGTACCCGAAGCTCTTCGAGTCGAGCTACGCGAAGAACACCGTCAAGCACCTGCGCGAGATCATCGAGATCCTCGCCGCCGGCGGCGTGCTGTCCACCGGCACATTGTCCCTCCAATCGCTCGATGCGACCACCCTGGCGGCGATTCGGCGCTCGAACATCCGCGTCGAGCAATACGAGGCGCTGGCGGCCGAGTTCGGCAGCCACGGCCTGCCGTTCGTGATGGAGCTGATGATGGGCCTCCCCGGCTCGACGCTGTCGTCGTACCTCGGCGACCTGCAGCAGGTCGTCGATCGGGAGGTACGGGCGCGCGTGAACCCCACCGAAGTGCTCATGAACAGCCCGATGAACGATCCTGCGTACCGCCAGCAGCACAGCATCGAGATCCTCCGTCCGGTGAGCCACGACTGGAGCGAGGACATCGGCACGCGGCAGAAGTCGCTCATCATCTCGACGGCCACCTACACGCGCGACGAGTACGATCTGATGGAACGCTACCGGCGCGTCTTCCTGCTCTGCGAGAATTACGGCGTACTACGCCAGGTCTCGCGCTTCGTCCGCCAGGAGACGGGCATCTCCGAGATCGACTTCTACGTGCGCCTCGGCACCGACAGCGACAGCCAGGAGACCGCCTGGCCGACCATCCGCTTCACCTTCGGGCCTGGGTGCGAGTACATGATTCCGCCCGTCAGCTGGGCGTTCTTCATCGACGAGATCCGCGACTACCTGGTCACCGCGCTCCACATCGCGGACGACGCCGCACTCGACACCGTTCTGCGCGTGCAGCACGCCCTGCTGCCGGCGCGAGAACGGACCTTTCCCGCCTGCCTGTCGCTGCCGCACGACTTCGGGGCGTGGCACCGCACCATGCTGGTGGCGAAGCGGAGCGGTGCCGCGGTCGACTGGCCGCAGCGCGTGCCCCGCCTGCGCGAGTTCGGGCCGGCGCGGTTCGACGTCGACGATCCGCAGTCGGTCGCGTCGCTCGGCCTCGGCATGTCGGTGTTCTACGACTCCGAGAGTGATTGGGAGCTTGCCTCGCCGGTGGCGCGCCCAATCCGCTATCGCCACAGCATCCACAGCTGACGCGGTCGCCAGCCGGCGCGCCCGTCAGGGGCGCGGGCGCTGCCGCCCCCCCGCTCGCGCTGGCGCCATCGGCGGCGCCAGCGCGAGCGGATCGACGGGCGGCGGCACCTCGTACGGCACGACCTGCAGCGGCAGGTCGCGCCAGTAATGGGTCCCATCGCGCGACTGCCAGCCGCAGTAGATCTCCTCCCACGCCAGGCGACCGAAATGCGGCCGCAGGACGGCATCCGACACCGGTTGCCCGAGCGCCGAGTAGCGGTAATCGACCGACACGCGCAGGCGGTCGGCGGTGCGGTTGGCAAGCGAGCGGTGCACGGTCAGGCTGTGGAAGACCAGCACGTCGCCGGCGGCGAGGTCGCCCGACACCCAGGGCAGCGCCTGCAGGTCGGCGCGCGGCATGGTGGTGCGATTGCCGGCGCCGCGCGAGGCGCGCATCGGCAGCAGGCCGAAGCGGTGCGAGCCCTGCAGCACGGCGATGCTGCCCAGCTCGCGCGGGCACGGGCCGAGCGGCATCCACGCGGCGTAGGTGTCGAGGCTGCCCTGATTGTTGGGGTAGTCCTGATGCGGCGGCGTCGCGTCCTCGGCCGCGTTGGGAAAGGCCAGGCGGCAGACGGCGAGCGGATGCGGGAAGAGCGGCGCCTCGAACAGGCTGCCGAGCAGCGCGGTGAGCTGCGGGTCATGGCGCAGGCGGTGGAAGCGCTCGAGGCGCTGCACGTCGTCGTACACCTCGAAGTAGCTGGGGTCCCCCTCGAGCCGCGGCGGACCGCAGGCGATGCCGTCGAGCACCGGCGTGCCGGGCGCCAGCCAGCCGTGCGCGGCGCAGGCGCCGAGGATGTCGGCGCGCAGCGCGGCCAGTTCGGCCGCGTCGAGCAGCCCGGGCAGGTAGAGATAGCCGTCCGCGTGCATGCGGCGGCGCAGCGCCGCCGGATCGCCGAGCAGCGCGGTGGCCGCGGCGAACGGACGATGGCCGCCGGGGTCGTTGCCCCACTGGGAGACGTGCACCTCCGTCGCGACCTGGGCCATGGCGTGCGTCGCGCCCCTCAGGCCCCGAGCCAGCGCAGGATGCGTACCACCGGCGTGTCCGGGGGCTCGCCGGAATACACGGGCTTGCGCATGGTGATCTTCTCGCGCCGCAGCCGCCCGGCGATGCCGTCGATCATGCCGGAGATGAAGGGCTCCTGGCCGACGATGGCGCGCAGCGTCGAGCTGAGCGCGAAGGCGCTCATGCGCATGGTCAGGCCGAGCAGCATCATCGACAGCAGCCAGGCGAACTGCAGCGGGGTGGCGTGCTTCTTGGCGAAGAGGATGGCGTTGCGGCCGAGGAAATAGCCGTAGGAGAAGATGATCGGCTGGCTGAGGTCGGCGCTGCTGGCGCCGCGGTGGTGGATGGCGGCGGTGTCGACGTAGACGCAGCGGTAGCCGGCCTTGCGGGCGCGGATGCACCAGTCGACGTCCTCGTTCACCTGGAAGAACTCCTCGTCGAAGCTGCCGACCGTCTCCAGCGCCTCGCGGCTCATCATGCAGCCGTTGCCGATGATCCAGTCGACATCCTGCGGCGACGGCTCCGGATAGTCGCGCACGAAGCGGCCGTGCGTCGTGCACAGCATCGGCCCCCAGGTGAGCTTGCCGTACTTGCCCCAGGTGAAGGCCGGGTTCTGCATGTAGAGATTCTTCGCCCCGGCGATGGCGATGCGCGGATCGGACTGCATGGTGCGCACCAACTCCGGCAGGCAGGGCTGGGTCATCTTGGTGTCGCTGTTGAGCACGAACACGTAGTCGGTATCCTGCGCGAGGGCGTAGCGGATGCCGACGTTGTTGCCGCCGACGTAGCCGAGGTTGTCGTCGTTGACGATCAGGGTCGCCCACGGGAAGCGCTCGCGGACGAGCTCGACCGTGTTGTCGGCCGAGTGGTTGTCGACCACCAGCACCTCGAGGTTCGGGTAGTCCACTTCCGCAAAGCTCTCGAGACAGGTGACGACGTCGTCGGGGCGGTTCCAGGTGAGGATGATCACGGTCACTTTCGGGCGGCCCGTCGGCGCCAGGGGTGCGGTGTTCATGGTGTGCCTCCCGTGTGGCCCTGTGCCGCCTTCGCATCGATGACGGGCGTGGCGGGCCCGACCTGCCAGCGCAGATCCACCTGCAAGTCGACGAAACTCGGCCTCACTCCCACGTCGGACAGCGGCGCCCGGCGGCTGCCGTGCACCACGAAGGTGGTAACGGCGTCGACCAGATCGTGGAACGTGGTTGCCCCCGCGTCACTCACGCCGACGCTCACCGTGTAGCGTCCATCGCGCAGCGCCACCACAAAGTCGGCGCGGATCTCGAGGCGCGATCCGGCGCGGAACTCGCCCGTGCGGATGCCGAGCGCGTCGGTGTTGTCGGAACAGATGAAGGCGCCGTCCTCGCCCCTGACAGCGAATCCAATGATCGGTTCGGTGGTGTCCGCCAGCACGTCGATCAGCAGCACCAGGGTGCCGACACTGCCGGAGCGCACCCGGCCGACGCGTTGACCCGCCGCGTTCTCGGTCCAGCCCTCGACAACGCGCATCGCCCCCTCGATGAAGCGGCGCGGCCCGGCGTCTGTCGGCGCGGCGTCACTGCCGATGGTCGCCAGGTAGGCGCGGATCACCTCGTCGGGATCGCCGCGGGCGGCGATGCGCCCGTCCCGCAACCACACCGCCTCGTCACAGAAGTGCTGCACCTGGCGCAGGTCGTGCGTCACCAGCACCATCGTCCGGCGGCGCCGCTTGAGATCCTCGAAGACGCGCAGGCACTTGAGCTGGAAGTCGGCGTCGCCGACGGCGAGGATCTCGTCGAGGAGCAGGATGTCGCTCTCCGCCTGCAGCGCGGTCGCGAAGCCGAGGCGCGCCTTCATGCCGGTCGAGAGGTTCTTCAGCTTGGCGTCGCGGAAGCGCTCCAGGTCGGCGAAGTCGATGGCCTCGTCGACGCGCCGGTGCACCTCGCGGCGCGGATACCCGAGCACGGCGGCGTACAGCTCGACGTTCTCGCGCACCGTCAGCTCGGCGCTGAAGCCGAGTCCGAGCTCGAGCAGGGCCGACAGCGAGCCGTCCACGGAGACCGTGCCGCGGTCGGGCGGCAGCAGACCGGACATGATCTTCAGCAGCGTCGACTTGCCCGAGCCGTTGCCGCCGATGATGCCGACGGCGCGGCCCTTCTCGATGTCGAGGTCGACGCCGCGCAGCGCCTCGAAGCGCTCGTAGGTCACCGGCCGGAAGGCCGCCAGCAACCGCTCGGTGAGCGTGGTGTGCCTCTCGTGCGGGATGCGGAAGCGCTTGTGGATGTCGCGCAGCTCGATGGCGGCCATAATGGGACGGCGATGCCTAGAAGTGCTCGACCAGCGTGTTCTGCCGGCGATGGAACACCCAGCGCCCGCATGCGTAGACGCCGATCGACATCAGCGTCGTGATGACCATGCCGCGCGTCCCCGGCCACCAGCCGTAGATCAGGACGCGGCGGCTGTCGCCGATGATGCGCCCGACCGGGTTGATCCAGACGATCCAGCGCCACCGCTCCGGCACCATGAGGTCGAGGTAGATGATCGGCGTCAGCCAGAAGCCGACCTGCAGGACGATGTTCCACAGGTAGCCGACGTCGCGGTACCGCACATACAGCGGCGCCAGCAGCAGCGAGAAGCCGAGGGTCAGCAGGAACAGGTCGAGCAGCAGCAGCGGGAACCAGACGGCGGTGATGGTCAGCCGCGTGCCGGTGAGCGGCAGCATGAGCATCAGAATGACCAGGTTGATGACGAAGGTGAGGGCGGCACTGGCGAGCGCCGAATAGATCATCACCTGGCGCGGCAGCACCGTCTTGGTGAGCAGCTCGGCGCGCGCCAGCAGGGCGCCGGCGCCGTTCGAGGTGCCCTCGGAGAAGAAGTTCCACAGCACCACGCCGAGCAGCAGAAAGCCCGGGTAGTTCGGCACGTCGAGGCGCATGAACGAGGAGAACACGATGTAGTAGATGCAGAAGAACAGCAGCGGGTTGAGCACCGACCAGCCGTAACCGAGCAGCGAGTGGGTGTAGCGGATCTTGAAGTCCTTGATGGCGAACTGCAGCACCAGCCAGGCGGTGGTGCGGTGCTGGCGCCCCCACGTCGTCGGCGCCCCGCTGCCGCCCTCTGTGACTTTTCCTCCCATTCCCCCGCCCATGACCGCCTGCTCCTCGCGACGCCGCTAGCGCGCCCGCCGCAGCGCCGTCTCGGCCGCGCGCGCCGGCCGTCGGTGCCAGAAGTAGTTGAAGGCGGCGTTGGAGGCGATCGGTACCTGATACGTCGACCAGGTGCCGCCGTCACGCAGGTACTTCTTGTAGTGCTCGTACATGACGGTCATCGGGCAGTCGAAGCAGATGTGCTGGCGCTCCTCGGCGGTCCCCTCGCGGGCGGTGAAGAAGCGCCGCGCCAGCGCGAACCGCTCGTTGTTCCACACCGAGGCAAAGTGCTGCGCGCCCGCGGCGCCGGCGTCGGGCGCCAACTGGCCGCAGTCGTCCTCGCGATAGAAGGTGCCGCAGCATGGCGCCACGCCGCCGTCGTTGTTGACCACCGCCGAGCCCCACAGGAACGGGCAGCGGAACGGCAGCGGCTGCATGGGGAAGTTCACCACGTCGCCGCCGTCCCAGTCGGAGTCGATCAGCCAGCCGGGGGAGATGACCAGGTCCATCTCCAGCTCCGCCGCCAGCGTGCGCGCCAGCGGCACGTCCTGCACGTTATGTGGGAAGGAGTGAAACTCCCACACCAGGCGCGGCGTCGGCGAACCGAGGCGGCGCTTGGCGTCGCGCAGCAGTCGGCAGTTGTGCAGGACCAGTTCGAGCGAGCCGCGCACGCGGTACTTCTCGTAGGCCTCCTGGCGGGCGCCGTCGATCGAGGCGCCGAGGACGGTCAGGCCGGAGGCGACGAGGCGCTCGGCGTCGGCGGCGGTGAGCGGGACGCTCAGGTTGGTGCTGACGGTCGTCGAGATGCCGAGTCGCGCCGCCCCTTCGATCATCGGGTAGATGTTCTTGGCCAGCAGCGGCTCACCCCAGTTGTAGAACTCGACCTCGAGCAGGTAGGGGCCGAGTTCGTCGAGCAGGCGCTGGAACAGCTCGAGCGACATGTGCGAGCGGCCGCGGCCGACTTCCCCGGCGCCGGTGAAGCAGGCCGGACAGCGCAGGTTGCAGATGTTGGTCGCCTCGACCGTCAGCTTGCACGGCTTCGACCACAGGGTGGTGCGACCGAAGCCGTGCTCGATGCGCTGCAGGTACAGATTCAGCAGGCGCCGTGTCGTCAGCTGCGAGCCCTCCCAGGGGGGCGGCTGAAACACCATACGCAGGGCGATGTAGAACTTGCTGGTGACGATCGTTCGCCAGCACGGGTGGGCGATGAGCTGTTCCCAGGCGTGGCGTGCGTAGCGCCGGCCGGCGGCGAGAGCTTCGTTCATCGAATCCCGAAACCGTGCTGGTACCGAGAATCGCCGCGTCTGACAACCGGAATCGCACCGGGTGGGATCCCCTCACCCTGACCCTGTCCCGCAGGGAGAGGGTCAGGGTGAGGGGATGTCGACGGCGTCGTCCATCCCCAGCTCCGCGAAGGGGATGGGCGTCCCGCGCCAGGCGTCGAGGCGGCCGCGCACGAAGGCGCGCTCG
>JANNRA010000186.1:0-11404 GCA_031401035.1 bacterium | reverse complement strand
CGAGCTCCTCGAATCCGCTCCCCGCGGCCCTTCTCGCTTCCGCTCTATTCAAGTCGATCGCCTCAGCGAGCGTCACTTTGAGGGTGTCGACTAGTTCCTCCCGCGTCCGCTCCTGGCAATTGACGCCCGGCACCTCCTCGATCCAGCCGATCCACCACTCAGCATCCTGTTTGATCACGGCTGTGTACTTTTGAGCCATCGGTTCGTCCTCGCTGGTTAGATCATGCCCCAGGTCGCTCGAGAGTTCTAACGCCGCCGATGAGCCGCGCCGTCCTTCGGCGTCGGCTCCATCGGCTTGTTCGGTTCACCTCCGCATTGTCCAGTAGCCGGGTTCACGACCACAGTGCATGATCGCGACGATGAGGATGAAATCTGGCTCGATCGTGTACAGCACACCGTAGGGGAAAACGTGGGTGAGACAACGCCGAACGTCCTCGTCGAGGATTCGCCACCGCGTCGGCGAGGCGAGGATCCTCTCAATCGCATCTTCGACTGCAGCGACGAACCGTTCCGCCACCCGTGGGTCGCGCTCAGCGTAGTAGCGAGCCGCCTCCTCGTACTCCGCGAGTGCTTCCGGGTGGAATTCATGCCTCATCGCCTGATGGCGCTGCGAACCTTCCGCCGAACCTCGTCACCGGGGATTGTCTTGACGTGTCCGGCCCGCACGTCGTCCCGTCTGCGCTTCGCCTCCGTCAACCAGAGCCGATCAATTCGTCCCAGATCCTCGGCGTCGAGACTTTCCACCAAAAGGTCGGCGAGTCGTGCCCGCGACTCTCCCGGGAGCTTCATCGCCTGCTCGGCAAGCCGGTCAACATTTGTCGCCATGGGTGAAGGATAGGCAATCCGAGACAGCCTTTCCAGCCGATCCGGACGCGGCCGAACACCACCGCTGCCGCCGCGCTAGCCGGTAGCGCAGCGCGCGACGAGCAATCTGCTTCAACGAGCCAGAGTATCGTGGTCGACTCGAGCGGTTCTGTTCGGCACTC
The DNA here is from genome assembly GCA_031401035.1 of bacterium. Classification (GTDB taxonomy): domain Bacteria; phylum Desulfobacterota; class Binatia; order HRBIN30; family CADEER01; genus JANNRA01. Next base: position 10,418 of record JANNRA010000186.1, on the reverse strand, counting down.
GCCGCCCTTTGCGGACGCCAGCCAGGGATCAGGATCACTCGACATACGTTATATCGACCTCCTCTCCCTTCACGAGTCGTTGAATCGCGGACTCGTCGGAGGCGATGAACTCAGAGTACGTGATCTCATCCTTGGAGTGGAGCACGCCGTCCTCGTCCCGGTGCGACACGGTTATGAGCTTGCGAAGTCCAGCAAGCACGAGCGTGGCCGGTTGACCGTCCACTGTGAGTGAGCCGTCGCTGTCACTTTGCAGCTTCTAGTCCCCAGCTGATCGCTCGCGCAATCAGCTCTTCCATGGTCCACCGGGTCATAAGCCTAACGCTCACGATCAGCGGCGGGCCGCGCAGCGGACCGTCCGCTGCATCGTGTTGTTCGACGGCCAACCCGCATTCGACTTCCCAGCCGCGAGGTCTCTCGAGGATGCTCCGCGCATTGGACCTTCACGACTCTCTCAACAGTGGCACGACCTCGTCCCATACTCGTTCAGAGACGACCTGATACTTCTCCGGTGGACCGGCCGTCGAGGTGTCGAACCACCTCACAAACTCCTCGTGCACAACTTGCCGTACGTCGTCCACGGAACTGGTGTGGCGCAGCCGTGGCAGGATCGTGCCCACCTCCGGCTCGTACTCATCGGTATTCTCCTCGAAGTTGATCCCGATGGGGTCTTCGCGGAACAGAATCTCGCTCAACCGGGCGTAAGCCACGCCGTACGCACGCTTCAGGTCACCTCGCTTCTGCTGGATCTCATCCGCGTCGGCCATTGGTCTAGTCCGTCGAACTATAGATTATCTGGTTTCCCGATAACTCCGGCATCGCGGCGGTTCAGACAAGCGAAATCTCTCGACGGGGCCATGCTTGCGGGCTGGAGGCCGAGGCATGGGGTCTTACGCGGTTTCCGCATAAGCAACGCCGACTCACGAGGTCGGAAGGTGTTTGTGGGCTCTTGCGCGGCTCGTCCGGATTCGCCGCGAAAGGCGACGGAACGCGACGTGTCTGACGCTCGGCATCCCGAACCGCTCGGGCGGCGCTGCGGCCATTCACGCGCGGGCCTCCTCACGGGAAGAGGCATACGGGAGGAGGCGGCGGATGGTCAACGGCGAATCAAGGCGAATCGGGGCCATCGGGAACTGGGGCCGAGACGAGAGCCCCCGGGGGCCGGAGCGGCGGGCAGGGCAAGCGGCGGGCAGGGGTAGAGGGGGGCGCTACCCGGGCCGCAGCGTCGCGGCAGGGGAAGGGGGCACGCGTGGCGGGCCCAGTGGAGCCAGTCGGCGAGCCCCTCCGGCGAGCGGACGGGTGCGGGGCCGTGCGGTGGCGCGCCGGCCGCGGCGACGCGACTACGCCGCCGGCAGGGTGACGTGCAGCGCGGCGCCGCCGCCGTCGCCCGCGGCCGCCCACAGGCGGCCGCCGTGCGCCTCGATGATCGAGCGGCTGATGGCCAGGCCCATGCCGAGGCCGCCGGGTTTGGTGGTCCGGAAGGGCCGGAAGACGTCGTCGACCAGGCTGGGATCGATGCCGAGGCCGGTGTCGCAGACGACGACCTCGACGCCGCCGCTGGTGGCGGTGGTGCGGACGTCCACCTGGCGCGTGGCGTGCGTCGGCGGGATCGCCTCGATGCCGTTGAGGATCAGGATGATGAGCACCTGTTCGACCTGAATCGCGTCGGCCAGCAGCGCCGGCAGGGCAGGGGCCAGGTGGGCGCTGAGCGCGACGGCGCGCAGGTGCGCCGTCGGCTCGGTGACCCGCAGCGCCGTGCTGACGATCTCGTTGATGTCGACGCGCCCGCGCGGTTCGTCTTCCTTGCGCAGCAGCCGGCGCACCCGCCGCGTGATCTCGCCGGCGCGCAACGCCTCGTGCGCGATCGCCTCGACGCTTTCGCGCAGCTCCGCGGTGTCGATGCCGCCGCCATCCAGCCGCCGCCGTACGCCCTGGGCGTAGTTGGCGATGACGCCGAGCGGCTGGTTCACCTCGTGCGCGAAGCTGGCCGCCAGCTCGCCCATGGTGTGCAGGCGCAGGACGTGGGCGAGCTCCGCCTGATGCTGGCGCGCTTGCTCCTCGGCACGCATGAGCTCGGTGATGTCCTTGCTGAAGACGACGACGCCGGTGACGCGACCGCCCTCCATCATCGGCGCAAGCGAGACGAGCAGCCGGTGGCCGACCTCGTTGATGGTGAGCGATTCCTCGACGGTGAAGCGCTCGCCGGCGAGGACGCGCGGGATGTAGGCCATCCAGCGCGCGGCAATGTCCGGCGGAATGAGGTGCCGGAGCGATGCGACGAGCGACGGGGGCTGGCCGACCAGATCCTCGATGAACCGCGCCGCGGCGGCGTTGAAGGCGATCAACGTGAAGTCCGATGCGAGCGCCCAGATCGGGTCCAGCGCGCTGTCGATCACGGCGGTCAACGTCGCTTGCGAACGCCGCAGCTCGGCTTCGGCCCGCTTGCGTTCGGTGATGTCGGTCGAGATGCCGCAGACGCCGTAGATCTGGCCGCGCACGTCGCGCAGCGGGAACTTGACCGACAGATAGGTGCGTGTCTCCCCAGCCGTCGGCACGACCTCCTCGATGTGCAGCGAGCGGCCGCTGTCGAGGACCTGCTGGTCGTTGGCGCGCAGCGCGGCGACGACGTCGGCGGGAAACAGATCGGCGTCGGTGCGGCCGACGAAGTCGGCGTTGGTGACGCCGAACAGCTGCTCGTAGTAGCGATTGATGCGCAGATAGCGGCCGTCGGGGTCCTTCAGGTAGATCACCGCGGTCGAGTGATCGAGGACGTGGGACAGCGTCTGTTGGGCGCGCTCGAACTCGAGCGTGCGCTCGCGCACGCGCTGCTCGAGCGTTTCGTTCAACCGGCGCGTCTCGTCCTCCATCTGCGTGCGGCGGGTGATGTCGACGGTGGTGATGACGGCGCCGAGCAGCGCGCCGTCCACGTCGTGGACGGGCGTCGCCGCGACCAGCAGATGATCGCGCCGGCCGTCGCGGTGGTCGCGATACATCTCGCGCCCCTCGATCACCTCGCCGCGCATCGCCCGCGCCAGCGGCCACTCCTCGACCGGCACGGCCGCGCCGTCGGCGCACCACTGTCCCCAGACCCGCAACGCGGCGGGCAGCGATTGGCCGGTTGGGTCCTGTTCCGCCACCTGGCGCAGCGTGGCGTTGACGAACAGGAAGCGGCCGTGCACGTCGCAGATGCCGATGCCGACCAGCGACTGATCGAGCATCGCCTCGAAGACCTTGTGCTGTGACGCGATCGCCGCCGCCGCGTCGCGGCGCTCGGTGGTGTCCTCGGCGCTGCCGAGCACGCCGACGACGCGCTCCTGCGCGTCGCGCCAGGCCTGGACCAGGCAGTTGAACTCGGCGCCGCCGACGCTGAGATCGTACCGGGTCGACTCGCCTGCCAGGGCGCCGCGGTGCGCGGCGAGGCCGGCACCGCCGTCGCCCGTCAGCGGCGACCCGGCCAGCGGCTGGCCGGCGGCGATGCCGAAACGGCGCGCCGCAATGTCGGACACGAGATCGAAGCGCAACTCGGCGTCGGTGGTCCACAGCAGGCCTGGCAGCTGCGAGACCATGCCCTCGACGCGGGCCAACCGCGTCGCCGCATCGAGCGGCAGCCCGTGCGGCGCCGCGTCCGATCGCCCCGCCGCACCTCTACTGGCCATGACGGTGGCTCGTTACCACTATTGCGTCGCGGTTGGCGACCGCCTGCCTCAGCGGGCGGCGGCAGCGCGGCCGCTGAAGACGGCTACCCAGGATCAGCTGCACCGGCGCTCAGTGCAGGGTGAACTTGATCGCCTGCTCGACGCGCGTGCGCACCGCGGCGCCGGTGTCGTCGCGGCCGGGGGCGAAGCGCCACTGGCGGATGGCGGCGAGGGCGGCCTCGTCGAACGGCGGCTGCGCGCGCACCACCTTGAGGCCGGCGGACTCGACGCCGCCGGAGCGATCGATCACCGCCTGGACGACGATGACTGCCTCGAGACTGCGGGCGCGGGCGACGGCGGGGTAGCGGGGTTTGACCATCGAGACGATGCGTGGCGCGACGGCGACCTCGCCGATCTCGAAGATGTCGTCGCCGCTGCCGCCGCGCCGGCCGCCGCCGCGGCCGCCGCTCTCGCCGCCGGCAACGCCGCCGGCGGCACCGCCCGTCCCGACACCGGTGCTGGCCGCGCTCGCCGCCGGCGCCGCCACCGCCACGGCGGCCGGCGGCGGCGCCGCCACGACCGGCACGGGTTGCGCGACGAGCGGCCTGGGCTTGGCCGCGAGCTTGGGTCTGGGCGCCGGCTTGGGGACCACGACCGGCTGTGGCCGCGGCTTGGGCGCTGCGATCGGCACCGGCACCGGCGGCGGCGCGGCGGCGACGACCGGCGGTCCGCTCCGCGGCGCGACGCCCGGTCCCGGCGGCGGCGGCGGCGCCGGATTGCGGATGACGAGCGGGATGACATCGCGCGCCTCGTCGCGGACGAGGTGGATCGAGGTGGCGGCGAGCGCGATGAACACCAACGCGTGCAGCGCTGCGGACGCCAGCGCCGCGGCGCCCTGCCGCCGTCCGCTCGTTCCGCCGTTGATCGCGTCCGCCACCGTCATGGGAGTATCCGCGATCGCGGCTCAGAAGAAAATCTGCAGGCCGCCGCGCACGCCGAAGGGGCTGCCGGGAGTGAAGGTGAGGCCCTCGATGCCGTCGGCGAAGGAGCCGGTCATGCCGTCCGGCTGCGGCTGATTGGGCCGGTTGCCCTGCGCCTGGCAGGGCTGGGCGTTGCTCTGCGTGCGGTCGAAGTCGAGGCCGGCGCGCTGGTTGACGCAGGTCGACTCGACGAACTGCGACTGCCGCCACTCGGTGTCGGTGACGTTGAGGAACGCCAGCGACGCCTCGACGTTGCGCCAGCGGTAGCGCAGCAGGATGTCGACCAGGTTCCACCCCTGCGCGGTGAAGGTGTCGGCCTCGTTCGCCGGCCGATTGCCGAGGAAGCGATAGCGAAAAGCCGCGCCGAAGCCGTTGTCGAAGTCCATCGTCAGGCCGCCGTTCATCAGCAGGCGCGGCGCCAGGGGGATCGGGTCGCCGTTCTTGAAGCGCGGATCGGCGAAGGCGACGTCGTAATCCGCGAACAGCCAGTCGGTGAACTGGTAACGGGCCTCGAAATCGACGCCCCAGCGCCGCGAGGACGGGCCGGGGATGAAGTTGCCGGCCACCGGCTGGCCGTCGGGGTCGAGCTCGGGGTCGGCGTCGACGCCGCCGCCGTCGCCGGAGAAGACCAGTTCACTTTCGAGATCGAGGACCCAGGTGGCCAGCGCGAGGTCGAGGCGGTCGAACTGCCGCGTCCGCGCGCCGAACTCGTAGCCGAGCGCCGGCACCAGGCCGTCGGTGCCGGTGAGAACCACCGCGCGCGCGTCGTTGGAGTGAAACCCGTAGCCGAAGTTCAGATACGCTTCCGTGTTCTGCCACGGACCGAGAACGAGGTTGGCCTTCGGGCTGGCGAGGCCGTCGACCTCGTTACCCTGGATGACCACCGCGCCGTCGGCGTTGGTCGGCACGCCGCTCGACGGGCAGACGCCCTGGGCGTTCGGCAGGCAGGAGAAGTTGGCGTCGACGCCCTGCGTCGGCGGGCGGTTGCGCACGTCGAAGAAGAACACGTCGCCGCGCACGCCGCCCTCGAAGCGCAGCCAGTCGTTGAAGAAGATCTGCTGGCCCCAATAGCCGCTCACCGACTGCTCGCCGACGCCGACCTTGTTGATGTCGAAGAACGGGTTGCGCCGCACCTGGCGCTGCAGGCCGACGTTGATGTCGTCGCGTCGCGTCGCCAGGCCGAAGACGCTCTGCATCGGTACGTCACCGAGCCCAATCTGGCCGAGCCCCGGCACGTCGTCGAGCGAGTAATAGCGGGCGTACTGCACGAAGCCGCCGAAGAGCAGGCGCGTATCGTCCTGCTCGATGCCGTCGCCGGGGATGAACGAGGACAGCGGGATCGACCCGGTGGGCAGGTCGGGGCAGTCCTCGCCGAAGCCGGCGCAGCGATCGATGATCCGCGCGCTGCCGGGCTCGGTGTAGAAGCGCAGGCCGCTGTCCTTGAAGAAGGTGAAGTTCGAGAACAGGCGCAGGTGGTAGCGGCTGCCCCACAGCTGCGCCGACCACTCCTCCTCCGCACTGGGCTTGTAGTTCCACTGCGCGCTCAGGTTCTCGCGATCCGAGGATCCGCCCTCGCTCGGATCGAGCGAGTCGAAGCGGTTGATCTCGCCCGGCGCGCCACCGACGATGCGCAGCGGGATCTGCCCCGAGCCGTCCCAGTCGCCAGAGTACACCGAGGCGAGGAACGACAGGCGCTGTTCGGAGGTCGGGTTGAACGTCAGCTTGCCGAGGAAGTTGTAGCGCGCGTAGTTCTCCGGATTCTCGAACGGGCCGTTGGTGAAGTACGCCTCGGCGCTGAGCAGCGTCTTGGCCCAGGTGAGCGGCACCGAGCCGCCGAGGACGTAGCGCTGCGTGTCCCATGAGCCGCCCTCGGCGAGCGCGAAGTTCTCCTTGAACTCGTCCTTGGTGGTGATGCGCAGCGCGCCGCCGGTGGCGAAATCGCCGAGGTCGAAGAAGTACGGGCCCTTGTACAGTTGCAGCGTGTCGACCGTTTCGGGGATCAGGTAGTTGATGTCCGCGTAGCCCTGCCCGTGGCCGTGCGTCACCATGTTCACCGGGATGCCGTCGGTGAACAGGGCGATGTCCGTGCCGTGGTCGCTGTCGAAGCCGCGCAGGAAGTACTGCATCGCCTTGCCGCCGCCGGCGTGCTGCACGACGACCAGGCCGGGCACGTTGTTGAGAATCTCCTGCGTCGTCGAGTGCGGACGCACGGCGAAGTCGCGGCTGCGGATGAGCTGCGACGAGGCGGCGGACAGCGGTCGGTCGGCCTCGACGATGAGCGGCTCGAGCTCGGTCAGGCGCGGCCCGCGCCGCTCCTGCCCCGCGCGCGGCGCCGTCGTCTCGTCTTCATTGGTGCTGGTCTCGGACTCGTCCTCGCGCACCGCCGCCGGCGCTGGCTCAGGCGCGGCGTCCGGCGACTGTGCCGGTGCGGCCGCGCTCGACAGCATTGCGCAAGCGATCGCGAGGCCACTCCACGCGCTGCGTGGGTGCATGGCGCTCTCCCCCGAGCCGGACGCGGGTGCGCCGGCTCGTCAAACTGCCCAGAGGTGATTGGCGGTCAGCTGGGGAGGGCGGCGGGTGGGCCGCGGGCCTGCGCGGCGCGGCCGGCGGCCGGGTCGGCAGCGCGCGGCGCGGCCGGCGTCACGGATGCGAGGGTGAGGGAAACCGTCACCAGGGCCGGCGCCGCGACGACGGCGAAATCGAACGGCTGTTGGACGTGCGTGTGCGTCGCACTGGGCGGGCCGGCGCGCGTGAAGCCCTCGGCATGCCGGAGCGGCACCTCGCGCGCGGCGGCAGCCTCCACTGGCTGCGCATGCGCGTGCAGGTGCTCGCCACCTGGGTGCGCATGGCGCACGAGGGCGGGGCGCGGCGCCGCCAGGGTGAACGCGAAGAGCGCCGTCAGGGCGGGGATGAGCGGAGCGACGCGGCGGCGCAGTCGGGTCATTCGTCGCCCGTGTACCACCAGGCCCAGAGGATCAACACGCCCTGCAGCGGCAGGCGCACCCAGTTGAGGGCGCCGGCACCCTCGGGGTTGCCGAACAGCGGCACGTTGTAGAGGGCGATGTGCAGATTGGCCGGGAAGATGGCGATCAGCATCGCGATGATGCCCCAGGCGGCGAAGCGGCGCAGCGGCGCGACGAGCACGGCGATGCCGAGCCCGACCTCGGCGACACCGGAGAGGAAGATGAGCGCGTCGTGCCCGGGCAGATACGGCGGCATCATAGGCCGGTAGACCTCGGGGCGCACGAAGTGCATCGCCCCGGCGGCGACGTAGAACACCGCCATGAGGTAGAGCAGGGCGCGTTTGCGGACGGTCATCGGGCGTCGCCTAGCAGACTGCGGAGCCCGGGCGCTACGCGTCGGCGAGCGCCTGGCGCGCCGCGGAGACGCGCCGCGGGCCGAGCACGGCGGGCCGGGCGATTGCCGCGGACAGCAGCCGTGCGGCCTCGGCCGCATCCCCCGCCGCCGCGGCGATCGTCCCGGCGTGGTACTGCAGCAGCGGGTCGCGCGTCCCCAGGCGCAGCGCGCGCGCCGCGGCGGCGCGCGCCTCGTCGAGGCGGCCGGCGCGGAACAGCGTCCAGGCGAGGGTGTCGGCGGAGTAGATGTCGTCGCGTGCCGCCGCATCGCGAGCGGCGAGTTGGATGGCTTCGTCGAGGCGCGTGCCGTGGTCGGCGAGCAACAGGGCGAGGTGGCGATGCTCGTTGGTCCCGGTGGCGAGCTCGGCGCGTTCGAGGCGCTCGGCGGCGGCGAGGTGGCGCGCCGCCTCGTCGTTGCGCCCGGTGGCGACGAGCAGGTCGACCAAGGCCGCGTGCGTATCGGGGGAGGGCGCCTCGGCGAGCAGGGCTTCGTAGGCGGCGATGGCGCCGTCGTGGTCGCCGCGCCCGGCGCGCAACGCGGCGAGTCCGGCGCGCGCCGCCCGGCTGTCGGGACGCGTTGCGAGGGCGGCGCGGAAGGCGCGTTCCGCGACCGCCTCGTCGCCGGCCGCCAGCGCGTCGCGGCCGAGGTGGACCAGATGCCAGGCGCGCTCGGCCGGCGCGTTGGTGGGCGCGGCGTCGACGGCGAGCTGCATCAGACGCAGGCCGCCGGCCTGGTCGCCGAACAGGGCGCGCAGATAGGCGGCGCGGGCGTAGGCGGCATGGCTCGGTTTGATCTCGAGCAGGTACTGCACGGTCTGCAGGGCGCGCTCGTAGTCTCCCAGCTCGATCAGTGCATCGGCGAGCACGCCGTACGGGTCGGCGGCGTGCGGCGCCAGGGCGATCGCCGCGTCGGCGTCGGCGACGGCGGCGTCGAAGCGGTGCAGGCCGGCGCGCGCGGCGGCGCGCAGGGTGAGGGCGCGCTCGTCGGCGCCGAATCGATCGATGATCTCGCCGGCCAGGCCCTCGGCGCGACGGTGCTGATCGAGGTCGCCGTCGCGCTGCGCGGTGCGCAGCGCGACGACGGCCTCGCGTTCGAGCGCGGCCCGCGAGGGAGGGAGCGCCGCCGGCTCGGGTGGAGCGGACTGACAGGCGGCGAGGGACACGACGATGGAGAGGATCCACCGCCGGCGGCGCCTGGGTGAGACGGTCGTCATCGCATCGTCCTACTGGCGCCTCAACGCCGCCGCCGCGCCCGCAGCAACGCGGCCGGGAGGAGCAGCAGCCAGGCGCTGCCGGTGGCGCCGCCGGCGGGGATCTGGCAGCCGTCGTCGTCGAAGTTGCGCGGTGGCGGCGTACTGGTCGGCGCCGCGGTGGCCGTCGCCGTTGCCTGCGGCGTCGCCGTCGGCAGCTCCAGATCGCCCTGCACCGGGCCGGCGTGGGGGGTGTCCTTGCCCTCACTGGGGACGGCGAGGAAGGGGAAGCTGGCGAGGAACGGCTGGTCGTTCACATCGACGCCGTCGGCGAGCAGGTTGTTGGGCGCGACATTGTAGTCGGGGCCCTCGGGCGCGATGAGCGCCTTGTAGAGGACGCCGGCGGCGACGCGCAGTTCGATGTCGACGACGTCGTCCCACGGCCGGCGCCCGTTCGGAAAGCCGCTGGTGTCGCCGGCCAGCACGCCGAGCGGGCTGTAGCCCGCCTCGCCCGGCCGCTTGGCGGCGCCGAGGCTGGTGTTGAGGCGCAGCAGATCGGCCGGGGCCGGATTGGCGCTCGCCTGGTTCAGGCCCGGCACGCCGAGGAAGATCGCCGCCACCAGGTCGATGCGCTGATCCTGCGGCGGCAGGTTCATGGTGGTGAAGGCGGCCGGGAAGAGGGCGCGGAAGAGGCCGGTGAGCTCCGGGTTCTGCACGCGCGGTAGCAGCACGTCGCGATCGAAGGCGTCACCCGGCTCGCTGCGGTTGTAGCGATCCTTGAGCGACGGGATGGAGCCGAACAGCTCGTTGGCGAGCGGGAAGCCGAGGCGCGAGACCTGCACGAACTCGTCGCTGTGCGTGTCGGTGCCGTCCGCGTTGAGAACTGTCATCGTCGGGCGCGAGGCGGAGGTGTAGACGCCGATGACCGGCTGCGCGGTGGTCGCCAGCGCCGCGATGGGGATCTCGATGGCGATGGTATGGACGTTGAATCCGGCCAGCGCGTCGCGGCCGCCGCCGGGCTGGCCGAGACGGGCCGGGTTGTCGCCGCTCAGGCTGCCGGTGATCGGCCGCAGTTGCAGGCCGTCGAAGGTGGCACCGAGGTCAATGAAGAAAGCGTCATCGCGCTGGCCGGCGAAGACGCGCACGCCGTCGCCGAGATCGTACACCGCGGCGTCGGCCAATTGCGCGTAGTTCGGCGTCGAGAACGGGCCGATGTTGTTCGGCGGCGAGAGCAGGCGGCGGCCGCCGGTGTCGCGGCTG
>JANNRA010000185.1:0-113292 GCA_031401035.1 bacterium | reverse complement strand
CCGCCCCCCCCGTGGGGGGCGGGCCCGCCGCCGGCCCGGGGGGCGGGGGGGGGCGCCCCCGCGCCGCCGCGCCCCCCCCACCCCGCGGCCCCCCCCCCCCCCCACTCCACATCGGAGGCTACGGGCGCGCCGAACCGGCGCCGGCGGCCTGAACCGGGTCGCGGGTGCGCGGCGCGCCGGTCAACTCGACGAAGCGCAGCAGGTCGCTCTCGAGTTCGCGCAGCTTGCGCATGATCTCGTCGCGCAGCGCCTTCGCCTGCGGCTTCGGCTCGACCAGCGTGTACTGCTCCGAGGCAATGGTGCGAAAGCGGGTCTCGTCCTTCTTGTCGCCGGCAACGCCAAAGTCGGTGGCCTCGAAGGCGATGACGGTCTCGCCGGTCGGCTTGTTGCCGAGCGTGAACGAACTGATCAGCCGGATGTGCTGCTCCGCCTTCGGCGACGGTTGCGGCGTCGGCACGACCGGACCGAGTTGCTGAATGATCGGGGCACCCAGCTGCGCCGCGGCGGGGCCGGAAAGAAAGGCGACCAAGAGGGCCGCCCTCGTCACTGTTGCGCGCATGCGCCTCTCCTCCGCTTCCTGTGCTGCGTCACGGCACGCGCACGACGATCGCCGCCGTGCTGCCGCTGTTCCCCGCGACGTCGAGCGCCTGCGCCCGCAGGCGCGTCTGGCCGGACTTGAACGCCAACTCCTGCCCGACGGCCGGCGCCGTACAGTACTGCAGGGTGCTCCTGACCGGATCGCCGACGCGGTCGCGGACGAAGGCGAAATTGCCGAGTTCGTCGAGCGTGCACGCCTGGGTGCTCTGTACGTGCACGTCGAAGCGGCAGCCGAGGTCGTTGATCGCGTCGGTCACCATCTGCCCGCCGCCGAAGTCGAGCGACGGCACCGCCGGGACGCCGCCGATCATCGGCTGCGTATCGTCGCAGACGGTGCTGCTGCCGTTGCCGAGCGGCCGGTCGGCCAGCACCTGCACGGCGGCCCGCTCGGCGCACGGACCGGCGCCCATGGTGCCGCAGGTCGCCAGCGCTCGGTTGCTGGTCCCCGGGCGCCCCTCGACCACGAGGATGAAGCCGGCCTGGGTCGGCCAGTCGTAGATCGGCACGCCGTCGTTGGTCTGATCGTTCGGCGTGCGCAGGCGGTTGTCGGCCGTGGCGATACCGAAAAAGGTGATCTCGGGCCCGAACGGCCGCGGCACCGTCGGCGTCGGCGTGCGCGTCTGCGTGCGCGTCGGCGTCGCGGTGAGGGTGCGCGTCTCCGTGCGCGTCGGCGTGAAGGTCCGCGTCAGCGTCGGCGTACGAGTGTTGGTCGGCGGCGGCGTCGGCGTCAGCGTGCGCGTCGGCGTCGCCGTGCGCGTCGCGGTGGCGGTCCTGGTCGCCACCCGCGTGCTGGTCGGCGTGGCGGTGACGCTCGGGGTGCGCGTGATGCTCGGCGTCGGGGTGATCGTCGGTGTGCGCGTGATCGTCGCCGTGCGCGTCGCGGTGCCGGTACGGCTGGCCGTCAGACTCGCGGTCGCCGTCTGCGTGAACGAGGGCGTCCGCGTCGGCGTCCCGGCCGGCGGCGTCCCGAGCGTCGCCGTGGCGGTCGCGGTGGGCGAATCGGTCGGCGTACCGGGCGCCGGCGTGGGCGTCGGCGGTGCCGGCGTGCCGCTGCGCGTGCGCGTCGCGGTCGGCGAATCGGTCGGCGTCGGCGTGCGCGTGTCGCGCCGTGTCGGGCTCGGCTCCGGGGTGTTGGTCGCCGTGCGGGTGCGGGTCAGCGACGGGGTCCGGGTCGGCGTACGGGTGAAGGTCGGCGTCTCGGTGCCGGTCGGCTCGCGCGTCGGCCGGCGGGTGCTGGTCGGTGTGCCGCCCGGGCCGGTCGGCGTCGGCGTGACGCTGCCGTGAGTATCGGTCCAGGTCCGCGTCGCCGTCGCGGTCGACGTCGGCGGCTCGGGGGTGTCGGTGACCGTCGGCGGCGGCGTCGACGTTGGCGTGTCCGTCTCGGTCGGCGTCGCCGTGTGCGTCGGCAGGGTCCCGGTCGGGGTGGGCTCGGTCGGCGTCGCGGTGCCACTCGCGGTCGCCGTCGCGGTGGCGCGTGCCGTTTCGGTAGCGGTCGTCGTGTCGATGGCGGTGGCCGTTTCCGTCGCCACCGGCGACTCGGTCACCGTCGCCGTCGCCGTCGGCTGCGGCGCGGGGAGCACGGCGGCCAGCGCGGTCAGGTCGGCAGCGCTGACGGCCCCGTCGTCGTTCACGTCGACGCCTGGGCAGAGGACGCGAACGCCGTACAGGTCGCCGAGCAGCGCCGTCAGGTCGGCCGCGTCGACGCGCCCGTCGCAATTGGCGTCGCCGCGCAACTCGCCGGCATCGGCGACAGATGCTGCAAGCACCAGCGTGCTACCGAGGAGCCAGCCGGCGACGGCTCGTCGCCCCGCCTTCGTTGCCATCCGGCGGGTCCACTCACCCAGCATGAGATCCTTTACGCATCGCGTCGCCCGGCCGCCTCGCCCGGGTGGGGCAAGGGAGAACGTTGATCGACGGCCCGGGAAGCTTGGTTGTACGCGTTCCGGATTTTTGGGTCAAACTTGCCCAGCCGCTCACCAGTGCATGCGGCGGCGCAGGACGCGCGCCTGGGCGCGACTCAGCTCGACCTCGGACGCCGCCGGGTTGCGCAAGACGAGCTTGAAGCGACCGGCAAACCACGGCGCGATGGCCTTGACGTGGCGCAGATTGACGAGGCGCGACTTGTGGGCGCGGAAGAACACCTCGGGGTCGAGTCGCTCCTCCAGTTGCTTGAGCGTGAAGTTGGTCATGTAGCGTTCGCTGGCGGTGTGGGCGTGCACCAGCCGGTATTCGGCCTCGAACCAGAACACGTCGTCGGTCGCCAGGAGGAGGATCTGCCGCCCCTTCTCGACCGGCAGTTGCGCCTCATAGCGCCGCTGACGCTGTTGCAACGCCTCGATCAGCTGGCTGAGTTCGGGCGCCTTGGCGCCGCCGGCGCGCCGCACGCGCACCCGCCGCACCGCCTCGCCGAGGCGGTCGCGCGAGATCGGCTTCAAGAGGTAATCGGCCGCCTGGACATCGAACGCCTTGATCGCGTGCGTGTCGTACGCGGTGGCGAAGACCACCTCGGGCCGATGCGTCAGGCCGCGCAGGACGCCGAAACCGTCCATGCCGGGCATCTGGATGTCGAGAAAGACCAGATCCGGGCGCTGCGCCTCGATCAGCTGCACGGCCGCCGGGCCGTTGCCGGCCTCGCCGACCAGTTCGACGTCGTCGATGGCGCGCAGAAATCTCGCCAGCCGGTCGCGCGCCAGCTTTTCGTCGTCGACGATCAGCGTGCGCAGCGGCATCAGGCGGTGCCCGGAGCGACCGGAATGCGCAGCGTCACGGTGGTGCCGACGCCCGGGCGACTGTTGACGCGCGGCGCGTACTCGGCTCCGTACAGGCGCAGCAGGCGCTCGCGCACGTTGCGCAGACCGACGCCGCGCTCGAACATCGAGGCCTCGTCGCGCAGGCCGACGCCGGTGTCGCTGACGGCGAGTTCCAGAGCGCCGCCGACGACACGCGCGACGATCGTCACCAGGCCGCCGCCGACCTTGGGCGAGAGGCCGTGCTTGACGGCATTCTCGACCAGCGGCTGCAGGATGAGGCTGGGTAGCAACAGGCCGCGGGCAGCGGCGTCGATGTGCTCCTCGACCGCCAGCGCCTCGCCAAAGCGCGCCTGCTCGATCTCCAGGTACGGCGCGGCGATGCGCAGCTCGTCGTCGAGCGGCACGAAGTCGTCGTGGGCACGGTGCAGGAGGTAGCGATAGAGATCGCCGAGCCGCTCGACGCAGGCCTCGGCCTTGACCGGATCGGTGGCGATGAGCTGGGCGATCGAGTTGAGGCTGTTGAACAGAAAATGCGGGTTGACCTGCGCCCGCAGCGCCGCCAGCTGCGCCGACACGGCCAACTCGTGCAGCGCTTGATGCCGGTGCCGCACCCACCAGTGCTGGTGGAAGCCGAGCAGGCAGATAATCACCACCGGCACGATGGGAATGAGCGAGAAGACCAGCGGCGCGTGGCGGATGGCGGCGGCCGGGATGGTCACCGTCACGTCCGGGCCGGCATACGGAAACAGCACCGACGACTCCGACAGCAGGACCGCACGCAGTTCCATCAGGGCGACGGCGAGCAGGCCGAAGGCGGCGTAGCAGACCGCCACCTGCGCCGCCAGGCGGCGCCCGAACGGCAGACCGGCGAAGCGTGGCAGGACGTGGCGCCACAGCGGCAGCACCAGCGAACCATAGAGCAGCGCGGCGAAGAGGATGAACAGCGACCCCGGCAGCGAGCGCCACAAGGCGTAGTTGGCCAGGCCGCTCTGCACGCCGATGGCCAGCGACGTGCCGTAGATGAGCAGCCACTGGCGCCGCTGCGCGCCAGGCAGGTTGTCGAAATACGGCGGCGCGGCGGCGGTCACGGGCCGGCGATACTGCGCCGGGCTGGCGTTTTTTGGAAAGCGCTTTGCTAAGCTGCGACTATGGCAGAGCAGCATCACGACCTCGTCGGTTGGCCCGTCGTGCACCAGTACTTCCGTATTGACCGCCCGCGCTGGCGGGCCCTGCCCGGCGCCGAGCGCCAGGCGGCGATTGCCGAGTTCGCCGTCTGCCTGCGCCGCCTCGGCGGCGAGGCGGGCCTGCAGTTCGTGCCCATGGCGGCCATCGCCAAGGCGGATTTTGCCTACATGGCCGTGCACCCCGACCTCGTCCGCCTGCAGCAGCTCGGCCAGGAGCTGGCGGCGACGGCCTTCGGCGCCTGCCTCGTTCCCGGCTACGCCTTCCTGTCGATGTCCGAGGTCAGCGAGTACATGAGCACCGAGCCGGACTGGCGCCAGGACCTGGTCGGCGAGGGGCTGACGCCGGACACCCCCGAGTTCGACCGCCGCCTGGCAGCCCACGCTCAGCGCATGGCGCACTACGCCGAGGCGCGCGTCCACCCGCAACTGCCCACCGACATGGACGTCATCTGCTTCTACCCGATGAGCAAGGCGCGCGGCGAGGTGCATAACTGGTACGCCCTGCCCTTCGAACAGCGCAAGGCGCTCATGGGGGGCCACCGCAGCACCGGACGCAAGTTCGCCGGCCGCATCATCCAGCTGATCACCACCGCTACCGGCCTCGACGACTGGGAATGGGGAGTGACGCTGTTCGCGCACGACCCGAAGAGCCTGCGCGACGTCGTTTACGAGATGCGCTTCGAGGAAGGCAGCGCCATCTACGGCCTGTTCGGCGAGTTCTACGTCGGCCTGCGCCTCGCCCCGGACGACCTCGCCGCCCGCCTGGCGCTCTGACGCGCCGCCGCGGTTGGGCGGGCTGCGCCGCGCCGTAGCCGAGCACGCGGCGGCCTGCTACAGCTGGGCGGATGGCAACAGCGAGTGATCTGAAGCGGGGTGGGCGGGTCGAAATCGACGGCGATCCGTACGTCGTGATCGACGTCCACTTCCAGAGCCCCTCGGCGCGCGGCGCCGCGACGCTGGTCAAGGTGAAGGTGCGCAACCTGCGCAGCGCCAACGTCTTCGAGAAGACCTTCAAGGCGGCCGATCGCATCATCGAGCCCCAGGTTGAGCTGCGCCAGGTGCAGTACCTGTACGCCGACGACGGCGGCTACCACTTCATGGACGCCGAGAACTACGAGCAGTTCGCGCTCAGCGCCGACGAGCTCGGCGACGTCGCCGGCTACCTCAAGGAAGGCCTCGGCGGCATCAAGTCGGTGCTCTTCAACGACCGCGTCATCAGCGTCGAGCTGCCGCAGACCCTGACCCTGCGCGTCGAGCAGACCGACCCGGCGATGAAGGGCGCGACGGCGCAGGCGCAGTCCAAACCGGCGACGCTCGAAACCGGCCTGGTGATCCAGGTGCCGTCGTATCTCGAGTCCGGCGAGTTGGTGCTGGTCGACACGCGCGACGCGCGCTTCATCTCGCGCGCCAAGGAATGACCGAGGCCATCACCACCATCGACCTCGGCAGCGCCGCCGAGGAGCGCTTCATCAACTACGCGCTCAGCGTCATCACCTCGCGCGCCCTGCCCGACGTGCGCGACGGCCTCAAACCGGTGCAGCGCCGCATTCTCTACGCCATGTTCCAGGGCCTGCGACTCACCGCCGGAGCGCGGCCGCGCAAATCGGCGGCGGTGGTTGGCGAGGTGCTCGGCAAGTACCACCCGCACGGCGACCAGGCGGCCTATGACGCCATGGTGCGCATGGCGCAGGAGTTCGCGCTGCGCTACCCGCTGGTGCACGGCGAAGGTAACTTCGGCTCGCTCGATGGCGACAGCCCCGCCGCCATGCGCTACACCGAGGCACGCCTGACGGCGATCGCCGAGGAGCTGCTGCGCGATATCCGCGCCGACACGGTCGACTGGCGCGACAACTACGACGCGACGCTGCGCGAGCCGGTGGTCCTGCCGGCGGCGCTGCCGCAACTGCTGGTCAACGGCAGCACCGGCATCGCCGTCGGCATGGCGACCAACATCCCGCCGCACAACCTCGCTGAGGTGGTCGCCGCCCTGACGGCGCTGATCGACGATCCCACCCTGCAGATCAAGGACCTGACCAAGTACATCAAGGGCCCGGACTTCCCGACCGGCGGCGAGATCCTCAACACCCGCGCCGAGCTGCGGCAGATCTACGAGACCGGCCAGGGCCCGGTGCGCGTGCGCGGCCAGTACAAGCCGGAAACGAGCGGCAGCAAGAACCTCGTCGTCATCACCTCGATCCCCTATGCCACCAACAAGGCGACCCTGGTCGAGGAGATCGCCGAGTGCATCATCAGCCGCAAGCTGCCGCAGGCGGTGGACGTGCGCGACGAGTCGACCGACATCGTCCGCGTCGTCGTCGAGATGCGGCCCGACGTCTCCGCCGACGCGGTCATGGCCTACCTGCTCAAGCACACCAGTCTGCAGGTGAACTTCAACGTCAACCTCACCGCCCTGGTGCCGACCGGTCGCGCCGGCGTCGGACAGCCGGCGCGCCTGACGCTGCTGGAGCTGTGCCGCCACTTCCTCGATTTCCGCCGCGACGTGGTGCGCCGCCGCCTGACGCACGAGCTCGGCGAGCTGCGCCAGCGGCTGCACATCCTCGCAGGCTTCGTGAAGCTGTTCGACGGCGTCGACCGCGCCATCAAGATCATCCGCGGCGCCGCCTCGCGCGGCGACGCCCAGCAGGGGCTGATGGACGCCTTCGCGCTCGACGAGGTGCAGGCGGACGCGATCCTCGAGACGCGCCTGTACCAGCTGGCCCGCCTCGAGATCGACAAGATCCGCGCCGAACAGCGCGACAAGGCAACCCGCGCGCGCGACATCGAGCGGCTGCTGAAGAACGACAAGGCCCTGTGGGGCCTGGTCCGCGAGGAACTGGCGGCTCTCGGCAAGACCTACGGCGACGCCCGCCGCACCGTGCTCAGGGCCGGCGCGGAGCTGGCCTACGACGCCGAGGCCTACGTCGTGCACGAGGACACCACCGTGGTGGTGACCCGCGACGGCTGGATGAAGCGCGTCGGCGAGATCAAGGATCCGAGCACGACCCGCGTGCGCGAGGGCGACCAGGCGCGCTGGATCCTGCGCGGCAACACGCGCGACAACCTGGCCCTGATCTCCAGCCTCGGCGTCGCCTACGTGCTCAAGATCCCCACCGTGCCGGCCACCACCGGCTACGGCGAGCCGGTGCAGTCGTTGCTCAACTTCAAGGACGGCGAGCGCATCGTCCTCGCCCTGCTGCTGCGGCCCGCCAGCGGCGAGGTGCCGCCGGCCGCGCCGGCCAAGGCCGGCCAGGGCGATCTCTTCGGCAGCGCCACCGCCGCGGCAGCGCCACCGAGCGCTGTCAGCGCCGTCTTCGCTGGCGCCGAGCAGGCGCAGGCGGTGCAGCGCTGGCTGGTGGCGACGGCCGCCGGGATGGGGTTCTTCTGCCGGCCCGAACTGAGCGAGACGACGCGCAGCGGCCGCCGCTTCGCGCGCACCAAGGACGACGACGCCATCGTCACCTTCGCGCCGGCGACGGGCGACACCATCACCGCGGTCAGCAGCGGCGGCAAAGTCCTCGTCTTTCCCGCCGAGGAGCTGCCCGAGCTGGCCGGCGCCGGTCGCGGCGTCATCCTCATGCGCCTCGATACCGGCGAGACGCTGGTCGGGGCGGCCTGCCACCCGGCCGGCAAGCCCCCGACGGCGATCGGCGACGACGGCAGCGAGCGGCGCGTCACCGTCCCTGAGCCCGGGCATCGGGCACAGAAGGGCCGCAAGGCGCTAAAACGTATCACCGTGGTCGATCTGCGGCCTTGACAGTCACCGGGGCCGGCTTTACCTGCGGCCCGCCTTCGGCGATACGAAGGGGTTGCGGCCTGCGGCCGGCACCCGGCACCACCCGATCCAGACCAACCTTGAGAAGGAGAATCACCCAATGGCAGCGAAGATCGTCAAGTTCGGGGAAGAGGCGCGCGGCAAGATCCTGCGCGGCGTCGGCATGCTCGCCGATGCGGTCACCGTCACCCTCGGCCCCAAGGGCCGCAATGTCGTGATCGAAAAGTCGTGGGGCGCACCGACCATCACCAAGGATGGCGTCACCGTCGCCAAGGAGATCCAGCTCGAAGACAAGTTCGAGAACATGGGCGCGCAGATGGTGAAGGAGGTCGCCTCGAAGACCTCCGATGTCGCCGGCGACGGCACCACCACCGCCACCGTGCTGGCGCGCGCGATCTACACCGAGGGCGCCAAGATGGTCGCCGCCGGGCATGATCCGATGTCCATCAAGCGCGGCATCGACAAGGCCGTGGCCAAGGTGACCGAGGCGCTCAAGGAGCAGTCGAAGCCGACCAAGGGTCGCGCCGAGATCGCCCAGGTCGGCACCGTCTCCGCCAACGGCGACGCGGCCATCGGCGAGATCATCGCCGAGGCGATGGACAAGGTCGGCAAGGAGGGCGTCATCACGGTCGAAGAGGCGAAGAGCCTCGAGACCACGCTCGACGTCGTCGAGGGCATGCAGTTCGATCGCGGCTACCTCTCGCCCTACTTCGTCACCGACCCCGAGCGCATGGAAGTCGTGCTCGAGGACCCCTACATCCTGATCTGTGAGAAGAAGATCAGCGCCATGAAGGACCTGCTGCCGGTGCTCGAGCAGATCGCCAAGTCGGGCAAGCCGCTGCTGCTGATCGCCGAGGACATCGAGGGCGAGGCGCTGGCGACCCTGGTGGTCAACAAGATCCGCGGCACGTTGCATGCCGCGGCGGTGAAGGCGCCGGGCTTCGGCGACCGCCGCAAGGCCATGCTCGAGGACATCGCCGTCCTCACCGGCGGGCGCATGATCGCCGAGGAGCTGGGCCTCAAGCTCGAGAACGTGACACTCAAGGAACTCGGCCGCTGCAAGCGCGTGACGATCGACAAGGACAACACGACGATCATCGACGGGGCCGGCAAGAAGCCCGACATCGAGGGCCGCATCAAGCAGCTGCGCGCCCAGATCGACGAGACGACGTCGGACTACGACCGCGAGAAGCTGCAGGAGCGACTGGCCAAGCTGGTTGGCGGCGTCGCCGTGATCAAGGTGGGCGCCGCCACTGAGGTCGAGATGAAGGAGAAGAAGGCGCGCGTCGAAGACGCCATGCACGCCACCCGCGCCGCCGTCGAGGAGGGCATCGTCCCGGGCGGCGGCGTCGCCCTGGTGCGTGCCATCGCGGTGCTCGACGACCTGAAGGTCGCCGCCGAAGAGCAGATCGGCGTCGGCATCGTCCGCCGCGCCGCCCAGGAGCCCTGCCGCCGCATCGCCATGAACGCCGGCGCCGACGGCGCCGTGGTGCTCGACAAGGTCCGCAACAGCAAGGGCGCCATCGGCTTCAACGCGGCGCGCGAGGAATACGAGGACCTGCTCAAGGCGGGCATCATCGACCCCACCAAGGTGGTCCGCATCGCCCTGCAGAACGCCGCCTCGGTCGCCGGCATGCTGCTCACCACCGAGGCCATGGTCTCGGAGAAACCGGAAGAGAAGAAGGCCGGCGGCGGCGCCGCCCCCGGCGGCTACGACGACATGTGAGCCGACGCGTTCCGCGTCGGATGTGACACCGAGGGGGGCGCCTGCTAAGGCGCCCCCTTTGTCGTTGGTACCCTCTCAGAGATGACCCTCCCCCGCCGTCCCCCGCACGCCGCCGGCATAGTGCTCCTGACCTGCCTGGCGGCCTGTGCGCGCCTCACGCCGGCGCCGCCAGCGCCGCCGGTGCTGCCCAGCCTGCCGAGCCCACCGGCTGGCGGGGTCATCTCGTTTCAGCGCCAGGTGAAGCCGATCCTCGATCAGCGCTGTGTCGTCTGCCACGGCTGCAACGACGCCCCCTGCCAGGTGCTGCTCAGCTCCGCGGCTGGTGTCGCACGCGGCGCCAGCCAGGCGGCGGTCTACGACTCGAGCCGACTGACCGCGGCGTCACCGACGCGCCTGTTCATCGACGCGCAGAGCACCGCGGCGTGGCGCGATCTCGGCTTCTTCTCCGTCACCGGCGGCGAGGCGGTGCCGGGCTCGGCGAGCCTGATGCTGTCCATGCTCGCCCTCGGCCGCGCCCACCCGTTCCCGCCCGGCGAGAAGCTGCCGGCGGCGGTCGACCTCGACATCGAGCGGACGCTCACCTGCGCCGCGCCGGACGAGTTCGCCGCCTACGCCGCGGCGCAGCCGCTCGGCGGCATGCCCTACGGCGCCGCGCCGCTCAGCGACGCCGAGTTGGGCGTGCTGGCCGCCTGGCTGGCGCAGGGCGCATCGACGACGGCGCCCGTCCCGCCGCTGCCGCCCCGCGCCGTCGCGCAGGTGCGGCAATGGGAGGCGTTCCTCAACGGCGCGTCGCTCAAAGAACGTGTCACAGCGCGCTACCTCTACGAGCACTGGTTCCTCGCCCACCTCTATTTCGAGGATCTGGCGCGCGGGCCGTTCTTCCGCGTCGTCCGCTCGCGCACCGCGCCGGGCACCCCGATCGACGAGATCGCGACGCGGCGCCCCTACGACGACCCCGGCCCGGCGCCCTTCTGGTACCGCCTGCGCCCGCTCGACGAGACCATCGTCAGCAAGACGCACATCGTCTACCCGCTGAGCGCGGCGAAGCTGCGGCGCCTGACGGCGCTGTTCCTCGCCGCCGATTGGCAGCCGACGCGCTTCCCCTCCTGGGCGCCCGACGAGGCGTCGAACCCGTTCATCGCCTTCGACCAGATCCCCGCCCGCTCGCGCTACCAGTACATGCTCGACGACGCGCAGTACTTCGTCATGACCTTCATCCGCGGCCCGGTGTGCCGCGGCGGGGTCGCCGTCGACGTCATCGAGGACCACTTCTTCGTCAGTTTCCTCGACCCCGATCACGATCTGTCGG
The DNA here is from genome assembly GCA_031401035.1 of bacterium. Lineage (GTDB taxonomy): Bacteria > Desulfobacterota > Binatia > HRBIN30 > CADEER01 > JANNRA01. Next base: position 101,954 of record JANNRA010000185.1, on the reverse strand, counting down.
TGACCATGCCGAGCTACCTGGCGCAGACGCAGGCGTCCCTGAACCTGCCGGCCGCGCACATGAGCCACCTGCTGCCCGGGCAATTCTGGATCCAGTACGCCCTCGAGCAGCGCAAGTACCTCGACATCCGCGCCACGTACTACGACGCCGCCGACCCACAGCGCCTCGGCCCGACGCTCGCCGCCATCTGGGACGGCGACGGCGCCAACCGCAACGCGCAGCTCACCGTCTTCCGCCACTTCGACAACGCCACCGTCGTGCAGGGCTTCCTCGGCGCCCGCCCGAAAACCGCCTGGGTGCTCGACTACCCGCTCTTCGAGCGCATCTACTACGACCTCGTCGCCGGCTACGACGTCTTCGGCAACGCCTCGCACCAGGTGGCGACGCGGCTCTACATGGACCACCTGCGCATGCAGGCCGAGAACCTCTTCCTCGCCTTCCTGCCCGAGGACCGACGCGAGGCCATCCGCGCCTCGTGGTACGTCGGCGCGACGGACTCGCTCGACTACCAGCACGTCGACACCCTGCACAGCCTCGGACACGGCACCCAAATCCCGTTCCGCACCGACGTCCCGCAGCACGAGCTGCTGGCGATGCTCGTGGCGCGCAACGCCGCGGTGGCCGGCCCGCCCGACCTGCTCAACCAGTGCGCCACCTCGCGCTGCGACCGCCCCGGCGCGACGCCGCTCGAGCGCCGCAGCGAACGCGCCCTGCGGCCGCTCACCGGCGTACGCGGGCCGTGGGTGGCGCTGCTGCCCGACAACGCCTTCCTGCGCGTGCGCGGCGGCCGCGGCGAGCGCGACGCGGTCTACGCGCTGATCCACAACCGCGCCCACAGCAACGTCGCCTTCATGTTCGACGAGGCGGCGCGCCTGGTGCCGGCCGACGACACCCTGACCGTCGCGCCCGGCTACCTCGGCAACTACCCGAACTTCGCCTTCGACGTCGCCGCCGACGAGATCGAGCTGTTCACCGCCACCCTCGCCACCGTGCAGACGCCGGACGACCTCGACGCCGTCGTCGCGCGCTGGGGCGTGCGCCGCAGCAGCCCGCAGTTCTGGATCCTGGCGGACTGGATGCACGCCGACTACCAGCGCCGGGCGCCGACGGAAGCCGGCCTGTTCGACCTCAACCGCTACGGCAACTTCTAGCCAGCGCCGGCGTCGGTTTGCATCGCCCGCCGCGCCGGCGTACGAGCCGCGCTGCACGACAGAGGGGGATGAGTCATGTCCACGACCGTGTTCGCGCTCGTCGGGTTCACCGCCTGGTACCTGCTGCTCAACGTCGCCATGGCGGTCTTCCGCCTGCGCCTGATCGCCAGCGGCGCCAAGGCGCCGAACAGTTTCGCCACCGACGGGTCGGATCTACCCGGCCTCGGGCGGCGGCTGACGCGGGCGCGCGACAACTGCTTCGAGACCCTGCCGGTGTTCGTCGCGCTGGCGTTCGCGGCCAGCGCCAGCGGCCGCCTCGACGTCACCGACGGGCTCGCCATGTGGGTGCTGTTGGCGCGCATGGGGCAGTCGGTGACGCACGTCCTCTCGGTCAGCGTCAACGCCGTGCGCGTGCGTGCCGCCCTCTTCTTCGCCCAGGTGACGATCTACATCTGGTGGGCGATCCAGTTGCTCGCCTGACGAGGCACGCGGATCCATGAGCGCGGGGTTCCAACACTGCCCAGCCTGCGACGAGGAGTACGTCGCCGGCATCGCCGCCTGCGTCGACTGCGGCGCCCCGCTGCACCCCGGACCCCTGCCGCGGCACGAGGGCCGCGCCGCCGCGGCCGGCGGCGCAGACGACGACGAGGCGCCGCTGCCGCCGGGCGCGCCGGACGCGCTGCTGGTCGAGTTGCCGGGACGCCAGGCGCACGAGGCGGTGCTGGCGCTGCTGCAGGAAGGCATCATCTGCGCCGTCGAGTGCGACGGCGCGCACAAACTGTATCTGCCCCAGCAGCGGCCGCACGAGCCGTTCGCGGTGTCGCGGCCGGTCAGCGTCTTCGTCGCCACCGACCATCTCGAGGCGGCCGGCGAGGTGCTGGCGTCGCTGCAATCTGAGGACCTGATCGGCGCGCAGTGGGCCGATACGCCGCCACCCGAAGCCGGCCTGGACCTGGCGGAGGACGACGCGGCTGCCACTGCGGCGGCGGACGCGCCGGCGCCGCTCGCCCCGACGCGGGCCTCGATGCACCTCGTCTGGGTGGTGCTGCTGGGGCTGGCGCTGCTGGTCTACCTCCTGGCGCGCTGACGGAGACCGCGGATGAGCACCATCGCGGGGCGGCACGCCCTGGTCACCGGCGGCGGCAGCGGCATCGGGCGGCGCATGGCCCTCGGCCTCGCCGCCGCCGGCGCCGGGGTCACGGTGTGGGACATCGACCAGGGTCGGCTCGACGCCGTCGTCGTGGAATTGACCGCCCGCGGCGGCGCGGCGCGCGGCTTCCGCCGCGATGTCTCCGACCGCGCCCAGGTGTACGCCCGCGCCGCCGAGACCGAGGCCGCCGGCGGGCCGGTGGACATCCTGATCAACAACGCCGGCGTCGTCAGCGGCAACGACTTCCTCGAGCTGCCGGACGAGAAGATCGAGGCCACCTTCGCCACCAACGTCCTGGCGCTGTTCTGGACCGGCAAGGCCTTCCTGCCGGCGATGATCGCCCGCAATCGCGGCGATATCGTCACCATCGCCTCCGCCTCGGGCATGATCGGCGTCGCCCGCCTCGCCGATTACAGCGCCAGCAAGTGGGCGGCGATGGGTTTCGACGAATCGTTGCGCGCCGAGCTGCGCCGCGTCGCGCCCGGCGTGGTGACGACGGTGGTCTGCCCATTTTACATCGACACCGGGATGTTCCACGGCGTCAAGTCGCGCTTCCCGCTGCTGCTGCCGATCCTCGCCGAGCAGGACGTCGCCGACCGCGTCGTCGACGCCATCCGCCGCGACCGCCGGCGCCTGTTGATGCCGTGGCTGGTCCACCTGCTGCCGTTGATGCGCATGCTGCCGGTCGGCCTCTTCGACCGCCTCGCCAACCTGCTCGGCATCAACGCGACGATGGACGAGTTCGTCGGCCGCGACCGCTGAGCCTGGCACGGCTACCGCCGGGGGCTGGAACCGACCGCGCACCTGTGGCACGGTGCGCGCCTTAACATGGCGGAGCAGAAATACACGGCCAAGGACATCACCGTCCTCGAGGGCCTCGAGCCGGTGCGCAAGCGGCCCAGCATGTACATCGGCGGCGTCGACACCGCCGGCCTGCACCATCTGGTCTGGGAGCTCCTCGACAATGCCGTCGATGAGGCGATGAACGGGCACTGCGACAAGATCGTCGTGCGCCTGCACAAGGACGGCGCCACGATCACCGTCACCGACAACGGCCGCGGCATCCCCGTCGACGTCCACCCGAAGCACAAGACGGCGGCTCTCGAGCTGATCCTCACCACCCTGCACGCCGGCGGCAAGTTCGAGAATCGCAACTACTTCCACGCCGGCGGCCTGCACGGCGTCGGCGCCTCGGTGGTCACCGCCCTCTCCTCCGCCCTCACCGCGCAGGTCAAGCGCGACGGCGCCCTGTGGGAGCAGTCATTCGCGCGCGGCGTGCCGACCGGCAAGATCCGCAGGATCGGCGCGGCGCGCGGCAGCGGCACCACCATCACCTTCACCGCCGACCGCGACATCTTTCCCAAGACGCAGTTCCAGCCGGCCATCATCCGCGAGCGCCTGGAGTCGCGCTCCTACCTGCACCGCGGCCTGCAACTGACCTTCGACGACGACACCACCGGCAGCAGCGAGACCTTCCAGCACGAGCAGGGCATCGCCGAGTGGATCCCGACGCTGCTCGCCGCGCGCGGCAAGGTCGCCGTCGCCGAGCCATTCTACGCCGAGCGCCGCGACGGCTTCGTCGCCGAGTGTGTGCTGGTCTGGACCGAGGCCACCGACGAGCAGGTGCTGTCGTTCGTCAACGGCATCCCGACGGCGGACGGCGGCACGCACGAGGCGGGACTCAAGAACGGCCTGACCAAGGCGGTGCGCAACTACCTCAGCGTCCAGAACCTGACCCCGAAGGGCCTGAGCATCGCCGCCGAGGACGCGCGCGAGGGGCTGGTGGCGGTGCTCAGCATCTACATTCAGGAGCCACAGTTCCAGGGCCAGACCAAGGGGCGGCTGAACAATCCCGAAGTCAGCGCGCCGATCGACACCTTCCTGCGCACCGCGCTGGAGAATTACCTGCTGCAGAACCGCACGCAGGCAACGGCAATTGCCGATCGCGTCATCCTCGCGGCACGCGCCCGCAGCGCCTCGCGTGCCGCGGTGGAGCAGGTGCAGCGCAAGTCGGCCGTCTCGCACCGCCTCAATCTGCCCGGCAAGCTCGCCGACTGCAGCTCGACCGACCCGCGCAAGAGCGAGCTGTTCATCGTCGAGGGCGACTCCGCCGGCGGCTCCGCCAAGCAGGGGCGCGACCGCCAGTTCCAGGCCATCCTGCCGCTGCGCGGCAAGGTGCTGAACACCGAGCAGGCCTCGCTCAGCAAGGTGCTCGGCAACCGCGAGCTGAGCGACGTCATCTCGGCGCTCGGCTGCGGCACCGGCAAGCAGTTCGACGTGACCAAGCTGCGCTACCACAAGATCTGCCTGCTGATGGACGCCGACTCGGACGGACACCACATCTGCACGCTGCTGCTGACCTTCTTCTATCGCCACCTGCGCGAGCTGATCGATGCCGGGCACCTCTTCATCGCCCAGCCGCCGCTCTACAAGATCGAGATCGGCAAGCAGGTGCACTGGGCGCTCACCGATGAGGCGCGCGACCGCGTCCTCGCCGCCGCCGGCGGCAAACCGGCCGTCGTGCAGCGCTTCAAGGGCCTCGGCGAGATGAATCCGCCGACCCTGAAGGAGACCACCCTCGACCCGCGCAAGCGCGCCCTGCTGCGCGTCGCCATCGCCGACAACGCCGCCGTCGAGCTGACCATCCAGACGCTGATGGGCAAGGAAGTCGAGCCGCGCTTCAACCTCATCATGGAGCGCGCGCCGCGCCTCGACGACATCGACGTCTGAGATCAGGGGTCCCGGCGTCGACGCGGCGCTTGCGAATATTTTCGGGCCGTCGCTATAAGGCGCGCCGGGGGGCACGCCGCAGTGACGATGCAAGGACGCCGCCTTGGCGCGGCAGCAGCGGTCGCTTGGCTGATGACAGCCAGCGCGGCGGGAGCGGTGGCGATCGACGAGGCGGGCGAGATCCAACTCGGCGCGCGCGCCTACACGGCGGCGCGCGTCGGGACACAGGACACCGACATCCGCCTGATCGAACAGGCGCCGGGCCGCATCACGGAACGGTCGCTGACCTTCCCGGTCTCGGCGGCCGGGCACCTGCGCCAGAGCCGCGCCTTCGTCGAGACGACGTGGAGCCACAACCTGACCCGCCTCGTGAAGGAAGGGTTCGGACCGCTGTCGCTGCTGCGGGAGACCGGACTGCCGGTGCGCAAGTTGGGCTACTTCCTGTCGTACCGCGGCGAGTACGACGGCGTCTACGACTACGGTCCGGCCGAGTACCGCACCCACTACCAGTTCGACAACCAGCGCCTGGCGCCGCCCAGTCCGTTCGGCCCGCTGCCCAACACCGCCTACTATCGGCAGCGCCTGCGCAACATCGCCTCGGTGCGCAACCGTCTCTTCCAAGCCTACATCGAAGCCGACTTCGAGGATCTCTACCTGCGCTTCGGCCGCCAGATCCTCGCCTGGGGCGAGACCGACGTCTTCCGCCTGCTCGACAACATCAATCCGCTCGACAACAGCTTCGGCGGCTTCCTGGTGCCCCTCGACGAGCGGCGCGTGCCGATCGATATGCTGCGCATCAGCTACAACGTCGGCGAGATTCCGTTCACGCCCTTCTACGAGGCCTTCATCGAAGGCTTCGGGGCGATCGACAACGCCGTCGGCTTCGACCCCGGCATCCCAGTCGGGTCACCGTGGTCGCCGCCGAACTCGCCCCCATCGGCGACCCAGCTCAACGTCATCGACGGACCGCCGCGCACCATCGAAGCGATGCGCGGCGGCTTCCAGTTCAAGTTCATCAGCCCGATGCCGGGCGTCGAGCAGGTGACGTTCGGGTTCGCCCACTACTACACCTACCTCGACATTCCGGCCGTCGAGGTGTTCACCGAGAACTTCCCCTTTCCGATCACCAGTGGCCAGGCCACCGGCTTCGTCGCCCGCGCCAACCAGACGGCGCCGAAAGTGCAGATCACCGGCGCCACCGCCGCCACCGCCATCCCGCCGCAATGGGCGCGCAAGATCTTCCTCAGCAGCGAACCGATCGTGCGCACCGAGCTGGCGTACTTCCACAACGAGGCGCGCTTTTCGCAGGCGCAGCTCGACCCGTTCATCTTCGCCCTGCCCGCCAACGGCCAGGCCTGCCCGCGCGGCGTCGAGTACGGCAACGGCGTCTGCAGCGGCGGCCGCCGCACCGGCGACTCGTGGAACTTCATGCTCGGCTTCGACACCACCCAGGCGGTGCGCTGGCTCAACCCGGACGCCTCGTTCTTCATCAGCTCGCAGTTCTTCTACAAGCACCTGCGCGGCGGCATTCCGCGCCGGCCGGTGGTGACGCCGTCGGCGCCGCTGGCCGGGCAACCGCCGATCTTCGAGGGCGAGGTGCTGCCGGTGACGGACGTCACCTGGTCACCCGATCGGTGGGGTCTGGCCACCGCGGCGGCCGAGCCGGACCTGGTGCACAATCCGGTCGATCAGTACCTGAACACCCTGCTGATCGCGACCAGCTACGCCGGCGGCCGCGTCACGCCGAGTGTCGGCCTGCTCTACGACTGGGGCGGCGCCATCACGGTGCAGCCGGCGGTGACCCTCCTGCAGGACCCCTTCCGCTTCGTCTTCAGCTACAGCTACATCTACGCCGGCCACCTGTTCGGGAGCCAGGGCATCAGCCTGCTGCGCGACCGCGACAACGTACTGTTCCAAGTGGAGTATTCGCTGTGATCGTCGCCGTTGGTTCCATTCCCCGCTCGCTTCTTTTCACCGCCCTCGCGGTCATCGTCCCCCTCATCTCAATCCCCCGCGCCGACGCCGGCGGCGAGATCCCCGTCGTCTCGATCACCGGCGGCCTCGGCGTGCCGGGCGGCACCGTCGCCGCAGTCCTCGCCCTCGGCGGCGATGCCGGCGACAGCGCCGTCGCCACCGGTGTCGACGTGCGCTACCCGTCCGACGTCCTCGACGTCATCGCCGCCGACTGCACCATCGCCGAGCGCCTGGACGACGACCACACCCTCGACGCCGCGCTGGCGGCGCCGGGCCGACTGCGGCTGCAGATCGAGCCCAGCCTGCTGCCCGCCGACGCGCTGCGCGACGGCGACCTCGCCACCTGCTTCTTCGGCATCGCGCTGGGTGCCCCGGCGGGTACCGCCGCGTTGACCCTCGCCAACCTGGAGGTGACCGATGCACAGGGCCGCATGCTCGCCGCCGAAGCGCTCGACGGCACCATCGTCGTCCTGATCGGCACGCCGACGGTGACCGGAACGGTCACCCAGACGCCGACGCCGTCGCTGACCCCCACCGTCACCCCCAGCCGCCCACCGGTACCGACGCCGACCGAGACCCCGACCCCGAGCCCCACCGTGCCCTTCCGCCCGACGGTGCTGAACTTCAGCTCCAACAGCTGCGCCGTCGTGCCGCCCGTCAGCGGCGGCGCCTGGTGGCTGCTCGGCCCCGCACTGTTGCTGCTGGCGCGACGTCGGGACCACTGACGCCGCACGCGAGGGGCCCGCACGGTTGCGGGTCCCTCGAGCGCGCGCCGCCCGCGCCTCAGTCGCTGAGGTGCGTCAGCGTGCGCAGGGTGAAGTAGTCCTTGCCGAACTTGCTCTCGAAGAACTGCGAGCTGTAACGGCCGCCCAGGGCGGCGCGGTTGCGCTTGTCGTTGACGCCGACGACCAGGTTCGGTGAGACGGCCGAGAAGCTGCCGTCGGTGGACTTCGACCAGTGGTAGGCGCACATGGCGTTGTAGAAGTACTCGCCGGCGCGGTTGTGCACCAACTTCCAGTAGATACGGTACATGTCGCGGTCCATGTACATGATCACCTTGCCGAAGTTGTAGTACGGGTCGCTCGACTCGCCTTCGAGGATCCACACCGGGCGGGGGATCAGCTTGAGGTTCTCGACGATCAGCCATGGCGCGCCCTTGGCGCCCGGTGTCTCGTAGCCGGCGCGGAAGTACGGAATCGCCACCTCCGACCGGGTGTCGCTCTTCTGCGTCGGTGTCAGCGGGTCGGGGCTCAGCACCGGCGCCAGGATGTTGCTCTCGCCGACCACCTTCCACTTGTAGTACTCGACCTTGCCGCCGTAGCAGTTGAGGTCGTCGGCGAAGATGTCCATGCCGGCGACCGGCTCGGAGCGCGAGGCGGAGCTGGCCTGCCGCACGCGCCGCGTCGCCGGCACATAGAACCAGGCCTTGTCCTGCGACGTCCAGCTGTTGGTGCGCTTGGTCAGGCCGCCGACGCCGTCGACGTCGCTCGGCTCGAGGACGCTGGTCAGCGCCGTCACCGAGAGATTCTCCGGATTCTCCACCGCGCCGCCGTGCCGGCCGAGAAAGGCGAAGCTGTGCAGCCACAGCTTGATGCGCTTGTACTCGCCGCCCTCGTCGACGCCGTTGAGCGTGAAGGTCGCGCCGCCGCCGCCACCCATCTGGTTGGCGGCGGTGAAGTTCCACGCCGCCTTGCAGCCGGCCTGCGGGTCCTTCGCGTCGATCTTCGGAAAGGGGAACCCGAAATAGAAGACCGGCGTCTCGCCGGTGGCGAGATCCTTCAGGCCGCAGGTCTCCTCATCGAGGCCGAACTTGCCTTCATTGGCCTCGCTCGCCTGCCAGAAAGCCTGCGAGTAGTTCTGCTTGAAGCGCTCGGCGTTGATCGGCTGGACGGTGTACCAGTAATCGCCCTTTTTCACCCGCTCCAGCACCGGATCCGGGAGCAGACCCTGCGCCTGCTGCCAGTTGTTGCTGTCGAGGGTCCACGGCTTGCCGTCCGCCGCCGTCCCCTCGTCTGCGACGGCCGGCCGGCTCGAGCACCGCGCCGCCCCACAGCAGCGCGGCCAGCGCCGCGCCGACGAGTTTCGTGCGTCTCATACCCACTACTCCTTGCGGCCCCGCCGACGCGGCCGCAGGGGGCGGCGCGACGCGAGACCGAGACAGAGCTGCTTAACGGCGTCGGCGTTTGCGTCGACAGGCGCGGCAGCGAAGGGATCCTCTCGGGACAACATGCGATAGGCCGGCGCGGTCAGGCCGGCGTCGGGATGGCGACGCGGCCGGCCGAATCGCCGATGCAACAGCAAAGCGCCGCCGGCGCAGTCGACGCAAGTGCGCGCGCAGCGCGATCGAAGACGAGCGGGCGAGCGGGCGTCACGAAGCCGATCATTCCCGATCCAGCGCGGGAAACGCAAGCGAGGCGGCGCGCGCCGCGTCAGCCCCCCATCGCCGCCATGCGCGCGAGGATGACGCGGCCGTAGCGGTCCATGCGTTGCGGCCGGCGCAGGCGCGGCGCCGGCAGGCAGGCGGCGAGGCGCGCCGCCTGTTCGCGGCCGAGAAAGGCCGCCGGCACGCCGTAGTGATGCTGCGCCGCGTCCTCGCCGCCGTACACGCCCGGTCCCCATTCGACGACGTTCAGGTACAGCTCGAGGATGCGCGGCTTGGGCAGGATCAGCTCGGTGAGCAGGCTCAGCGGCACCTCGAAGAGCTTGCGCAGCGGCGACCAGAAGGTGGGGAAGAAGAGGTTCTTCACCAGTTGCTGGGTGATGGTGGAGCCGCCGCGCCAGACATGACCGCGCTGCCAGTTGTCCTCGGCCGCCCGCCGTACGCCGTCCCAGTCGATGCCGGCGTGGGCGAAGAAGCGGGTGTCCTCGGCGGCGACGACGGCGCGCGGCAGGTGCGGCCCGAGGCGCGCCAGGGGCACGAAGCCGCTCGTCGAGCCAGGCGCGTCGCCGTACTGGACCCAGCGCTGCAGCTGCAGGACGGTGAGCAGCGGCGGGAAGAGGCGCAGGTACAGCAGTCCAACGACGCACAGCGCCAGCCACGCCAGCGCGACGGCGAGCAGCCAGCGTACCCCGCCGCGCACGACGCCGCGGCGATGCGACGCACCCGGCCGACGCACGCGCTCAGCGCGTCGTGCCGTCGGCGGCCGGCGGGGCGAGGATCTCGGCGGCGGCGTTGAGTGCCGCCACCGCGGTCGGCACCCCGGCGTAACAGGCGGTCTGCATCAGCACCTCGACCAGCTCGTCGCGAGTGATGCCGAGGTTGAGGGCGCCGAGCAGATGCCCCTTCAGCTCGTCGGTCTTGCCGAGGGCGGCGAGCTGCGCGACCGTGCACAGGCTGCGGCTGCGCAGGTCGAGATTGGGACGCGACCAGAACATGCCGAAGACGAACTGCGTCACCAGGGCGAAGAAGTCGGGGGCCAGGGCATGCGCCGGCATGCCGGGCGCCTGCTTCATCAGATCGCCCCACAGCGTTGCCGTCACCGCGCGCCCACGCGCCAGCAGATCGTTCTGGTCGGCCATGCGTCCCTCCGTGCGCGGCGGACGGTGCCAGATGGCCCGGCGCCGCGCAACGCGCCGGGGTCACATGGCGAGTGTGAGGGCCGGGCTGAGCGGCGCGCCGGCGGCGACGGCGTCGCCGCGGTGCAGCAGACGTGGCAGACGGACGCTGAAGGTCGAGCCGATCGCCGGCCGCGACTCGACGCGCACCTCGCCGCCGAGCCGCGCCACCAGCCGCTGCACGATGTAGAGGCCGAGGCCGACGCCGGCGCTGGCCAGGTCGCCGCGGTTGGCCCCCTGCCGGAAGGCCTCGAAGATCGCCTCGATCTCCTCCGAAGCGATGCCGATGCCGGTGTCGCTGACGCTGATCTCGACCTCGTCGCGCCCGCGATCCCAGTGGGCACTGACGCGGATCATCCCGCGCGCCGTGTACTTGCACGCGTTCTCGAGCAGGTTGCGGAGGATCGTACGCAGCTTCTCCTCGTCGGTGCGCAGCGGCGGCATGTCGGCCGCGGCGGGCCAGTGGACGGCGACCTGCGGCGTCTCGGGCAGATCGGCGCGCAGTTCGGCGAACACGTCGTCGAGTTCGAACTCCTCGCAGCTCACCCGCTCGTGCCCGAAGTCGATGCGCGAGGCGTCGAGCATGCGCCCGATCGCCTGTTGCAGGATGCAGCCCGAGGCGCGGACCTTGCCGAGCGCGCCGCGCTGCTCCGCGGTGGTCGGCCCATAACTCTCCTCGATCAACAGCTCCGTGTAACCGAGCAGGGTCGTCAGCGGCGTCCGCAGCTCGTGCGAGACGGTGGCGAGGAACTCCGTCTTGATGCGCTCGGCCTCCTGCGCCTTGGCATAGAGAACCTTGAACTCCGCCAAGGTGCGCTGCAGCTGCGTCGCCAGCGCCTCGGCGCTGTCGGCGCGCACCCCCTCGCGGCGGGCGCGGTCGACGAGGTGCCCATAGAAGATCGCGGTGGTGAACAGGAACGGAATGCGAATCAGCGACGGCGAGCTGAGGAGGTCCTCGCTCGCCCCCGTTGCCGAGTGCCCGAACAGATAGGCACCGCAGACGACACAGGCCGCGATGGCGATCAGGCGCAGGTTCTCCCCCACCGCCGCGAGCAGCAGCAGGAAGAAGTAGAGCATGAAGAAGTCGGGGCTGAAGCCGCCGCTGATCATCAGGGCGGCGGTCACCCAGGCGGTGTCGAAGATCAGCACCGCGATGGCGAACCGGGGCGCGTCGGTCAGGCGACGCGGCAGCTGGGCGATGGCGACATTAGAGGCCAGGGCCAGGGCGATAAGGAGCCCAACCAGCGGCGACGTGGCGGCGAACTGCTGCTCGACCAGCAGCAGGTACGCCGTAGCGATGATCAGGGTATAGCGCAGCAGCAGAAAGGCGCGCAGCTTCGAGGCCGGGTCCACAGAGCCTCGCCTGCAGCAAATTGCGGACCCAACGCCTGGCTACCCGTCGTGCGACGTCGCCGGTGGACTGATCCGCCAGGCGGATGCCACCTGCCCTGCGAGACGTCACATCATCGTCAATCGCCTGACGCCAGCGCGGCGAACGGCTGGTCGTCGATCTCGCGGTCGCCGACGCAGTCCTCGCAGTAGGTCGAGCATTGCCCGCCGGAGGTGGGCGATCCGTGCGTCGGGCAGCCGCACTGGGGACACAGGAAGGGAAAACGATGGGCTGGATCTGCTGTAGGAATCACGCTGATACGATAGAGCCCACCGGTTACACGCCGGTGACGGCCGGATGATCGTTCAGAACGTCGGCACCGGATCCTGCGGACGACGCAGGCGATCGAGGGAGCCGTCCTTGCGCCACATGAAGCACGAGTCGGGCATGCCGCCCATGCCGATGATCGAGTCGACGGCCAGCGCGCGCGCCGGCCAGTTCTCCGACAGGGCGGCGCAGCACTGGATGAACGTCGGCGCGACCATCAGCAGGGCGTCGAGCAGCGGCCGATCGGCCGCCGACTCGCCGAGGCGGGCGATCAGCGCCGCCGAGACGCCGCGGAACAGCGACAGGCCGGCCAGGCCGCTCAGCGCCGCGCCGCGATCGGTCCACCCCGCCTGCGCCAGCGTCGCGGCTTCGCGGCGCCGCTCGGCCGCACTGAGGGCGCCGAAACTGACCGTCGCCAGCTCGACCGGCGCCCAGACGCGCACCTCGTGAACGGCGGCGAAGCGGTCCATCGGCCGCGCCACCGCCGGCGCGGCGGCGAAGGTCATGTCGGTCAGCTGGACCGCGAGGTCGAGGTCGGCATCGGCGCGCTGGCTGCCGTCGATCAGGATATCGCGCCGGAAGACGCGCTCGCCGGCGGCGCGCCGCGGGTCGACCGCCGCCACCCCGCCCGGCCCGAGGGCCCAGGCCACCGCCGCCCCCAGCACCTGCGCCAGGGTGAGGATGTGCGAGCAGCCGCGCGGACCGCCGAGGGCGAGCGACAGCTGGCGGGTGAAGCCGGCGTCGACGACCGCGCCCGCGAGTTCGCGCAGGCGGTGGATCGGGTCGCGGCAGCTCTCGCCGCCGGTCAGGGCGGACGGCTCGAAAGCGACGCTCGGCTGCTCGGCGGCAAGGGTCAGAAGGCGTGGGCCGTCCGGGTCGACGAGCGCCGTCAGCGTCATGTGATGCACGATGCCCGGCATGCCGAGATCGCCGCCGACCGGCACGAAGCCGCGTTTGCGCAGGTCGATGAGCGTGGCGCGCGCGTCGAGCCTGCCGTTGGCGTGCTGACTGACGGTCACCGACAGGCCGCGGCTGTGCAGCGGGTGGCCGCGCAGGTCGATCTGCATCGCGTCACTGTGCCGGCGCGCGATCCGCGGCGCAACCGGGCCCGCCATGGTGGACGTAATGTTGGACGTAGCCGGGCGCGCGCCGATCTGGTAGCTGGCGATCCATGCGGTTCACGGTCATCGACGAGGGACGGGCGAGCGAGATCGAGGCGCGCGTCGACGGCGACGCGGTGCGGCTCGCCGATGCCGCCCTGCGCGATGGACTGGGCTGGGAGCTCAAGCCGGAGGGGCTGTGCAGGGGCGGCCTGTGCGTGCCGGTGCGCGACCGCGCCGCGCTGGTGCATGATGATGGCGTCGACCTGACGACGCTGGCGGCCGTGCTCGGGCGGCCGCTGGCGCTCGACGCCGCCGCCGGCGCCGCCTACCTCGGGGCGTCGGCCGGTGAACGCGGCGCGCAGTTGGCGAGCGGGATGGCGCCCGAGGTGACGCTGCCCGACCTCGCCGGGCGGCCGCATGCCCTGGCCGGCTTCCGCGGCAAGAAGGTCCTGCTGATCGCCTACGCCTCCTGGTGAGGCTGCCGCTACGACCTGCCGGTCTGGCAGGTGCTGTACGATGAACTGAAGGACGACGGCTTCCTGGTCGTCACCGTCGCCATCGACAAGTGCGCCGACGACGCGCGGCCCTGGATCGAGGCGGCGGCGCCGACCCACCCCAGCCTGATCGACACCGAGCACCGCTTCGCCGACCTGTACGGCATCGTCAACGTGCCGACGGCCATCTGGATCGACGAGCATGGCCGCTTCGCGCGCCCCAACGACGTCGCTTTCGCTAACGAGATCTTCAAGGAGTTCACCGGCTTCGACTCCGCCGCCTACCTCGCCACGGTGCGCGCCTGGGTGCGCGAGGGACGCGGCGCCCTCACCACCGAGCAGGTGCGGGCGCAGCAGATGCGCCCGAGCGACGCGGAGCAGTTGGCGCGCGCCGAGTTCGGCCTCGCCTGGCATCTGCACCAGCGCGGCGACGTCGCCGCGGCCACGCGCCACTTCGCGCGCGCCGGCGAGTTGTCGCCAGACGACCTCACCATCCGCCGCGGGTCGATGCCGATCCTCGGCATCGACCCGATGACCTCGCCCGAGTTCCTGGCGCTCTACCAGGAATGGACGGCGCGCGGCCGTCCCTACTACCGGCCGCGCTCGTAGCGCCGGCGGCCCGCGGCCGGCACGGCAGCGGCCGGCGCGGCGGCGCCGCCTCGGATCACAGGCGACGCGGCAGAGTCGCGCCCGTCAGGGTCCCGCGCAGCACCGTCACGGCGTGGCCGAAGAGGTGGACGCGATCGGGCCCGGCATCGGTAACGACGCGCACGACGCCGCCGCGCGGCGAGGCCTGGTAGGCGAGCAGCTCGGTCCGGCCCAGCTTCGGCGCCCAGTAGGGACCGAGGGCGCAGTGCGCGGCGCCGGTAACCGGATCCTCGTCGATGCCGTGCGCCGGGGCGAAGAATCGCGACACGAAGTCGTACGCACCGCTCTCGTCGCGACTGGTCACGGCGACGCCGCGGTCGGGCGAGGCAACCGCGAGGGCGCGCAGGTCGGGGCGCAGGGCGCGCACCGCGGCGGCCGACTCGACCTCGACGACGTGGCAGGTCTGGTTCGTCGCGCTTGCCACCGGCGCCACCGCCAATGCCGCGCACACCGACGCCGGCACCGGGCCGCCGGGCGGGCGGGCGGGGAAGTCGAGACCGATCCAATCGCCGGCGCGCCAGGCGCGCAGCACGCCGCTGGCGGTGGCGAAGCGCGCCGGCGCGTCGCTGCGCAGCAGGCCCTCCTCCCACAGCGCGTGCGCGCTCGCCAGGGTCGCGTGGCCGCACAGCGGCACCTCCACCGTCGGCGTGAACCAGCGCAGCGCGAAGCCGTCGTCACGGCGCCACAGGAAGGCGGTCTCGGCCAGGTTCATCTCCGCTGCCAGCGCCTGCAGCCATGCGTCGTCGGCTGGCGGGTCGAGCAGGCAGACGGCGGCGGGATTACCGCGGAACGGGACGGCGGTGAAGGCGTCGATCTGAATGATACGCAGCGCGGTCATGCCGTCTGCCTAGCCGTGCGGCGCGGTCGGGCTCAAGCGCCTTTGCCCAGGCGCGATGAGACGAATATAGAAGCGCCATGCCGCAGCCGCCGAGCCCGAAGAGCGTCGCGAAGATGGAGAAGTTCGTCGCCAGCTACTGCGAGAAGTCAGGCACGGTCGTCCATCCCGACGCCGAAGTGACCGCCGCCGTCGTGCTGGGGCTGGCGCACAACGTCGACACCCTCGGGCGGCCGCTCTGCCCGTGCCGCTTCTACCCGGACAAAGCGGCCGAGGTGCAGCACCGCACCTGGATCTGCGCCTGCGACGACATGCAGGTCTACAAGTACTGCCACTGCCTGCTGTTCGTCACCGCCGATGGATCACCGATCACCCAGTATCTGCCGGCGGACCACGAGGCGCGCCGCATCTACGGGTCGGTAGCGGACCCGACGCCGGACAAGGGGCGGCCGCTGCGCGACAAGGCTGCCGAGCGCGAGGCCGAGCGCCTGCGCCGTCCGTCCTGACCGATGTTCGACGAGATCCGCTTGGCGCCGGTCGAGGCGCGCGCCCTCGGCGTCCTGGTCGAGAAGGCCCTGACGACCCCCGAGGGCTATCCACTGTCGCTCAACGCCGTGGTCCTCGGCGCCAACCAGAAGGTCAACCGCCACCCGGTCCTGGGGCTGTCCGACGACGAGGTCAGCGAGGCGCTCGACGGCCTCATCGACAAGCAACTGGCGCGCAAGGTGTTTCCCGGCCAGAGCAGGGTCGACAAGTACGCCCACACCGGCACCTCGACGCTGAAGATCGAGATCGCCCAGTTGGCGCTGCTCGCCGAGCTGCTCATGCGCGGTCCGCAGAGCGCCGCCGAGCTCAGGGCGCGCGCCGGTCGCATGCTGCCGATCGACTCGGCCGACCGCCTCGAGGCGCTGCTGGGGCCGCTCGAGGCGCGCGGCATGGTCGAGCGCATCCCGGCCGGGCGCGGCAGCCGCGTCGAACGGCTGGCACAGGCGCTGTGCCCAGATCTGCACCCGCTCGACGCACCCACTGCGGCCCCTCTGGCGGCGCCCGGCGCCCCCGAGGAGGCGCATCCGGCAACGCGCGCGGCGCTCGGCGAGCGCCTGGCCGGGCTCGAGATGACCGTCGAGCGTCTCGAACGCCAGCTGCGCAGCCTCGCCGACAAGCTCGGCGAACCGTTGGAATGATAGCGGGCGCGGCTGCC
The DNA here is from genome assembly GCA_031401035.1 of bacterium. Lineage (GTDB taxonomy): Bacteria > Desulfobacterota > Binatia > HRBIN30 > CADEER01 > JANNRA01. The sequence continues at coordinate 85,456 of JANNRA010000185.1, read as the reverse complement.
GCCGCGCCCGCCAGGGTTTCGGTCACTGCACGCCTCCGATATGGTGCGCGACACGCGTGTCCGACCCTCAGTCCACTTCATTCGCGGCCGGCGCGCCGCCGATCGTCTTCGACGACGTCACGATGGCGTTCGGCGCCCGGCGCGTCTTCGACCATCTGTCGTTCAGCGTTCCGGCCGGCCGCATCGCGGTGATCCTCGGCGGCAGCGGCTCGGGCAAGAGCACCGCCCTGCGCCTGATCGGCGGCCTGGTGCAGCCGGTCAGCGGCCGGGTGCTGGTCGCCGGCGAGGACGTCGCCCGGCTCGGCGAGCGCCAGCTCACCCGCGTGCGCGCCACGCTCGGCATGCTCTTCCAGGGCGGCGCGCTCCTCGACGCCATGACCGTCTTCGAGAACGTCGCCTTCCCACTGCGCGAGCACGCGCGGCTGTCGGCGGCTGCGATCGCCACGCGCGTGCGCGAGAGCCTTGCCGCGGTCGGTCTGCCCGACGCCGAGGCGCTGTTGCCCGGGCAGCTCTCGGGCGGCATGGTCAAGCGCGCCGCGCTGGCGCGCGCCATCGTCATGCGACCGACCATCCTGCTCTGCGACGAGCCGTTCTCCGGGCTCGACCCGATCTCGGCCTGTCGCATCGAGGCGCTGCTCGGCGGCATCAACGCGCGCTTCGGTATGACCATCGTGGTCGTCTCGCACGACATCGCCTCGACCATGCGCATGGCGGCGCGGGTGCTCATCCTGCTCCCCGACGGCGCCGTCGAGGGCGCCCCGGCCGACCTGCAGCACAGCGCCGACGCACGCGTCTCCGGCTTCCTCAAGCCGGACGTCGAGGCGGCCCTGCGGCAAGAAGCCGCGGCGGTCGCGGCAGGCGCAGTCGCGGCGGGCCCAGTCGAGGCGGGTCAATGGTAACCGCCATCCGCGCCCTCGGCGGCGCCACCGTCGACGCCGTCGCCGAGCTCGGTCGCTTCGCCGCCTTCGCCGCCAGCCTGGCGCGCAGCGTCGTGACGCCGCCGCCGCGCGGCGGCCGCCTGGTCGACGAGGTCTTCAAGCTCGGCGTCCTCTCGTTGCTCATCATCTGCCTGTGCGGCCTCGCCGTCGGCGCCGTGCTCGGCCTGCAGGGCTACAACACGCTGGTGCGCTTCGGGGCCGCCGACTCGCTCGGCGCGGTGGTCGGGCTGAGCCTCATCCGCGAGCTGGCGCCGGTGCTGACCGCGCTGCTCACCACCGGCCGCGCCGGCTCGGCGACGACGGCGGAGATCGGCACCATGGCCGTCACCGAGCAGCTCGACGGCCTGCGCATGATGTCGGTCGACCCGCTGCACTACATCGTCGCGCCGAAGGCCCTGGCCATGCTGCTGGTCATGCCGCTGTTGTCGGCGCTGTTCACCGTCTTCGGCATCTTCGGCGGCTACCTGGTCGGCGTGCGGCTGATGGGGCTCGACCCGGGGCGCTACATGAGCAGCCTGCAGGACGCCGTCGACTTCCGCGACGATATCCTCGGCAGCCTGCTCAAGGCGCTGGTCTTCGGCCTGCTCGTCGGCCTGATCTCGACTTACCGCGGCATGACCACCGCGCCGACCTCGGCCGGCGTCGCCGCCGCCACCACGTCCACCGTCGTCACCGCGTCGGTCAGCATCCTGCTCGTGGACTACGTCATCACCGCCCTGTGGGGAGTGTGAGCGCATGCGTCGATCGCCAACCCGCGACCTGCTCGTCGGCTGTTTCGTCCTCGCCGGACTGGCCGCCATCGCCTACCTGTCGCTGCGCGTCGGCGGCGTCTCGTACACCGGCCCGACCGGCCTGCGCGTCTTCGCCGACTTCGACGAGATCGGCGGCCTCAAGCCGCGCGCCCCGGTGGTCATCTCCGGCGTCAAGGTCGGCGAGATCGAGGACATCGGCCTGGCCAACGACTACCGCGCCCGCGTCTCCCTCACCCTCGACCCGGCGCTGCGGCTACCGGTCGACACCACCGCGTCGATCGTCACTTCGGGCGTGCTCGGCGATCGCTACATGTCGCTGCAACCGGGCGCCGAGGACGACATCCTGAAGAGCGGCGACCAGATCGAGTTCGTCGAGTCGGCGGTCATCCTCGAGCGCATGATCGGCAAGCTCATCCACAACGCCAACGTCGGCTCGGCGTCGGAGAAGCCATGAGCCGCCTGCCCGCCCGTCTCGTCGTCCTCGTGCTCGCCGCGGCCCTCGGCGGTTGCGCCGGCGCTCAGCCACCGCGTCCCGACCACGATCCCTGGGAGAGGTACAACCGCGCCATCTTCTCCTTCAACGACGCCGTCGACAGCTACGGCCTCGAGCCGGCGGCGAAGGGCTGGGACTGGGCGGTCCCGGACGTGGCGCAGCGCGGCCTGAGCAATTTCTTCGACAACCTGCGCTTCCCGGTGGTGCTGGTGAACGACCTGCTGCAGGCGCGCTTCCACGACGCGGCGGCGACGACGGCGCGTTTCCAGTGCAACACCTTTCTGGGCGGGCTCGGCTTCTATGATCTCGCCGCCGACTTCGGCGTCCCGGCGCATGTGCAGGACACCGGCCTGACGCTCGGGCGTTGGGGCATCGCCCCCGGGCCGTTCTTCATGTTGCCGCTGCTCGGCCCGTCGAGCCCGCGCGACGCCGGCGGCCTGGTCGCCGACGGCATGCTGGCGGTGTACCCGTACTTCGTCACCATCCCCGGCCTCACCGCCGGCCTCGGGGCGATCGACATCCTCAATCGCCGCGCCCGCGTCCTCGACCAGGTGCGGGATGTGAAGGCAGCGTCGCTGGACTACTATACGTTCGTCCGCAACGCCTACGTGCAGCGACGCTGGAAGCTGATCAACGGCGAGACTCCCAGCGCCGCGGAACAGGAGGAACTGTACAATGACGAAGTCATCGAGGGGTACCTGGAAGAGGGCCAGTGAAACGCTCGCGGCGCTGGGGCTGTTGGCCGGCGTCGCGCTGGGGCAATCGACACCGGCACAGGTCGTCGACGGCCTGGCCAGCCAGGTGATCGGCGTCCTCAAGGACGCGGCGCTCGACAGCGACCAGAAGCGGACGCGCATCGAGGCCATCGCCTACGAGGCGATCGACTTCCAAACCCTCTCCAAGCTCGTCGTGGCGCGCAACTGGGCGAAGTTCTCCCCGGCGCAGCGCCAGGAGTTCGAGCAGGAGTTCAAGCGCCACCTGTCGGTGACATACGGCCGCAACGTCGACAGCTACAAGAACGAGAAGGTGCAGATCCTCGGCGAACGGCCTGAGGCGCGCGGCGACATCACCGTGCAGTCGAAGCTGGTGCGCGGCGGCGGCAGCGAGGACGTGCTGGTCGACTACCGTCTGCGGCAGCGCGACGGGCAATGGAAGATCATCGACGTCATCGTCGAGGGCGTCAGCCTGGTGTCGAACTTCCGCTCGCAGTTCCAGGACATCGTCGCCCAGGGCGGTCCCGACCGCCTGCTGACGCTGCTGCGCGAGAAGAACGCCTCCGGCGAGTCGCTGGCGCCGCCGCCGCCGGTCTGAGGTCAGAAACGTTTGTTGAAGATGTTCGGCACGACGTAGGGCAGATCGGTATTCTGGAACAGCGACGTCTGTGACCACGCCTCGTGCTCCCGCTGGCGCAGCATGCCGTCGGCGTCGCGGTCGGCGCTGCTGAACGAACTGCGCAACTCCGGCGAGGCCTCCGCCTCCTGGCGACTGATGGCGCCGTCGTTGTTCGCATCGGCCCGGCGCCAGCCGGCGGCGCGATCGGCGAGGTAGGTGGCGATCTCGGCGAGCGTGACGATGCGGTCGTTGTCGCGGTCAACGGTGGTGAAGCGCTGCGAGGCGTAGCCGCCCTTGATCGCCTCATCGAGGGTCAGGCCGCCGCTGCCGTCGGCGTCGGCGACGGTGAACTTGACCTGCAGGTCCTCCGGCAGCGCCGGCGCGGCCGCCGGCGTCTGCGCGCCCGCGGCGGCGGGCGGGGTGGGGGCGGGTGAAGTTGCCTGGCGGGCCCCCCGGCCGCGCCGGCGCGGCGGCCGCGTTCGGCGCCCCCGGGGCGGGGGCGCCCCTGCGCCCCGCCAGCGCCACCCAGACTTGCCTCATGCCTTCGCCGCCGGGGCCGACGCCGCCAGCACGGCCTGCAGCTTCGCTTCGTCGTCGTGGCTGAGCGAGGTCTTGAGCACCGTGCCGCCCATCCCCTTCACCGCGTCGAGCACCTTGTCCGGCGTCGCCTTGCGCACCAGGACGAACAGCGCCGACGAGCCGGGCTTGAGGGTGCCGCCGAGCTCCTTCATGAAGTTGTCGTTGATACCGACATCGGACAGCGCGCCCGCCGTGGCGCCGGCCGCCGCGCCGACCGCCGCACCGAGCAACGGATTGAGAAAGATGGTGCCGATCAGCAGGCCCCAGAAACCGCCGCCCATCGCCCCCGCCGTCGGCAGCGAGGTCGCCTGGTGCAGCTTCACCTTGCCGTCGGCCTTCTTCACCGCCACCACGGCGTCCTCGAGGTCGAGCAGGTAGTCCTTCTGCATCTTCACCAGTTCCAGACGCACTTCGTCGGCGCGGAACTCGTTGTCGTAGCCAATCACCACCAGATCACTCATCGCACGAACCTCCTTGTTTACTGTGTCCCGGCATTCGACCTCATGCCGCGCGCTTGTCAACCCGGTGTCGACCGGGCCGACCTGGTCCGTGTTGACCGCGCGCGCCGTTCTCGCTACCCCGCCGGTGTGTTCTCTTCCGAGGCAGTCACCCGCGCGATCCGCGTCCGCGTCCAGTCGAGCTACGTCCCCGAGCGCTCGGAGCCCGATCAGGGCAGCTGGTTCTTCATCTACACAGTCGAAATCACCAACCAGGGCGAGGACACGGCGCAGGTGATGAGTCGCCACTGGATCATCACCGACGCCGACGGCCAGGTGCGCGAGGTGCGCGGTCCGGGAGTGGTCGGCGAGCAGCCGACCCTGGCCCCGGGCGAGTCGTTCACCTACACCTCCGCCTGCCCCCTGGAGACCCCGTTCGGCACCATGCACGGCACCTATCAGATGGTCACCCCGGGCGGTGAGCGCTTCGACGCCGCCATCGCGCCCTTTTCCCTCGGCGAGCCGCACGCAATCAATTAGGACCGGAAGACTTCACACGGAGAAGCGGAGCAACGGAGCCATGAAGAGCGCGGACGACTGCAGGTGGAGCGGATTCGACTCCGCCCTCTGCGTGCCTGCGTGCCTCCGTGTGAATCCGTGCTCCGGGAGGGCTCTGCCATGTTGAACCCGCAGGACTGCGTTCTCTACAGCGGTGGCCTGCGCGGCGCCGAGGCTGCCTTCGGCGCCGGCGCCGAACGGCATGGGATCGAAGAGGTGACTTTCACCTTCGACGGGCACGACATCGAGCGCCAGCGCGGCGTCCGCACGCTCAGCCACGCCGAACTGCTGCACGGCGACGTCAGTCTGGCCTACGTCTCGAAGCTCATGCGCCGCCACTACCCGGAGACCGACTACATCAAGCGGGTGCTGCAGACGATCTGGCACCAGGTGAACAACGCCCAGGAGGTCTACGCGGTCGGCACGGTCCTCGAGGACGACACGGTGATGGGCGGCACCGGCTGGGGCGCCGAGTTCGGCAAGCTGTGCAACAAACCGGTCTACGTCTTCGATCAGGACCGCGACGCCTGGCTCGCCTGGAGCGGCACCGCCTGGCAGCCGCGCCAGCCGACGATCGCCCATCCGCACTTCGCCGGCACCGGCACCCGCCACCTGCGCCCGAACGGCGCGGCAGCCATCGCCGCCCTCTTCGCCCGCTCCTTCTCGTAGAAGAGAAAAGCCTCACACGGAGAAACGGAGGCACGGAGGAAGATGGTTCTCTCCGCGTCTCCGTTTCTCCGTGTGAGTTCTTCGTACTCCTCAGTTCCCCATCGCCCAGGCGGCGGTGTCGTGCGGCAGGTCGGGCAGCTGGGCAAGGAACTCCTCGACGTTCTCGCCGACCATGTTGCCGCCGAGATTGGCGCGCAGGAACTCGTGGAAGTGGCCGGCGACGCGCTCGCTGAGCAGGCCGCAACGGCGCAGCGTCGGAATGACGAAACCCTGCACCGGCCCGAGACGACGCCCCTTCTTGAGGCCGCGCGTCAGCTCCTCGCGCTCACGCTGCACGCAGGCGAAGAGCTCGACCGGATCGATGCCGGCTTCGGCCCAGATGGACATCACCGCGCCGGCCAGCGCCTGCTGACTGCGATTGTCGATCAGCGTCCGCGCCGCCTCGAGGGCGAAATCCTCGAGCTCGCGGCGCTCGGCATCGCCGAGCAGGGGCACGCAGCGCTCGACGTACTGGACGCCGTAGGCGTGGTGGCGCGCCTCGTCGCGCGCCACGTAGGTCAGCAGGTCCTTCAGCAGCGGCTCCTCGCACAGCGAGCGCATCTCCTTGAAGCTGTAGAGCGCCAGCCCCTCGACGACGATCTGCATGCCGACCAGCTTCTTCAGCCAGTCGTCGGTCTGCAGCGTCGCGTCGAGGATGTGCTTCACCGGCGCGGCGATCGGGTACACGTGGTCGAGTTTCTTGATGTAGCGCGCGAAGACCTCAACGTGGCGCGCCTCGTCCATGGTCTGCGTCGCGGCGTAGAACTTGGCATCGGTGTGCGGCACCGCGTTGACGAGCTGCGCGGCGACCATCAAGGCGCCCTGCTCGCCGTGCAGGAAGTTGCTCAGCCGGAAGGCCGAGGTGCGGCGCATGAGGTCGTGCTGCGTCGCCTCCGGCAGGGCGCGCCAGTAGGAGCACTGCTCGATCGGCACGGCGGTATTGAGCGGCATGCTGCCGAAGCGGGCGTGGTCGATGTCGCGGTCCCAGTCGAGGTCGCGCTCGGCGATCCACTGCGCCTCGGTGGCCTTCACGTAGAGGCGACGCAGTTCGTCGACCTGCGGGTCGTAGTCCCACTGGTAGACAACCTTCATCGCCGTCTCGAGGCCGGGTTCCTGGGTCGGAGTCTCTATCGCGAACTCGCTCATGTGCGGTCCTTTCGGGAGTGGTGCAGACGGGCTGCAGGGTGTCAGGAGGCGGCGCGTCGCCGCCGGGCGCCGCGCATATCGAGGATGACATCGCCGACGCCGGCGATGAACTCGCGCAGCGCCGCCAGGGCGTCCTCGGGACGGCGCGCGTCGAGCGCCGCCAGGCAGCGATCGATGGTCGGTAGGCTGTGGCCGGGGTCGCGGCGCAGGTCGTGGCGCGCCTGGCGCATCGGCTCGGAGCGCAGAAAGGCAGCGGTCTTGCGCGCCAGCATCTGCCAGACGCGGTTGGCGGTCATGTCGGAGACCAGCTCGAGCACCTGGCGTACCGCCTCGAAGCGCGCTTCGCGCGCCAGCGCCGCGTCGGCGACAACGGCGCGCAGCGCCCGCAGCGCCGCCAGCTGGGCGGGGCGATAGCGCTCGACCGCCAGGCGCGCCATCTCGAAGAACAGCGGCATCAGCACCTCGGTGACATCGGCCACCGCCTGCACGTCGGTGCGGCCGTCGTGGTGGATCATGAACGGCAGCACGCTCAGCGAGGCCTCGGTCAGCGGCCGCACCGTCGCCCCGTCGCCCTGCCGCACACGCACCAGCCCGAGCCCCTCGAGCACCTTGATCGCCTCGCGCAGCGAGGTGCGGTTGACCTCGAACTCGGCCGCCAACTCGCGCTCCGGCGGCAGCTTCTCGCCGGCGCGAAAGCGCCCGTCGAGAATGGCGTCGCGCAACTGCTCAGCCACCGACTCGTGCAGGCGCCGCCGCGCCGGCGGGCGAAAAGCTGCGGGGCGGCGCGGCGTAGCCATGATGAAATCGGTTATCGGTTGGTCCAACCAATTGTCAATACCGGTCGCGCCCGGTGTCGCGGCGCCGCGCGGCGGGCGTTTGCCTTGCCCGGACGCGCGGCGTATCGGCGCCGGATGCCGAGCCGAGACGGGCCGCGAGGCGAATCCTTTGGGCGGCAATCGTTGTGGGGGGAAAGCTGGGCGGCCTGGGTGGCGCTGGCGGTGGGGGTGGTGGCGATCAGCGCGCACACCGCCTCTTCAATGGTCTTCGCGGTGCTGATGAAGCCGGTGCTGGCGGAGTTCGGCTGGGCGCGCACCGACTTCGCGGCGGCGATGACGCTGCGCATGGCCGTGATGGTCGTCGGCTTGGCGTTGGCCGGGTTGCTCACCGATCGGATCGGGGCGCGCCTCGTGCTGGCCAGCGGCGCCTTGATCATCGGACTCGGCAACCTGGCGTTGTCGCGCGTCGAGACGCTGCCGCAACTGTACGCGGTCATGGCCGGTCTGGGACCGGGGCAGGCGGCGATCGGCTCCGTCGCCGCCTCGGCGCTGGTCCTGCGCCGCTTCCGGCACCGCCGCAGCCTCGCCATCGGCTTTCTCAACGGCGGCGACAACCTGCTCAACAGCGGCATCTATCTCGGCGCCGCCTCGCTGCTGGCGCTGTGGGGCTGGCGGGCGACGCTGGCCACCCTGGCGGGCGGCTACCTGCTGCTCGCCGGCCTCATCCTGGTCGTCCTGCGGCCCGGCAGCCAAGACAGCGGCGGTGAGGATGACCGGCAGGCGCGTCGCGGCTCGATCCGCCTGCGCGACATCCCCTGGCGCGACCGCCGCCTGTGGGTGGTGTGCCTCGCCTACGCCGGCATCTATGCCTTCGTCACCTCCGTGCAGCTGCACCTGCACGCCTATCTGACCGACCTCGGGCATTCGCCGGCCGACGCCTCCGGGGTGTTGAGCACCCTGACCCTGGCCGGCGCCGTCGGCGCGCCGCTCTTCGGCTGGATTGCCGAGCGCCACTCGGCACGCGCCGCGCTGCTGCTCGTCGTCGCCGGCCTGGCGCTGAGCTCGCTGGTGCTGTGGGACGCCCATCCCCTGCCCGTCTTCACGGTCTGGGCGGTCGGCTACGGCCTGGTCAACAGCGGCGTCGTCGCCCTGCTCACCCTCGTTCTCGCCGAGCTCTTCGGCGCCGAGCAGATCGGCCGCCTGCTGGGCGTCGCGCTGATGGGCTGCATGGCCGCGACGATGGCCGGCAACCTGTTCTCGGCGCAGGTGTTCGATCGCCTCGGCGACTACCGCGTCGCCTGGCAGACCTACTCGGCGCTGATGGCCCTGATGCTGCTGCCGAGCTGGTGGCTGTGGCGGACGTCCGCGCGGGATGCGCTGGCGGTGGCACCCCGTTGACACGCCCCCGGCGGCGCGCGCATCTCATGTGCATGCACCGCCTGCTGCCGTCGTCAGTCGCCCTGCTGCTCCTCGCCGCCACCGCCGGGCCCGCCGCCGCCGCCTGTCCCGATTGCGACGGCGACGGCACGGTGGCCATCAACGAACTCGTGACCGGTATCGGCATCGCCCTCGGCAGCGCGCCGCTGGCCGCCTGCCCGGTGATGGACAGCGGCGGCGACGGCGCGGTCTCCATCGCCGAACTCATCGACGCGATCAACGCCGCCCTCGGCGGCTGCCCGCCGGCGGCCAGCGCCACGGCCACACCCATGCAGACACCGACACCGACCGCCGATGGCGGCGGCGTGCCGACCGACCCCGACGCACTGCTCGCCTGGCTGCGGGCGGACCGCTACCGCGACTGGCCGGCCGAGTCGGCCCAGCATCCGTCTACAGGACCGCACGGCGGCTCCGTCCGCACCTTCGTCAACAACGCGCTGTTCGCCTCGCTCGAGGCCGGTGACGCGCAGCACCCGCAAGGCGCCGCGGCGGTGAAGGAGCTGTACTTCGCCGGACAGGCCGTCGCCGGCTGGGCGGTGATGGTCAAGCTGCAGGGCGACAGCGACCGCGGCCGCGGCTGGTACTGGTACGAGTACTTCGGCCCAGGCCAGGTGTTCGAGGGCGTCGGCCTGGGCGGCTGCACCGGCTGCCACTCGCAGGGCCGCGACTTCGTGCGCATCCCCTTCCCGCTGCAATAGCCGGCTCGAGGCGCCGGGCGCCCGCGCCCGGGGCCGGGGTTTTGCCGGTTTACTCTGGGTTTTGCCGCGTGGTACCCCCGGGTGAGGGCAGTAGTTCTACAGGGGGTTCGCATGTCTCATCACTCCGTCAGCCGCCGTCTGGCCTGGCTGACCGTCGGCCTGCTGGGTGCGCTCGTCGCGCCAGCCGGCGCCTCCTACACGCTCTTCGAAAGCGGCCAGGTGCGCCCGCTGGCGATGTCCCCCGACGGCTCCAAGCTGTTCGCGGTCAACACGCCCGACAATCGCCTCGAGGTCTTCGCGGTCGACGCCGGCGGCCTGACGCGCACCGGCTCGGTGGCGGTGGGCCTGGAGCCGGTGGCGGTGGCGACGCGCGGCAACGGCGAAGTGTGGGTGGTCAACCACCTCTCCGACAGCGTCAGCGTCGTCGACGTCAGCGGCGCGACGCCGCGCGTCACGCGCACGCTGCTGGTCGGCGACGAACCGCGCGACATCGTCTTCGCCGGCGCCGGCGGCACGCGCGCCTTCATCACCACGGCGCGGCGCGGCCAGAACGTCCCCGCCTCGATGCCGGCGCTGCTCACCACGGAGGGCACGCCGCGCGCCCTGGTGTTCGTCTTCGACGCCACCGCGCTCGGCACGACGCTGACCGGCACGCCGCTGACGATCATTCCGCTCTTCGGCGACACGCCGCGCGCGCTGACCGTCAGTCCCGACGGCAACACGGTCTACGCCGCCGTCTTCCACTCGGGCAACCAGACCTCGACGGTCAACGAAGGCGCCGTCTGCAACGACACCAACCTCAGCAACAACACCCCGCGCGGCCCCTGCAACGTGCTGGGCGTCAGCATGCCGGGCGGTCTGCCCAACCCCGAGCGCAGCGCCGACAACGTCGCGCGTCCGGAGACCGGCCTGATCGTCAAGTTCAACCCGACGGTGAACCAGTGGCGCGACCAACTCAACCGCAACTGGAACAACGCCGTACGCTTCGACCTGCCCGATTTCGACGTCTTCAAGATCAACGCCGCGGCCAACCCGCCGGTGCAACTGGGCATCGACGACGTCCAGTTCGCGCACGTCGGCACGGTCCTGTTCGACATGGTCGCCAACCCCATGACCGGCAAGGTGTACGTCAGCAATACCGAGGCGAAGAACGAGGTCCGCTTCGAGGGCCCCGGCATCATCGGCGGGTCGACGGTGCGCGGCCACCTGCACGAGTCGCGCATCACCGTCCTCGACGGCGCCACGGTGACGCCGCGGCTGCTCAACAAGCACATCAACTACAGCGTCGTGCCCAGCCCCGCGGGCACCGCCGACGCCAGCCTGGCGACGCCGAGCGGCCTGGCGATCAACACCGCCGGCACGACCCTCTACGTCGCCGCCTTCGGCTCACAGAAGGTCGGCGTCTTCGACGTCGCCAAGCTCGAGAACAACACCTTCACCACCCAGCCGCAGGACGGCGTGCAGCACGCCGCGCTCGGCGCCGGCGGACCGAGCGGCCTGGCGCTCGACGAGGCCAACGACCGGCTCTACGTCCTCACCCGCTTCGACAACGCCGTGCGGGTCATCGACACGACGACGCTCGCCGAGGCGACCGGCCTGCGCCAGCCGCTCTACAATCCGGAAGACGCCAGCATCACCGGCGGCCGCCGCCTGCTCTACGACGCGACCCTCACCTCCAGCAACGGCGAGGCGTCGTGCTCGAGCTGCCACGTCGCGGGCGACTTCGACAGCCTCGCCTGGGACCTCGGCAATCCCGACGACTCGGTGCTCGACAACCAGAACCCGGTGCTGCTCAATCCGCTGGCGCAGAACACCGACTTTCACCCGATGAAGGGCCCCATGACGACGCAGAGCCTGCGCGGCATGGCCAATCACGGCCCGATGCACTGGCGCGGCGACCGCACTGGCGGCCTCGACGCGCCGAGCGTGCAACCCGACAGCGGCGCCTTCGACGAGAACGCGGCGTTCAACAAGTTCAACCCCGCCTTCGTCGGCCTGCTCGGCCGCGGCACCGAGCTCAGCAGCACCGAGATGCAGACCTTCACCGACTTCATCCTGCAGGTCATCTACCCGCCGAATCCGATCCGTAGCCTCGACAACTCCCTCAACGGCGCCCAGCAAGCCGGCCGCGACCTGTACTTCGGCCGCCTCACCGACACCTTCTTCAACTGCAATGGCTGCCACGTGCTCGACCCGGCGCAGGGCCTCTTCGGCTCCGACGGGCGCATGACCTTCGAGAACGAGCCGCAGTTCCTGAAGGTCGCGCACCTCCGCAACATGTACCAGAAGGTCGGCATGTTCGGCATGGCGGCGGTGCCGTTCCTCGGCGATCAGAACAACGCCCACACCGGTCGTCAGGTGCGCGGCTTCGGCTTCCTGCACGACGGCGGCGTCGACACGTTGGCGCGCTTCCACAGCGCCACGGTGTTCAGCACCTCGCCGGCGGAGGAGGCGAACCTGGAGCAGTTCATGCTCGCCTTCGACAGCAACCTGGCGCCGATCGTCGGCCAGCAGGTGACCCTGACGCTGGCCAACAGCGCCGTCCTCGACATCAGCCTGCGCCTCGACCTGCTCGACCAGCGCGCAGCGCTGAACGAGTGCGACGTAATCGTCAAGGGGTCTGTCGCCGGCATCCAGCGCGGCTGGGTACGCGAGGCGAGCGGGCTCTTCCGCAGCGACCGTGCCGCCGAGCCGGTCGATTCCCCCGCCGGCCTGCGTCTCAAGGCGACCGTTGGCGGGCAGGAGTTGACCTACACCTGCGTGCCGGCCGGCGCCGGCGAGCGCATGGGCATCGATCGCGACGAGGACGGCTTCTTCGACCGCGACGAGTACGACGGTGGCAGCGATCCGGCCGACCCGCTGTCGATTCCCGCCGGCACCGCGGCGGCGACGTTGGTGACGGCGAAGAAAATCCTCGTCAAGAACGCGCTGCCCGACGACGAGGCGAAGAACAAGATCATCGTCCTGTCGAAGTCGGCGTCGATCACCGCCCCAGCCCCGGGCGCGGCCGGCGATCCGCGCTGCAACACCGCACCCTCCGGCACGGTCAAGGCGTCGCTCACCATCGGCAGCACCAGCTCCGGCGAGAACCACACCACCGACCTGCCCTGCCAGAACTGGGTCCTGCTCGGCAGCGCCAGCAGTCCGAAGGGCTACAAGTACGGCGACCCCGAACTCGACGACGGTACCGCCAAGAAGGTCATCTGGAAGAACGGCAGCCAGCTCAAGGCGACCCTCTTCGGCAAGGGCCCGACGACGCTCGATTACGACCTGCAGACCGGCATCGTGCAGTCGCCGGTCGCACTGCGCTTCGATAGCCAGGCCGGTCCCATCTGCCTCGCCTGCGCCGGCGTCGCCGGCAAGGACGGCAGCGACGGCAAGAACTTCCAGGGCAAGGATTGCGCCGCGCCGGCGGCCTGCCTACCGTGATCATCGGTGGGCCCGGTGATCGGTCACCGGACCCGCCGATTCGTTTGTCAGGCTCCGACGCCAGGCAGGCTCTCCCAACCCAGGCTCCCCCCAGGCAGACTTCTCCATGATCGTCGAGGCGCGCGGCGTCCGGAAGCTGTTCGGCACGCGCGTGGCGGTCGACGGCATCGACCTCGACGTCGCCGCCGGAGAGTGTTTCGGCCTACTCGGACCGAACGGGGCCGGCAAGACGACGACACTGCGCATGCTCTACGGCGTCACGCGGCCGAGCGCCGGCACCATCCGCATCTTCGGCATCGACATCGCCGCCGACCCGCGCGCGGTGCGCCGCCGGTTGGGGGTGACGCTGCAGGAGAACGTGCAGATCGACGCGCTGACACCGGTGGAGAACCTGCGCGTCTTCGGCCGCTACCACCTGTTGCGCGACCCCGCCCTCGCGGCGCGCATCGACGAGCTGATCGACTTCCTCGAGCTGCGCTCGCACGCCGACGTACCGGTGCAACGCCTCTCCGGCGGCTTCAAGCGGCGGCTGGCGATCGCCATGTCGCTGCTCAACCGGCCCGAGCTGCTGATCCTCGACGAGCCGACCACCGGCCTCGATCCGGCTGTGCGTCTGGCCCTGTGGGCGCGCGTGCGCGATCTGCGCGCGGCCGGCACGACGGTGCTGCTGACGACGCACTACATGGACGAGGCGCAGCGCCTGTGCGATCGCGTCGCCATCATCGCCGCCGGCCGCGTCATCGCCGGCGGCGCGCCGGCGGCGCTGATCACCGAGCACCTCGGGCGCGACGCGGTCGAGGTCGACTGCGCGGCCGAGGACGAAGCGGCGCTGCTCGCCGGCACGCCGCCGCCGCGCCACCGCCTGCGCAGCGGCCGGCGCCTGATCGCCTACGTCGACGATCCGGCCCCACTCGTCGCACGCATCACCCAGCAGGGCGGCGCCGCCGCGCGCGGCATGATCGTCCGCCCCGCCAACCTCGAGGACGTCTTCCTGCGCCTCGCCGGCCACACCCTCGAGGGCGGCGCATGACGGTCTCACTGCCGCACGCGCTCGCCGTCTGGCGGCGCAATGCCTCGATGTACCGCCGCACCTGGTGGCTGAACCTGCTGCCGAACTTCTTCGAGCCGGTCTTCTACCTGGTGTCGATCGGCATCGGCGTCGGCGCCTACATCAGCGAGATGGGCGGCACCTCGTACGCCGCCTTCCTGGCGCCCGGCCTGGTCTGCGTCGCGGCGATGAACGGCGCCAGCTTCGAGGTGACCTACAACCTCTTCGTCCGCCTCACCTACGAAAAGCAGTACGACGCCATGCTGACCACGCCGGTGCAACCCGACGACGTGCTGCTGGGCGAGATCCTCTGGGCGGTGACGCGCGCGACGATCTACGGCAGCTGTTTTTTTCTCGTCGTCGCCCTCTTCGGCCTGGCGCCGCTGCCCGGCGCGCTGGCGGCGCTGGCGGTGATCCCCCTCACCGGACTGCTCTTCGCCGCCATCGGCGTCGCCTTCTCGCTGCACATTCCGGCCATCGAGCTGTTCAGCTTCTACTTCACCCTCTTCCTGACGCCGCTCTTCCTCTTTTCTGACGTCTTCTTCCCGCTGCAGGAGCGCCTCACCGGCGGCTGGTTGTGGGTCGCCGAGGCGCTGCCGCTGCTGCACCCCGTGCGCCTGGCGCGCGCCGCCTTCGGCCAGGGCGGCAGCTGGCTGACGGCGGCCTGGGACGTGACGTACATCCTGCTCGTCTCCGCCGCCCTGCTCGCCTGGGCGCGCCGTGCCGTGCGGGCGCGGCTGATGAGTTGAACGGCGCCGTACTCGCGTCCGGCGAGCGACGCCTCGCCGCGACGCCTGGCGCGCCGCCGCACGCGGCGCGCGCCGTCGCCGCCGGCTTGCTGGGCCTCGGCGTCCTGCCACTGCTCCTGGGCGTGAATCGACCCGAGACGCCGCTGCTGTGCGGGGCGCTCCTGCTGGCCCTGGCGCCAGGCCGCGCCTGGGCGGAACGGCGCCCCACCGCCGTCCGCGCCGCCGCGGTGGTGGTCGTCATCGCCGCCGACGAGACGGTGTTCTCCCTGTCGCTGCGCGGCGCCGCGCTGGGCGCGGTACTGATCACCCACGCCATCGCCGCGGTGCAACGCGGCGACGCCCCGCGACTGCCGCAGGACGAGCGCTTGGCGACCTATCACTCCTGGCCACAGCCGACCGATCTCGCCCGCCTGCGCGCCCGCGGCCGCCGCTTCGGCTCGCCGCGCCAACTGTGGCGCGGCCTGCGCGTCAGGAGGGGCCGACGGAAGTGCCGCATGAGGTGCGGCAGGAGGCGCGGCAGCCGCCTGCCCGCGGCGCGTGGCGGCGCTTCTACGACGGCCTCGAGTTCGATCCGCCCTGGCACGACCACGAGGCCGCCGACTACTGCGCCCGCCTCGCCGCCCACCCGCAGGCGCGCCTGCTCGACCTCGAGGGGCCGTTGCCGCCGGCGCCGCGGGTCGACGCCATCCTCATCAACAGCGTCCTGCAGTCCCTCGACGCGGACGAGCTGCGCGCCTGGCTGCCGCGCTGGCACGCCCTGCTGCGACCAGGCGGACGCATCATCGCCTCGGATCTGATCGTCGCCCCGGAGCCCTTCGTCGCCGCCCTGGCGGAGAGGCTGCGTTTCGCCGTCACCCAGCGCCTGCCGCTGCGCGGGCTCGCCGCCGGCCTGGTGGAGATGCGCCGCTACGCCGCCGTGCGGAGTAGCGTCCCCCTGACCATCCTACCGCTCGAACGGCTGGGCGCGTGGGCGTTGGAGGCAGGTCTGACGCTGCAGGTTGCCGCCGCCAATCTGACGTTCCGCGCCGGCCGGTGCTGCGTCGTACTGACGCAGGGGTGACAGTGGCGGGCGCGGCGTCGCGGCGCCCGCCACTCAGAAGTATTCCGCCGGCGTCGCGGTGTCTTTCTCGTCGTTGTCGCGGCTCGGGATCCACTTGCCGGTGATCATGTCGCGGTAGCCCATGCCGGGCCCGACCATCGGGTAGACGTGCGCCCCGGTGTCGACCATGACCTCGAGGAACGCCGGACCCGGGTAGGCGATGAACGCCTCCAGCTTCGGCCGCACGTCGGCCTGTTCGGTGGCGCGTTGCGAGAAGCCGAAGCCGTCCGCCTCGCACGCCTTGACGAAGTCCTTCTTGTGCAGCGCCTTGTCCGACCCGGAGTAGCGGTTGGCATAGAAGAGATCCTGCCACTGCCGCACCATGCCGTCGCCGAGGTTGTTGAGCAGCAGCACCTTGACCGGGATGTCGTAGGTGGTGAGCGTCTCCAGCTCGCCGAGGTTCATGCGGATCGAGCCGTCGCCGTCGACGTCGATGACCAGCGCCCCCGGATTGGCGATCTGGGCGCCGACCGCCGCCGGCAGCCCGAAGCCCATGGTGCCCATGCTGCCCGAGGTGAGGAAGGTGCGCGGGTTGACGAAGTCGAGATACTGCGCCGCCCACATCTGGTGCTGACCAACACCGGTGGTGACGATGGCGTTGCCGCGCGTGATCTCGTTCATCTGCTCGAGGACGTACTCGACCTGGATCATCGACGACTCGCGGTTGTAGTTCAGCGCATGCGTGCGACGCAGCTCGCCGACGTGGTGGTTCCAGTCGCTGAAGTCGTGCTTGACGCCGAGCCCCTCGCCGGCCTTGAGCAACTGCTGCAGACCGCGCTTGGCGTCGCTGACGTGCGCCCAGTCGACATGCTTGACCTTGCCGATCTCGGAGGCGTCGACGTCGAGGTGAACGATGGTCGCGCGCGGCGCGAAGTCCTTCACCTTGCCGGCGACGCGATCGTCGAAGCGCGAGCCGAGCGCGAACAGGAAGTCGCAGTCCTCGACGGCATAGTTCGCGAACGCCGTGCCGTGCATGCCGAGCATGCGCATCGACAGCTCGCTGGTGGTGTCCATGGCGCCGATGCCCATCAGCGTGGTGACGACCGGGATGTTGAAGCGCTTGGCGAACTTGCGCAGCTCCGGCGCCGCGTCGCTGTTGATGACGCCGCCGCCGGCATAGATCAACGGACGGCGCGCCGCGCCGAGCAGTGCGTAGAACGCCTCCGCCTCGGCGGACGAGATGGCGGTGCGGTTGAGCTCCTCGAGCCGACCGCGATAGCCGGGCAACGGCAGCGTGCCGACGCCGGCGAAGGTCGACTGGCTGAGCTGCACGTCGCGCGGAATGTCGACCACCACCGGGCCCGGCCGGCCGCTGCGCGCCAGCTCGAAGGCGCTGCGCATGGTCGTCTCGACCTTGTGCTCGTCGGTGAGCAGGAAGACGTGCTTGGCGCACGACGCCATGATGTTGAACACCGGCGCTTCCTGGAACGCGTCGGTGCCCATCGCCGCACGCGGCACCTGACCGCAGATGAGCACCACCGGCACCGAGTCGGCCTGGCAGTCGCGCACCGGCGTCACGGCGTTGGTGGCGCCCGGCCCAGAGGTCACCAGAAAGACACCGACCCGCCCGCTCGACCGCGCGTAGCCAGCGGCCATGAAGCCGGCCCCCTGCTCGGTGGCGGGGACGATGAGGCGGATCTGCTCCTCCGCCGCGCGCCCCTCGTTGTAGCGAAAGATGGCGTCGTAGGTCGGCAGGATGGCGCCGCCGCTGTAGCCGAAGATGGTGTCGACGCCCTCGTCGGCGAGCACCTGCACGATCGCATCCGCGCCGATCATCTGTGACCCGGCCAGCGGATGGGGCGTGGCCTTGGCCTCGTCCCCGGAACGTGTACTGCGCGAACCCTTTACCAGCGTTGGCATGCGACCACCCTCAGACAGCGACTGACGTGACGGCAGAGTCGCACAAATCCCCCGTTTTGCAACGATGCCCGGGCACCGGCCCCCCCCGGCATGCAGGGAGCCGAGGCCCGGCCGGGGTCAGGTCTCGAACCCCCCCGGAGCGCGGCGCCAGCCGCCGGCGGCCAGATTGCCGCCATCGACGTGCAGGGTGACGCCGCTGACGAAGCCGGCCATCGGCGAGGCGAGGAAGATCACCGCCGCCGCGACGTCGTCGACGGTGCCCTGTCGCGGCAGCGGCGACCTGACCGCGATCGCGCCGATGCCAGGCGTCGGGATGACGTCCGGCGCGACGCAGTTGACGCGAATCAGCCGCTCGCCGAGCTCCAGCGCCAGGCTCTTGGTGAGATTGGCCACCGCCGCCTTCATCGCCGCGTACACCGCGAAGCCGGGCCCGGCGCGGTGTGCCTCGATCGAGGTGACGTTGACGATCGCGGCGCCGGCCGGCAGCAGCGGCGCGGCGGCGCGGATACAGTGCGCGACGCTGCCGAAGTTCTCCCGCACCAGGGCGTCCTGGCCCTTGTCGCTCACCTCGAGAAAGGGCGCGGCGAAGCCGCCGCCGGCATTGTTGACCAGCACGTCGATGCGGCCGAAGCGCGCCGCCACGGCGGCGAAGAAGCCGCGCACCGCCTCACCGTCGCGGACGTCCACAACCGCCTGCTCGGCACGGCGTCCCGTCGCTTCGACGGCCGCCGCGGCGCTGGCCAGATTTGCGGCGTCGCGGTCGCACAGCCCGACGTCGGCGCCGAAGCGAGCGCAGGCGATGGCCACGGCGCGGCCGATGCCGTTCGCCGCGCCGGTGACGACGACGACGCGGTCGGTCAACAGGATGGCGGACGGATCGAGCCCCATGCGGCGCCCTGGCTAGCAGAGCGCCGCGGCGGAGCGAAGGGCCACCTTCGGCCGCCACCCTGGGCCGCTTGTCATGCGCCCCGTCGCCGGCGTAGGAGCCCTTCCCATGAGACTGCTACCCTGCCTCGCGCTGCTCGCGTTCGCGTCCCCGGTCTCCGCCACCGACAACATGAAGGCGTTCCCGCCGCCGGACGACGGGATGGTGCGCTACGTCATCCCCCTGGCGGCACAGCCGGACGAGGACGCGCTCAAGGTCGAGTTGCTGATCGGCAAGACGGTGAAGACGGACGCGGCGAACCGCTACTTCTTCGGCGGCACCCTCGTCACCGAGACGATCGAGGGGTGGGGCTTCGAGCGCTACGTGCTGCCGGCCCTCGGTCCGATGGCCGGGACGCTGATGGCCGTCGATCCCGACACCCCGCAGGTCGAGCGCTTCATCACGCTCGCCGGCGAGCCGCGCCTGCTGCGCTACAACAGTCGCCTGCCGCTGGTCGTCTACGTTCCGCAGGGCGTCGAGGTGCGCTACCGCCTGTGGCGCGCGGACGCGAAGGCGGTGAGCGCGGAACAGGGGTAGACGTCGGTGCGCCTCAGCCCAGCGCGCCGGCGGCGACCAGGGCGGTGATGCGCTCCTGGTCGTAGCCGAGGATCTGCTCGAGAACCTGGAACGAGTCGGCGCCGAGCAGCGGCGCCGCGCTCGGCCGGCGCGCCGGCGTGCGCGACAGCAGCAGGCGCGAGCCCTCGACGGTGGCGCTGCCATAGTGCGGATGCGTCACCGGCACGAAGTGGCCGCGGTGCTGCAACTGCGCATCGGCGACCAGCTCCGGACCGCTGAGCACCGCCGCGGCGGCGACGCCATGCGCGCGCAGGGACACCGCGGCATCCTCCGCCGAGCGCGCCGCCGTCCACGTCGCCAGAATCGCATCGAGCGCCTCCGCGTGCGCATGGCGCCCGGCGGCGGCGGCGACGCGTCCGTCATCGGCCAGGGCCGGCTGCGCGATCGCCGCGCAGAGCCCGCGCCATTGCGCCTCGTCGGCAACGGCGATCGCTACCCAGGCGTCGTCGCCCGCCGCCGGGTAGACGCCGTGCGGGGCGGCGGCGCGGTCGCGGTTGCCGCAGCGCGACTCCGCACGCCCGTTGACGGTGTAGTCGAGGATCGCCGGGGCGAGGAAGTGCAGCGCCGCTTCCGCCTGTGCGAGGTCGATGTGCTGGCCCTCGCCGGTGCGCCGCCGGTGCTCGAGCGCCGCCAGGATGGCGACGGCGTTGTAGCGCGGCGCGATGTAGTCCGTGTAGGCGCCGAACGGGCCGGCTGGATCGCGATCGGGCCAGCCGCAGAGCTCGTAGAACCCGGTCACCGCCGCCGCCAGATTGCCGAAGCCGGCGAACGACGCCAGCGGCCCGGTCTGCCCCATCAGGCAGGTGCTGAGCATGATGATCTCCGGCTTGACGGCGCGCAGCGCGGCATAGTCGAGCCCCCAGGCGGCCATGACCTTGGGCGTGAAGGCCTCGGTGACGACGTCGGCCCAGCGCACCAGGTCGAGCAGCGCCGCGCGCCCTTCCGGCAGCGTCAGGTCGAGGGTGATCATCAGCTTGCCGGCATTGGTGGTCTGAAACAGCGCCGAGGCTTCCGGCTCGGGCGGCATGGTCAGGAACGGTGGCATGGTGCGGCAGACGTCGACGTGCGCCGGGCTCTCGACCCGCACCACCGTGGCGCCGAAGTCGGCCAGGATGCGCGTCGAGGCCGGCCCGGCGATGGCCCACATCAGGTCGAGCACCTTCACTCCGGCGAGCGGCGCCTGCTCGCCTGCCGTCGCCGCGGGCGCCGACTGAGCCGCCGACGCCGGCGCTCCTGCGGCCGCCGGCGCCGCCAGCACTTCGGCGGTGTGTTCGCCGAGGCGCGGGGGACACCGCCGGTAGACGAGCGGCGCGGCGCCGAACTTGGCGAACGGTCCCGGGTAACGCACGACGGCGTCGAGGCCGGGCTGGGCGTGCGCCTGGAAGTATTCCCGCGCCGCGAACTGCGGGTTGGCGAGGACGTCGGCGACGGTCGCCACCCGCGCAATGAGCAGGTGATGGCGCAGCGCCGCCGCCTCGAGCTCGTCGCGGGTGCGCGTGCGGGTGAAGTCGGCGACCACCTGCTTGACCCGCTCGTACTCCTCGAACGACTCCTCGCCGGTCATCAGCTGCTCGAAGAAGCGCTCCCAGTTCTTACCGCTGGTGGCGGCGTCGCAGCCGCCCTCCTCGTGGATGTAGCGCATCAGCCGCCGCGTCGCCGGGCCGATCGAGGAGCCAAACAGGAAGGTGATCGAGACATGGCCGTCGCGCGCCGGGAAGACCAGGCGTGAGCTGAGCGGCCCCATACGCACGCCGCCGGCGCAGCGCTGCGGCGGCACGAAGCCGACGGCGCTGGCGAGGATCGTCGCCTGCGTCGCCAAGGTCGCCGAGTGCTGCGCCGAGACGTCGACGTGCTGCCCGCACCCGCTGCGCAGCCGCGCATGATGGGCGATCAACGCGCCCACCGCCGCGTCGGCGGCGGCGTGCAGGTCGGCCTGCGGCACGCTGATGCGCACCGGCGGCCGATCGGCGTCGCCGCTCAGCGCCAGGACGCCGCTGGCCGCCAGCGCCACCAGGTCGCCGCCCGCTTCGTGCGCGCGCGGACCGTCCTGCCCGAACGGCGAGATGGAGACGTAGATCAAGGCCGGATACTCGGCGAGCAGCGCCTCGGCCGCGAGACCGCGCCGCGCCATGACGCCGGGACCGGCCGACTCGATGAGGAAGTCCGCCGATGCTGCCAGGCGACGCAGCGCCGTCTGACCGACTTCGCTGTCGAGGTCGAGGACGATGCTGCGCGTATTGCGCGCATACGCCCACCAGAACAGCGATCCCTCGCGATCGGGAAGGTCCCCGGCGAACGGACCGACGCGGCGTGCGCTCGAGCCGCCCGGCGGCTCGACGCGGATGACGTCGGCGCCGAGATCGGCGAGGATCTGGCCGCACAGCAGCCCGTGTTCGTCGGAGAGGTCGAGGACGCGGTAGGGACTGAGCATGGGAGACCTCACGAAGCTGTGGAGGGCGCGACGACCGCCGCGCCGTATCGAATGCGGCACGGCCGTCGCCGCGCCCTCCAAATGGCGCCCCGCGTCGCCGAGAGCAAGGCGCGCGCTTGACGGCGTGACGGACCACATACCAAGGTCCGCTGCAATGGCGGTGCAGGCGGCGGTGTTTGCGGGCGACGGCACGGTCGAGTTGCGCGATCTGCCGCGGCCGGCCCTGCCCGACGGCGGCGCCCTGCTCGCCGTCGAGGCCGTCGGCCTGTGCGGCACCGACCTGGCGCAGTTCCGGGGCGAGCGCCATCTGCCGGGGGCGCGTTTCCCGATCGTACCCGGGCACGAGGTGGTCGGCCGCATCGCCGCCGTCGGCGCCGAGACGGCGCGCGCCTGGGCGGTGCGCGAGGGCGACCGCGTCGCCCTCGACGAAGTCCTGCGCTGCGGCCGCTGTCTCGGCTGCCGCCGCTTCGCGCCGACCTGCAGCGCCGTCGCCGTCTACGGCATCACCCTCGGGCTCGACGAGGCGCCCGGCCTGTGGGGCGGCTGCGCCGAACTGATGGTGTTGAAGGCGGGCACCAGCGTGCACCGCATCGACGGCGATGTGGCGGCCGAGGAGCTGACCCTGTTCGAGCCGCTCGCCAACGCCGTGCACTGGCTCGACGTGTGCCGCCTGCGCCCGGGCGAGTGCGTCGTCGTGCAGGGTCCCGGCCATATGGGGCTGGCCTGCGTCGTCGCCGCGCTCGCCGCCGGCGCCGGCATGGTCATCGTCACCGGCACCGGGCGCGACGGCGCCCGCCTCGCCGCGGCGCGCGCCCTCGGCGCGCAACACACCATTGACATCGAGGCCGAGGACGCGTGCGCCCGCGTCGCCGACCTGACCGGCGGCGCCATGGCCGACCTGGTACTCGACGTCGCCGATGGCTCGACCGCCACCATCCCGTTGGCCGTCGACCTGGCCCGCTCGCGCGGCCGCATCGCCCTGGCCGGCTTCAAGCACGGCCGCGCCGTCGACGGCCTGATCAGCGATCGCCTGATCCTCAAGAAGCTCACCCTGCACGGGGTCGGCGGTGCCACCAGCGAATCGATGCGCACCGCCGTCTCCCTCCTCGCCGGCCGCCGCCTGCCGGTCGCACCGCTGCTCGGCGAGGTACTGCCCCTGGCGCGGATCTCCGAGGCCATGCGTCTGCTGGCCCGCGCCGTCCCCGACCGCGACGCCGTGCGGGTCGGTCTGCGCATCGCCACATGAGCGCGCTCGGGCTCGATCTTAGCGGGCGCTGCGCCCTCGTCACCGGCGCCGGCGCCGGCGCCGGACGCGCCATCGCCATGCGTCTCGCCGCCGCCGGCGCGGCGGTGGCGGTGAACGACATCGACCCGGCGCGCGCCGCCGCGACGGTGCGGTTGATCGTCGCCGACGGCGGCCGCGCGGTGAGCGCCGTCGCCAACGTGCGCCGCGACGCGGAGGTCGAAGCCATGGTCGCCGTCGCCGTTGCCGCCCTGGGTGGGCTCGACGTGGCGGTCAACAACGTCGGCATGCTCGCCGGCCGGCATGCGCAGCCGTTCCTGGCCAGCGACGGCGCGGCGCTGCGCGACGTCATCGAACAGAACCTCATCGCCACGGCGCTATGCTGTCACGCCGCGGCAGCGGCGATGGTGGCGGCGGGGCGCGGCGGCAGCATCGTCAACGTCAGCTCCGGCGAGAGCCGTCGCCCGGCACCAGGGTTGGCGGCGTACGGCGCCGCCAAGGCGGCGATCAACCACCTGACGCGGACCATCGCCTTCGAGCTTGGCCCGCACGGCATCCGCGTCAACGCCGTCGCGCCGGGCACGATGCTCACCGAGCGCGTCCGCGCCGGGCTGTCGGCCGCACAGATCGAGGCCCTGCGCGCCAGCGTCCCGCTCGGCCGGCTGACCGATCCCGACGATCTCGCCGGCGCGGTGCTGTTCCTCGCCTCGCCTCTCGCCAGTCACGTCACCGGACAGTTCCTGCTCGTCGACGGCGGCGCCGACCTGTCGCGATCGAGGCCGGCGCGCTGAGCGGGGAGCGCGGCGGAGCCGCGCCCGCCGCTCGGAAGTGATAGGCACGGGCGCATGCAGGCGCGCCGTCTCGGCACCACGACGCTGATCGTCACCCCGCTCGGTCTCGGCCTGGCGGCGCTCGGGCGCCCCGGCTACATGACCCTCGGCCACGCCGCCGATCTCGAGGGCGACTACGCCGTCGCGGCCATGCGCGAGCGCGCCGCGGCGTTGCTCGACGCCGCCTGGGCCGCCGGCATCCGCTACGTCGATGCGGCGCGCTCGTACGGGCGAGCCGAGGAGTTTCTTGCCGCCTGGCTGGCGGCGCGCGGCCATGCGCCGGCGGCGCTGACGATCGGTTCGAAGTGGGGCTATACGTACACGGCGGAGTGGCGGGTGAGCGCCGCGCGCCACGAGGTGAAGGACCACACGCTGGCGACGTTGGAGCGCCAATTGGCGGAGAGCCGCGCCTGCCTGGGCGCGCAACTCGGCCTCTACCAGATCCATTCCGCCACTCTCGAGAGCGGCGTCCTCGACGATGCGGCGGTCCTCGCCCGCCTCGCCGCGCTGCGCGCCGAGGGCGTCGCCATCGGCCTGTCGCTGACCGGCCCGCGCCAGGCGGAGACGCTACAGCGGGCGATGGACGTGCGGCTGGACGGCGTGAGGCTGTTCGACGCCGTGCAGGCGACCTGGAACCTGCTCGAACCCTCCGCCGGTGCGGCATTGGCGACGGCCCGCACCGCCGGCCTCGGCGTCATCGTCAAGGAGGCGTTGGCCAACGGCCGCCTGACGGCGCGCAACGCCGATCCCGCCTTCGCCGCGACGCGCGCCCGCCTGGCGTCCATCGCCGCGCGGCTCGCCTGCAGCCTCGATGCGCTGGCCCTCGCCGCCGCCTTGGCACAGCCCTGGGCCGACGTCGTGTTGAGCGGCGCTGCGGCGCTGCCGGTACTGGCCTCGAACCTCACCGCCCTGCAGGTGCCCTGGTCGCCACAACTGGCGGCCGAGGTGGCGCCGCTCGCCGAACCGGCGCAGCGCTACTGGGCGACGCGCAGCGCCATGCCGTGGACTTAGCTGACAGTGCCCGTGTGATCGATCGTCGCGAACACGATGTAGGCATCCCCTCACCCTGACCCTCTCCCTGCGGGAGAGGGGACCACAACCTCCGCTCAGGGGGATGCGCCGGCGGCCCGGCGCATCGTCAGCCCGATGCGCTTGCGCGCCAGGTCCACGTCGACCACGCGCACGGTCACGACGTCACCGGCCTTCACCACGGCGCGCGGGTCGCGCACAAAGCTGTCGGCAAGCGCGGAGATGTGTACCAGGCCGTCGTGGTGCACGCCGACATCGACGAAGGCACCGAAGTTGGTGACATTGGTCACCACGCCCTCGAGCGTCATGCCGGGCTGCAGGTGTTCGAGGCGTTCAACGCCGGCGCGGAACGCCGCGGTGCGGAACTGCGGGCGCGGATCGCGCCCCGGCTTCTCCAACTCGGCGAGGATGTCGCGGACCGTCGGCGCGCCGAAGCGGGCGTCGACGAAATCGGCGGCGCTCAGGCCGCGCAACAGCGTCGTGTCGCCGACCACCTGCGGCACCGCGCGCCCGACCTGGCGCAGGATGCGTTCGACCACCGGGTAGGCTTCCGGGTGCACGCTGGACGCGTCCAGAGGGTTGTCGCCGCCGGCGATGCGCAGAAAGCCGCCGGCCTGCTCGAACGCCTTCGCGCCCAGGCGCGGCACGTCGAGAAGTTGGTGGCGGCTGCGAAACGCGCCGTGCGCCTCGCGATGACGCACGATGTTCGCCGCCAGCACCGGACCGAGTCCGGCGACGCGCGCCAGCAGCGGCGCCGAGGCGGTGTTGACGTCGACGCCGACGGCATTGACACCGTCTTCGACGACCGCGTCGAGGGCGCGCGCTAGGTCCGCCTGATCGACATCGTGTTGGTACTGCCCGACGCCGATCGCCCTGGCATCGATCTTCACCAACTCGGCGAGCGGGTCCTGCAGGCGCCGCGCGATCGACACCGCGCCGCGCAGCGACACGTCGAGGCTGGGGAACTCGGCCGCCGCCAGCGCCGAGGCGGAATACACCGACGCCCCCGCTTCACTCACCATGACCTTGGTCAGGCCCAGCTGCGGCTGCCGTGCGGCGAGGTCCGCGACCAGGCGATCGGTTTCGCGCGAGGCGGTGCCGTTGCCGATAGCGACCAGCTGCACCGCATGCTGCGCCGCCAGCTGGGCCAGCGTCGCGATCGACTCGTCCCACCGGTTGTGCGGCACGTGCGGATAGATCGTCGCCGTCGCCACCAGCTTGCCGGTCGCGTCGACCACCGCCACCTTGACCCCGCTGCGCAGTCCCGGATCGAGCCCCATCGTGACGCGCCGCCCGGCGGGCGCCGCCAGCAACAGGTCGCGCAGGTTGTTGGCGAAGACGTCGATCGCCTCGGCCTCGGCGCGCGCCCGCAGGCGGCCGAGCAGGTCGGTCTCCAGCTGCGCCGCCAGTTTTCCCCGCCACGCCGCGCGCACCGTCTCCGCCAGCCACGCGTCCGCCGCCCGCCCCTGCCGTCGGATGCCGGCGTGCGCGGCGATCATCCGCTCGCATGCCGCGGGCGCGGCGGTGGCCAGGCCGGCGTCCTCCGGCAGCACCAGGGCCAGTCGCAGGACGGCCTCGTCGCGGCCGCGGAACATGGCCAGGGCGCGGTGCGACGGTACGCGGCGCAGCGCCTCGTGGCACTCGAAGTAGTCGGAGAACTTGACCCCCGCCTGCTCCTGGCCGCGCACGACGCGCGCCGTCAGATCGGCGCGCTCCCACAGGCACTCACGCAGGCGTTCGCGCAGCGCCGCGTCGTCGCCCAGATCCTCGATGACGATCTGCCGAGCGCCATCGAGGGCGCCGGCGACGTCGCCGACGCCGCGCGCGGCGCTGACGAACGGCGCCGCTGCCTGCGCCGGATCCAGCCCTGGATTGGCGAGCAGGCGCGCCGCCAGCGGCGCCAGGCCCGCCGCACGGGCCACCTGCGCCTTGCTGCGGCGCTTGGGCTTGAACGGACGGTAGAGATCCTCGAGCCGCGTCTGCGTCTCGGCGGCGGCGATCGCCGTCGCCAGCGCCGGGCTCAGCTGGCCCAGTTCGGCGAGGCTCTTCAGGATGACGTCGCGGCGTTGCGCCAGTTCGCGCAGGTAGGCCAGGCGCTTCTCCAGCGTGCGCAGGTGGGTGTCGTCGAGGCCGCCGGTGACCTCCTTGCGGTAGCGCGCCACGAACGGCACCGTCGCGCCCTCGTCGAGCAGCCGCACGGCCGCCTCGACCTGACGCACGCCGACCGCCAGCTCGGCCGCGATCACCGCCTCGATACTGCTCATCGCCCGCGACCCGCCACTCACCGCGCCGCTCAGGACTCGTCGCTGCCGAGCCCGAGCTCTTTCATCTTCTGCTGCAGGTTCTGCCGATACATGCCGATCTCCTCGGCCGCCTTACTGATGTTGCCGTCGTGGCGGCGCAGCGCCGCGGCGAGGAACGCGCGTTCGAACGACTCGACCACCGCCGCCTTGGCGTCGCGAAAGCTGGCGGGGTTGTCGCCCGGCGTCAGGCCCGGCGCCGGGCTTGGCGGGGCGCCGGCCGGGGCGCCGACGGCGCGCGCCGGATCGGGCGGCAGATCGGCGACGTCGATCTCCTCACCCGCAGAAAGCAGTAACGCCTGTTCGATCGCCGAGCGCAGCTCGCGCACGTTGCCGCGCCACTCGCGTTGCAGGCACTCGCGCAGGGCCGCGCCGGTGAGCGGCCGCAGCGGCCGCCGGTAGTGCTCGGCCGCCTGGCGCAGAAAGTGGTCGATCAGCAGCGGGATGTCGTCGCGCCGCTCTGCCAGCGTCGGCAGCACCACCTCGACGACGCGCAAGCGGTAGTAAAGATCCTCGCGACAGCGGCCGGCGCGCACCGCCGCCTCGAGGTCCTGGTTGGTGGCGGCGACGACGCGCACGTCGACGCGGATCGGGCTGTTGCCGCCAACGCGCTCGAACTCGCGTTCCTGCAGGGCGCGCAGGAACTTCGCCTGCGTCTCCAACGGCATGTCGCCGACCTCGTCGAGGAACAGCGTACCGCCGTCAGCCGCCTCGAACTTGCCCTCGCGTCGCGCCACGGCGCCGGTGAAAGCCCCCTTCTCGTGCCCGAAGAGCTCGCTCTCGACCAGTTCCCGGCTGAGGGCGGCGCAGTTCATCGCCACCAGCGCTTTGCCGCGGCGCGGGCTGCGGTAGTGCAGCGCCTTGGCGACCAGTTCCTTGCCGGTGCCGCTGGCGCCGCGAATGAGCACCGTGACGTCGGTGTCAGCGACCTTCTCGATCATCGCGAAGACGCGCTGCATGGCCGGGCTGCGGCCGACGATCTGCTCGAAGGCGTACTCGCCCTGCACCTGCGCCAGCAGACGACGATGGTCGCGCTTGAGCTGGACCGTCTCCAGCACCCGCCGCACCACCATGCGCACCTCGTCGTTGTCGAACGGCTTGGGCAGATAGTCGAAGGCGCCGAGCTTCATCGCCTGCACGGCGATCTTCTCCGACCCGAAGGCGGTGATCATGATGACGCCGAGGTCGGGATCGACCTGGCGGGCGTGCGCCAAGACGTCCATGCCGCTGGCGCCGCGCATGCTGAGGTCGGTGATGACCACATGGAAGCGCTCCGGCTCGATGACGCGTATCGCCGCCTCGCCGCTGTCCGCCGTCTCGACCTCGTAGCCCTGACGCGCCAACAGGCCCTTGAGGGCCAGGCGCATGGCCATTTCGTCGTCGACGATGAGCACGCGTCCCGGCATGGTCACTCCGGCAACGGCAGCGCGACGGCGAACTCGGTGCCGCGGCCGGGCTCGCTGACGACGTCGATGGTCCCCTCGTGCGCCTCGACGATCTTCTTTGAGATCGCCATGCCGAGGCCGGTACCGTTGGATTTGGTCGTGAAAAAGGGGCTGAAGATGCGCTCCAGCTGCACGGCGTCGACGCCGGCGCCATTGTCGCGCAGGCGGACGGTGACGCGCTTGTCGCCGCGCTCGATGAACACGTCGATGCGCCGTTCGTCCGCGAGGTCGCCGAGCGCGTCGAGGGCGTTGTCGAGCACGTTGACGAAGACCTGTTTCAGCTTCTCGCCGTCGGCGAGGACCATCGGGCCCTGCAGGTAGGTGCGCGCCACGCGCACCTGGGCCGTATCGAGCTTCGCCCGCAACTGCGTCAGCGCCGCGTCGACGACGCCGGCGAGGTCGACGCGATCGAACTGGTAGTCCTCTTCCTTGGCGAAGCGCAGCAGGTGCGAGATGCGCTTCTCCACCCGATCGAGCTCGTCGATGGCGACGCGCGCGTACTCGACGTTGTCCGGCGAGGTCGGCTGCTCGCCCATCTGCTGCACCAGGCTCTTGGCGGCGGCGATGGGGTTGCGGATCTCGTGCGCCAGGGTCGAGGAGAGCACGTCGATGCTGGCCTGCTTCTCGCTCTGCAGGGCGACGCGCTCGCGCCGCACCTCGCGCTCGACTGCCGGCTCGAAGTAGCGCTCGCGCATGACGCGACTGCCGAAGACGGCCATGTAGTGGGAGACAATGCCGATGCCCCAGCCGAGCGCCGGCCAGATGAACCACGGATAGGCGGTGGTCAAGAGGTTGATCAACGCCAGCAGTGCGACGACGCCGAGGTAGGCCATCAGGTGCGTGTAGAAAGCGGTCTCGGCGCGCGCCCGCTTGCGGGCCCGCTCGAGGACCTGCGAGTCGCTGGCGGCGTCGGCGGCACTGGCCGCGGCGGTGGCGGCGATACGGATCGGCGGCACGGTGATCTTGACGCCGTAGCGCCGCTCGGCACGCGCCGCCTGGCGCTGCCACCGGCGCTGTTCGCGTTCGAGGTGGCGCTGGAACTTCTGCACCCAGGCGCCATGCCACTCGTTCGAGCAGGACGAGGCGTCCGCCGCCGGCGGCGCCGGCGCCAGCGGATCGCGCGTCAGGGTGCGGTTGCGCACGTAGAAGAACAGCGCCACCGCGACGATCAGGCCGAGAAACGTCACGCCGCTCCCTTAGCATCCCCGCCGCGCGTCCGCAGCGCTCAGCGCGCCCGCCCGGCGAGGGCGGCGACGGCGCCGACCTGCGGCAGGCGTGGCCGCGACCAGCGCGTCTTCAGACGCAACGGCGCGCCGGCGAGAGCGATCGCCGCCGCCGAGCCGATCAACAAGCCGACCAGCGTCATCCACATGATCGGCCAGCCGCCAAAGTCCATGCTGCCGGTCAGGGCTGCATTCGTCATTGCCATTGGGTCGATAAAGTCCATCTGGTCCTCCTCGGTTGGTGTGACCCGAGGAGATCGCAAGCGCCGTGCCAGCCCGGAGGCGCTTCCGGCGCGGCGGCGAAGGGCCAACGGCGCAGTCTGCATACTGCGCCGGCCGCATGTTCGCGGCCGTCGACGGGGCTCGATCGCCGGCCGACGACCGGGCGGCGCCCCTCAGCGGGTGTCGGCGTAGCGCCGCTTCAGCTGCGTCGGCGAGACGCCGCGCCAATAGAGGAAGCGCAGCCACCACATCAGCAGGATCGTGCGCAGCGGGCCGTCGCTCTGCCAGCGCCGGGAGGAGGTGGTGACGCGCTGCCGCAGGCTGGCGATACGGCCTTGGCGTTTGAGGGCACGGGTGAAGGCGACGTCCTCCATCAATGGCTCGTCGGCGAAGCCGCCCATGCTCTCGAAGACCTGGCGGCGGACGAACAGCGCCTGGTCGCCGGTGGCGATGCCGGTCAGGCGCGAGCGCCGGTTCATCAGTGCCGCGGTCAGCGCCAGCAGCGGCGAGTTGGGCGCGAAGCGCACGTCGAAGCGCCCGCCGACGACTGCCGCGTCGCGCAGCGCCGCCAGCACGGCGGCATCGAAGCCGGGCGGCAGACGCGTATCGGCGTGCAGGAAGAGCAGCACCTCAGCGCTCGCGCGGGCGGCGCCGGCGTTCATCTGCCTGGCCCGCCCGCGCGGCGCGTCGATCACCAGCGCGCCCTCGGCGCGGGCCACGGCGACGCTGGCGTCGCGGCTGCCGCCGTCGACGACGATGCATTCGGCGACGGCGGGGCCGCGCGTGCTGGCGATCGTCGCGGCGAGTTGCGCCGCTTCGTCGAGGGCCGGGATGACGACGGCCAGCCGCATCACTCAGGGCGCTGACCGGCCTGGGCGTTCAGCGTCCAATCGTAATCGAGATACTCGATCGGCGTCGCCGCCGGCACCGGCGCCGGTGCCCAGCGCGCGACGAAGGCCGCCACCGACCCGGCCGCCTTGTCGAAGTCGGCCTGGAACCACTTGAAGATCATCGACAGGCGCAGCGTCTCGCCGGGGCCGAACTGGTTGCGGCCCGGATCGCCGAGAAAGCCGCGCGCCTGCTCATCGAGCTGCGCGTCGAGCCGCGCCCCACGATAGGCCTCGCGGCGCAGGATCGGGCAACTGGTCGAGGCGCAGACGAGGGCGAAATGGATGCGCGGCTCGGCGAACTGCGTGCGCAGGATGTCGTTCTCGATCTCGTCGAGGGTGCGCGTGCGGCCGGCGAGCGGAAACGAGTAGAAGGAGAAGAACCGCTTGCGCGCGAAGACGCCCTCGCCACTGTAGCCGTCCAGCACGCCGCGCAGGGCGCGGGCGTTGTAGGCGTTGAGCCAGAAGGCAATCTGCTCGGACTGCGGCAGGGTCGACGGGTCGGCGACGGCCATCGCCTGCAGGTAGGCGTCGAGCGCCGCCGCGCCGCGCGCCGCCAGATCGCGGTAGGCGACCCGCCCCTGCGCGTCGACATAGGTCGGCAACAACGCGTCGAGCGGCGCGTGCAGGTCGTCGGCGCGCGCCGCGCCGGCGAGCAGCAGGGCGGCGAGCAGGACTCGGCGGACGAAAGACATCGTCCTCAATACTGTAGGGAACCGTTCACCGCCTGGCAATGGGTTCTCCATCCGGGAGCGCGGGCGGCCCGCCCGCTCCGTATGGAGGGCGCCGCTGCGCGGCGCCGGTGTCGTCGGATGCGGGCGAGCCGCCCGCGCTCCCGGCAAACGGAACACCCGTGCAGCAGGCGTGTTGCACCGCTGTCGCCCCTCTTCTATCGCAGTTCGATGCGCATCGATGTCGGCGGTGTCACGCTCAACTACCTGCTCGAGGGCGAGGGGACGCCGCTGGTCCTGACGCACGGGCTCGGCGATTCGCTGCACTTCTGGGATGCGGTGGCGCCGGCTCTGGCGACCCATCATCAGCTGCTGCGCTGGGACGTGCGCGGCTTCGGCGCCTCGGACAAACCGGCCGGGCCCTACAGCGCCGCGCTCTTCGCCGCCGATCTGTTGGCCCTGCTCGATGCCCTCGACCTGGCGCGTGTCCATCTTGCCGGCATCTCCATGGGTGGGGTCATCGCGCAACGCTTCGCCCTCGACCATCCGCAGCGGCTGCGGTCGCTGATCCTGTGCAGCACCTCGAGCGAGATCGCCGCCGCCGCCACCGCCGGCTGGCAGCGCCTCGCGGACAGCATCGAGCAACGCGGCTTCGGCAGCGGCGCCCGCAACGCGTCGCGCAGTTTCGCGCCCAGCTTCGCCGCGCGCCACCCCGAGGTGGTCGCCGCTGCCGGCGAGCAGACCGCCCGCAACGACCCGCGCGCCTATGCCGCGGCGGCGCGCGCCATGAGCGACTACGGCTGGACCGCGGCGCTGGCCGGGGTGCGATTGCCGGTGTTGATCCTGCAGGGCCTCGCCGATCAGCTGACGCCGCCGGGCGGCTCGGTGAAGCTGCACCGCGCCCTGCCCGCCGCGCGACTGCTGATGCTGCCCGACACCGGCCACAACCTGCCGCTCGAACAACCGGAGCTGTTCAGCGCCGCGCTCCTCGGATTCACAGGCGGCATCGATGCCGGCGCCGCGCTCGCCGGCGCCCGCGTCTGACCGTCCGCTTCCGTCCCACGTCAGGCGTGTACGCTCTCCGGCTCGCAGGGACGCCTGCACTCGAGCTGGATGGTGACGTGGTGCACCTCGAAGCGCTCGGCCAGCAGGCGCTGCAGCGCCTGCAGGATCGCCTCGCCGTCGGCGGCGGGTTCGACCACCGCGTGCGCCGACAGTGCGTGATGTCCGGTGGTGAGCGTCCACACGTGCAGGTCGTGGACGCGGCAGCAGCCGGGCACGCGCGCCATCGCCTCGCGCAGGTGGTCGAGATCGATATGCGGCGGCACCGCCTCCATCAGGATGTCGAGCGACTCGCGCACCAGGCGCCAGGCGTTGACCAGGATCAGCACGCTGATCAGCACGGCGGCGAGCGCGTCGGCCTGCTGCCAGCCGGTCAGCGCGATCACCGCGCCGGCCACCAGCGCGCCGAGCGATCCGAACAGATCCGACAGCACATGCAAGAAGGCGGCGCGGCGGTTCAGACTGCTGCCCTCGCCCGGCGCCAGCAGGCGGGCGCAGACCAGATTGATCCCCAGCCCGGCCGCCGCCACCAGCATCATACCGCCGGTGTCGACCGGCGTCGGCG
The DNA here is from genome assembly GCA_031401035.1 of bacterium. Taxonomy (GTDB): domain Bacteria; phylum Desulfobacterota; class Binatia; order HRBIN30; family CADEER01; genus JANNRA01. The sequence continues at coordinate 52,008 of JANNRA010000185.1, read as the reverse complement.
CCGCCAGACGCTCCCAGGCCTCGCGCAGGATGAACAGCACCGCGAACCCCAGCAGCACCCCGTTGGCCAGGGCGGCGAGGATCTCGGCGCGATGATAGCCGAAGGTCTTGCTGCCCGTTGCCGGCCGGCCCGCCACCCACAGGGCGGCCAGGGCCAGGCTCAGCGCGGCGACGTCGGTCAGCATATGCACCGCGTCGGAGAGCAGTGCCAGGCTGTTCGTCAACCAGCCGCCGACGAACTCCACGACGCAGAACGCCGCTGTCAGCGCCAGCGCCCAGCGCAGGGCGCGGCGATCGCGGGAGCGCTCGCTGGAGTGCGCGTGCGCGTGCGCATGCATGGCAGCAGTGTCGTCGATCGCGCCGCCGATGTCCACGCAGGGGCGCCCGCCGCGTCACTCGTATTGGATGATCGAGTAGACCGGGTGCGGCGCCAGGCGCTGGCGGCCGCGCAGGAACGACAGCTCGATGATCACCGCGCACTCGACGATCTCGCCCTGCAGCCGCTCGACCAGCGCGATGGCGGCGCTGGCGGTACCGCCGGTGGCGAGCAGATCGTCGACGATCAGGACGCGTGCGGTGTCACCGAAGGCGTCGCGGTGGATCTCCAGCACGTCGCTGCCGTACTCGAGCTCGTACTTCGCCGCGAAGGTCTGCGCCGGCAGCTTGCCCGGCTTGCGGACGATGGCGATGCCGACGCCGAGTGCGTAGGCCAGGGCCGAGCCGATGATGAAGCCGCGCGATTCGATGCCGAGCACGACGTCGATGCTGCCGCGGTAGCGATCGGCCAGGTGATCGACGGTCCAGCGCAGCGCCGGCCCGTCGGCGAGCAGCGGGGTGATGTCGCGGAACAGGATGCCCGCTTTCGGAAAGTCGGGGACGTCACGAATATAGCGGCGCAGATCCATCTCACTCTCCTTGCGCCACCGCGTCGGGACGCGGCGACAGAAATCTCAGCGGGTCGTGGGCGACGTTGTCCTTGCGGACCTCGAAGTGCAGGTTGGGGCCGGTGGTACGACCGGTGCGGCCGACGCTGGCGATGGCCTGGCCACGGCGGACCCGCGCGCCGCGCTCGACGAAGTGACGCGCGTTGTGCGCGTAGACGGTGTCGTAACCGCGTGGATGGCGCACGATGATCATGCGCCCGTAGCCGCGCAGCGCGGCGGCATAGACGACGACGCCGTCGGCCGCCGCCAGCACGCGGGTGCCGATCGGCGACGAGATGTCGATGCCGTCGTGGTGGCGGCGGCCGCGCCGGCCGTAGCGCGAGCTGACGGTGCCGCCGTCGATCGGCCAGGCCAGGCGCGGCGCACCGCGCGGCGCCACCGCACTGGCGGCGCGCCGCACCGGCGCCAGCGCCAGCCCGTCGAGCGGCGCCACCGCCACCGGCTGGTCGACCTCCGACACGGTCCGCAATGCCCGGGCGGCGCGCCGCGCCGCGGCGTCGGTGCCAACGACGGCCGCCGCGTGCCCGTGCCCGGCCGCCACGCCGGGCGGCACACCACGCCGCGCCGGCTGCGCGGCACAGCCGCTCACCACCGCCAGGGCCATCAGCAGCCGCGCGGCGGCGCGCCGCAGTGGCGGTACCGCGCTCAGGGCCACCGCACCTGCATGGCGCCGACCGCCGCCAGCGACGCGTGGTTGGTCAGGTCGAGGTGCAGCGGGGTGATCGAGATGTAGCCCTCGGCGACCGCGGTGCAGTCGGTGCCCTCGCCGGGGACGAAGCCAAGGTCGTCGCCACCGATCCAGTAGTACTTGCGGCCACGCGGATCGAGGTGCTCGACGATGGCGTCGCCGTAGCGGCGCTTGCCCTGCCGGGTGACGACGTAGCCGCGCAGCTCGGCGGCCGGTCGGGCCGGAACGTTGACGTTGAGCAAGGTGTCGCGCGGCAGTCCGCCGCCGGCGATGGCGACCGCGAGACGGGCGGCGAACTCCGCCGCGAGGCTGAAATCGCCGCCCTCGCGCGTCACCAGCGACATGGCGATCGACGGCACGCCGAGCAGGGTGCCCTCCATGGCGGCCGACACGGTACCCGAGTAGGTGATGTCGTCGCCGAGGTTGCCGCCGTGGTTGATGCCGGACACGACCAGGTCGGGCTTGGTCTTCATGATGCCGTTGATCGCCAGGTTGACGGCGTCGGTGGGGGTCCCGTCGACGGCGAAGTGGCGGTCATCGAGCTGTTCGACGCGCAACGGGCGGTAGAGGCTCAACGAATGGCTGGCCGCGCTCTGCTCACGATCGGGGGCAACCACCCAGATGTCGCCGAGGGGTTGCAGCGCCGCTTCCAACGCACGGATGCCGGCGGCGCGGATGCCGTCGTCGTTGGAAATCAGGATGCGCATCGGGCGGACGCTACCAGCGCGGTTTCGGGCAGGCAACCGAGGCCCCGCGGCCGTGTTGAACTGCGGCGCGCAACCCGGCTAGAAGACAGAAGTCGTGACGGGGCGTGGCGCAGCCTGGTAGCGCACTCGCTTGGGGTGCGAGTGGTCGGCCGTTCAAATCGGCTCGCCCCGATGTGGCGGATGGGGCACGGAACGCCGTGCCCCATCCTTACTTCCGCGGCCGCGGCGCGGGCGCGCCGTCCGCCAGCTCGGCGGCACGGCGGAAGACCCCCTCCAGCATCGCTCGCGTCAGCCGCCCGGTGAAGGTGTTCTGCTGGCTCGGGTGGTAGCAGCAGACGAGCGTCACGCCGCCCCCCATCGCCGCTTCGACCGCGTGGCCGAAGCGCGGCCGCGGCGACGGAACGGTGCGGCCGCTCGCTCGCCACGCCTGCAGGAGGCCCTGCAGGGCGATGCCGCCGAGGCAGACGACGACGCGCAGGGTCGGAAACGCCGCCAGCTCGCGGACCAGAAAGGGCCGACAGGCGGCGATCTCCTGCGGCGTCGGCTTGTTCGCCGGCGGGGCGCAGCGCGCCACCGCCGAGACGAAGGCGCCGCGCAGAGCCAGCCCGTCGTCGGCCGCCACCGAGGTCGGCTGCGAGGCGAATCCGGTGGCGTGCAGCGCCGCGTAGAGCCAGTCGCCGCTGCGGTCGCCGGTGAACATGCGGCCGGTGCGATTGGCGCCATGCGCCGCCGGCGCGAGGCCGATGATGAGCAGCCGCGCCGCCGCATCGCCGAAGCCGGGGACAGGACGCCCCCAGTACTCCTGATCGCGGAACTGGCGCCGCCGTGTCTGCGCCACCGCCTCGCGGTGCGCCACCAGGCGCGGGCAGAGGCGGCAGCGAACAACGGCGGCGGCAATGCCGCGCGGCGCGCTCGGCATCGCCGGTCGCCGCGTCAGGTGCCCTGCGACCAGGAGGTCAGGTACTGCTTCTGATCGGTCGTCAGGCGGTCGATCTTCACACCCATGCTGTCGAGCTTCACCGTCGCGACCTCGTCCTCGATCGCCTTCGGCACGGCGTGCACCTTGATCGGGAGCTTGCCCTTGGCGACCATCTTCAGGGCCCATTCCGCGCACAGCGCCTGGGTGGCGAAGCTCATGTCCATCACCGACGCCGGATGCCCTTCGGCGGCGGCGAGGTTGACCAGGCGGCCGTCGGCGATGACGAAGACGGTGCGGCCGTTCGGCAGGTGGTAGGCGTCGACCAGCGGGCGCACGTCCTTGTCGACCCGCTTGGCCAGGCGGCGCAGGGTCGTCATGTCGATCTCGACGTCGAAGTGGCCGGCGTTGCAGACGATGGCGCCGTCGCGCATCGACTGGAAGTGCTCCTCACGCACGACGTGCTTGTCGCCGGTGAGCGTGACGAAGACGTCGCCGATGCGGCAGGCGTCGCGCATCGGCATGACGCGCAGGCCGTCCATCGCCGCTTCGAGGGCGCGGATCGGATCCACCTCGGTGACCACCACCTGGGCGCCGGCGCCGCGGGCGCGCATGGCGACGCCCTTGCCGCACCAACCGTAGCCGGCGACGACGATGGTCTTGCCGGCGAAGAGGATTCCCGTCGAGCGCAGGATGCCGTCGAGGGTCGACTGGCCGGTGCCGTAGCGGTTGTCGAACAGGTGCTTGGTCGCGGCGTCGTTCACCGCCACCACCGGAATGGCGAGCGCCTTGTCGCGCTCCATGGCGCGCAGGCGGATCACCCCGGTGGTGGTCTCTTCCAGCGACGCCTTCACGCGTGCCGCGTGCTCCCTGTAGTCGGTGTGCAGCAGGGTGACGAGATCGGCGCCGTCGTCCATGGTCAGCGTCGGCTGCTCGTCGAGCACGGCGCGCAGGTGCTCGTAGTAGGTCTTGTTGTCCTCGCCTCTGATGGCGAAGGTCGGGATCCCCTCGTGCTTGACCAGCGCCGCGGCGGCGTCGTCCTGGGTCGAGAGCGGATTGGAGGCGCACAGGAACACCTTGGCGCCGCCCGCCTTGAGGGCGCGCATGAGGTTCGCCGTCTCGGTCGTGACGTGCAGGCAGGCGGCCATGGTGATGCCCTTGAGCGGCTTCTCCTTGGCGAAGCGCTCGCGCACCTTGCGCAACACCGGCATGGCCTCGTCGGCCCAGTCGATGCGCTTCTTACCCTGATCGGCGAGCTTCAGGTCCTTCACGTCGTACTGCTTCTTGGCCATTGGGAACCTCGTCGGTCGGTGGGAAGTGGAGCGGGGCGGTGCGGAACTACTTCCCGCCGGCGGCCCGGCGCAGCGCGTCGGCTCTGTCGGTGCGCTCCCAGGTGAAGAAGCCGTCCGCCGCCGGACGGCCGAAATGGCCGTAGGCAGCGGTGCGCTCGTAGATCGGGCGCTTGAGGTCGAGCGAGTCGATGATGCCGCGCGGCGTCATTTCGAAGTTCTCGCGCACCAGCTTGGAGATGAGCTCGTCGGAGACCTCGCCGGTGTCGAAGGTGTCGATCAGCACCGACAAGGGGTGGGCGACGCCGATGGCGTAGGCGAGTTGCACCTCGCACTTGTGCGCCAGCCCGGCGGCGACGATGTTCTTGGCGATGTAGCGCGCCATGTAGGCGGCGCTGCGGTCGACCTTGCTCGGGTCCTTGCCGGAGAACGCTCCGCCCCCGTGGCGGCCGAAGCCGCCGTAGGTGTCGACGATGATTTTGCGGCCGGTGAGGCCGCAGTCGCCCATCGGCCCGCCGACGACGAAGCGACCGGTCGGGTTGACGTGGAAGTGGGTCTGCTTGTCGATGTAGTGCTCGGGCACCACGGTGCGGATGACCTCGCTGACGATCGCTTCCTTCAGCGTCTCGTGGGCGACGTCCGGACTGTGCTGGCTCGACACGACGACGGCATCGACGCGGACCGGCTTGCCGTCGCGGTACTGCACGGTGACCTGCGACTTCGCGTCCGGCCGCAGGTAGGGATGCTTGCCATCGCGCCGCACCGCCGCCAGGCGCTCGACGAGCTGGTGCGAGAGCATGATCGGCAGCGGCATCAGCTCCGGCGTCTCGTCGCAGGCGAGGCCGAACATCAGGCCCTGATCGCCGGCGCCCTGCTCCTTGTGCAGGCCCTCGCCCTCGGTGACGCCTTGCGAGATGTCGGGCGACTGCCGGTCGATGGCGACCAGGACGGCGCAGGTGTCGGCATCGAAGCCCATGGCGGAGTCGGTGTAGCCGATTCGGCGCACGGTGCGGCGCACCACCTCGCTGTAGTCGATGCGCGCCTGGGTGGTGATCTCGCCGGCGACGACGACCATGCCGGTCTTGGCCAGGCTCTCGCAGGCGACGCGGCTGTCGCGGTCCTCGGTCAGCAGCGCGTCGAGCACCGCGTCCGAAATCTGGTCGCACATCTTGTCCGGGTGGCCTTCGGAGACGGACTCCGAGGTGAAGACGAAATTCTGCAACGGCATTTGCTTCCCTCCCGGCCGGACGTGTTTGAGGTGACGTTCTATCGGTAGAACGCGATCGTCATCGCCTATTACAGCGATTTTACAGGGTCAAGGCGTTACCCGGCCGCCTCAGCCTCCCTCATGGAAACACGCCTCGAACAGGGCGCGCACGGCGAGGAGGGCGGCCTCCGCGTCGGGGCCCAGGGCGGTCACCTCGACCTGCGAGCCTTGTGCGGCGTCGAGGGTCGCCAGACCGAGGATGCTCCTGCCGTTCACCGACTTGTCGTCCTTGGCCACCGTGATGTCGGCCTGGAACCCAGCCAGCGTCTGCACCACCAGGGTCGCGGCGCGCAGATGCAGGCCGAGCCGGTTCTTGACCTCGAGGCGGGCGCTGGCGCGCGGCCGCTCGGCGCTCATCGCTGCACGTCCCGGTGCTGGGCCTGCACGGTCGCCCCCGCCGCGGCGAGATGGGCGGCGAGATGCTCGACCAGCGCGACGGAGCGGTGGCGGCCGCCGGTGCAGCCGATGGCGAGGGTGACGTAGCGGCGGCCCTCGCGGCGGTAGAGCGGCAGGACGAAATCGAGCAGCGCCTCGACGTGGCCGAGAAAGGTGCGCGTCTCGTCGCGGTCGAGCACGAAGCGGGCGACGGCCGGCTCGCGGCCGGTGTGCGGGCGCAGCGCCTCGACGAAGTGCGGGTTGGGCAGGAAGCGCGCGTCGAGCACCATGTCGGCGTCGGTGGGCGCGCCGTGCTTGTACCCGAACGACACCAGGCGGACGGCCAGGGCGTCGTCGCCACCGTCGCGGCCGAAGGCGCCGCGCAGCGTGTCGCGCAGTTCGTGGACGGTCAGCGCGGTGGTGTCGATGATGCGGTCGGCGCGCGCACGCAGCTCGGCCAGCTCGCCGCGCTCGCGTTGGATGCCGGCGAGCGGCCCGTCGGTACCGCCGAGCGGGTGCGGGCGGCGCGTCTCGCTGAAGCGCCGCACCAGCACCTCGTCACTGGCGTCGCAGTAGAGCACCTCGACGCGGTGTCCAGCGGCGCGCAGCTCGTCGAGCACGCGCGGGTAGTCGCCGAAGAACTGCCGCTCGCGGATGTCGATGCCGAGCGCGACACGATCGATGCGGTCGCGCGAGCCGGTGCACAGGTCGAGGAAGCGCGGCACCAGCACCACCGGCAGGTTGTCGATGCAGAAGTACCCGAGGTCCTCGAGGACGTGAATCGCCGTGCTCTTGCCCGAGCCCGAGAGCCCGCTGACAACGACGACCTCGAGGCCCGCGCTCACTGCCACGCCGTCCTGCCGATCAGAGCTTCTCATCCTCCTCGCGGATGAGGCGGAAGAGTTCGGCGCGGCCGTCGGCGCCGATGAGGCGCTCGCGGAACGCGCGGTCCTTGAGCAGGCGTGAGACGCGCGCCAGCGCCTTCAGGTGCTGGCCGACCGAGTCCTCCGGTGCGACGAGCAGGAAGAAAAGGTGCGTCGGGCTGCCGTCGAGCGACTCGAAGTCGACCCCCTGGGCGTGGCGCCCGAAGGCGCCCAGCACCCCGGTCAGTCCGGGCAGCTTGCCGTGCGGGATGGCGATGCCGTCGCCGATCGCGGTACTGCCCAGACGCTCGCGCTCCCACAGCACCTCGACCAACTGGGCGGCGGCGATGCCGTCGTCCGGCCGCTGCATCGCCAGGTGCTCGGCGAGCTCGCGCAGCACCGCCGTCTTGTCGGCGCCCGCCAACGCCGGGGCGATCAGCGATTCAGAGGTGAGGATGTCGAGGATCTTCATCCCTACCCGACCTCGGGCTCGAGCAGACCGTAGCTGCCGTCCTTGCGCCGGAAGAGCACGTTCAGCGCGTCGCTCAACTCGTTCTGAAAGAAGAGAAAGTCGCGGCTGTCACGGCTCAGCATGCGCACCGCGTCGGAGACGCTCATGGACACGATCGGCACGCGCTCGCTGACCACCGCCGGCCGGACGGCGCGGCGGCGCGCCGGCGCTTTCTCCGCCGTGGGCGGCGTCGCATGGCGCGCCGTGAGGCGCTTGGTGAGGTGCTTCTGGACCTGCCGTTCGACCTTGTCCATCGCCAGGTCGATCGCCGAGTAGAGGTCGGCGGTCGCCTCCTTGGCGGTCACGTGCAGGTGTTCGCCGCCGAGCGTGATCTCGGCGATATGACGGCGCTTGCTGACCTCGAGAATCACGTGCGCCTCGATGGGATGCTTCATCACTTTGTGAATGCGCCGCACCTTGGTCTCGGCATAGCGGCGCAGGGCGGGGGTGGCGTCCATGTGGCGGAAGGTGACCAGGACCTGCATGTGTCCATCCTCTGGCACCGCCGCGGCGGCGCGGCGGTGCGGTTCAGAACACCTGACGCCGCTTCGACGACGGCAGGATGTTCATGATCTCGCGGTACTTGGCGACGGTGCGGCGCGCGACCTTGACGCCTTCTTTGTCGAGAATCCCCGCGATGTGCTGGTCGCTGAGCGGGTGCTTCAGGTCCTCGACGGCGACGATCGCCTTGATGCGATCCTTGACGCTCTCGGAGGAGACGTCCTCGCCGCTGCCGGTACTGATACTCGAGGTGAAGAAGAACTTGAGTTCGCAGATGCCCTGCGACGTGTGGACGTACTTGTTGGCGGTGGCGCGGCTGACAGTCGACTCGTGCATGCCGATGTCGAGGGCGACGTCCTTCAGCACCAGCGGCCGCAGGTGGGCGATGCCCTGGTCGAGAAAGTCGCGTTGGAACTTGACGATGCTCGAGGTGACCATGAACAGCGTCTTCTGGCGCTGCTGAATGCTCTTGATCAGCCACAGCGCGGACTTCATCTTGTCCTGCACGTAGCGCTTGGCGTCGCTGCCGCCCTGCCCCTCGAGCACCTGGCGGTAATACGAGCTGACGCGCAGGCGCGGCATGCCGTCCTCGTTGAGGGTGACGACGTACTCGTCGTCCATCTTGTACACGAAGACGTCGGGGGTGATGTAGCGCACGTCGCCATCGCCGAAGTTGCGCCCCGGCTTCGGCTCGAGGGTGGCGATGACGGCGGCGGCGCTGACGATCTCGTCGATGCCGACGCCGAGCTCCTTGGCGATGCGGTCGAAGCGCTTGCCCTCGAGCAACGGCAGGTGATCGCGCACGATCAGATCGGGCACCGACCCCGCGGCGCCGCGCCCGCGCAACTGCAAGCGCAGGCACTCGCGCAGGTCGCGCGCGCCGACGCCGGGCGGATCGAGCTCCTGGATACGCGTCAGGGCGCGTTCGACGACCTCGAAATCCTTGCCGCTCTGGAAGGCGATCTCCTCGATGGCGAGTTGGATGTAGCCGTCGTCGTCCATGTTGCCGATCAGCATGGCGGTGACGGACTGCTCCTCCGTGCCGAGGGCGTTCATCTGCAGCTGCCAGAGCAGGTGGTCGGTGAGCGACTGCGTGCGCACCAGGGTGTTCTCGATGCTGGGGCGCTTCTCGTCGTCGAAGTCGCCGCGCGGGGCACCGACGTCGTGGCGGTCGTTCTCGTGGTTGCGGAAGTAGTCCTCCCAGTCGACCGCGGTGTGGCCGGCGTCGGGCTCAACCTCGGCGGTGGTCTCGCGCTGCGCGCCGTCGGGCCACTCGGGGTCGGGCTCGTCGCTGACCTCGAGCTTCTCCTCGGTCCGCGGCGGCTCGTCCTCGGGAGACGGCGGCTCGCCATCCTCGCTGACGGACTCCTCGAGGACCGGGTTCTCCTCGAGCTCCTCCTCGACCAGCTGCTCGAGCTCGGCGCGCGAGACCTGCAGGATCTTGATCGCCTGGCGCAGCTGCGGCGTGATGACCAGCGACTGGCCGAGGCGCTGTTGTTGTTTGATCTCGAGAGCCATGACGGATGCGGTCCTATAGGCTGAAGCCTTCGCCCAGGTACAGTTCACGGGCGCGGCGACTCGACGCAATCACCTCCGGGGTTCCTTCCTCCAAGATCACTCCGCCGCTGAGGATATACGCTCGATCGCAGATTCCAAGCGTTTCTCGAACGTTGTGATCGGTGATCAAAATGCCGATGCCGCGCGCCCGCAGCTGCATGATGATCGACTGGATGTCGAGCACGGCGATCGGGTCGATGCCCGCGAACGGTTCGTCGAGCAGCATGAAGCTCGGCGCGGTGACCAGCGCGCGCGAGATCTCGACGCGGCGGCGTTCGCCGCCCGACAGGGTGTAGGCGAGGTTCTTGGCGAGGTGGGCGATCGACAGGTCCTCGAGCAACATGGCCAGGCGCTCGCGACGCTCCGCCTTCGACAGCGGCAGCGTCTCGAGGATGGCGAGCAGGTTGTCCTCGACGCTGAGCTTGCGGAACACCGACGGCTCCTGCGCCAGGTAGCTGATGCCGTGGCGGGCGCGCATGTACATCGGCTCGCGCGTCACGTCGCGCCCGTTCAGCTGCACCGTCCCGCCGTCGGGCCGCAACAATCCGACCACGCAGTAGAAGGTCGTCGTCTTGCCGGCGCCGTTCGGACCCAGCAGCCCGACCACCTCGCCGGCGCGTACCTCGACGGTGACGCCGCCGAGGATGTCGCGGCCGCCGAGGCGCTTGGTCAGTCCGTCGGCGCGCAACAAGCCGCGTTCACCGGCCATCGCGCGTCTTCTCCGCCGGCGGATGCAACACCGCCCGCACCCGCTCCGGCCCGCCCTCGATGACGCTGCGTTCCTCGGCGAGGAAGACGATCACCCGCTCCCCCGCCACCTCGTTGGGGCCGTCGCGCAAGCGCGCCTTCTCGCTCAGGGTCACCGTTCGGGCGGCGGCATTGAACACCGCCCGGCCGCCGCTCGCCTGGCGCGTGCCCTTGTCGATGCGCACGCTGCCCTCCGCGACGACCTCGGTCGGCTCCTCGGGCTTGTCGCGGTCGAGCACGATGCGCAGCACGTCGCTGCGCAGCGTCATGTCAGCCTGCACGACCGTCACCGTGCCGCGGTAGGTGAGCACCATGGCCTTATAGTCGAACTCCATCGTGTCGGCGTCGACGCGCACCGGCCCGCGCTCGCCGCCGAGCGAGAAGCCGCCGAGCAGGCCGTCGATGCCGCCGACCGGCGACGCCGCGCCGGACGGGCGCGCCGGCTCCGCCGCGCCGGCCAGCGTCCGGGCAGCCAGCATCACGGCTGGCGACATCAGGGCGGCCAGCATCAGGGTGGCCAGCATCGGAACGGTATGGAGCTGGGAGCGACAACGCACGCGGGGCTCAGCTCGCCTTCGGCCAGAGCGTGACCTGGACGTGTTCGGCGAGCGTCAGGCGCTGCGCCTCGACGTCCACTTCCATGCGCGCGCCGCGAATATCGAGTCCGTCGCCCTGAATGCGCACCGTGCCCGGCGCGACGACGACGCCGCGCTCGGCGACGTAGGCGGCCTGGTCGGTGCTCATCGTGTACTTGTCGAAGCGCACGGCGATCTCGCCCTCCACCTCGACCCGGTCGAGCTCGCGCCCCTGCAGGAAGACCGTGCCGTAGGTGCCGCGCAGCGAGACCTCGCGGCCGTCCGCGAGAAACAGCGCCAACTGCGGCTCGCGCACGGACACCGTGCCCTCGCCCTCGCGGTACTGCGCCTCGCGGGCCGAGATCTCCCACACCTTGCGACCGCTCTCGACCTTGACGCGATGGAAGTTCTGAATGCGCTGCGCGACATCGGGCATGACATCCAGCGTCGCCTTGCTGCGGTCGGCGTCGCGGCGCGCGCGCGCGTCGCGGGCCAGCATCCAGCCGCCAGCGACGAGTACGGCAACAAGGACGGCCGCAATCAGCCAGCGCAAGCGCGATCTCATGGCATGGCGGGGCTAGCACCGGGCCTGGAGGGAGTAAAGCTGACATCGTGCGCTCCGACCTGCGGCGCTCCGACCTGCCACGTTCCGACCTGCCGCGCTCGCGGTGGCGCGTCTGTGTTCGCGCGCCGGCTCTGCTAAGGCGACGAGATGGGGGCGCGCAGCGCGGCCTGGGCCGTTCATCTCTATACCGCCAGCGGCGCGGTCCTCGCCCTGCTGGCACTCGACGCCATCGCGCACGGAGCCTTCGGGCGGGCCTTTGCGTGGATGGCGTTGGCGATGCTGATCGACTGCACCGACGGCACCCTGGCGCGCCGCGCCCGCGTCAAAGAGGTGCTCCCGAACTTCGACGGGTCCAAGCTCGACGACATCGTCGACTATCTCAACTACGTCTTCGTGCCGATCGTCCTGCTGGTCCAGGCCGGCCTGCTCCCCGCCGGCCCGCTCGGCTTGGCCACCGCGGCGTTGCCGCTGCTGGCGAGCGCCTACGGCTTCTGCGAATCGGAGGCGAAGACCCTCGACCACTTCTTCACCGGCTTCCCGTCGTACTGGAACGTCGTCGCGCTCTATCTGTTCGTGCTCGGCTGGGCGCCGACGACCAACGCCTGGGTGCTCGTCGGATTCGCCGCCGCCGTCTTCGTGCCGATCCGCTACCTCTACCCGAGCCGCATGGCGCTGGCGCGCGGGCCGACCTACGCTCTCGGCGCGCTGTGGGGCGTGGCGGTGTTCTGGATGCTGAGCCAGTTTCCGACGCCGTCGCGGACGCTGGTCCTCGCCACGCTGCTCTTCCCGGCCTACTACGTCGCCCTGTCGCTGTGGGTGCACTGGCACACGCCGCCCTCGCCGCGTCGGTAGCCGCGCCCTTCCATCATTGCCCGCTGAGCGACGGCAGTGGGGCGTTGGTCACCCCCGGCTGCGGGCGGTAGTACTGCATCGCATCCTTGATCCAGGCGCGCATGTCGTCCTGCCGCGTCGTCGGCGCCGGATGGGTCGACAACCACTCCGGCGGCCCCTTGCCGCCACTGGCGCGCTCCATGCGCTGCCACAGGCCGATCCCGGCGGCCGGATCGTAGCCGGCCTTGGCCATCAGGATGAGGCCGATCTGGTCGGCCTCGGACTCCTGCGAGCGGCTGAACGGCAGCGCCACGCCGACCTGCGCTCCGAGGCCGTAGGCCGACATGGCCGCCTGCTGTGCCGCGCCGCCCTGCGTGCCGGCGCCGATCGCGACCGCGGCGCCCAGCACGTTCAGCGCCGTGCCGGTGCTCATGCGTTCGGCACCGTGGCGGGCAAGCGCGTGCGCCACCTCGTGGCCGATGACCACCGCCAGGCCATCCTCGTCGCGCGCCACCGGGAACAGACCGGTGTACACCGCGACCTTGCCGCCGGGGAGGCAGAAGGCGTTGACCTGCTTCGGGTCGTCGATGACGACGAACTCCCATTTGTACGAAGGCTTGTCGGCCACCGCGGCGATGCGCTGGCCGACCCGCTGCACCGGCTCGGTGAAGCGCGGGTCGGACTCGATCTTCGCCTGCTTGAGCACCTGCCGGTAGGCGTCGGCGCCGAGGGCGAGATCCTGCGACTCGGACATCATGATGAACTGGCTGCGCTTGGTGTACGGCACCGTCGCGCAGCCGGACAGGGCGGCGATCAGGCCGAGCACCGCGACGCGCGTCCATCCCGAGTGTGCCATGCACGGCATCCTAGGCGAGGACGGCGCGTGGCGATAGCCCACGGCGCGCCGGTTTGAGCCCTCCGCACGCCTCGCATAGGGTACTGCTTCGATGATCTCGGCCGAGCACCTCACCAAGCACTTCGGCGCCTTCACCGCCATCGAGGACGTCTCCTTCGAGGTGGCGCGTGGCGAGATCGTCGGCTTCCTCGGCCCCAACGGCGCCGGCAAGAGTACCACCATGCGCATCCTCGCCGGCGTCTTTCCGCCCAGCCACGGGCGGGTGCGGATCGACGGCCACGACATGGTTGCCGACGCCCTGCGCGCCCGCGCCCTGGTCGGTTATTTTCCCGAACGGGCATCGCTCTACGTCGAGATGACCGTCGCGCACTACCTCACCTACGTCGGCGAAATGAAGGGCCTTCGGCGCGCCGCGGCGCGCCGCGACGCGGCGGCGGCGATGGCGAGTTGCAGCCTCGAAGCGGTGGCGGGTCGGCTCATCGGCACGCTCTCGAAGGGCTTCCGGCAGCGCGTCGGCATCGCCCAGGCGCTGGTCGGTGCCCCGCGCGTGCTGATCCTCGACGAGCCCACCTCCGGCCTCGACCCGGAGCAGGTCGCCGATATGCGCGCCCTGATCCGCGGTCTGCGCGCCGAACGCACGGTGATCCTGTCGACCCACATCCTGTCCGAGGTGGAGGCGACGTGCGACCGCGTCATCATCATCCATCGTGGCCGCGTCCTCGCCCTCGACACGCCCGCCAACCTGACCCGCCGCGTCCGCCGCGGCGCCCAGATCGTCGTCGAGGTCGTCGGCCCGGCGGAGGCCGTCGCCGCCGCGCTGCGCGCCGAGTCGGGCGTGCTCGCCATCGAAGTGCAGGCACCGGCCGCCGACGGCGGCACCCGCCTGATCGTCAGTACCGACGCCGAGCGCGACCTGCGGGCGGCCCTCGCCGCCGCCGTCGCCCGGCACGGCTGGGGCCTGCGCGAATTGCGCCCCAACACCCTCACCCTCGAAGACATCTTCCTCACTCTGGTCGCCAACGACCTCCCTGCCCCTACCGCGAGCACGAGACATGAAACTGCTGGTCATCTGTCGGCGTGAGCTGCACGCCTACTTCGGCTCCATCGTCGCCTACGTCCTGCTCGCCGTGTTCCTGGTCCTGAGCGGGTACTTTTTTTACAGCGACCTGATCTTCTTTGTCCTTTTCGGCGGCTTCACGATTGCCACCGGGTTGTGGCAGTTCGTCTTCCTCGACATGCGCCTGGTGGCGATGCTGATCCTGCCGTTGGTGACCATGCGGTTGTTCGCCGAGGAGCGGAAGCTCGGCACCCTGGAGCTGCTGTGGACCTATCCGGTGCGCGACGGCGAGATCGTGCTCGGCAAGTTCCTCGCCGCCTGGCTGTTCTTCGTCGCCATGCTGCTGCCGACGGCGATCGGGCCGCTGGTCTTCCATCACTTCCAGCCGTTCGACGTGCCGCCGGTGCTCGCCGGCTATCTCGGCATGCTGCTGCTCGGCTCGGCCTTCATCGCCTGCGGCCTGTTCGTCTCCTCCCTGACGGAGAACCAGGTGGTCAGCGCCATGGTCACCTACGGCATCATCGTCCTCTTCTGGTTCCTCACCTGGAACGAGGAGGTGGCCTCCTACGAGCTCATGCGCTGGCTGCTCGGCATCTCGTTGTTCGACCGCTTCTTCCACTTCTCGCGCGGCGTCATCGACACCCAGGACGTCGTCTTTTTCGTCCTCTTCGTCGCCTTCTTCCTCTTCCTCACCTGGCAGTCGCTGGCGACGCGGAGCTGGCGGGGAGTGCGCTGACATGGCCGACCGCCCGGTCATCCCGCCGGCGCTGCGCGGCTGGCTGCAGCTCGCCCTGCAGGTCCTGCTGGCGGCGACGCTGCTCGTCGTGCTGCAGCTGCTGGCGACGCGTCACAACCAGCGCTTCGACCTCACACCGACCGAGAGCTTCGCCCTCTCCGGCAGCGCCCGGCAGGTCGCCGAGAGCTTCGAGCGCCCGGCCCGCCTGACTGTCTTCTACAACGGCCAGGGCGGCGACGCGCGCCGCGACATGGCGGATCTCCTCGAGCAGTTCCACGCCGCCGCGCCCGACCTGACCTACCGCATGTTCGACCTCGACCGCTCGCCGGCGCTGGCCGGCAAGTACAACGTCACCAGCTACAACAGCGGTGTGCTCGAGGTCGGCGACGAGCTGGTGCGCCTGCGCGCCATCGACGAGGCGGAGATCACCGCCGCGCTGATCAGCCTCTCGCGTACCCGGCCGCGCGGCATCTGCTTCCTCATCGGCCACGGCGAGCGCAGCCCCAACGACGACGATGAACGCGCCGGCTACAGCAAGCTGCGCAGCGCGCTGGAGCGCGAGCGTTTCACGACCCAGGCCCTGACGACGCTGCCGCGCGACGGCGTACCCGCCGAATGCACCATCATGGTGCTCGCCGGCCCGTCGAAGGAGCTGCTGCCCGGCGAAGCCGACGCCCTGCTGCGCTTCCTGCGCGCCGGCGGCAAGGGGCTGCTGCTCGTCGATCCCGACGCGCCGCCGTCGGTGCTGGCGCTGTTGCGCGAGGCCGGCGTCGACGCGCGCACCGAGCTGGTCGTCGACGAGCAGAACCGCTTTGTCGGCGCCGACAGCTTCATGCCGCAGGTGGTGCGCTTCCGCAGCGAGACGTTCCGCAACAACCTCACCGCACCGGCGGTGCTGTCCGTGGCCCGCCCCGTCGGCGCCCTGGAGGAGAAGCCGCCCGGCATGCAGGTGATCTCGATCGCCGGCACCAGCCCCGAGAGCTGGGCGCTGGTCGGCGCGACGACGCCGCCCGACGACGAGCCGCAGTTCCGCCCGCAGGAGGACACCCCCGGACCGCTGTCGGTGGGGGTGCTCGCCACCTTCCCGCCGCCCGCGCCGGAGGCGCTACCGGGGCAGTTGATGGTCTTCGGCGACTCCGACTTCGCCACCAACTTTCACCTCGATCTGCTCGGCAACCGCGACCTCATCCTCAGCGCCGTCGCCGCCCTCGCCGAGGATCCGGCGCTGATCGCGGTGCGGCGCAAGAGCCAACCGAGCGCCGGTACGCTGGGGTCGATGTCGCTGACCGCGGCGCAGAGCCGGACGGTCTTCTGGGCCTCGGTCGTCGTCGCACCGCTCACCATGCTGCTGGTCGGGCTCGCCGTCGGGTTGCGCCGCCTGCGTCAGCGCGGCGGGCGCTGAGCATGGGCTGGCGCGGCACGCTGGCGCTCGGCGGCGCGCTGCTCGCCGCCGCGGCGTTGCTCTACCGCGACGTCAACGCCGGCCGCGCCGATCGCTCGTGGCAGGCGATCTTCGAGCTGCCGCGCCAGGCGGCGCCGCAGGAGCAGGTGACGCCGCTGGTCGCCTTCGACCCCGGCGCCGTCACCGCCATCACCGTGCAGCGCGGCGCCACCACCTGGCGCGCCGAGCGCGCCGCCAGCGGCTGGACCGGCAGCCCCCGCCCGGGCGACATCGAGGACTTCCTGCGCGATGTCGCCAACCTCGCCCAGATCATGCCGATCGCCGCCGACACCGCGTCGCTGCGCGACCACGGCCTCGATCCGCCGCAGGGCTCGATCGAGTTGCAGCGCCGCGACGCACCGCCCCTGGTCATCTTCATCGGTCAGCGCAATCCGCCCGCCACCGGCGTCTACGTGCAGCTCGGCAGCCACGGCCCGGTCGCCCTCACCGGCGCGCTGCTGCTCTGGGATCTGGAGAAGTTCGCCCGCGCCATCGGCGCGGGGACGCGCTGAGGGGGCGTGGCCGTCGCGCTGTTCGTCGGGCCGGTCTCCAGCCCCCCTACGAAGACGGCGCAACGGGCGACGACGAAGCCGGCGGCTGGATCAGCTCGACGGTGTTCCCATCCGGGTCGCGGATCCAGAGCTGATTGCCGCCTGGATCGAGCGTCTCCACCTCCGCCGCGGCCAGCTCGCGGCGCACGGCATCGAGATCGGCCACCTCGAGCGCGAAGTGCGGCCGGACGGGTCGATGCCGCTGCCCATCCCGGGCGACTGGATCAGGTGCAACTGCCCAGCCCCGATGCCGTACCAGCGCCCCGGCACGCCGACGTCGGGACGATCGAGCACCTGCAGGCCGAGCAGCCCCTCGTAGAACGCCTGCGAGCGGGCCACGTCGGCGACGCGGATCGACGCGTGGTGCAGTTGAGCAGCCTTCATGCAGCCCTCCCTCCGTCACATGAGCCGAATCAATGCGATGCCGGCCCAGGTCGCCGCCAGGCACACCACCAGGGTCGCCGCGACGTAGCCGCACGCTAATCCGACCGCCCCCTGCTCGACCAGCGCCAGTGTCTCGAAGCTGAAACTCGACATGGTCGTGAAGCCGCCGCAGAAGCCGACGCCGAGGACCAGCCGCAGGTCGGGCGAGAGCCACTGGCGATCGACCGCGGCCGCGATGACGATGCCAACCATCAGGCTGCCGCTGACATTCACCGCCAACGTGCCCCACGGGAATCCCGTCTGCGTCCAGGGCAGCAGAACGCCGGCGATGCCGTAGCGAGCCATCGATCCGATCGCACCGCCGAAACCCACCAAGAGCACGCGCAACACGCCGCGGAGTCTAGATGGCGGCACGGTCGGGCGGCAACGGCCGCGCCGACCTATGAGTGGTTCTCATCCGCGCATGGTCGGCTTGACTCTGGATTCTCGCCACCTAGGATTAGCCGACGTTATGCATATCGAAACGCTCAAGGTGTTCTGCGACGTCGTCGAAACGGGCAGCTTTTCCGTCGCCGCCTCGCAGAACTTCATCACGCAGTCGGCGGTCAGCCAGCAACTGCGCGCCCTCGAGGCCAAGTACCGCTGCAAGCTGCTGGAGCGCAGCCGCGGCGGCGCCAAGCCGACGCCGCAGGGCGCCATCCTCTACCGCACCAGTCGCGAGATCATCGATCGCTTCCAGGACGTCGAGTCCGAGCTGCAGCACAGCTGTGCGGTGGTCGGCGGGCACCTGCGCCTGGCCATCGTCTACAGCGTCGGCCTGCACGAGCTGCCGCCTTATCTGAAGGAGTACCTGCGCGCCTTCCCCGAGGTGAACGTGCACGTCGAGTACGCGCGGCCGAACAAGATCTACGAGAACGTCATCGCCCAGCACATCGACCTCGGCATCGTCGCCTACCCGCAGAAACACCCGCAGATCGTCATCCTACCGTTCCGCGAAGATCTCCTCGTCCTCGCCTGCCCGCCCGACCACGCGCTCGCCAACGCCAAGAAGATCCCCGTCTCGAAGCTCGACGGCGAGACGATGATCGGCTTCGAGCGCGACATCGCGACGCGCAAGGCGACCGACCAGATGCTGCGCAACCAGCACGTCACCGTCCACTACGCGGCGGAGTACGACAACATCGAGACCATCAAGCGCGCCGTCGAGATCGGCCAGGGCTGTGCCATCGTGCCGCTCCCGGCAGTGCTGCACGAGGTTGAGCACGGACTCATCAAGGTCGTGCGCCTGGCCGACGAAACGGTCATGCGCCCGCTCGGCATCATCCAGAAGCGCGGCCGCCATCTGTCGCCGGCGGCGGAGAAGTTCGTCGAAATCCTCAGGCGCGAGGATATCGAGTAGCGGGGACTTACTCTCGCGACACTCGCGACGCCTGCAAGAACGAGCATGCCCGTGCCGGACCGTCGAAGTGCCTGGACAGTCGACGTCGGCCGGCGACTGGCAGCGCTGATCTGTCTGGCGAGCGCTTACCAGTGGGCCAGCGCCGGGTTCGCCAACGACCGGTGGCTCGCCGCGATGCTGCTGTCCGCGGCGATCGTCGCCACGGCGCCGCCGTTCTGGTCCCGCTCCGAGCCCGCCGAGCTGCCGCGCCTCGGCTGGCCCTCGTGGCCGCGGTTGGCGACCAGCTTCCTTCCCGGCTGGCTGCTCATGCTCGCAGCGGCGGCGGGCAAAGCCGCCGGCATCGAGCCGCACATAGCGACCTGGACGTGGCTCGCCGGCACGCTGTGGCTGCTCATCGGGGCGTGGGGTGCGTCGCGGTCCCTGCCGAGCCTGCCGACGCCCCGATCCGTACACCTCTGGACGCTGGTGATCGTGGGCGGCGCCACGGCCTTGCGCGCATGGCACTTGGACACGGTGCCGCGCTTCGTCCACCACGACGAGATGGTGATGTCACGCGCCGGTCTGGCGTACCTGCGCAACGGCCTCGACTGGTTCACCGTGCAGCCGGGCAACGGCGATTTCACCAACATGCCGCTGGCGTTCATCCCGGCTGGCATCGGCGCCTGGATCGGCTCGCTCAACCTCGTCTGGGCTCGCCTGCCCGACGTGATCCTCGGCATCCTGTCCGTCTGGCTGGTCTTCGACGGACTGTGGCGGGTCGCGACGACGCCCCTGGCGGTCGCGACCGCGATGTTGCTGGCGGCGAACCACTGCCACATCCACTTTTCGCGCATCGCGTCGACGTACATGCACAGCGCATTCCTCGTCTCGCTGCTGTTCGCGCTGTTCAGCCGTCTGTGGACGGCGCCGACCTATCTGACCGCCGTGCTGCTCGCGGTCAGCGGGGTACTCGGCATGCAGACCTACCATGCCTCGTTCGCCACCCTGCCCCTGCTGGTGGCGTCCATGCTGCTACTCGGCCTGCTGCAGCCGCGGCGCTGGCGCGCCATCGCCGCGCCGCAGGCGATCTTTGCGGTCAGCGCGATGTGCGCGGCGGGGATCTTCGCGGTCGCCGTCTGGCAGGCGCGCGACATCATGTTCGTGCGCAACAAAGAGGTCAGCATCTTCGCGCCGCAGCACATGCAGGCGCTGCGGGCGAACTACGACACCGACTCGGCGGCCGTCGTCGTTGCGCGGCAGGCGGGTAAGGCGCTGGCGGCATTCCACGTCGGGCGCGACATGTGCGAGCAGTACAACATCGATCGACCCCTGGCGGATCGATATTCGGCCGCCCTCCTGCTCGCCGGCGCGGCCCTGGCCCTGGCGCGATGGCGCAGCTTCGTGCCCGCCAACGCGTTCGTGGTCACTGCCGGGTTCCTGATTCTCGGCCTCGGGTTTCAGAACGCGACCTGTCACAACCGCGTCACCGGCGCGCTGCCGCTGGGCATGGTGTTCCCGGCCATCGCCATCGTGCAGTGCGCCACGGTGCTCTGGCGAGGTCGCGCCTGGCCGCTGCGCTGGCTGCGTAACGTCTCCATCGCCGCGCTCGTCGCGCTCTGCGCGCTCGCCAACCTGCAGACGTACTTCGGGTACTATTCCGGGTCGCTGCGCTACGGCACCGATCACTCGGAGGCCGCGTGGCTGGCGCGTGAGTACGCCAATCGCTACACGGTACATCTCGTCAGCTGGTCGTTCCGCTACGGGCCGTGGGACAGTCAGGAGCTGATCCTCGCCGACGTGCCGGTCGACCGCAACGACAAGGACACCGACGCGGCCTACATCCGGGACGTCCAGCTCACCGGCGCCGATCTGTTCATCGTCAGCGGCTTTGCACCGGCCTCGCGCGACGCCCTGGTCGCCCGCTTCCCAGGGGCGCGCGTCGAGACGGTCCGCCGCGATCCCCAGGGCGGGCCGTGGACGTACCTCGTCTTCGTCGGCGAGCCACGGACGCCATCGAGGTAGCCTTGAACTGACAAACCGTTTCACACGGAGGCGCGGAGAAACGGAGAGTACAGGTTCAGCCGGTCGACTCGGAAGCTACGTCCCGCCTTACTGCCCCAGTCGGCGCTTCAGGATGCCGTTGCCATAGCCGATCGCCGAGTCGCGCACCCAGCAGCGATAGTTGTCGGCGTTGCGGAAGGTCAGCCCCGGCACCTGCGTGCGCACGCCCGGCTTCCCGAACCCGCCCTCGTCGTTGCACAGGTACTCGTTGTCGACGGCGTTGACCGAGATGTGCGCGAACTCGTGCACCATGATGCCCGCCATCGACGGCCGTCCCTCCATGCCCTCGGCGGGCAACGGCACCGGCGGCGAGGTGAAGAAGCGCCCGCACAGGTCGACGACGGTGGGATTCTCGCGCGGACGGAGCGCGCGCTGCTGCTGCGACTTGTAATGATTGACGGCGGCATATTCGCCGCCACCGCAGGCGCTGCCCACGCCGACGCCGCGCGGCCCGGCGGCGACGGGGCCTGTCAGCCCGCCGTAGGAGACATCGAAATCGACGACGCGGCTACCCAGCATGTCGAAGGCGATCTTCGAGAGGTTGACGCCGGCGCCGAGGGCGATGGCGTTGGCGGCCGCGGCGCCGACCACCGGAACATTCTCGGCCACCGCCTCGACGATGGTGCCGCCGAACCAGTGCACGACGCGACGCCGATCGGTCGCGGTCTCGACCAGCGTGAAGACCGCCAGGACGCCGCCGACGCGCCGCATCGTTTCGCCGACGATCTCCTCGGCCTTCTCCTTGCCGCGGATCACGCGCACGACCTGCTGGCCGCGCGCGGTGATGTTGGTCGTGGCCGAGACCAGCAACCCCGCCAGCGTCGGCTCCTGCCCGCTCGGATCGACACGGTTGACCGGATTGCCCAGGGCATACACGTAGCGATTCAGGGACAGCGGGTTGCGCACGTCCCCGCGCGCCGGGTCGCGCGACAGGAAAGCCCCCGAGAGCGGATCGTAGTAGCGGGCGCGTAGGTAGTAGCGCTCGGACTCCGGGTCGAAGTACTCCCCGGCGAACAGGTGTCGCGGCGTCGCAGCGCCGCTGTGCGCGACGAGGGCGCCGTAGGCGTCGTAGTCGAAGGTCCCGGTGACGCCGGCGGCGGCGGAGGTCAGCAGCCGGGTCGACCCGATCCCGTCGGCGTGACGTGCGCTCGTCACCCCGGCCTCGGTTTCGG
Organism: bacterium; assembly: GCA_031401035.1. Classification (GTDB taxonomy): domain Bacteria; phylum Desulfobacterota; class Binatia; order HRBIN30; family CADEER01; genus JANNRA01. The sequence continues at coordinate 30,037 of JANNRA010000185.1, read as the reverse complement.
CCAGCAGCTGTGCGCCGAACACGAAACTGCGCCGCGGCTCGGCGGGCGAGCGCTCGTCGACGATCTGCGTGTGGGTGGTCGCGTTGTAGCGATCGGCCAGCAGGCGCGTCGTGCCGGCGCCGGACACCTTCGCCTGCCGCATGCCGGCGAAGTCGTAACGATAGGCGGTCGTCGTTCCGTCCGCTGCCGTGAAGCTGCGCAACCGGTCGCGTGCGTCCCAGGCGTACCGCACCGCAGCACCGGCTGGCGACGTGGGCCGCTCTTCGATGCGCCGCCCGGCTGCGTCGTAGGCGTAGGCGATGCCCCCCGCGGACACGAGCTGGTCGTTGGCGTTGTATACCAGAAGCGTCGGCGCGGCGGGATCGCCGCGGCGGATCAGGTTGCCGACCGCGTCGTAGGCGAAGGCCGCCGTCGACAGGACGCTGCCACCGGCGTCCAGATGGCGCTCGGCCGTCAGCCGGCTCAGGGCGTCGTAGGCGTACTCCAGGCGCGACCCGTCGGCTCGCTCCACACGCGTCGTGTTGCCCAGAAGGTCCCGCGTGTAGATCTCGCTGGCGAGCACCGTCCCGCCGCTGCGATGCACCACCGCGGCGACCCGATGGCGGGGATCGTAGGCGAACTCGCTCCTGGTACCGTTCGGCCGGACGATCGAGGTCAGGTTGCCGACGGCATCGTATGCCTGCCGCGTGATGCCGCCGCTCGGGTCGGTGATCTCGATCAAGCGATCGAGAGCATCGTGGGCGAAGCGCGTGATGGACTCGGATCCGCCCGCCGCGGCGTAGGCCATCAGCGTGCGGTTGCCCTTCGCGTCGTAAGCGTAGCGCACGTGGCTCGCGTCCGGATCGGTGATGCGCAGCAGGCGGCGCGTGCGCGGATCGTAGTCGAAGCGCGTCACGCCATCGGCGTTGGTGATCCGGCTGACCAGGCCGTCGATGGTGTACTCGTACGCGTCGGCGGCGCCGCCGGGTTCGACGATTCGCGTCAGGCGTCCCTGATCGTCATACTCATATCCGACCGATTCACCCGTGCCGTTGGTCCGGCTGAGCACGCGGCCGGTGGCGTCATACGTGGCGCGCTCGCTGTCGCCGAGCGGGTAGACGCTGCGCGTCGGACGCGCCGAGCCGTCGTACTCGAAGCGCGTCGTGTGACCGTTGGCATCCACCACCGCGCGGCGCGGGCCCATTCCGTCGTACTCGGTGCGCGTCACCTGCCCGAGCGCGTCGGTCACCGCGCTGAGGCGACCGAGAGCGTCGTACGCGAAGCGCGTCGGCGCGCCAGCGGCGTCGCGGGTTTCCACCAGCCGCCCCGTCTCGTCGAGGGAACGGATGAGCGTCGCGCCGTCGGCGAATGTGGTCTCGACCACCCGGTTGAGCGCATCGTAGCGGTAGGTGGTGGTGCGGCCGGCGGCATCGGTCTCCACGCTCACGTTGCCGCTCGGGTCGTACTGGAAGGTCGTCTCCCCGCCCAGAGCGTCCGTGATCGCCGACACCTGGCCGAGGGCGTCGTAGCGATAGCGCGTGACGCGGCCGAGCGCATCCTGCAGCTCGAGCAGTCGGCCGCCGGCATCGTAGGATCGCCGCTCCATGGATCCATCCGGGAACGTCGTGCCGACGAGGCGATCGGCGACATCGTACGTGTAACGCGTGACGTTGCCGGCGGCGTCGGTATCCGCCACCACATTGCCGACCGCGTCGTAGGCGCGCGCCAACGCCGAGCCGCCCGCGGGCCGCTCGATCCCGGTCAGGCGGCCGGCCAGATCGAAGTGGAACGGCACCGCGCCGCCAGCGGCATTGGTCGCCTGCGTCACGGCGCCGGCCGCGTCGTAGGTCAACGCCCGCTGATAGCCCCCGACAGCGGCGCCGACGATCCGATTGGCGGCGTCGTAGTTCAGCGCCCAGCTCGCGCCGCCACCGCCGTCACCCTGCCCGGTCAGATTGCCGTTCGCGTCATAGGCGAGCGTCGTGGTGAGCCCCAGCGCGTCGATCATACGGGTGCGACGGCCGGCAGCGTCGAACTCGTTCTCGTAGATATGGCCGGCGGCGTCGGTCCACGTGCGCGGATTGCCGGCGGCGTCGTACCCGACCGCGATGGTGTTGCCGAGCGGGTCGGTGGACGAGGCCAGGTTGCCCTGGGCGTCGTACGTGAGCGTCGTCTTGTGGCCGCGCGGATCGGTGGCGCTCAGCAGGCGCCCGCCGGCGTCGTAGCTGCGCGTCGTCGCGTGGCCGAGCGCGTCGGTAATCGAGGCGACGTTGTCGTGTGCGTCGTAGGTGTACGACGTGGTCGCGCCGAGCGGATCGGTCTCGGTGAGCTGGTTGCCGCGCGCATCGAAGCTGAACGTGCTTCGGGCGCCGAGCGGATCGGTCACCGCCAGGACGTTGCCGCGGGCGTCGAAGTCCAGCACCCGCGCCCGGCCGAGGGCGTCCCGCACGAGTTCCCGTCGGTGTTCCACGTCATGCTCGAAGGTGATCGGCTGACCCGCACCGTCGCTGAGACTGACCAGCCGGCCCTCGTCGTCGTACTCGGCCCGCGCGGCGGAGCGGCCGAGGGGATCCTCGATGCGCAGCAGGCCGTGGGCACGGTCGTAGAGGTAGCGCGTCGTGCTGCCCGCCGCGTCGGTGTGCGCCACGAGGTCGCCGGCCGGCGAGTACGCGTAGGCCTGCGAGTGCCCCTTGGGGTCGGTAATGGCGGTGATGCGGCCCTGCCCATCACGCGAGAACGACACCCCCGTCCCGTTGGAGTGCGTGATGCCTCCCGGTCCGATGGTGAGCTGGTTGGCGTTGGCATCGCGCACGCTCTCGACGCCGGCGCTGCGGCTGAGGACGTACTGCGTGCCGTCGGGCGCCGTGTAGCGGAACCGATTCGGGTGGTAGTCGTTCAGGGTCACGTCGTCGAGGAGCGTCACCGGACCCGGCTGGGGATCGACGATGCGTAGGTCGTTGTTGTCGAGGCTCTCCAGCGCGCCCACGCTGCCCGGCCGCGCGACGTAGCTGGCACGCACGGCGCTGAGCGGGACGAGCGGCGACACCGTGGGCGCGAGCTGCAGATCGAAGCTCTCGACCCGCCCGCTCGGCAGCGCGAGGCTGACCCGATGGTCGCCGACCGGCACCAATGCGAAGGCGAGGCCGGGTCGGACGACCTCCCAGCCGCTGCCAAGGACGCGGCTGGGAGAGATCTGCAGCGTGTTGACCGTCAGCGTCCAGCCGACGCCGAACGCGCCGCTGCGCTTGTCGCGGCTGTCATAGGTGCGCTGCACCTGGATCGGCAGGCCGGAGAGTGGAATCGACAGATCCGAGTACGTGACTGTGAAGTTGCCGACCTTCTGGAAGCCGTCGACCAGTACCGAGACCTCGGTCGTCGCTGCGTTCTCGTTGGCGTCCACCACCGTCAGGCGCAGGCGATACTGCCCGTTGACCAGCAGAGTCGGGTCGACGCTGCCGAGCACGCCGTCGGTGACGGCGGTGGGGCCCTCGCCGACGACGGTGAACGAGGCCTCGCCGGCGGGCGCCACCGCCAGTTGGTAACGCAGGAAGTTCGCGTCGACCGCCGTGCCGGTGACCTGCGTGAGGCCGGTGATCGTACCGCCGTCGGCCGGCGTGGCGATGATCGCGGTCGGCTCGTCCTGATCGCCGGCGGCGCGGTCGGCGACGTCGAAGCGCGCATGGCCGACGGCGCCGCCGAAGGTGGCGCGGAGCGCGGCGCTGCCGATGTCGACGGCACGGCCACGGCCTGCGGCACTAATGGCAGCGATTGTAGGCGCGGCAGACGCCCAGTTGGCCGTCGCAGTGACGTCGGCGCTGGTGCCGTCGAGGTAGACGGCGGTGGCGGTGAAATTCACCACTTCGCCGGTGACGCGCAGCGCGCTGGCGGGCTCGACGACCACCTCGCGCACGATGCGCTCGGAGCCGTCGCAGTTTTCGTCGACGCCGTTGTCCGCGATCTCGGGCAGGCCGGGGTTGAAGTCCGGGTCGGCGTCGTCGCAGTCGCCCTGGTTGGGGGTGAAGCCGTCGCCGTCGCCGTCGAGGTCGAGCGGGCCGGGGCCGAGCGAGACGGTGAGCTGTACGCGCGAGTTGCGCAACACCTCGCTCTCGGCGGGCGGATGCTGCGCCAGCACCTCGCCGGCCGGAGCGAGCGACGGCAGATCGATCTGCGGCGCGAGGGTGAGCTCGCGGCTCAGGACGGCGTTCAGCGCCGTGCTGCGGTCCGCACCGACGAGGTTCGGCACGCGCCGTTTCTCCCGGGTAAAGAACATGACGATGGGGGCCGTGGCTTCGCCGCCGTGTCCGTCCGCGAGCGTCACCCGGAAGATACACTGGGTTTCGTCAAAGGGCCGGCCGCGCAGGGTGAACAGCCCCTCCGGCGAGATCGTCGCGCGGCCGTCGAAGCCGCAGTGCTGCTCTTCCGCCGGCCCGAAGGTGATGACGTCGCCCGGGTCGGGGTCGACGCCAGCGAGTTGGAACGTGAACGGCTGTTCCCAGAAATTGACGATCGCGAGCGCCTCCGGCGGCAGCGCGGTCACCACCGGCGGCCGGTTCTCGGGCAGGATGTCAATGGTCACCGTCGCCGGCGCCGAGGCCAGCGGGCCGTCCTGGGCGGCGTAGGTGAATCGCGCCTGGGTGCGCAGGCGCGGCTCGAGCGTGTACGGCACCGGCGGTGGTTGCAGATAGACGTTGGTGCGCGGGTCGGCGGTGTGGCGCGGATAGGTCGCCGGCACGCTGCCGTCGGGGTTGAAGTTCGTGCCCCAGAAGGCGCGCTGGTTCAGATGCGAGGGCGCGGCGCGCCAGGGAGCGCTGGCGCCCTTCAGCACCTGCAGGAACGACTGATTGTTCAGATTGACGTCGTGGTACCAGATGAGGCTCGCCTCGCCGGTGCCGTCGAGGTCGGCGATGACCGGCTGTTGCTTGCTCTGCGACCCCCGGTTCTCGCCGCCGGGGTAGGCCCACGATGTCTGCGTCTCGCCGGTGTCGCCGCGCAGGAAGAGAATCGTGCTCTTGTCGAACTGGACGACGATCTCGACGATGCCGTCGCCGTTGAGGTCGTAGACCGGGAAGCCGACGCCGGCGGTGCTGACGAGCGAGTGAAATCCGGCGCTGTCGTGCGGCAACTGGCGCACCCACTTGAACTGTCCCCGGTGGTCGACGGCGTACAGCGTCGTGCGAATGGCGAACAGGATGGTCGGCCGCCCGCTGCGATCGATGTCGGCGGCGCCGAGGCGGGTGACCACGGTGTCGCCCGTGAAGGTCAGCTTCCACAGCAGCCGGCCGTCGGCCTTCCAGGCGCGCAGGATGTGGGTGCGGCGATAGTTGGCGTTGTCGAAGGCGACGATCTCCATCTCGGTGTCGCCGTCGAGATCGACCAGCAGCGAGTCGGCGGTACCCGTTGCGGTGTCGGCAGTGCCGTCGAACTGGCGCTTGACCGTGCCGTCGAGGTTCCACAGCGTGCCCTGGTACAGGAGGTCGAGCTCGCCGTCGGCATCGACGTCGGCGACGCTGACGGCGGACGGCGCGCTCAACGAGCCGTCGCCGTAGGGCCCGACGCTGCCGGGGTCGTCCGGCGTCGCGTAAAACGGCGTCCGCATCGCGCCGCTCGTGCCGTCGAGGGCGAAGACGATGCGGCAGTGCGGATCCTCCTTGCCAGGCACGGTCCGCCCGCAAGAGCTCTGCGGCCCGCCGTGGCTGCTGTAGCTCTTGCCGAGCAGCACGGTCGGCGCCTCGGTCGGCCGCAGGCGGGCGATGGTCACGGCGGTGTAGGCGGCCTGACCGCCGAAGGGCACGTAGAGGTGGCCGTCACCGCCCTGCTCGGGCGTGGCCGGAACCTGCGGCGCCAGCGGTTCCGACAGCCACTTCACGACGAACTTCGACGGCGCCGACGCGTCGTAGGCGAGGGCGACGAGGCGCGTCGCGTTGCCGGCGACGTAGATGTAGTTGAAGTTGTCGGCGGCGCACTGCGCGCTCATGACGATCTCGACCACGCCGTCGTCGTCGATATCGGCGGCCGCGAAGGTGTCCTCGCCGCGGCCGTACATCGCGCAGCTCTGGTAGGGCTCCGGCAGCCCGCCGGTGGAGAAGAGCTCCTCGCCGCTGTCGCCGTGCACGACGGTCATGGTGTCGCCGCGCCAGAAGATGATCTCCGCCTTGCCGTCGCCGTCCATGTCGGCCACCAACGGCGGGTAGTTCCCGAGGATCACTGAATTGCCGTAGTGCAGTTGGTACTTGACGGTGGCGTCGAGTGGCGGCGGCGGCGGCAGCGCGGGCGGCGCCACGTAGGTGAAGCCGCCGTGGGTGCCGAAGGCGGTGACACTGCCCTTGTCGGGCTGTGTGAGTTGCTGCGCGCTGAGCGGACTGCCGTCGACGCTGGCGTCGTTGGCCAGCACGCCGGCGGCCGGCACGGTGAGCGTCCGCCCGAGGATCACCTCGTAGCGATCGTTCTGCGCCCTCGGCGCGGTCGGACCCGGCACCAGCAGGCGGAACTCGCCCGCCGTCGCGGCGCCGCTCGGGTCGCGCACCTCGACGTCGATCAGGTGCGTCCCCACCTGGCCGGCACCCGGCGTCCAGGTGAGCTGCGCGCCGGCCAGCGTCAGGCCCTCGGGAGCGGAGAGCAACGCGAAGCTGAGCGCGTCGCCGTCGGGATCGCTGGCCGTCAGTTGACGCGCGAACGGCACGCCGCTCGGAATGGTGGCGTCGGGCAGTCCGCCGAACGCCGGCGGGCGGTTGCCGGTGACAACCACGACGTCGAACGACGCCTGCGCGCTCAGGCCGCTCGGGTCGGCGACCTGCACCGTCACCGGGTGCGCGCCGAGTTGGTTCACCAACGGCGCGAAGCCGAAGACGCCCTGTGCGTCGACCGTCGCCCCGGGCGGGCCGGACACCAGCGCATACGTCAGCCCATCGAACGGATTCGGATCGCGGCCGACCAGGCCGAGGCGCAGCGCGCTGCCGGCGGCGAGCGTCTGGTCGGCGACCGGGTCGAGTGTCGGCGCCTGGTTCACCGCCGAGAGGTCGACGTGCACCGTCACCTCGTCGCTGCTCGCGCGCTCGCCGTCGTCGGCGGTCAGACGCAGCCGGTAGGAGCCGACGGCGGAGAAGGTCACCGTGGTCGCCGCGGCGCTCGCCGCGCCGAACACCACCTGCCCCGGTCCCTCGACCAGCTCCCAGCGCACGGTCAGCGCCGCCGGCGGGTTGGGCTTGCCGTCGTCACTGATGCTGCCCGTCAACGACGCCTGGTCGTCGATGGTGATCAGCACGTCGGCGCCGGCCTGCACCTGCGGCGCCTGATTGTCGTTCACCGGCGTGAAGGTCGGTGTCGGCCGCGCCGGGCAGCCGAACAGGGCGTTGTTGACCGCGGTGATCAGTTCGTTGATCGCCACGGCGCCGTCGCCGTTGGCGTCGCTGATCGCGCACTGGGTGAGCGGCGCGCTGCCGAGCGCGATGTTGACGCTGCGCACCAGCTCGTCGATCGACACGGCGCGGTTGTCGTTGCAGTCGCCGACGCAGGCCTGGGCCGCGGCCGAAGCGGGCATTGCGACCAGGCCCGCCAGGAGCAGGAGGGGCGCCAGAACTCGTCGTCGTACCTCGTTCGGCATTGCAGTCCGTCCTACTCCGCGCATAGGCGGACCTGCAGCGAATCGTCAAGGATGATCGCACAGCGCTGCACATGGCGAGCCGCGGCTACCGACGTAACGCCGGACGCGGACAAGGCCCGCAGGCGCCGCAGGGACTCGGCCGCCGTCACTTGGCAAGCGAGGCGCGATGGGCGCAGCCAACCCGCACCGGGCAGCGCGGGCAGTCGGCGCGGCGCGCCTGGCAGATGGTGGCACCGAGGTCCATGATCGCCTGGTTGAAGTCGCCCGCCGCGCCGGCCGGCGTGACATGCGCGGCCAGGTCCCACAGGCGGCGTTGCAGGGCGGCCGGACCGCGGCGCGGGCGGACGCCGAACCAGCGGCGCAGGACGCGGGCCGCGTTGGTGTCGACGATCGGCTCGTCCTGGCCGAAGGCGATGCTCAGCACCGCCCCGGCCGTATAGCGACCGATTCCGGGCAGCTGCCGGATCGTCTGCGGATCGTCGGGCAGGCGGCCGCCGTGCTCCTGCACGACGATGCGGGCGGTGCGCTGCAGGTTGCGGGCGCGGGCGTAGTAGCCGAGCCCCTCCCAGGCCTCGCGCACCTGCGGCTCGTCGGCGGCGGCGAGGTGGTCGAAGCTCGGGTACCGGCGCACGAAGCGGCGGTAGAAACCCTTCACCCGCTCCACCTGGGTCTGCTGCAGCATCACCTCGGAGACCAGGATCCGGTAGGGGTCGCGCGTCCGCCGCCACGGCAGCTTGCGGCCGCTGGCGCGGTACCAGGCGAGCAGACGGCGCTGGAAGCGACGCACGGCGGCGGGATCGGGTGGGGAACGCATTTCGTTGCAGACAAAGACGAAACTGCGCCCTACCATGGCAAGTGCGATGGCGCGCCGGAACCCCCTCCGCAGGCTGCGGCACTGGGTGATTGCCGAGTGTACGCGGCTGCTGACCCAACCGCTGGCGACTTACGTGCAGCGCGTGCCGAACAATATCGACAAGCTCAAGCGCACGCTTCGCAAGGGCGACGTGCTGCTGGTCGAGGGCAACCAGCGCATCAGCCAGGTCATCCGCTACCTGACGCAGAGCTCGTGGTCGCACTGCGCCCTCTACGTCGGCGACGAACTGCTGAAGGGCGACCCGCAGCGCGCCGCGGCGTTGCGCGCCCGCTTCGGTGATGACGCCAACCACCTGCTGATCGAGGCCGAGTCGGGCGCCGGTGTCGTCGCCAGCCCGCTCGCCAAGTACGAGCGCTACAACATCCGCATCTGCCGGCCGCAGGAACTGCACCGCGACGACGTCAGCGCCGTCCTGGCGCACGTCGTCGGCCACCTCGGCCGCCGCTACAGCGTGCGCCACATCTGGGAGCTGGCGCGCTTTTTCCTTCCGGTCAGCCTGGTACCGCGCCGCTGGCGGCGCGCCGCCCTCACCTTCGGCACCTCGCGCTCGGGCCGCGCCGTCATCTGCTCGACCATGATCGCCGACGCCTTCACCCGCGTCGGCTATCCGATCCTGCCGGAGGTGGTGCTGGTCGACAGCGGACCGGCACCCGGGCCGGCCTGGCGGCGCTGGCTCGGCTACGACCACGCGCCGCCGGCGGCGCGCTTCCGCCACCCCAGCACGGCGGCGATCACGCCGCGCGACTTCGACCTGTCACCCTACTTCGAGGTGGTGAAGTTCAACCACCTCGGCGACCCGCGCCTCGACTACCGCCAGATCGTCTGGGAGAACGCCCCCGCCAATGCTGCCAAGGCGCCGCCGCGCGGCCGCCTGCAGCGCCTGCGCCCGGCCTTTCTCAATCGCTCGGGGTAGAAAAGACTTTCACACGGAGGCACGGAGATGTCCCTGCCATCTCCGTTTCTCCGTGCCTCCGTGTGAAGAGAGACTTTCTACTTCTTCTCGGCGCTGCGCGGGGTGAGGTCGAGGTCGGGCGGCGGCGTCTCGGGTACCTTCCAGCGGATGTACGGCTTCTCTTTGAGCTCGTGGTAGGCGTTCGCCATGTCGATGGCGGCGGCGAAGGCGGTCTCGAAGGCGGGCAGGTCTTTCTTCTCGATGGCGTCGGCGAGCGGCTTCCAGTTCTCCTCGAGATACTGGTTCAGCGCCTCCTCGTGCTTCGGGCGCATGAAGGCGCCGAGCTCCATCAGGCCGCGGATCTCCTTGTACTGGAACTTGGCCATCGGCCAGTTCAGCGCCTTGGCGGCGTAGAACAGCTTCCAGGTGCGGGCGCCGATCTCCGGCATGATGCGCGCGAGGCCCGGCTGGATCGTCGCCAGGTCCTCGATGGTCATGCTGTTCTTGCCGCTCCAGAAGGCGAGCGCCTTCACCTTCGCTTCGAACTCCTCGTCGGTCATGCCGTCTCCTGCTGGGTGCGTGGGGTGATGAAACGATCGTTCGTCTAGCGGAAGGGTCCGACGAGCGTCAACCGAGATCCTTGCGTCGCGCGCACGGCGTCGAGTACGGAGTGAATCGATGTTCCCCGGGCCGCTCTCGCGGCGTCGCTTCCTGCACGGAGCGGCGGCCGGATCCTCGTTGCTGCTCTGGCCGGGCTGGGCGCGCCGCGCCGGCGCCGCGCCAGGCGGCCTGCCGCGCGACGGCTTCCTGAGCGCCGGCGAGTACCGCGCCGTCGAGGCCCTGACGGCGCGCATCGTGTCGAACGACGACGGCGCGCCCGGCGCGCGCGAGTGCGGCGTCGCCGACTACGTGCAGGGGCTGCTGTCGGCCTTCCCGGGCGCCGACGCGAACGGCGACGGCCGGGTGTCGGCGGCCGACCTGACGGCGGTGGCGCTGGCCAGCGGCAGCGCCGACGCGGCCGCCGACGTCGACGGCAGCGGCCTGGTCGACGGGGCCGACCGTGCCGCGGCCGTGACCTCGCTGTTCGGCGGTCCCGTGCTCGCCGGCCCACCCGCGTTCGCCGGCCGGTCGATCTTCGCCGGTGGTCCGTTCAGCGACCGCAATCCGTTCCCAGACCCGGCCACCGGCACGCCGTCGGACGACTTCCCCACCAACGCTTTCCTCGACGCCGTGCCGCTGACGCGCCTGCAGGGCCTGGCCTGGACGGCGCGTCTGCTCGGCGCCGACGCCGTACCGGAGCTGCGCGACAATCCGCTGGCGCGCACCCTCGACGACGTCGACCTGCGCGCCCGCTACCGCGCCGGCCTCGCCGATGGCGACGCCTTCAGCCGCGAACAGTTCGGCCCCGCCTACGCCGACCTGACACCGGCGCAGCAGGACATCATCCTGGCGCGCCTGCGCAGCCAACGGCGCCCATTCTATCTGCTGCTCGTCAATCACGTCATCGAGGGCATGCTGTGCGCGCCGGAGTACGGCGGCAACCGCGCGCGCATCGGCTGGGAGCTGATCGGCTTCGACGGCGACAGCCAGCCGCTCGGCTACACCATCTACGACGCCACCATCGACGACTACCGCGAGCGGCCGGACAAACCCAATTCCACCCTCGACCCGGACGATCCCTGCGGCGGCTTCAGCGACGAGATGCAGCGCTTCCTGCGCGTCCTGCTCGTGCAACTGGCGCAGGCGACCGAGTTCGACGATCCCTTCTGCTTCCCCGGCTGAGCATGGCCCTGCCCTCCGCTGTCCCCAACGTCCTCGGCGAGACCAGCCTCGAGCGCTTCGACGCCGTCATCATCGGCAGCGGCGCCGGCGGCAGCGCCGCGGCCTACGTGCTGACCAGCGCCGGCCTGTCGGTGCTGATCCTCGAGGCCGGCGACAACAACTTCCCCGGCCTCGACGACCCGCGCCCCGGCCTACCGGTGCCGCGCTACGCCAACGACGAGCTGAAAGCCGCCGTGCGCCGCTTCGATCGCCAGGACCCGGTCGTCGAGCCGCGCACCTATCGCGCCAGCGACGCCGCCGACGCGGAACCGAACGAGGACGTCAACAACCTGAATCGGACGGTCGGCGGCACCACGGTGCACGCCGACATGAAGTACCCGCGCTTCAACGCGGTCGATTTCCGCCTCGCCAGCGCGCTCGCCGACGCCGGACGCAGCGTTCCGGGCGCGAGCTTCATCGACTGGCCGCTCGACTATGACGAGCTCGAGCCGTGGTACTGCGAGGCCGAGATCGTCACCGGTATCGCCGGCGAGGACGGCGCCGACCCGTTCGCGTCCTACCGCTCGAAGCCGTTCCCGATGCCGCCGTCGCCGGAGATGTACGTCGGCCGCCTGCTCTCCGAGGGGGCGCGGCGCGCCGGCTACGCGCCGTTCAACTACCCCGCCGCGATCAACTCGCGCCCCTACCCGGCGGCGCCGGCGTTGCAGCGGCCGCCGTGCGTCAACTGCGGCTTCTGCAGCGGCTTCGGCTGCCCGAACAACGCCAAGGGCTCGGCGGCGGTGACGACGCTGCGCGCGGCGCTGCTCAGCGGCCGCTGCCAATTGCGCTTCAACTGCCACGTCCGTCGCCTCGTCGGCGGCAACGGCGGACACGTCACCGCGGTGGAGTACTTCGATCCCAGCGGGGTCGTGCGCACGGCCAGCGGCGCGCACGTCATCCTCGCCGCCAGCGCCATGGAGAGCGCCCGTCTGGTGCAGCTCTCCGACCTGCCGCTGGCCGCCGGCCCGGCCTTCCACCTCGGCCGCCACATGCTGTTCCACAACCAGACCATCGGTGTCGGCATCTTCCGTCAGCGCCTGCACGGCGAACGCGGGCAATCGGTGACCAACGGCATGTCGAACTTCCGCGGCGTCAACGAGGGTGGCACGGCGCTGCACCCGGACGGCCGCCCGCTCGGCGGCATCATCGAGTTCGGCACCTCGTCGGAACCGCTCGGCAACGGCAAGTCGCAGATTCCGGCGCTCGACATCGCCGCCAGCATCCGCAGCCCGATCGGCCTGAAACAACTCATGGTCGAGAGCCCCTTCCACGCCCACATCGCGGTGATGATCATGCAGGCCGAGGACGCGCCGCGGCCAGCCAACCGCGTCGATCTCGACCCCACCGTGCGCGATGTCTTCGGCCTGCCGGCCCTGCGCCTGACCTACCAGATCGGCGACTTCGAGCGGCAGGCGGCGGCGTTCTACAAGCCGCAGCTGATCGACATCGCGCGCCGCGCCGGGGCCCAGTTCGGCTTCGTCGACCCCACCAGCGGCGTGCCGCGCACCCGCCACGTCCTCGGCGGCCTGCGCATGGGCGCCGCGCCGCAGGACTCGGTGTGCGACGCCTTCGGCCGCCTGCACGGATTCGACAATCTCTACTGCATGGACGGCGGCGTCATGCCGACCGGCTCGGGCTACAATCCCACCCTCACTCTCATCGCCCTGGCCCTGCGCGCCGCCGCCAACATCGCCGACCCCGGCAATGCCGAACGGCGCCTCGGCGCCACGCTCCTCAATATTTGACTCGCCGGGTGGAGCGTTGTACGGGCCGACCCACAAAAACTGACCGCGCGGTCAAGGGCTGGGAGAGGAGATGCAGGCGTACCTGAGCGGAATCGGATTGCTGCAGATCCCAATCTTCATCGGGCTCGCCGCGTCGGCGATCTTCTACCTGATCGAGATCTGGTCGGCCGCGCAGTTCTTCCGCCGGCGCCCGGGCGCGCCGGCCCCGTTCCAGCCGCCGCTGACGGTGCTCAAGCCCCTCAAGGGCGTCGACGTCGAGCTCTACGAGAACCTGCGCACCTTCTGCGAGCAGCGCTACCCCGAGTTCCAACTCATCTGCGGCGTCGCCGACAGCGAGGATCCAGCCATCGGCATCGTCCGCCGGTTGCAGCGCGAGTTCCCGCACCTCGGCATCGAGTTGGTGATCGATGGCCGCATCTACGGCACCAACTACAAGGTCAGCAACCTGCACAACATGTATCAACAGGCGCGGCACGATGTCCTGGTGCTCGCCGACAGCGACATCCGCGTCGGCCCCGACTACCTGACGCGCGTCGTGGCGCCGTTGCGCGACCAGCGCGTCGGTGTCTCCACCTGCCTGTACCGCGGCGTCAGCACCGGCGGCCTGCCGACCCTCATCGAGTCGCTGTTCGTCAACACCGACTTCGCCACCCTGGTCATGCTGGCGCGCAAGGTCGAGAAGGCGAGCTACGCCTTCGGCGCCACCATCGCCATGCGCCGCGGGGTGCTCGAGGAGATCGGCGGCTTCCTGCCCATCGCCAACCTGCTCGCCGACGACTACGAGATCGGCTACCGCGCCTTCCAACTCGGCTACGTCAACGAGCTGAGCACCGAAGTGGTCGACACCATCCTCTCCGTCGGCTCCTGGCGCCGCCTCTACGACCATCAGCTGCGCTGGGCGCGCACCTACCGAGTCAACCGCCCCGGCGGCTACTTCGGCAGTCTCCTCACGCACGGGACGTTCTGGGCCCTGCTCAACCTGGTCGCCAACGGTTTCAGCCCGGCCGCCTGGGCGACGAGCGGCGCCGTCGTCGGCCTGCGCTACCTGGCCGCCGGACGCATGGCCTGGACCCACCTCAAGAGCGACATGACCTGGGGCGAGTTCCTGCTCGTCGCACCGAAGGACCTGTTCGTCACGCTGGTCTGGTTCGCGGCCTTCGGCGGTAATCGCGTCGTCTGGTCCGGCCACCAGTTCGCGGTGCAGCGCAGCGGTGAGATGGTGGACCTCGGCGGGACGCCGGACACCAGCGATCCACGAGTGGATGCCGAAACGCCCGGGCGCATCGAACGCGGCGCGGCCTAGCCGCGCCGCAGCCGCTCGCGGTACTCGCGGCTCAGCGGCAACACGTTCAGCGCCCCGGTGATGTCGTTCAACGCGACGTACACCTCGGTGCCGTACACCGCCGTCAGCGTCGCGTAGGTCATGACCTCCGTCGGCGTACCGATCTGGACGATGCGCCCCTCGTGCAGCAGCACCAAGCGGTCGCAGTAGAGCGCGGCGATATTGAGGTCATGCAGGACGCTGGCCACCGTCATGCCGGCGCGCTGCAGATCGCGCAGCAGGTCGTACATCTCGACCTCGTGGCGGATGTCGAGGAAGGCCGCCGGCTCGTCGAGCAGCAGGATCTCGGGCTCTTGCGCCAGCGCGCGGGCGAGGATGACGCGCTGACGCTCGCCGCCGCTCAGTTCGGTGACGCGCCGACGCGCCAGCCCGGCGGTGTTGGTGCGCGCCAGGGCGCGGCGCGCCGCCGCCAGGTCCTGCGGGCCCTCGAAGCCGAAGCCGCCGACGTGCGGCGTGCGCCCGAAGAGCACCATCTCCATGACGCTGAACGGCAGCGTCACCGTCGTGTCCTGCGGGACGACACCGATGACGCGACTCAGCGCCGCGCGCCCATACTCCGCCAACGGCCGGCCGGCGACCCGCACGCGGCCGCGGCGCGGCCGCAGGTAGCCGCTCATCAGGCGCAGCAGCGTCGACTTCCCTGACCCGTTCGGCCCGATGATGCCGAGAAACTCGCCGCGCCGCAGGACGCAGGAGACGCCGTGCAGGACCGGCGCCGCGGCGTAGCCGAACTCGACGTCCTCGACCGCGATCGCCGCCTCAGTCGACACCGCGCCCCCCCTCGCGCCGCAACAGGTAGAGGAAGAAGGGGCCGCCGCACAGCGCCGTGACGACGCCGACCGGAATCTCGTTGGCGCCGAGCAGGCTGCGGGCGGCGCTGTCGGCGAGCAGCAGGAAAATCGCCCCCATGATCGCCGAGGCCGGCAGCAGCAGGCGGTAGTCGGGCCCGATCAGCAGACGCGTCACGTGCGGCACGATCAGGCCGACAAAGCCGATCATACCGCTCACCGACACCGCCGCGCCGACCAGCAGCGACGAAACGACGAAGACGCCACGCCGCACCCGCGCCACGTCGACGCCGAGTTGCGTCGCGCCCTCCTCGCCGAGGCTGAGCACGTTGAGAGCGCGGGTATGGCGCAACAGCCAGGCGAGGCCAACGGCGACATAGAGCGCGCTCGCCGCCACCAGCCCCCAGCTCTGCGTCTGCAGCGAGCCGAGCAGCCAGAACAAGATGCCGTGCGCCTGGAAGAAGTCGGCCAGCGCGTTCAGGGTCATGATCAGCGCCCCGGCAACGGCGTTGCAGACGACGCCGGCGAGCAGGAACATGTAGGGCTGCAGCCGGCCGTGCACGCTGCCGAGGCGGTAGACGGCGAGCATCGTCGCCAGCGCCCCGGCAAAGGCGCCGACCGGCACCAGCACCGCCGGCAGAGCGCCGCCGCCGGCGCCGAAGACGAGCAGCAGGGCGGCGCCGAGCGCCGCGCCGCCCGAGACGCCGAGCATGTGCGGATCGGCGAGCGGGTTGCGCAGCAGCGCCTGCAGAACCGTCCCGGCCGCCGCCAGCGCCGCCCCGACGACGACGGCGAGGCAGGCGCGCGGCAGGCGGATATGGGCGAGGATGACGCGGTCGACGCTGCCGGCGTCGGCGAGGGCGGCGCCGAGATCGATGTGCTCGGCGCCGATCAGGGCGCTGCCGAGCAGCGCCGCCGCCAAGACGCCGGCCAGCACCAGCAGCACGCGCGCGAAGCGCGCCGGCGTCAGGTGCGGCGCGCCCACGTCCCGCCTCCGGCGGCGGGCGGCGCCGCGCCGCTCAGCCGCACGCCAACACGGTGCGGATGCCGCGCGCGGCGCGCAGGTCGTCGATCGCCTCGTTGATCTGCGCCAGGGGCCGCCGCGCCGTGATCAGCGCCTCCAGGTCGAGTCGCCCGGCCTGGTGCAGATGCAACAGGCGCGGGATATCGCGGCGCGAATTGCAGCTGCCGAGGGCGCAGCCGATGACCTTCTTCTCGGTCAGCGTGAACATCGCCGCCGGCGCGATCACCACCGCGTCGTCCATCGGCGCGGCGCCGACGCAGACCGTCGTGCCGCCGGAGCGCGTCGCGGCGATGCAGGCCTGGATGATGCTGGCGCGGCCGACGGCGTCGAAGGCGTAGTCGACGCCGATACCCGTCAGGGCGTACGCGGCCGAGGCGGGATCGGCGTCGGCCGGGTCGACGAGGTCGGTGGCGCCGAATCCCTGCGCCGCCGCGCGCCGCCCCGCCACCGGGTCGACGGCGATGATGCGCGAGGCGCCGGCCAGGCGCGCTCCCTGGACGATGCTCAGGCCGATGCCGCCGAGGCCGATGACCAGCACCGTCGCGCCCGCTTCGACGCGGGCGGTGTTGAGCACCGCGCCGACGCCGGTCTGCACGGCGCAGCCGATGACGCACGCCACGTCCGGCGAGACGCCGGTGGGAATCTTGATGGCGCCGCCGACGGCGACGTTGACGTACTCGGCGAAGCCGCCGAGGCCGACGCCGCGGAAGACCGTGTCGCCGCCGCGGCTCAGGCCGGTGCTACCGTCGGCGAAGGTGTTGGTCTGCAGGCCGAGCGCGGCGACGCACACGCCGGGCTCGCCGCGCACGCACCAGTAGCAGGCGCCGCAGGCTGCGATCGGGCTGAGCACCACCGCGTCGCCGACCGCCAGGTCGACGACGTCGGGTCCGAGGGCGTCGACCACCCCCGCCGCCTCGTGCCCGAGGATGATCGGCGTCGGGCTCGGGAACACCCCGTCGACGATGCTGAGGTCGGAGTGACAGACACCGCAGTGCGTCACCCGCACCCGCACGTGGCCGGGGCGCGGCGGCGCGATATCGATGTCGTCATACACGCGCAGGGGCGCCCTGGCCTGTTCGAGAACGGCGGCTCGCATGCACCCCTGCTACCACCGCCGCGCCCCTGCGCTCAACGCCGGCGCGGCCGCGGCGTCGGCGGAGGCACGGGCGGTGGCGCCGGCACGCCGCACGGTGTAACGGCTCGCCGCAGGCGCGTCACTCAACCCCTCGCCGCAGGCGCGTCATTCAACCCTATGGAGGAACGATGCTGATCGACCTGATCGAGAGTCTCGGTGCGGCACTGCGCACCCTCGGGTACGTACTCATCGGCCTGGGCCTGCTGGCAATGCTGGCGCCGGCCCTGAGCGGCGCCGCCGTCTTCGTGCTGCTCGGCCTGGTGTTGCTGATCGCCGGCGCCGTACTCGGCCTCTTCGGCTGGCAGGCGTGGTCGGCCGACAAGGGCGCCCTCGGCTTGGTCCTCGGAGTGCTCACCGCCGCCTGCGGCCTGGCGCTGCTCGTCAACCCGGTTTCGAGCCTGGCGCTGGTCACCACGCTGGTGGCGATCTATCTGCTGCTGCGTGGCACGGCGTCGGTAATGCTCGGCCTGCGGCTGATGCCCGAGGACGGCTGGCCGTGGGTGGTCGCCGACGGCGCCGTCTCGGCGCTGCTCGGCTGGTCGATCTCGATCGGCTGGCCGCTGTCGGGCGTGCACGCCGTCGGCGTCCTCATCGGCATCAACCTGGTCGGCGCCGGCGCCGTGCTGGTGCGCATCGAGCGCACGATGCACGGCCTGCGCGCGCGCGCCGCCGACCTGCGGACGCGGGCGGCGGAGCGCGTGTCGCACTGAGCCGGCGGCACGGCCCTGCCTTGCCGCCGACTCCGCCTAGCGCACCGCCGGCGGACGGTAGAGCCCGCGCCCGGTGATCAGCGGCAGGTCGAGCGCCGACAGCAGACCCGGGGCCGCGGCGCAGACGGCCGGGATGGCATTGACCAGACGCGTCGCGGTGAGGACGACGCCGCCGACCGCGTGGTCGCCGTGCTCGTCTTCGAACTCCAGCTCGCAGCGCATATTCGGGAAGCCAGTGACCACCACGCGGTAGCTGCCGTTGCCGGTCGGCCACTCCGGCGCGAGGGCGTCGTCGATGCGGGTGACGTGCTCGACGACGATCGCCGGGCGCCCGCCGACGATGCCCTGCACCTCGAAGCGCAGCGCCCCCATCGTGCCTGGCTCGACCGTGTGCGCGCCGATACGGATCGCTTTCACCGCTGGCCGCTTCTCGTAGTTCGACCGGATCGTCTCCAGTTCGACGCCGAGGCCCTCGGCGAGCAGCCGCACCGTGCCGCCCCAGGCGAACTCGAGCGTGCCGCGGGTGAGCAGCAACGGCGTGTCCTCGAGCGGCTTGCCGAAGCCCATGGTGTCGAACAGCACCTGCGGCTGGTTATAGGTCGCGTAGTTGATGATCTCGAGTACGCGCACCTCCTCCCAGCTGCCGCACAGACCGGTCAGGGTGAGCGGCAGCAGGTCGTTGGCAAAGCCGGGGTCGATGCCGGAGGTGAAGAACGAACTGCCGCCGGCGCGGCAGGCGGCCGCCAACTCATCGCGCAGGTTGGGCAGGAACGACTTCGGGTGCACCAGCGGCACGATCGAGCTGGAGACGACGTTCTTGCCGGCCGCGAGAATGCGGCCGATGTCCTGCGCCGCTTCGAACGGGCGCAGGTCGGCGGTGGCGGTGTAGCAGACGCAGTCGGCATCGAGCGCCAGGATGGCGTCGACGTCGGTGGTCGCGCGGACGCCGACCGGCGCCAGCCCGCAGAGCTCGCCGGCGTCCTGGCCGGCCTTGGCCTCGCTGTGCACGCACACCCCGACCAGTTCGGTCTCGGGATGCTCGATGATGCAACGCAGCGCGAACAGGCCGACGTTACCGGTTCCCCACTGAATGACTCGATACGCCACGCGATGACTCCTTCCGGCGCCACCCTCTCCCATCGCCGCGCCTGCGACGCAACCCGTCCGCTGGTGCGGCCGCGGCTTGCCTGATCTCGCCGGCTCCATCATCCTCGCGCTGCGCCGCTCGGCGCGGAGGGAGAGACGATGCAGGACCACAGCGACTTCTTTTCGGCCGTCACCGCGCTCGGCGCCATCGAGATCCTCGACGTCGAGGCGATGCGGCTCCTCTACCGGGTCGAGTGCGCCGGTGAGGATTTCTACAATCTGCTCGCCGACCGCGTCGGCGACGCCGACGCCGCCGATCTGCTGCGCCGCAACGCGCGCGAGGAGCGCGGCCACGCCGAGCGCGTGCGCAAGGCGATCGCCGTCAAGCTCGGCACGGCGGCCTATGAACCGACCGATGCTGATCGCGCCCCCTACGCCGTGCCGCTGCCCGAGACGATCTCCGCCGAGCTGTTCGCCCTCATCGTCCAGGGTGAGATCGACGGCGACAAGGGCTACCAGCGCTGGGCCGACCGCGAGTCGGATCCTGAGGTGCAGCGCCTGCTGCGACTGAACGGCCGTGAAGAAACGGTCCACGGCGAGCGCGTCAGCGACGTGATCGCGATCCTCCGCGGCGCGACGCCGGCGCCCTGAGGCACATGTGCGGGCGTGACGCCGCCCCGCTCACGCCACCCCCTGCCACCCCGGCCAGGCCAGCGCCGCAAGGAACGAATCGTCCAACGGCGCCGCGATCTCGAGCGGCACGCCGGTGCGCGGATGCGGCAGGCGAATGGCGCTGGCGGCGAGCAGCAGTCGCGTCACGCCGAGCGACTCGCGCACGAAGCGGTTGTGCGCCCCGTCACCGTAGTTGGCGTCGCCGATCACCGGGTGGCGCAGGTGCTTGAGATGGCGGCGGATCTGGTGTTGGCGGCCGCTACGCGGCTGGCAGGCGACCAAGGAGTAGCGAGCGGTCGCGTAGGGCCCGACCGCCGCGTCCAATTCGATGCGCGCCAGGCAGCGCACGGCGGTGAACGCCGGCCGCGACTCGATCACCTGCCGCCGCGCCATCCGATCGCGGCGATCGCGCAACGGAGAGTCGACGTCGACCTGGTCGGGCGCCCACCCGCGCACAATCGCGGCATAGGTTTTCTGCGCCTCCCCATCGCGCAGGGTCGCCGTCAGACGCCGCGCCGCTTCGGCGTGCAGGGCGAAGACGACGACGCCCGAGGTGCCCTTGTCGAGGCGGTGCGCCGGATGCACGGGCACGCCGAGTTGATCGCGCAGCATCTGCAGCAGGGCGCGCGACTCGTGCGCGTCGATCGACGTGCGGTGCACCAGCAGACCGGCGGGCTTGTGGACGGCGACCAGGTCCTCGTCGCGATGCAGAATGATGAGGGGCTGCATCGCCGTCGCCCAGCGCCGAGCTACCCGCGTTCGGGCGCGCCACGCCCGGCCGCCGCGCCGGCGGCATCGAGGCGGCTGATGACGCGCTTCTCGTTCCAGCCGCCGCTGAGGTTGTTGACGAAATAGGGCGGGCGCGTCTCGTACACGTCGGTCTCGAGCCACAGCCGCTTCAGGTGGCGCACCTTGCCGGGCCGGTCCCGATAGGCGGAGCGGCCGTGCATGACGTGATAATTGTTGATGAACTGGACATCGCCCGCCTCGAACGCCATCTCGACGTTGAAGCGGCCGCTCTCGGCCGTCTCGACAATCCAGGCGAGCGCCTGGCGCTGCACGTCGCTGAGGCGCGGCGCGTCGGCATGGCGTTGTGAGGCGAGTATGTAGGGCGGGATGAGGCGCATGAACAGCCGTTCACCCCATTCGGTGAAGCCCGGCACCTGATAAAACGCTTTGCCGCCCTGCGGCTGCTCGCCGCGAAAGTCGTAGGGCAGTGGCTGGTACAGCGCGGCGGCGAGCGCCGGGTGCTCGCGCACCAGGACATTGTGCAGCGACACCGCGTTGGCGACCCGCGACAGGCCGTCCTCGGCGCCCGGATCGAGGCACATCAGGCCGACGAGATCGGAGCCGTCGCAGTGAAACGGCAGCGGGATGCCGCCGAGTTCGTTGCCGCGCGCGGTCGGATCGGTGGGCGCCTTGCCCTGATCGGTGACGTCGCCGAGCACGTGGCCACGCGCATTCTGCGCCCACGGCCGACCGAGGTGGGCGCCGATGCCCCAATAGATCAGGCACATCTCGTCGTTGTTATAGCGACCGCGATCGAGACCGCGCAGCCGCACGACGCCGCGCCCGTTGACCAGCTCCTGCTTGATGCGGGCGATGCGCGCGCTGACCTGCGGCAACGGGAAATCGGCGGCGCCGATCTCGAGCAGATCGGCGGATTTCGCGCCCGCCACGCGCAGCGCCGCGTCGATCTCCGCCACCTCCGACGGCGTCAGCGTCTCGGTCCACAGCGCCGCGTCGCGCATGTCGTCGGCGGCCCACTCACAGTGCGTTTCGAGTTCGCGCATGGGGGTCTCCTCCTCGGCTACGGGGCGGACGGCGGGCGCCGCGCACCGCGCAGCAGGCGGCCGGGCAGCGCCTCGGTCGGTTCGCCGTGGCGATAGGTGATCTCGCCCGCCACCACGGTGGCGACGTACCCATCGGCGCGCTGGATGAGGCGGCGCCCGCCGGCCGGCAGATCGTGGACGACCCGCGGCGCATGCAGCTGCAGCGCGTCGTAGTCGATGACGTTGAGGTCGGCCCGCAGTCCCACCTGAATCAGTCCGCGGTCGTGCAGACCGAGCGCCGCGGCGGTGTCGTGCGATTGCATCCTGACCATCTGCGCCAGATCGACCGTCGGCCCGCGCCGGCGATCGCGCGTCATCAACGACAGGTTCGAGGTCGGAAAGGAGCCGTCGCAGATCATGCCGACGTGCGCGCCGCCGTCCGACAGGCCGGGGATGGTGTGGGCGTGCATCAGCATTTCGTAGGCCGGATCCAGGGATCCGTCGGCGTAGTTGAGAAACGGCAGATAGAGCATGCCGCGCCCGCCGTCCGTCAGCAGGTGATCGAGCGCGATCTCCGCCGGCGACACCGCGCGGCGCGCGGCGGCGGCGGCGGCGACGCTCTGCTCCGGCGTCGGCTCATAGTCCGGCGTCGCGCCCATGAAGATCAGGTGATCCCACGCGGTGAACCGGCGCGCCCAGGCGGAGTCCTTGCAGCCCTCGATCAGCAGGCGCGCGCGCGTCTCGGGGTCGCGCAGGCGGGCGACGCGCTCCGCCAGCGGTAGCGCCGCGATCGCCCGATAGGTCGCATGCTGCGAGAACGGATTCAGCGTCAGCTCGAATCCGAACAGCAGCCCGATCGGCCGCGCGCACACCTGTGCCCGCATCGGCAGGCCGGCCGCGTTGGCGCGCTCGAGCGCCGCGAGCTGGCCGCGCCAGGCATCCTTGGCGAGCGGGCTCTGCACCAGCGAGAAGGACAGCGGCCGGCCCGACTTCTCCACCAGGCGCCGCAGCATGGCGAACTCGGCGTCCGGATCGGTGAAATCCGAGACCACCTGCAGGACCCCGGCGCGGGCCGCATGCAGCCCCATCGCGATCCCGGTCAGCTCGTCCTCGCCGGCCGTCAGCGTCGGCGTCGGCTGCCCATCGGCGGAGCGGTGGTTCAGCGTCCGCGAGGTGGTGAACCCGAGCGCGCCGGCTTGCACGGCGCCCCGCGCCAGCGCCGCCATGGCCGCGATATCGGCGCCACTGGCCGCTTCGCGATCGGCGCCGCGCTGCCCCATCACATAGACGCGCAAGGCCGCGTGCGGCAGCTGCGTCCCGACGTCGACGTCGAAGCGGCGCGCCTGCAGCGCGTCGAGATACTCGGGAAAGCTCTCCCAGTTCCATGGCAGGCCTTCGGCCAGCACGGCGAAGGGAATATCCTCGACTCCCTCCATGAGTTTGATCAGCCGCTCGTGATCGTCGCGCCGGCAGGGCGCGAAGCCGACGCCGCAGTTGCCCATGACGACCGTCGTCACGCCGTGCCACGAGGATGGCTGCAGGCGCGTGTCCCACGTCGCCTGGCCGTCGTAGTGGGTGTGCACGTCGACGAAGCCGGGCGTCACCAGCTTGCCGCGCGCGTCGATCTCCTCGCGGCCGGATCCCGTCACCTGGCCGATCGCCGTGATCGCACCGGCGGTGATGCCGACATCGGCTTCACCCGGCTTGGCGCCGCTGCCGTCGACCACCAGGCCGTTGCGGATGACCAGATCAAAGGCGCGCTGCATGCTCGTATCCCTCGCGATGGTTGCCAGGCGAGTTCCTGAGCGCACCGCCCCGCCGCGCGCAGCGAGTCGTGCTCACGATTCCCCCCTGAACTGCCCGACAGTAGGCAACGCTCTGCCCGGGATGGTCAAGCAGCCGTCATTGTGCAGCCGTCATGGCGCCGCCGCGACCGGGACGCCGAGGGGCAGCACGGCCGCTGGTGGCCGCGCGTCGAGCTGGAGCAGGTCGAGCAGGGCGGCATCGAGCTTGGGCGTCAGCTCGGCGATGCGGCGCAGGTGGCCGACCTCGGCCATCAGCGATTCGATCGTCGCCGGCTCCCAGCCACGGAATCCGGACGCGCGCAGGGCCTCGATACCGGCCAGGTAGGCGGCGAGGAGCGGCTGCAGGTCGGGCGGCGGCGACGCCGCCAGCCGCCGCGCCGCGTCGCAGGCACGGCGGTGGCGGCGCGAGTCGGTGCGGGCGCGGTGGTGCCGCGCCGCGACGATCTCCGCCAGGCGCGCCAGGCGACGCCGCAGGACCATTTCAAGTCCGTCGCGCGCCGTCGCCAGCGCCGACGGCAACGGCGGATACGGCGCCGCGCGGCGGCCGTGGCGCATCAATCCGTAGCGGTGCGTGATGCGGCGCAGGATGCCGGCGGCCTCGACCACCGCGGCGGCGCGCACGCCGCTCGCCGCGCCTTCGTACTCCGCCTCGACGGCCAGGCGCAGCAGGTCGGCGAGACCGGCGGTCACCTGGTCGTTGACGACGCGCAGCCGCGCCACCGCCGCCAGCGGCCGCCCCGGTTCCGGCCCCATACTCAGCAGCAGGCGCAGCAGGTCGCTGAGACGGCTGACGATCTGGCGGCCGGCGTAGTCCGGGGCGACGACGGCGAAGACGCCGAACAGCAGCGCCGCGCCGACGACGGTGCCGCAGAGGCGCCATAGGGCCTCGCCGACGTCCACCGTCGGGCCGTCGGCGACGATGACGATCATGAAGGTGATCGCCGTCTGCAAACCGAGATAGGACAGCCGCGGCGTGCCGAGGGCGACGTAGATGCACGGCAGGACGACGGCGAAAAAGACCACCAGCCAGACGGTGACGTCACCGGTGTTGGGCATCACGGCGATCATCGTCAGCACCGCGGCGGCGCCGCCGGCTAGGACGCCGGCGAAGCGCAGCCAGGTCTGGCGGATGGTGGCGCCGTAACTGCCCTGTGCCAGGATCAGTGGGTTGAGAACCACCGTCTCCATGGCCTGCTGGTGCGAAGCGACACCGACGAGCAGCGCCAGCGTACAGGCGAGGCCGATCTTGGCGGCGAACTGCGCCGCGTAGCGGTCGAACGGCGGCAGCACCAGGCGGCGCGGCGCCTGCGGGCCCGGCGTCACCGGCGTGTGCTCGAGGGCGTCGGGCGGCAGGTGCAAGACGTCGCCCAGACCGCCGAGGGCCTGGTCGAGGGCGTGCAGCGCCGTCGAGTCGTCGAGACTCAGGCCCTGCAAGCGCCCGGCGGCGATCAGGGCGCGCTGCCGGGCGTGCAAGGCGTCGACCAGCGCGAGGTAGTCGGGCCAGTCCGCCTGCAGCGCCGGCGCGGCCGCGGAGACGACGGCGGCGGGCTGCCGGGCGGCGCGCGCGAACGCGGCCAGACCGAACTCGAGCGCCGCGAACAGCGCTCCGATCTCGTCGCCCAGCAGTTCGCGCAGCGGCGCCGAGAGCGGCCGGCGGCTGACGCGGTCGACGGTGCTGACGTAGGTCGCGGCGCGCTCGGCGGCGGTGATGAGGGCAACGCAGGCGCGCTCGAGCTCGGGGTCGAGGGCTTCCATGCGCACCAGCGACAGCAGCTGCAGGTGGCGTGTCATCGCCGACAACGCTGGGCCGGCCTCGAGCGGCGCCGCGACGCCGGCCCGGAAGCGCGCCCCGGCGTCGCGCAGGACGGCGCCGCTACGCGCGAAGGCGGCGCCCAGGGCGTCGGCGAGCTGCTCCGCCGACGACGGGGTGGCGCGCAGGCGGGCGAAGAGCGTCGCGACGACGATGCCGATGGCGAACCCGGCGCCGAGCGACAGCGCCGTCGCGCCCATCGCCCGCGGCGCGAAGACGCCGGTGTAGACCACGGCCGAAACGGTCAACGCCACGCAGTAACCGGCGATCGGATTCTGGCGGATCGGCACCAGGTACATCAGTGCCGTCGTGGTGGCGAAGAAGGTCGGCACCAACAGCCACGGCAGCTGCACGACCAGCCCGCCGATCAGCACCGCGCCGTAGGCGCCGGCGGCGATGGCGGCGAGCCGCAGGCCGAGCAACGGCCAGGTGCAGACGATTCCCGGCATCAGCCCCTTGAGGCCCAACACCGGGGCGGGGAAGCTGCCGAACTGCAGCGCCAGCGTCACGCCGAGCGCGACGGTCGAGGCGGCGGTGGCGGCCAGCGCCTGCCGCCAGCGGCCCGGCGTCGGCGCCAACTCGGCGCGCAGCCAGGCGGGCAGCAGGGGCGCGGGCGACGGCACGGCGATGCGGCGCCGCTCAGCGCGCGCCGCGCACGGTGACGACGGCGGTCTGGCCCATGCGGAACGGGAAGGCGGGGTCGCGCTCCTCGAGCGCGATGCGGACCGGGAAGCGCTGCGCCAGGCGCACCCAGTTGAGGGTCGGATCGACCGCCGGCAGGACGCCGACGGTGGCGCCGTTCTGCTGATGCAGCGCCCAGCCGATGCCCTGCACGCGGCCGCGGAAGCGGCGCGCCGGATAGCTGATCAGGTAGACCTCCACCTCCATGCCGGGGGCGATGTGGGGCAGGAACGACTCGCGGAAATTGGCCATCACGTACCACTGCCGGTCGTCGACCAGCGCGAACACCTCCTCGCCCTCGCTCGCGTACTGGCCGACGGCGAGGTTGAGGTTGGTGACGTAGGCGTCGAAGGGCGCCTGCACCGTGCAGTACTGGACGTTGAGTTCGGCGTCGTCGACCGCCGCCTGGGCCGCCTGGCGGCGGGCGTTGACGTCGCCGAGCTGACCGAGCAGATCACCGGCGCGGCGCAGCTCCGAGCCGGCGCGGTCGAGCGCCGCTCGCGCCGTGCGCGCTTTCGCGCGCGCCTCCTCGACGCGATCGCGGGTGACGAACTGGCCGTCGAGCAGCGGCTCGACGCGGCGCAGGTAATCGCCCGCGTAGTCGGCCTCCGCCTGGCGCTCGGCCAGGTTCGCCTGCGCCGCCGCGACGGCAGCCTCGTAGCCGCGGATCTCCAGGTTCGTCAGCGCCAACTGCGCGCGCGCCTGGTCGAGCGCCACCTGGTACGGGCGCGGGTCGATGACGAACAGCAGCTCGCCCTGGCTGACGCGCTGGTTGTCGACGATCGGCAGCGCGACGATCGGGCCGCCGACGTGCGGCGCGATGCCGATGGTGTTGGCGCGCACATAGGCGTCGTCGGTGCGCGGGTGCCGGTAGACGGCGCGGTAGACGGAGACACCGGTCACCGCCGTCGCGACGACGATGGCCAGCCCGAGCGCGCCGCCGATCAGGCGCAGAGTCCGGCTGTCGCGCGCGTCCGCCACCCCGCCCCTCAGACGCCGAAGAACAACAACCAGGTGCTCATGCCGACCAGCAGGACCAGGCAGGAGTAAATGAGCGGCAACGGACCCAGGTGCGGCTCGAGGCCCAGGCGCGCCAGCAGCAGCCGCAGGGCGGTGGCGCCGAGGATGCCGACCAGCAGGCACAGCATCCAGGCGGGGAAGAAGGCGCCCTCGATGTCGAAGACCGGATCGTAGTCCGGCAGGGCCAGCGCCAGCGCGCCGATTGGACGCCCGACGTGCTTCGTATATGCACGGCTCCGCGTCGCGCGATGCGACGGCACCGTCTCGACCAGCATGGCGGCACTAGAGACACGATCGGTCGGCCCGAGTAAAGGCCGCGCGGCGCTGCTGGCATCGCTCGCGCTGCTCGCCGGCTGCGGCGTCTGGCGCCTGCCGCCCGACCCGCGCCCGGCCGCCGATCCGCTGGTGCTGGCGCCGCCGGCAGCCGACCAGGCCTGGCAGCCGAGCGAGCCGGCCGAGGCGCTGCGCGCGCCCGCCGATGCCTGGCAGGCCGGCGCCCGGGTCCTGCCCGACACGGCCGAGCGCTACGACCTGCCGGCCCTGCTCGACGTCGCCCTGCGCGACAATCCCGACACGCGCGCCGCCTGGGAGGCAGCGCGCCAGGCGGCGGCAGGCTACGGCCGTTCGCTGGCGCCCTTCTATCCAACCCTCGCCATCGACGCGGCGCTGACGCCGGCGCGCCGCGACCTCGAGGAGGTGCCCAACGCGCCGCTGACGGTGCATCTGCGCAGCGCCGAGCCCGGCATCGGCCTGACCTACACCCTGCTCGACTTCGGCCGCCGCTCACAGGGCGCCGAGCTGGCGCGCCAGCGCCTCATCGCCGCCAACTTCACCTTCAACCGCCGCCTGCAGGACGTCGTCTTCGCCGTCCAGCGCGCCTACTACCGCCTCGACGCCGCGCTCGGGCTCGAACGCGCCGCCGCGAGCAACCTGACGCTGGCGCGCACCGTGCTCGCCGCGGCCGACGCGCGCCTTGCCGTCGGTCTGGCGACGCGGCCCGAGATGCTGCTCGCCAAGCAGAGCGAGGCGCGCGCCAACTACCAGCTCGAGAGCGCCCACGTCGACGTGCGCAACGCCGAGGCCGACCTCGCCCTGACCCTCGGCCTGCCCGCCGATCGGCCGCTGGCCATCGAACCGCTCGACGCGCAGACCGCGCCGCCCGAGCTCGACGGCGCCGTCGAGACGCTGATCGCGGCGGCGCTGCGCGACCGGCCCGACCTGGCGGCGCGCGCGGCGCAACTGCGCGCCGCCGAGGCCGCCGCGGCGCGCGCCCAGGCCGCCTACTTCCCGACACTCGACTTCCGCGGCCGCTACGGCCAGCAGGCGCTCGACTACTCGGCCGCCGGCATGAGCGGCCTGTCCGCCAACGAGCCGGTGTACGACACGCTGTTCGCCTTCCGCTGGGAGCTGTTCACCGGCTTCGATCGCCGCAACGCCGAGCGCGAGGCCGAGGCGGCGCGCGCCGGCGCGGCGGCGGAGCTCGCCGCCACACAGCTCGGCGCCATCGCCGAGGTGTGGCGCGCCTACCACGACTACCGCGCCGCGGTACGCAAGCTGACCTTCGCAGAGGCGCTGCTGGACGCTACGCAGGACGCGTATGACGGCACGCTGAAGTCCTACCAGGTGGGCCTCGGCGACATCGTCGAGCTGCTCACCGCCGAGAGCGCCCTCGCCGACGCCCGCTACACCCTCGTCCTGTCGAAGGCCGAACTGCTCATCACCGCCGCCCGCATCGTCTACGCCGCCGGCGCGATGCCGAGCGGATAGCCGCGCAGGCATGATTTGCGGGAGAGGATGGCTTCACGGCGCCGCACTCGCACGCGAACAGCGGTGCGAGTCCGGCGGATCAGAGCCGGTCAGCGCCGCGCGCGGCGCACCCTTCATTTCTTCGCGCGCCGGGCCGCCGGAGCGGCGGGCCGGCTCGCCCACCCCACGGCGGCGGTGATATCCCGTTCGCTCAGGTTCAGCTCCGCGAGCTTCGCTCGCACCGCATCGGCGCGCTGGATCCGAACCGGGGTGAGCACGATGCGACCGTCCCGCGCCTCCACCTCGAAGTACTCGGTGGCGCCGATCGCCGCGATGATGCTCTTCGGCAGCGTGATCTGATTCCTCGCGGTGACCTTGGCAAGCATCATTCGCTCCCTCCGTAAGTACGGATTCCTTACTTACGGCATCAGGTCCAGCTACTCGAGGAGCTGACTGCGGGACACGGCCGCCGCCAGTCCCTCGTTGGGATCGATGCGCTGGCGGCGCGGGTCGTGGGGTCCCTGGCTGCCGAGCAGCGCTGCGGCGCGGCCAGGCGCGACCCGCAGCACGGCGCGGCCGGCGGCGAGGGCGCCAGGTGCGCCAGCCGACCAAGTCGATGCCGTCGGCGACCGGCACCGGCTCCACCTCGGCTTCGCGCAGGCGCAGCGCCATTGCTCCAACTCCGACAGGCCCGAGTAGGGCGCGCAGCGCCGGTATCGAGGGCGCGCCTGCCCCTCGATACGCCGCCTGCGGCGGCTACTCGGGGATACGGAGAGGGATCCGGAGGGGGATACGGAGAGGGGATCCGAGTGGGGGCATGGCCGCTAATCAGGGCTGCGGGGTGGGAAGTGCTTCTTGGCGGCGTGGCGCAGGGCGGAAAAGTCGCCGCGGGCGAGGGCGGCTTTCTTGGCGCGGCTCCAGCGCTTGATCTGGGACTCGATCGCCTTCGCACCTTCGCGGGTCGCCGTTTCCTGCTGCCAGATCAGGGACACCGGGCGTCGAACGGAAGTGAAGCGACACTTGCCACCCATCTGATGCTCGCCGACGCGGCGCTCGAGGTCGTCGGTATGGCCCACGTAGTAGGCCCCGTCCGCACACTGCAACAGGTAGACGAAGAAGGGCTGCGCCATTCACCCGTGGTGGACTGAACTCCCGACCATCCCTCGCGGCGACCGATTCGATTCCCGACTATCCCGAGTAGCGACCGATTCGCTTCCCGACTATCCCGAGTAGCGACCGCTTCGCTTCCCGACTATCCCGAGTAGCGACCGGAGGGAGCGTATCGAGGGAGGCCCAGGCGCAGCAGCACCTTGAGTTGTTCCACCGCCTGGCGGATCTGCAGCAGCGCGCCGCCCCTTCGATACGGTCGCTGCCGCTCCCTACTCAGGGTACGCGGGACCAGGGGGCGCGGGTCGCGGGGGCGCAGAATCCGATTGTCCCGAGTAGGCCGCAGGCCGTATCGAGGGACGGCGGCTTTGTAAATCGGCAGATGCTCGCTGCGCGCCATAGTTGGTCCGTGTGGGGGGGGGGGGGGC
>JANNRA010000184.1:0-5435 GCA_031401035.1 bacterium | reverse complement strand
CGTCTCTCGTGTCTCGTTGTTCGTACAAAATCTCACCCCCCCCCCATACTAACCCAACCACCCCCCCCCCACGTCCCCAATCGTCACGGCGGTCAGGCGTGCAGCGCCGGCCGGCGGCCGGCCCACGGCGCCGCTGCTTCGAGCTGTGCGGCGACCTGCAGCAGCAGGTCCTCGCGGCCGCTGGCGGCGACCAGCTGCACGCCGATCGGCAGGTGGTCGGCGCCCTGGTGCAGCGGCAGCGAGATGCCGGGCTGGCCGGACATGTTGAAGGCCGAGGTGTAGACGCCGTAGGGCGCGGCGCGCATGAAGGCGCGCAGCGGCTCGTCGGCGGTCGATGAGAGGTGGCCGAGCGGCGGCGGCGGCGCGGCGCTGGTCGGCGTCAGCAGCAGGTCGAAGCCGCCGCTCCACCACGCCGCCAGGCGGCGGCCGTAGGCATGCGCGTACTCGACGCAGGCGATGTAGTCGGTCACCGACATGGCGCGGCCGCGCTCGGCGACCGCCCAGGTGAGCGGCTCGACGTCGCCCGGCACCAGCGCGCGGCCGATCTTGGTAGCGGTGACGTCGAGCACGCGGGCGATGTTGGTGGCGATGATGCCGACGAACTGCAGGATCGCCGCCGGGTCGTCGAGCGCCTCGGGGTGCGCCTCCTCGACGTGATGGCCGCAGTCGGCGAGCAGCGCCGCGGCGCGGTCGGCGCCGGCGAGACAGTCCTGGTGCAGCTCGATGCCGCGCTCGCGCGGCGCGCGCCGCATGACGCCGATGCGCAGCGGCGCCGGCGCGGTGGCGATGGCTGCGACGTAGGGTCGCGCCGGCGGCGCGGCGGCGTAGGGGTCGCCGGGCATCGGCCCGTTGGTGACGTCGAGCAGCGCCGCGGCGTCGCGCACCGAGCGGGTGACGACGAACTCGGCGGAGAAGCCGCCCCAGCGCTCACCCGTGCCCGGGCCGAAGGAGTTGCGGCCGCGCGTCGGCTTGAGGCCGACCAGGCCGCACATGCTGGCCGGGATGCGGATCGAGCCGCCGCCGTCGCTGGCGTGCGCCGCTGGCACGAGACCGGCCGCCACCGCCGCGGCCGAGCCGCCGCTCGAGCCGCCGGGGCTGTGCGCCGGGTTCCACGGATTGTGCGTCGCGCCGAAGGCCTGCGGCTCGGTGGTCGGCAGCAGGCCGAGCTCGGGGGTGTTGGTGCGCCCGAGGATGACCAGACCGGCGGCGAGGAATTTCTCGGTCAGGTAGCCGTTGGTGGTCTCGGTCCAGCCCGAGTCCTTCAGGCAGCGCATGCCGGCGGTGCAGCGCCGCCCGGCCTCGGGGCCGCCGAGGTCCTTCATCAGGAACGGCACGCCGTGGAACGGGCCGCGCGGCAGGTCGGCCGCGGCGGCGCGTGCGCGCGCCTGCTCGAGTGCCGGCAGGGTGACGGCGTTGAGTTGCGGGTTGAGGCGCTCGAGGCGGGCGATGGCGGCGTCGACCAGCTCGCGCGGACTGAGCTGGCGGCTACGGACGAGATCCGCCTGGGCGGTGGCATCGAGGGTCGCGAGGTCGTCGGCCATGGCCGAGTCTAGAGCACGCCCGGCGCCCGCAAAGCGAGCCGCGGCGGCGCGGGCGTGCGAAGACGACCGCGCAGACCTGTCAGCCCCCGAGCGCGGCGTCGAGCTTGCGGCGTAGGGCTGCCGGGTCGACCGCCGGGAACCGATACAGCTCCGGCTCGATGCAGCGGTGCAGATGGCGAAGTTCCTCCGCCTGCACCAGGCCCTGGGTCAGCATCGCCGCGACATCCGCCACGTCCTGCGCGTGGTCGCGCTCGATCTTCGCCAATGCCTGGCCGTAGGGATCGTAGTGGTAGAACTGCAGGCCGCCCTCGGAGCCGATGTGGCGGCTGCGCTCCTGCCAGCCCGGCAGCGCCGGGAGAAAGTGGTGCGGCGCCGCGAGTTCGACATTGACCTGCAGTTCCTCCTTGATCGCCGGAATGGCCTTGAGCAGGCGTTCGGCGTCGCGGTCGAGCTCGAGGTCGATGTCCACCGTCGTCTCGCGCCAGCCTTCCATGACCGCGGTTGCGCCGCCGGTGAAGTAGATGCGGCCGCGCGCGCCGGGTTCGCGGCCCAGGCGTTGCATGAAGGCGATCAGGCGTTCGCGGCTCGCGCGCTGGCACATTCCAATCCCCGCTCGAAGCTGACCAGTCGGCGGATCAGGGCGTTGTAGCGCGAGTGCGCCGCGTCCGGCTCGTCCTTGGCGAGGAGGTCGTACAGCGCGTGCTCGGCGCCGGCGACCACGGGCACGTCGAGGCCGAGCCCACGCAGGCGTGGGCCGCCGATCGCCACCAGCAGCCCCTCCGCCGTGTGTCGGCCGGCGCACAGATCTTCGAGGCCCTGGCGCACCAGGTCCGCGCCCGGCAGACCGTCCCACGGATGCCTGCCAGTGGCATAGCATGGCCCGGGCGGAGGTGCAGTGGTGCGATCGTCCGGGAGATGCGAGCCCGCGGGGGCTGGGCTCCGCGTCAGAGCAGATCCGCGGCGCTGAGCACGCCGTCGGCGTTGCGGTCGGCGTCGCCGCAGCCGGCGGGGAGCTGGGCGAAGAGTGCCTCGGCGATCGTGCGGCGGTCGGCGGCGTCGACGCGGAAGCGGCACACGGCGAGCATCACCTCGCGCACGGTCTCCCCGCCGCGGGCGTCGAAGGCGCCGACGCGCAGCAGGTGCTCGCCGGCGTCGTCGACGGTGGGCCGCCAGACGAAGCGCGCTTGCGGGTCGTTGCGGTCGAGGGTGAACGAAGCGCCCTCGCGCAGACCGAGTCCGCCGACCTGTGCGAACAGCACCGGGATCTCGCCGTCGCGGTCGCCGGCGCGCGCCAGGAGCGAGAAGTATTCGCCCGGGGCGATCGCCGTCGCGCCCTCGACCTCCAGTTTCGGCGGCGTGTTGCCGGCCACTACTGGCACGGTGCGCACGGCGCCGAAGGCGAAGCCGTTGCGCTCGCTGCGTTGCGGGCCGTACTGCGATCCGTCGCGGCCGCCGATGGACGCGATGTGACCGTCGGTGCTGGGCAGCGGCGCGTACGGCTCGCCGCCGCCGCTGGTACAGTCGGCCGCGCCGCCGCGCGTGTCGGTCACCTGGTTCAGCGCGCCGCTCGTCAGGTCGAGACGGAACAGCTCGTGGTTGCCGTCGGCGTTGCCGACCGTCGGGTCGAGATCGGCGCAGCTCGACACCAGCACCGCGGTGCCGTCGCCGCTGAGCACGGCATCGTAGGCGTCCGCCGCGACGTCCGGCAGCAGTTCGCGCGTCGCGCCGGAGTCGAGATAAAAGAGCGTCGCGCGGCGCGGCCCGGCGGCGCTGCCGCTCGGCCCGAGCACCGCCGCGAACTGCGCCCCGGCGTCGTCCAGCGAC
This sequence comes from bacterium, assembly GCA_031401035.1. Taxonomy (GTDB): domain Bacteria; phylum Desulfobacterota; class Binatia; order HRBIN30; family CADEER01; genus JANNRA01. The sequence goes on along the minus strand of JANNRA010000184.1, from coordinate 2,070 downwards.
GGCGCGTCGCTGGCGCGGTCGCCGAGCTCGGCGACGACGGCAAACGTATCGGCCAGGCGGTCGTAGGCGATCAGGCGACAGCCGGTCGCCGGGCCCAGGCCGAGCTCGAGGCCGGTGACGAAGGCGAGACGCGTGCCGTCGGCGTTGATGCGCGCGAACTGCGCCTCCTCGTTGGCGCATGAGGCCTCGTCGCCGTCCTGTGCGCTGAGCATGCGGCGCTCGCCGGTGGCGAGGTCGAAGAGCTGGTAGCGTTCGTCGCGGTCGTTGGTGCGGTAGCCGGCCAACCAGCGACCCTCGGCATCGAGGTCCATGAAGTACGGTCGATAGGGCGCGAGGGCGAAGAAGCCGGTCTCGAGGTCGAAGCTGCCGGCGACGCCGCCAGCGAGGACGCCGAGCCGACGGCCGTTGCGGCTCAGGCGGGCGCGGTCGAGGTCGGTCAGCGTCAGCCGCGACATCACATACTCGGACACGCCGGTGACGGCGTCGGTCACCCGGACGCCGCCGCTGTTGGGGCGCACGAAGCGCTGGCCATCCGCACTCATCTCGACGCGCGCTTCGTACTCGATGCGCGAGCCGCTGAAGGGCACCGCGGCGTAGCGGCGGTCGGGGACGAAGAACTGGCGTTCGCGCGTCGTCACCGGACCGTCCGGCGAGGTGACGGTGAGCAGCAGCGTCCACGCCGCGCCGGCGGCGAGGTCCGCGCCGGCGACGGTGGCGACAACGGCCTCGCGCACCGGTGTGTCGCCGCCGGCGAGCGGCCGATCCGGCTCGCGCCCGTCGCGGCGGCGCAGCACCAGCGACCAGGCGCCGAGGGGGGCGCTGCCGGCGGCGGCGGTGACGCGCACGGCGAGCTGCGCCGAGGGGTCGAGCTTGACGCCAAACGCCGGCTCGTGGATGGCGGCGACCAGCGGCTCCGGATCGCGCGCCGGCAGGGCGGCGAGCGCGTAGGCGCCGAACGGCATGGCCAGCGTCGTGCCACCTTGGACTGGATCGAAGCCGAACCCGGCCGGCAGAAAGCGCAGACCATCACGCCATGGCAGGGTGGCAAGCAGCACGTCCGGGGCGTCGAGCACCGCCACCGCGCCGACCAGCGTCGAGAGCGGCACCGTCCCGACACGGCTGAGCGACGCGACGGCGAAGCGGCCGACGCTGTCCTGCTCGGCGACAAACAGCGTCCGTCCATCGGGCGACAGCGCCAGGCCCATCGGCTCCCGGTCGGTGATGGCGCGCCTGGTGACGGTGAGGCTCGACAGCTCGAGCTCGATCAGCCGATAGACGGAGCCGTCGTCGTTCTGCACGCCGCCGAACAACGTCAGGTAGGCGTAGCCGCCGCCGGCATCGACGACGACGCGGTTCGGCCGGTCGCCGACGACGACCGAGGACACGACGCGTCGCGTGCGGGTGTCGATCACCGCCACCGAGTCGCGGAACGAACGCGTCACCAGCGCCGTCCTGCCGTCGGGCGTGAAGGCGACGGCATCGGGGCCGCTGCCGGCGTCGAGGCCGATGCTGGCGACCAGCGTGCGCGTACCGGTGTCGAGCACGCCGACGCTGCCGCCGAGCTTGTGCGTAACGTACACCTCGCCGCCGTCCGGGCTGACGGCGAGGCCGACCGGCCCGTCGCCGACGGCGATGGTGGCGACGACCGTGTCGCTGGCGGTGTCGATCACCGACACCGAGTCGTCGGCGAAGTTGGCGACGTACACCACCGCGCCGTCGGGGCTGACGGCGACGCCGTCCGGTTCGTCGCCGACCGCGATCTCGCCCAGCACCGTGCGCCGGTCGGCGTCGACGACCGCCACCGAGTCGGCGCGCAGATTGGCGACGTAGACGCGCCGCAGCGCCGCCGCGGGCGCGGCGGACAGCAGCAGCGCGGCCATCAGGGCCGCCATTGTGAGATGGGGACGCATGGCGATTCTCCGACGCTAGTCGCCGCCCCGGATGATTCACAAGCGCGAAATCCCGCGCGCATGGGGGCAGTAGCTGGGACCGCGGGCGTCTCGCCCGCAGCGCAGCGCGTGGGTGTGAGCGAGCCATGCAGCGCGCTACGCTGCGGGCGAGACGCCCGCG
>JANNRA010000183.1:0-33096 GCA_031401035.1 bacterium | reverse complement strand
GCTCCTGCGCCGCTGCGCGGTTGCGGCGCGCCCGCCCCCCGTACGCGCCGCCGCGACCCCGCGCCGCTGCCGCGCCCCACTCCACAAATGCACGCCCGCATGCCAAAGGACGCCCATGCGCCGCCTGCTCCTGCTCTGCCTCCTCGCCGCTTGCGGTGGCTCGCCACCACCGTCCGACCAGACCGTCGATGCGCAGGGGCACAGCGCGCCGAGCGCCGAGACGCGCGCCGCCAACGCGGCCGTCGCGGCGGCGCTGCCGCTCGCCGAGCAGCAGGACTTCGAGGACGCGCGCCGCGGCCTGGTCGCATCCGACCCCGAGGTGGTCATCGTCGGCGCCGACGGCACGCCGATCTGGGACACGCGCGCCTACGCCTTCGTCACCGGGGCGGCGCCCGACAGCGTCAACCCGAGCCTGTGGCGGCAGGCGCAACTGAACGGCATCCACGGCCTCTTCAAGGTCGTCGAGGGCGTCTACCAGGTGCGCGGCTACGACGTCTCGAACATGACCCTGATCCGCGGTGACAGCGGCTGGATCGTCGTCGATCCGCTGACGACGATCGAGACGGCGCGCGCCGCGCTCGATCTCGCCCGCCGCCACCTCGATCCGGCGCCGGTGAGCGCCATCATCTTCACCCACAGCCATCTCGACCACTTCGGCGGCGTCGCGGCGGTGCTGCCGGACGGCTGGGCGGCGCGCGCCACGGACCCCGCCGCGCCCGCGGCGCTGCGCATCGTCGCGCCGCGCCACTTCGTCGAGGAGGCGACCAGCGAGAACATCCTCGCCGGCCCCGCCATGGGGCGCCGCGCCCTGTATATGTACGGTCTGCCGCTGGCCAAGAGCCCGCGCGGCCACGTCGACACCGGCCTCGGCAAGGCGCCGGCGCGCGGCTCGCTCAGCTTCGCGGTGCCCACCGAGTTCGTCGATCACACGCCGCAGGCGATGGAGATCGACGGCGTGCCGTTCGTCTTCCAGTACGTCCCGGACTCCGAGGCGCCGGCGGAGATGGCCTTCTATCTGCCCGAACACCGCGCCTACTGCGGCGCCGAGATCGTCTCGCACACCATGCACAATCTCTACACTCTGCGCGGCGCCAAGGTGCGCGACGCCTTGAAGTGGAGCAGCTACATCGACGAGGCGTTGACCGCCTTTGCCGACGCCGAGGTGGTCTTCGCCAGCCACCATTGGCCGGTGTGGACGCGCGAGCACGTGCGCGCCTACCTCGGCAGGCAGCGCGACGTGTACCGCTACCTGCACGACCAGACCCTGCGCCTCGCCAACAATGGCGCGACGCCGCGCGAGATCGCCGAGCAGCTCGAGCTGCCAGAATCGCTGCGCTCGGTCTTCGCCGTGCGCGGCTACTACGGCACGGTGCGTCACAACGCCAAGGCCGTGTACCAGAACTACTTCGGTTGGTACGACGGCAACCCGGCCAACCTCGATCCGCTGCCGCCGGTCGAGGTGGCGACGAAGTACGTCGCCGCCATGGGCGGCGCCGCCGCGGTGCGCCGCACCGCACAGCAGGCCTTCGACGCCGGCGACTACCGTTGGACGGCGACGCTGCTCGACCATGCGGTCTTCGCCGATCCGAACGATGGCGAGGCCAAGGCGCTGCTGGCGCGCACCTACGACCAACTCGGCTATCAGGCGGAATCGGGCCCGTGGCGTGACGTCTACCTCTCCGGCGCCACCGAGCTGCGCCACGGCGTCAGCGGCAGCGCGCTGAACCTCGCCGCCGCCGCCGACCTGCTGCGCGAGGTGCCGCCCGTGCAGTTCCTCGTCTCCATGGCCGCGCGCCTCAACGGCCCCGCCGCCGACGGCCAGACGACGACGGTCAACTTCGTCTTCACCGACGTCGGCGAGAGTTTCGTGCTGACGCTCGAGAACGCCGTCCTGCACCATCGCCGCACCGAACCCGATCCGGCCGCGGTGGCGACCGTGCGCCTCACCCGCGCGTTGCTGGTGCGACTCGTCACCGGGCAGGCCGGCCTGCGCGAACTGGTCTTCTCCGACGAACTCTCGGTCGATGGCAGCCGGCTCGCCCTGGTGTCGTTCCTGCGCCTGTTCGACACGCCGAAGGGCGACTTCCCGATCGTCACGCCGTAGGTGGGCGCCCGGTGGCGGCTGGACGCTCCGGCGCCGAGCGCGTAGGAACGGGGCGCTGCACCCCAGCGGAGGGGTGGCCGAGTTGGTCTATGGCACCGGTCTTGAAAACCGGCAGCCCGCAAGGGCTCGGGGGTTCGAATCCCTCCCCCTCCGTTCTTTCTGCAGAGGAACGCGCGACCCCTCGATGGGCGGAGCAGTCACGCTCCTTTGGCGCGGCAGGGTGGCACCGCCATCTGGCTTGTTTCACTGTGACGCGAGCGAGTGATCTGGTACTGGAAGCCCAAAGGTCGAAACCGTGAAGGCCGGTGCCGAGAAGCTCACCCCTGAGGAGTTCATCGTCGTTGATACCGGCGTCGTAGTCTCCGCCTTCGCGTTTGGCGTAGTGCCGCAATGCGCCCCTCGAAGCGGTACTGCGTTCGGCCAAAGTCTGTTTCAATCCCCGATCGGGTACGGCTCACGGCGAGCGCGGCGGTACACCGTGCGCGAGATCCGCTGCTCCGGTCCATGAAAAGACGTCGTTGGCAGTCGCCTCTGGTTCTCTTGCTTGCGCTGGCGATGTCCCCGACGGTTGCCGCCGCAATCGGCCCGGGTCGATGTCTGTTTCCGGTTGCGCTTGCGGTGGGCATCAATCCGCAATCCGTGGCGGTCGGCGATTTCAACCGTGATGGCTCCGTGGACTTGGCGGTAGCGAACAACGGGGATGACACGCTGTCGGTGCTGCTCAACCTCGGCGGCGGTCGGTTCGGCGACGCCACCTCGTATGCCGTCGGCGATTCGCCATACTGGGTCAGCGTCGGGGACTTTAATGGTGATGGCTCCGCCGATTTGGTGGTCGCAAACTACGCATCCGACGCGCTCTCGGTATTGTTCGGCGACGGCGACGGACGTTTTGCGGCGGCATCGAATGTTCCTGCCGGCCGTGGAGCGAACTTCGTCGCCGCCGGCGATTTCAACGGCGACGGCCTGCCTGATCTGGCGGTGACGAATTTCGGCGACGACACGGTGTCGGTCCTGATGGCCACCGGGGGTGGTCGCTTCCGCTCCCCCCGCAGATTCGCCGTCGGCCGGGGTCCGCATTCGGTCGCAGTAGGCGACTTCAATGCGGATGCGCACCTCGACTTGGCAGTGGCAAATAATCTCGAGAATACGGTCTCGATCCTGGCCGGGACTGGCGATGGTCGCTTCCGTAGCGCGACGCCCTACCGAGTCGGCGCCAGACCATTTTTCGTATCGATCGCCGATTTCGATGACGACGCCCGCCTCGATCTCGCTGTCGCGAATAGCGGCGACAGCACGATATCGATTCTTCTGGGCACCGATAGCGGCTTTACCGCGGCCCCGCGCTTGGACGCATGCTGCTTTCCCGTTTCTCTCGTGACGACTGATTTGAATGGCGATCGGCAGGTCGATCTGGCGAGCGTCGGGTACGACAATAGCGGCGGATGGGTGTGGCTTGGCACCGGGAGCGGCAGTTTCGGCCGCAGCGCCTCGATCACCGTGCAAGGCGCCGGACCGGTTTCGATTGTCGCCGGCGACCTTGACGGCGATCGCCGTCCGGACCTCGCTGTCGCCTCGTTTGACGACAACACCGTGTCGGTGCTCCTGGGCTGTTTCGCGGCTCCCGACACGACGCCGACTCCGACCCCGTCAGGTTCCGCCACGCCCTCACCGACGCTCCGGTGTGTCGGCGACTGTGCCGGGACCGGAGACGTAACGGTGGCAAACCTGCTCACGATGGTGAACATCGCGCTTGGGCACACCCCGTAGTCGGCATGTACCAGGGGAATACCGTCCGGGATCTTCGTCACCATCCATGTCGTCGTCAGCGCCGTGTACAACGCGCTGGCCGGTTGCAGCGGTACGGTGCCACGGTTTTCCGACAACGGCGACGGCACCGTTACCGACCATCTCACGCATCTCATGTGGGAGAAGAAGAGTGGAATCGTGGGGGCGGCAGGGTCGAGGAACCCAAGTGACGTCAACAACATCTACTCGCTGAGTGCGGCCTGCTACGAGCTCCCATGCCCAGGTCAGGGCAACACCGATGATGGCACCGCATTCACCGATTTTCTGCCCCGGCTGAACGGAGCGCTCTGTCCGCTGAGTCCGTGCAGTCCAGTTGGAGGGCACTTCGACTGGCGCTTACCCACTCTGAGTGAGCTCGAGACGATCGTCGATGTGACGTCACCAGAATGTGACCCGAGCAGGGCGTGCATCGCGCCTGTCTTTGGACCCACGCAGCCAGGTGCACATTGGACGACGACGTCGGTCGCCGACCAAGCGCAGGCTGCGTTCGCCCTCACCTTTCGGGGCGGCTTCAGGACGATTCAAAACAGAACGGGCTCGATGTACGTGCGTGCTGTGCGAGGCGGCTCGTAACGATCGATCGTTCCGAGCAAGTGCCAGACGGCCACACGCGGATTCTCCCCCTCCGCGTTCATCGCCCGGAATGCGTGGTCGCCGCGCCGTCGCGTCGTTGACATACCGTATATGGTATGTGAGCATGCGTCGTGGCATGGGGAACCGTCGAACTCGAAGGAGAGGTCGCGTCGTGGGTCGAGGCGCTTTCCGACCGCGAGTTCGGCCGTGTGGAGTTCTACATCGACCTCCTGGCGGAGCGCGGACCACTACTCGATGAACCCTTCACGCGACAGTTGCGCGGCAAGCTGCGCGAGCTGCGATTCCACCTCGGCGCCCGCGGCGACGCGGTGCGGCTGTCGTACTTCATCGCGAGCGGGCGGCGGACCATCCTGCTGACGGTGTTTCGGAAGCAGCGACAGCGCGAACAGGCCGAGATCGAGCGAGCGTACCGAGCCATGCGACGGTGCCTCGAGGAGCGTCATGAAGCGGAATAGCGACGTATCCAGACCGCGGAGCTGGACAGCAGTGAAGCGAGGCCGATCCAAGTCGGACGAGCGGCGCGCCGGCTATCAAGAGGCGCGGGAGGCGTTCCAACTGGCGGAACGGGTACGGCAGGCCCGCGAGCGCCTCGGCGTCACACAAGCCGAGCTGGCATCGCGCATCGGCAGCACCCAGCCGGCGATCGCCCGTCTCGAAGCCGGGGGAGTGTCGCCGAGTCTGGTTACGCTGCGCCGTATCGCGGCGGCCCTGGGGATGGAACTCGTCGTCGAGTTGCGAGCCCGCCGGGCCGCGTAGGCGCCTGACGAACCGGCAGGCGGCGACATCGGTCTGCAAATATTCTGCAAATCAACGCCGCGGCACGCGGTGTCATGACGAGTGACGCCGAGGCATGGCGTCGGGTCACTGGCCCCAGATTACCGGACACGGAGGGATGGCGGGGCACGCCGCGGCCCCCACCCTGGCGCACTTGAAAACCGGCCGCCCGCAAGGGCTCGGGGGTTCGAATCCCTCCCCCTCCGTTTTGTTCCGCCTTTGCGACGGTGAGGTTCGACGGGGGTTCGTACCCGACCGGACACCACTGCCGCCGTTGCACGGATATGCCTGATGAGGCATATCCGTGCTGTGCGCATCAGGTACTATCGCTCCGCACGAGGAGACGAACCGGTGCGTGAGTTCATCGATGGGTTGCCGACTCGCGAGCGCGACGACTGGGACGAGGCGCTCACATTGCTCGGGCTGTTCGGGCTGGATGCGCCGGTGTCCCTGCGCCAACTCGACGGCAAGCTGTGGGAGATCCGATTGGGGCGGCACCGCGTGGCGTACGTAGCGGTCCACGGGCCGGAAATGGTTCTGCTGCACGCGTTCAAGAAGCAGGCCCAGCCTACGGCCCGAAGCGATCTGGATCTCGCGCTGCGCCGGGCGAAGGAAGTTGTTGGAGGTGTCCGATGAAGAAGACCAAGCACGCCAATCCGCACGTCGGCGGTGACGCACTGGCAGATGTTCGCCGCAGAGTGGTTCGCAACCCACGCCTGCGGGCTCGGATCGATGCCACCGTGGTGCGGGCGACGATCGCGGTGATGGTGAAGCGGGCGCGTTCCCAGGCCGGTCTCACCCAGGCACAGCTCGCGGCCCGGGCGAAGACCACTCAGGCGGTGATTGCGCGCATCGAGGGGGGTACCGCGTTCACCGCCTCCCTCGATCTGCTGGATCGGATCGCCCGCGCGCTCGGCGGCCGACTGTTGGTGGAGTTCGCAGGGCTCGGTACGCGGGCCGCGTAACGTTCGGCCGTCTCGCTGCCAGTCGGGGATTATCAGGGACCGGCCACTGGGCGTCCTCGTTTCTGCAAATACGTTGCAAATCAACGCCGCGGGACATGGCGTCATGACGAGGGACGCCGCGGCACTGCGCCGGGTCACCGGCGACGGATTTCCAGACACCAAGGGACCGCGAGGCACGCCAGGGAACGCACCCCGGCGCACTTGAAAACCGGCAGCCCGCAAGGGCTCGGGGGTTCGAATCCCTCCCCCTCCGTTCCCCAATCAAGGCGGTCAACGACATACGGAGCCGCGCTACCAGCGGGGCTGCGTACTGCCGGACCGGCAGCGACATGCACGACGCCCCGAGCGAGATTTCGGGCACGAGCGCTGGTGCCCAGCATCTCGAAGATGCTGCGCCTTCGGCTCCTGCGGGATCGCTGAGCGGAGGAGCCCTCGCTAGGGACCAATCTCCTCGCGGAGGCCGTTGCCTCGCCTTGATCGGTTCTCCTTGCGGGTGTACCGTTGCGTCCGATGATCCGCCGGGTCGAGATCACCAGGCTGGCGGAGAAGCAGCTCCGCCAGCTGCCACGGCACATCGTGGATAACCTGATGATCTGGGTCGCGGCCGTGGAACACGATGGCCTCGAAGAGGTACGCAAGGTCCGCGGCTACCACGATGAGCCGCTCAAGGGAGAGCGAACGGGCCAGCGGTCGATTCGCCTGAGCCGTGCGTATCGAGCCGTCTATGAGATCAAGGCCGGCACCGCCAGGTTCGTGTCGGTCGAAGAAGTCAGCAAACACGAGTATTGACGGAGGCAGTCGTGCGCAAGGCCAAGGAAAAGAAGTCGGAAGCAATGAAGCGGCTCGAGAAGATTTCGGCCGGCCCGCTCACCCTCGGCAGGGCCATCGAGTCCATCCGTAAAGGCGAGGATCTCTCGCAGGACGAGTGCGCCAAGAAGCTCGGCGTCTCGAAGTCGCATCTCTGCGACGTCGAGAAAGGTCGGAAGACCGTGAGCCCCGAGCGTGCGGCGAAGTGGGCGCGAACTCTCGGTTACCCCGAGTCCGTCCTCGTGCGGCTCGCTATCCAGAGCGAGCTGGACGCGGCCGGGTTGAGATACAAGGTCGAGATCGAGGCGGCGTGAGTTTCGACGAGTGTGCCGCTAGGTTCTCGTGTGGGGACAGGTCAAGGCGCCCTCATCCGCCCAGGCGCATCGGCATGCACACCGGGCCGGTGGTGATTGCCGACGGCGGCGACGCTGCATCGAGGAGAGCCATGAAGCGGAATGAAGACGTGGCCCGACCGCGGAGCTGGGCAGCCATGACGCGACGCAGATCCACCTCGGAAGATCGGCGCGTCGGTTACCAGGGGGCGCGGGAGGCGTTCCAACTGGCAGAACGGGTGCGGCAGGCCCGCGAGCGCCTCGCCGTCACGCAGGCCGAGCTCGCAGCGCGCATCGGCAGCACGCTGGCGGCGATCGCCCGTCTCGAAGCCGGGGGAGTGCCGCCGAGCCTGGTGACGCTACGTCGTATCGCGGCGGCGTTGGGTGTGGAGCTCGTCGTCAAATTGCGGGCCCGCCGGGCCGCGTAAGGGCTGGATGAACCGCCCGACGGCGACGTCGATCTGCCAATATTCTGCAAATCAACGCAGAGGCACCGACCGGTACGAGACCGGACGACCCGGGCTGATACCGGGCGATCGGTCCTGATCTTCCGGACACTGCGGCACTGCGAGGGACGGCGCAACACCCGCCCCGGCGCACTTGAAATCCGGAAGCCCGCAAGGGCTCAGGGGTCCGAATCCCTCCCCCTCCGTTTCTCAACCCTAACGCGGTCAATGGCTGACGGGGTCGAGCCCCCGGCGTGATTGACCGCCCGGCGTTGCTGGTCGCGGACCAATCGAACGCTGCCCGCCGAACAGCGCGGCGTATCGCGCCACGTTCCGTTGAATGTCGAAACGCTCCTCCGCGGCGGTGCGCGCGGCTGCGCCCAGGGTGCGGCGCAGATCGCGGTCGTCGAGCAGGCGGGCCAGGGCGTCTGCCAGGGCCGTCTCGTCTCGCGGCGGCACCAGCAAACCGCTGACCCCATCGTCGATCAGCTCCGGGATCGCTCCCGAGCGACTGCTGACGATGGGCAGTCGCATGGCCATGGCTTCGATGACGGTGTTCGGCGTGACGTCGCGCCGTCCGTCCGACGCGCGAACCGCGGGCAGGACGTAGACGTCGGCCTCGGCGTACTTCGCCAGCACCGCGGCGAAGGGGCGTGGGCCGAGGAAGTGCACGTCGTCTTCCAAGTCGAGCGCGCGGTGCAGCTTCCGGAGCAACAAATAGTGATTCATCTCCCTCGCCGCCCTGCCGCCGACGATCTCACAGCGAAACGCGCGGCCGGCGTCCTTGAGGATACGGCAGGCGCGGAGGAGGACGTCCAAGCCCTTGGGCTCGACGAGCCGTGCCACCGAGAGAATGAGCGGAATGGCGTTCGCGCCCCGGGTCACAGGCTGCAACCGTCGCAGGTCGACGCCCTCGTAGATGGTATGGATCGGCGTCATCGTGCCGGGCGGCAGCCGCGAACGGATTGTCCCCTCATTGTAATAGGCATTGGTGATGATGAAATCGGTGTGACCGAGGCGTTCCTCGAGACCCTGTTGCGACGTATCCTTGTAGAGGTCGGAGGCGCGCGCCTGCACGGAGAAGCCGACGCCGGCCAGCCGTGCGGCCAGCAGGGCGACGAGGGCGTCGCCGGTGGCCCAGGGCGCATGCACGTGCGTCGCGCCGCGCTCGACGAGGACGCCGGCCAGCCGGAGCGCCCGGTGCCAGATGGCGCGATCCGAGGTGAACGCCTTCTCCTCCGCGTGGCGCCGGCAGAGCACGTAGCCGTACACACGCGCGACGGTCCAGGGACGGCGGACGAGGAACGCCAGCAGGGCTGGTGGCGCGCCTGTCCCCGGCGGGCCGAGATGGACGGCCAGGGCGGCGGCGGCGCGCGCTTCGTCGTCGAAGAGCTCGGGATCGTGCGGTTCCTCGGCGACGACGTCGAGGCGCACGCCGTGCTCGCGCAGCGCCGCCACCTCGCGTTGAATGAAGGTCTCGCTCGATGCGGGGTAGCGGCGTAGGTAGTACACCACCCGCGCGTTGGCGGGCGGCGCGGCGCGATGCCCCGCCGCGGGCAATGGCCACCCCGACAAGCGGTCCGTCACCCACCGGTACAGCCTCGCCGACAGCGGGGCCCAGAGCCGCCAGCGGGCGACGGCTGCGAGGTGCCGACCGCGGCGGGCGAGCGCGGCGCGATAGGTGCGCAACGCCTCGCCTCCCTGACCGCGGAGCAGGCTCCAGAGGGCGAAACGCGCGTTGGTTGCGAACGAGATCCGACCGTCGCGGATCAAGCGCCGGCGTACGCCGTACTTCACCCACCACAGCCGCAGCGCCTTGAAGCGCAGGCTCGCGACCGTGTTGGTTCGGTGCAATCGGCGCGCATACAGAAACTCGGGGACGAGCACGATCCGGTGACGGTCGGCGACGCGCAGCGCCATGTCGTAGTCGACGGCGAACGGCAGGCGCTCGTCGAAGCCGCCGAGCTCCTCCAACACCCGGCGTGGAAAGATGCGCAGCGCGTTCGCGACGCTGCGCGTCTGTAGGGCCTGGCGATAGTCCAAGGTCGGCGGACGATCACGTCGAAAGAGGCGCCAGCGCTGCGCGAACGCGCTCCTGGTGGTGAGCCCGTCGCGGTCGACGTCGAAGTAGTAGCAATGCGCCTGGCCGGCGGTCGGGTCGTCGGCCAGGGCATCGAGCAGTCTGCGCAGCGCCCCCGGGAGAATGTAGTCGTCAGCGTCGACGTGGGCGACGTACGGCATCCGGCTGTGTCGCAGCGCGATGTTGTGACACGCGCCGATTCCCCGGCGGCGGGGATTTCGGAGCACGTGGAGCCGTGGGTCGGCAACTGACTCCGCGATCGCCGCCGTGTCGTCTGCGGACCCGTCGTCGATGACGATCAGCTCGAGATCGACGTCCCGCTGCTCCAGCACGCTCTCGATGGCTCGTCGAATGAACGGCGCGGCATCATAGGCCGGCATGGCGACGGTCACCGCCGGCGTCGAGCGCAGCGCGTCATCCTGCGAGCCGTCGTCCCGTGGCGCCGGGCGGGTGAAGCGTGTCATGCGGAGCGGCGCGGTCAAATGGCCGCGAGCGTCTCGACGAGCTCAGACGTGCCGCCGTCCAGGAAGCGGTGCCGATGGTCGGGAAGCGGCCGCGCGAGGGCGTGCTCCACACGTTCGACGAATGCGGAGTGCGAGGCGTCAGGAACCCGCAGCGCTTCGGGGCAGAGTCCCCAGAGGCCGCAGTTCGGGGACGCGACCAGGTTGCACGCCATGACGGATGCCTCGAACAGGCCCGCCGGGGCCGGGTCGGCGAGTCCGGGCGCGACGACGACCTTGGTGCGTCCGAGAATCTCGTACAGGGCGCGGCGCGGGCGCGCGCCGAGGTGGCGGGCGCGCGTCAGCGCAGTGCTCTCACCGACGAGCTCGACCCGCAGATGCGGGAAGCGGGCGCAGACCCGGTCGACCAGCCGGAGCGGCCGCGCCGCGGCGTCCCACCGACCGGCGACGAACAGCACGTCGATGTCGCGGTCGGCGAAGGGGCGCCGGAGGTTGAGGAAGCGACTCGCCTCGGCGCGCATTGGCTCGGCGGCCGAGATCGCGCGGGCGTACATCTTTCCCGCGTGCGCCGGAAAGAGGTGCCCCTGCGTGAAGCGAGCGAGCTCGGAGGGGAGGATCATCAGGTCGCAGGCCTCGATCGCATCCAGTTCGGGGTCGTCTCCGTCGACCGGGAATCTCACCCCCCGCTCGACGGCCGAGCGAAAGTCGAGAAAGTCGCGCACGGCGCCGTCCGCGATCAGCCGTTCGAGCCGCGCGCAGTGCGTGCCCACGAGGACGAGAGGGAGCTGCGCCGCAGCCCGCCGCAGCAGGCGCGCGGTGGTGGTTTCCCAGGCGATGGCGACATCGGGTGCGAACGAGGCGACCGTGTCCCTGAGCGCGCTTTCCCCGCGCAGGATCGGATCGTCGATCGGGCAGCGCCGCACGTTGCCGAGCCGTCGTGGATCTTCGCATTCGTGACCAAGCAGGTGACGGAAGTAGAAGACGTCGGAATCGGCAAGGAGGTTGACGAGCAGCACCTCGAACCCCGCCTCAGCGAGGATCTCGTGCAGCGCGTAGGCCCAGGGGTTGGCATTTCCCCACTCGGGGACACCATGGCAGAGCGACAGAAGGCGACGGCGCCGGGTCATGCGGCGCGGGTTCGGCGGCGGAGTGGCGCGCCGGCGGTGCCGCCGTCGAGGCCGTGCGGCATCATGGGACGCCGCCGGTGCCCGCGCCGCGGTCCCGGCGCGGGCGCAGGTCTTCGAAGAACCGCTGCGCGGCGGCGAACCCGGGCGGCGCCGCAGAGACACGGAAGTCCTTCGCCGCGCCGGGACCGTCGGGAGAGAGGAGCGCCGCTGACAACACCCCCATCAGCGCCGCGACATTCTGCTCCGCCGGATCCTCCAGCACCCGCTCGAGGAAGACGGCTGGGTATGGCTCGAACCAGGCGAGCGCCTTCGGATCGCGCCGGCGCCGGCTCTCCAGCGTCGCATAGCGCTCGTAGATCGAGCGCGCCGTCCAGTGCGTGCCATGCAGTCCGAGAATACCGTCGTCGGGCGGCCCATCGCCGCGACCGCCCGCATCGATCACGTAGCCATCCGCCTTCATCTGGCGCGCCTGCAGCTTCTCGAACGACTGTACTTCGGTGAACGGGTAGCGCCGGGCGATCTCGTGCCGGTAGATCTTCACGCCGTGGATGCGGCGTTCGAGGTGGGCGTCGTGGAGATCGCCGATGACCATGGCGACGCGGTCGTCCCCTGCCGCCATCCGTTCGTACAACGTACGGACGGCGTGCGGATGGAGCAGCATGTCCTCGTCGACCTGCACGAAGAACGGCGTCTGGCAGCGGTCCAACATGTGCTGGAAGGCGGCGCTCATCGGCGCCATGCGATCGATGACCTCGAGGCGGAAGGTGCAGTCCTGCAGCCGCAACAGATCGAGGCAGGTCGTGTAGCTGGGCGCGCCGACGGTGGTGACGAACGCCGTAACCCGGTCCGATAGGTCGAGCCTCGACACCGGCGCCGGCTGGCGAGCGGAGAGGATCTCGCGGAACGCGTCGAAAAAGGGCGGGCTGCGCTGGCGCCAATCCCAGAGCCGGATGTCCTGCAGCATTTCCGTGGCGAGTCGCCGGTGGTTCGCGCACGCCGTGCGCACGCCCTCGACGAGCGCATCGAGGGTGCGTGCGACGAGGTAGCCGTTCTCGCCGTCGCGGATCAGCTCCGGCATGTTGCCGACCGGCGTCGAGACGACGGTGCACCCGCACGCCGCGGCTTCGAGGGCCGGGTTCGGCGTACCCTCCGCGGCGCTGGCGCAGACGAGGACGGTGGCAGTGTTGTACCATGCGGCCATGGCCTCCGGAGGGCGCTTGTCGGCGGCGTACGAATCCAGCAGGTCCCACTCGCAGTCGATCCCGAGCTCGCGTAGGCGCCGTCGGAGCGGAACCAACAGCCGATCGTATCCCTTGCGTTGGCGCCCCAGCTGCGAGCCCGTCCAGAGTACCCTGGGCGCACGCGCCTCGATCGGCGTCAGGACCCGGAAGACGTCGCGGTCGACGCCGTTTGGCAGCAGGTACGTGCGCGGCAGGCGTCCGACCCGCCTCCACGCGGTTGCGCTGTTGATCACCATCGCGTCGGCCTGTCGGTAGGCCTCGAAGAAGAGGGGAATCTGCCGCGGCCAACCGGCATTCCATGAACCGACCAGCTTCGTCCGCCAACCGCGCGCATCGACGGCCCGGCGCACCGCCGCGATCGCCGGCGTCGAGAGAACGAAGACGAGGTCGGGTTCCTCCGTGCCGAGCGCCACCGCAGTGTCGTGCGGCCGGTCGAGCCGCGACAGGCGGGCGAGCGAGACGTCGAAGTCCGCCGGCACGTGGTTCTGCAACGCCCGGGCACGGTGATGATAGGCCCAGCCGTCGACATCGTAGAGGATCTTCAGCGTCGGCACGACTCTGTCTCGGTGGTGGGGGGCGGCCCTCAACTGACACCGCGGGCGCTGATCCGCAAGACCGTGGCGGTCCGCGAGCCAGCCCTCAGGGCAACTCGGCAGAGCAGCGCTCGAAGAGATATTCGAGCGTACAGATCCGGTTGAAGCGGAGCGCGCCGAAGCTGCGGTCGAGGTGGAAGAGCCGGCGCAGGTAGGGAAACTCCGGGTCCACCAGGGCGCCGACAGCAGGCGGATCAAGCCAGTAGGGGCGCTCCTGCCCCCGCCCGACGAACCCGTAGCGGTAGTGAATCGCCGGCCGCACCATCGCCCGCCATTCGCGCACGACGTGCGCCAGCGGCGGAGGGTGGGCGAAGTCGTGGCCGTAGCAGGACTCGTAGGCGGCGAGGCGCGGATCGACGGAGCGGATCAGCGCCGCCTCGAAGGCGCCGTACGCGCGCGCGGCGACCGGGATGCGGACGGACTCGCGCACGAGGGAGAAGTCGCAGAACGGTTGCAGCGCTCGCCCGAGGCGGTTGTTGACGCTGCTGTTCCGGCCCGCCCAGTAGCGGTAATAGAACGCCGGGACGACCAGGGAGACGACCGGTCGGCTGAGCAGATCGGATTCCGCGCCCACCGCGCGTTTCAGTGTGCGGCCGATCGCCGCGCAGTACTCATCCTCGCGAAATGCATCGGTGCAGTCGAGCGGGTCGAAGCCGCAGAAGAACCGCCACACGACGTCGACGGTTGGGTGAGGCCGGTTGGGGAGGTCGGGCCGGCGGTAGAGCTCTCCGCCGATTCCATTCAGCATCAGCCCGCCGTTAAGGCAGCGCTCGCGGCGCGTCCGGAGATCACTTCCGTCGTCGACGATTCCGTCGACCGGGTAGCCGTCGAAGACGCGATAGTTGGTCTCGACGGCGGCGGCGAGCGCGTCGCGGTCGAGGTGCGGACCTGCTCGCCGGTCCGTGTGCACCAGGGGGATGCCCTCGCCGGCCGCGATGCGACGGGCGACTTGCACGTCGCAGTCCCGCTCCGCGCCATAGACATAGAGGTACGGGCGCAGGCCGCGCTCGCGCAGCAGGGCGAGCGTGAGGCGCGAGTCGTAACCGCCGGTGAGCGCCGAGCTGACCCCGTTCGAGGCGGCGTGTGCGACGATCGAGAAGTAGCGCCGCAGGGCGGCCAGGTTCGCGTCGCGCAACTCGTCGAAGCCGGCGTCGCTGAAGCCCCGAGGGAGCGGCGCGAGAGCCCGTGTGGCGGCGCCGCCGGGGCCGATGCTCAGGAGTGCGTCGGGGTCGAGGAGATCGACCTCTCGGAAGATCGTTTTCGTCCCGAAGGTCGCGCCCTGGAAGACGTACTCGTACGCGCTCTGGAGATCGACGGTGCGTTGTGGCGAGACCGCGGCCAGCGCCAGGAATGAGCTCGAGACGACGGAGGCGTCGGTGTTGCGGTACACTTTGTACAGGCCGAGGCGGTCGGTGACGAGGTGCAGTCGCCCGCGCGTGCGCACGAGGAGGCAGAAGTGGCCGCAGATCTCGTCCCACGGGACATGCGGCCACTCGAAGTCAGCGAGGAAGTGCCGCAGGGCGGCGGTGCCGGTTTCTTCCCGATAGACGAAGGTGCCAACCGAGAGACAGAAGTGATCGTCGGAATCGCGATACGCGTTCCGCTCGCCAGTGACGAGCGAGGGGAAGAGGTGGATCTCGCAGTCAGGCGTGTCGATCCGCTGCGGCCGGCGGAATCCCTGGCGTTCGAGCTCGGCGAGCAAGATTGCTCGCCGCGCGTCGACATCCGTGGCGTGCGCACGGCGCAGGAGGAAGAAAGCGCCCATGAGAGTGGACCGAGCGGCGACCGACTACGCCGTGTCCGATGGCGGGCGCAATCGGCGGCGCTTGCGTTCCTCGCCCGGACCGCGACATGGCTCTGGGCCATGAAGCCACTCTGTTTCGTGGGCGTGGTCGACGACGGCTACCAGGAGTACCTTCCGCTCTTCGCCTATTTTGCCCTGCACGCCTACCCCGACGCCGAGGTGATCCTCTACCACGCAGGCGCTCCGCTGCGGGCGGAAGTGCGCGAGGGGCTGGGCGCCCTCAGCGACCTGGGAAGCATCGACGCACGCCCGCTCGCCTATCGCTACGACGCCGCCGATCCGCAGAGCCTCAAGTCGCTGCGCTGGGTCCTCTACGATGAGGACTTCGCCCGCTACGAGAATGTCTACATTGGCGACGTGGATATGCTCATCGTCCGGCAGGAGCCGAGCCTGCGCGCCGCGCGCGTTCGGCACAGCGAGGAGATCGGCCGACCGTACAGCAACCGCGTCCGGCCCGGGACGACTCTCGTCGCCGGCATCTCCCACTTCGTCCGCGCCCAGGAGTACTTTCCCCGGATCCTTCCCCGCATGCTCCACTATCGGGAGCAGCTCGAAGTTGGGTCGCTGCACCTGCATAACGAGGAACTCCTGTACCGGTTGCTGGACGAATCGCTCGGCCTTCCCGAGCGACCGGCGCCCCTGCGCACCACCCATCATGGCATCCATCTCCGCGCCCTCCACCGGGTGCGCGAGCTGGCCGTCCAGCGCGCGCGGACGGATTACCTCTTCCGCAAGGATTTCGAGCCGCATCTCGATGGCTTCCTCGCGGTGGCCCGGTCGGGGCGCTGCACGGAGCTCGTCGAGCGGCTGGGACGCATCGAGTCTTCTCCGGAGCGCCTTGCCCGCTATGCCGCCGGCGGGCCGGCGCTGACGACCCAGTTCCGCAACGTGCTGTCACTGTGCGACGACCTGCTCGAGGAGCGCGCCCGCGGCGCCTGAGGCGCTGTGCGGCGGCGCACCGTGCTCGGTTGCTGAACGACAAGCGGATCTCCCCATCGAGGCCCGTAATCCTAGTCGCCGCCTCCGACAAGACCTGACCGCCAGCCTTGTTGTCGCCCACCGGGTGGCAATACTGAGTCGTATGGTGGAGGTGAGTTGCCAATATTCTGCAAATCACCGCCGCGGGCCGAGGCGGCACGGCGAGGCACGCGAGGGCATGACGCCTGGCGTTCCGCTCACGTTTTGCGCGCACCGAGGCAGCCGAAGGCACGTCGCAACACGCGCTCAGGCGCACTTGACGAGCCTATGCCTGGGATAGACGGGCTTCGCCCGCAGATGGCGCCGCGGCGTCACCATAGCTCCCGGCACATCACACGAAGCGCAGAAATCCCCCGCGAATAGCGCACGCTTGACCAGCTGCCGCCAGCAGTCATAGCCTCAGGCGATCTCCATGTCGTTCCCAATTGCCGATGACGTTCAGGCCTATGACTCCCGATTCAAGCGACTGCTGCGCCGTCCGGACTGCGTCGTAATCAACAATTACAAGTGCGGGTTTTCGAGCAGTAACCTACTGGAGAGCCAGACTGTCCTGCGGATTGCACCCGAGGACACCGTCATCCTGTTCTATAGACAGATATTTCTCAGGGTCGTCAGCACGTTTATCAATTGGTGCATCACGGATGAACGATATAAGCAGGAACAGGGATGGCTGCTTGCCAATATCAGGGACGCGGTCGGCCATGCGGACTACGGACAGTTCCTTCATCGCCTCGGCAACAACCAGATACGCGAGGCCTTTGAGTTCTACCTTGGGGTCCTCACAGCTATTTACATGATGAATAATCATACCCTGCCCCAGTGCACCATTCTCGAGTATTACGGTATCGCCAAAGTGGATCATCTCGTGGACCTCGACAACAGTGCGCGTTTCCACGACATCACCGAGATCCATTTCCCTTTCGACGCGCGTAACCGCTCGGACGGGGCCGTCAAGGACGCCCTGTTGGCATTGCTGCGGGACAAGCGGGCGCTGCAAGCCGAGATCAGAAATATCTATCAGGCCGATATCGACTATTTTGCACGCAAGAACGTGGTGATTGATCGGTGGTAAGTCGGCGGGAGGCACCCATGTGCCAGGGTCGAAAGGAAGCGGCCCGGAGGCACGACCTACAGCCGGACGGAATCCGCCACGAGAAAAGGCACAATGGCAGACCGTACGGACTCACTCATAGTCGTCACTGGCGCGGGCGGCTTCATCGGCGGCCACCTCGTCGCCAAGCTGATCACCGAGGGCTACCGACGCGTGCGGGCCGTCGACATCAAGCCCAGGCGTGACTGGTTCCAGCTCCTGCCGAGCGCCGAGAATCTCCAGCTCGACTTGCGGCGGCGCGAAGCCTGCCTGGAGGCCACTCGCGACGCTCAACAGATCTACCATCTCGCGGCCGACATGGGCGGCATGGGATTCGTCGAAGCGAATCGTGCCTTGTGTATGCTCTCGGTCCTGATCGATACGCATATGCTCGAGGCGGCCCGGGCGACGGGATGTGAGCGGTTCTTCTACTCCTCGACGGCCTGCGTCTACCAGGCCGACAAGCAGGCCGACCCCGCCAACCCAGGACTCCGCGAGAGCGACGTCTACCCCGCGATGCCGGAGGATGGGTACGGCTGGCAGAAGCTGTTCACCGAACGCCTGTGCCGGCACTTCCGTGAGGACTTCGGGCTGGCGACGCGCATCGCCCGTTACCACAACGTGTACGGAGAGCTCGGCACCTACGGTGGGGGCCGCGAGAAGGCCCCCGCCGCCATCTGCCGTAAGGTGGCAGAGGCAGTCGTGAGCGGCCGCCACGAGATCGAGATCTGGGGCGATGGCAAGCAGAGCCGCAGCTTCACCTACATCGACGACTGCGTGCACGGCACGCGGGCCATCATGGCGAGCGACTGTGAGGAGCCGCTCAACCTCGGCAGCGACGAGCTCGTGACCGTCGATCAGCTCGTGGACCTGGTCGAGGAGATCGCCGGCGTGCGGCTCGAGCGCCGCCACGACCTCTCGGCGCCGCAAGGCGTCCGCGGCCGTTGCAGCGACAACACACTGATCCGGAAGACGCTGGGATGGGCCCCGTCGACGGCGCTGCGCACAGGGATCGAGCGCACCTACCACTGGATCTACGACCAGGTGGCGGCAGGAGAGAAACGGCGGACGACGTTCATCAGCTGACCGTGCCCGGCGGGCGTGCCGTCAAGTTCGGGATGCCGCTGACCGCCTATCGGCTTGCGCGACTCGACGAGCGCGCCGTGAAGGATGCGAGCCGGACGACGGGAGCCGGACTACAGGCAGACGGAATCCGCCACGAGAAGACACGCCGCCTGAGAGAGGCTCGATGCGTTGTGCACGAGGAAGTCGCTCTGGCATAGCAGCGTGTACTCGACCACAGCGTCCTCGCCGTTCATGCGGGCGACATCGCCACCCTTGGTGATGTAGCCAGGCACCGCCTGACCGGTCGGCCCCGTGCCAACCGCGTCGTCGCCCTCGGCGCTCCGGACCGCGTCGTGGTAGACGAGCACGTCACCGAATCGGTTCTCGAACAACTCGACGACGTACTGCTCGTCGGTTGCGAGGAAGACCCGGCAGGAGCTTCGTCCGATGGTCGAGAGCTTCTGCTCGATCTCGGCGAAGTACCGTTCGATCGGAATCTCGACGCCGCGCGCCGGTGCGCGGTGCCCGTCGGTGCCGCGCACATGAACTCCGATGACGTAGTGGCCTCTCAGCGCGTCTTCGAACAGGCCGAGAGCCTTCCTCCGGATGTGGTCCCGCGGGCGGATAAATCGACGCACCAGCTCCGCCTTGCGGTCTGATGGAATGGCATGCCAGTCGAGTTGCCGGCCATCGATTGTTGGGTGGAAGGACTCGGTCCAGACCCAGTCGGACGGCGCAACGAGTGCGTCGATGTGGGCGGTGTTCGCCCGATCGCGGTCGGTCAGGGGCGGTAGCAGATGTAGATCCCCGGGGAATTCGACTGCGCCTCGTTCGCACTCGAGCTGCCTTCTCTTGCTCTCGAGGAGCTCGAAGGCGCGGTCACCCAGCGCGTCGAGTACTCGTTCCTCTGACCAGCCGGGCACCAGTGGTTCAAAGTAGTACTCCCAGACCGTCCGGCGTCCGTGATGTCCCGACGGATGAAAGTAGACCAAGCCCCGGCCGAGTACCACGACGGGAATGCGGTCGATCGTCTGGTCTTCGATGAGTAACATGGTGTTGACGACCTGCCAGACCATCGAGAAGAGGCCCACGTCACGCTCCCGGATGACCACCAGTCGCGGCTGCTGCCCGCTGGGCCACTGCTGGCGCCCCGCGATCATGTGCGCTCGACCACGAACAGGATGTCGCGGTCCGACGAGACGATGCATGGCCGGTAGCGCGCGGGCAGAACCGCCGCGACCACCTGCCAGAACGGGACGGCGATTGGCTTGATGTCCTCGACGACCAGCCACCCACCCGGCTTCAGCCGGGGCAGCCCGAATATCAGGGTCGCCAGGTTGGCGTTGGGCGCGTGCAGCCCGTCGTCGATGACTAGGTCGAGCTCACCTTCGATCGAGCGGCCGAGCTCGTCGAACGAGGCCAGGTTCGTCTGGTCGACCAAGAACGTCTCGATCCGTTCCTCACGAAACAAGATCCGCGGGTCGACGTCGGCGCCGTAGATGCGTGCCCCGGGTAGCGCGTCCCGGAAGGCCCGTAACGAACTACCCGGCCGGCCCAAGCGCCCCATGTTGGAGGCGACATCCTCGTTGTTCGTACCGATGCCGATCTCCAGAACTGCGGTCATGGCGGGTGTCCGCGCCAACTTGGCGCCATACACGACGTGGTAGCGGTGGCCGTTGGCCTTGTCGCTCCCGTGCTCGTCGAAGTGGCGCTTGATCCGGGTGGCGTGCTCTTGGCTCGCTCGGGCGGCGCACAGGCTGTGCGCCGGCACGACGACGGGCAGCACGCGCCCACCGATCCGGGTCAGCAGCTCCGTCAAGAGCGGGAAGATCTGGTTGGCTGAGACGATCGTGAGGCGGGCAAGCATCTCGGCGGTGCCCGCCGAGTTCGGGGCGAAGAGAGGCAGCGCTTCGATGAGGACGGGGCATCCGATCATGGCGGTGGCGGCATCCACAGCAAGCCTGCGCGACTGACCCTCGCCATCGCTGATCACGAGTGCAGGTCGACGCCGGCGGCTGCCGCCCAGTCGGCCACGGTGCGCTCGCTGCCCAGCCCGTAGCGTCCCAACGCACGCGGATCCCCCCGACCATAGAAGAGGTTATGGATGCGGCGAATCATGCGATCGGTGTGCTCGGACTGCCAGCCCTCGCTCTTCGCCTCCCAGACCCGGCGGCGATGGCCGCCCCGGTAGTTCGAGTAGTCGAGATGCCAGATCTGGATCTCGTCAGGGAGATAAATGTCGTAGCCGTGCGTGAAGGTCCGCACCGACAGTGCCGCCTCGTGACCGGCGTTGATCATCGCCGGATCCTCCGGCACCTCGCGAATCCAACTGCCGCGGGTGAAGACGAAGTTGCAGCAGATCAGGGCGGTCGTCTGGTGAGGCTCGGATTTGCGCGCCGCCGACATCTGGATGTCGAGCCACCCGACCGGCGGAATCCGAGTGCACGTCAGCAGCGGGACGCCGTCGCGCTCGGTCCCCACCCAGGGGAACACCACCTGCCGCTGCGCATTGAAGGTGAAGGGCGGCGAGCTCGTGGTGAGTAGCGGTCTGGCTCCCGGCTTGCTCTCGAGTTGCGCGATCAGGTTGTCGTCCCAGCCCGGCGCGAAGGCGGTGTGGGAGTCAATCAGGAGGTGGTACGTCTCGCCCGCGTACAACTTCTGGACTTCGGCGCGCGCCCAGCCGTAGCCAAGGCTGGCATGGTAGGGGTACTTGCGGATGCGGAAGCGCGGGTCGTCGTCGAAGCGGTCGAGGTTCTCGCCGTCGTCCGCCTGCCAGCAGACGCCGAAGGTGAGTCTGTCGGGATGGACGGCGTTGGCCAGGCAGGAATCGATCGTAAAGGGGAGGTACTCGTCGCGGTACGAGGCAATGGAGACGAAGATGCGCGGTGCCCCGCTCTCGTTCGTGCTCATGCCGGCTCCAGATCGAGCGCCCCGACACTTTCCAGGCGCTCGATGACCGACTGCACGTCGGGGCGCATCTCGTCTGGGGTCAGCTGGAAGCGTGTCGCCAGCTCGCGAGTGAGGTCGGTCAGACCGCGCGCACCATCGCACAGATCCCAGATTGCGCCAGCGGAGGGGTTGAGCGACAGGGTATCGGAACGGCCGGGGATCTCGAGCACTGTCTGATCGAGAACCCGCCCGACGCGCACCCCCGTTCGCCGGCGCGGCCGCAGAAAAGCCAGCTCGCCACCCTCGGCGCGACGCGTGATGTACGCCTCGAGCAAGGCGAGGAAGTCGCGGCCTGTCCCCGGGGCGGCGCGCTGCGGATCGACGCGATCCCAACCCCGATAGCGCCGCTCGTCCCAGACGACCTGGCCGCGCGTCGATTCGATGGGGCGGCTGTAGTGGAGGAGCGGCGCCTTGCTGTGGCGCGCGGAGGTGTCCACCGCGAGCTCGCTGATCGCGTGCGGAACGTCGGCCTCGGCGGCTGCGACCGCGTAGGCAATCTCGTCCGCCGCGCCGAGACCGCCCGGCATGCTGTGCGCCGTCTCGACCCGGACGATGCTCATGAGCTCGAGCCAACGCGCCGCGAGCTTGCGCAGGTCGCTCGAATGGATGAGCACAGGCAGCGTGACGCGCGGCAGCGCGAGCGCTCGGTCGACGCAGATCCGCTCGAGAAACGCGAAGCTCGGCCCCAAGCCGAATGGCCCCTGCCCCGTGCGCGGCAGGCCCGGCCACGTCGTCGCCCGCGCCTCTCCGGGGCCGACCTCCTGCGCGACGGCGGCTCGGAACACGCAGTTCGGTTCGACCAGCAGGATGGTTCCCTCGATCCGTTCCGTGAACAGCCACTCGAGGATCGATGCGGCTTTGTTGTACGCGGGGTAGACGTCGCCAGTGTAGGGGTGCGGAGACCAGCACAGCGTTCCGGTGGCGCGGGCAAGCCGATGCCGGGGAATCGGCTCTTGCGGCCCGAGCGCGACCAGGCGCACCAGCTCCCCCGGCTGCCTGACCCGGCCCCACGAGTACTCGAGCAGCTCCGATTGCCACTGCAGCGTCTCGTTCGCCGTGGTGCTGAAGACGGTGAAGATCACGAGATGCTCCCTGCTGGGCCTTCGGCACGGGCGAACTGCGGGGCCACGACACCGCAGCGGAAGTGCCCCCAGCCGAAACGCGCCTCGGGATCGGGCTTGCCGGCGCGGTGTATCCAGGTGGTGATCGCGAAGCGGCTGTCGGCGAACTCCCCGGACGGACAGCGGACCGGCATGGCCTCGTGGAACTCGCCGCTTGGAAAGACCACCAGACGGTTCGAGACCACGTCGACGACTTCGAAGGTATCCGCCGGACGCGATTGCCCGCCCTCTTCGAGACAGTCGTAGAGTCGCAGCTCTCCGCCGGCGAAGCCGCGCGGTTGCCGGTGCATGTAGTAGATGCAGGAGAGCTCTCGCGGACAGTCCGGTCCCACGTCGGCGTGCCGCTTGTAGAATTGCCGACTGCGAGCCGCCGTCAGCTGCGATTCCACCAGGCCCACGGGAACGACAGGCACGCCGAGGGCCTTGGCGAGCAGCGGGTACCAGACGAGGACGCGATTCTGGATCAGCCTGGCGTGCGCCGAGTCGCCAAAGGTCGGGATGACCAGGTTCTGGCGATGCTCGGGTTGGTCTCCGACGACGGTCCCAGCCGTATAGTTCTTCTCCGAGGCCGTCGCGAGCACGAGCATGTCTCTGTGTTCGGCCGGACACAGAAAGTCATCGATGGCCAGATAGCGTGCGCGCCGCAGTCGGCTGTGCGCGACCGACTCCGGCCACGGTCCGACGGTCGGTGCCGGCTCCGCCATCGCCGCCTCGACCAGCACCGGTGGGTCGCTGACGATCGAGACCAGTTGCGCGGTGCGAAACGAACAGGCCGATCGTCCTCCATCCAGGGGTAGCTGGACGAAGTCGTTCGTCGCGGCGGGCGAAGCGAGTGCGGCGTAGAGCGTGCGGAGCTCGGCCGCGTCCTCGCGGAGTGTCGTCTCGATCGTCTGCCCCCCGGCGAGTTGGATGCGCAGCCGGATGTCGCGCCCCTCACTCACGGTGCGACCGCCTGGTTGGGAGCGTCCGCCCAACGCGAGAGCAGGCGTGCAGCCTGCGTGGCGCGGCTGAACGAGAGATGGGCGACCGGCGTGCGCTCAACGAGGCGGCAGAGCCGCTCGACGGCCCGCTCGGGATCCGCGCGGTAGTCGAGTGAGGTCTCGATGAGCGCCGCCACGGCCCCCGCGGGAGAGATCGGCACGATCAGGTCACGGCCCTGAAGCCGCTGCGCGGCGACCACCAGGTTCGCCAGCGGGGTCGCGGCCCGTCTGTTGAGTGCGGCGCCCTCCGGCCGGCTGCTGACGCCGAACGGGAGCACGACGAGATCTTCGGTACGGACGGCGATCACCCCGTGCTCCAGCAGATCCCAGCCTTCCTCGCGCAGGGCGGCGACGACGGAGTCGTCGCCGCTGCCGAGGTCGCCTGCGACTACCATCGCCCGGCCGGCGCGCGTGAAGCCGGCGCCGCGCAGCCAGCTGTGCCGGCGCCGTGCGTGCGTGAACACGGGGACGACGAGCAGCTTGACGAGTTCGCCCAGCTCGATTGCGTCCTTCGCCGCACCGACGCGCTGCCCGTTGCGGAACACGGAGTGGCGGCTTCCGACAGAGACGACGTCCAGCGCGGCGATGACGTTTCCAGCCGCTTCTCCGGGGCGCGCGTTGAAGGTGCGGGCGACCTGGTACAGGAGGTCGGCGTCGTGGCCGCGGACGGCGACCTGGAGGTTCTCGAAGGTCAGGTAGACGACGGCGGCGGCCGGCGTGCCAGCATCCCCGGGCGCGCCCACGGTGATGCCGGCGCGCGGACTCGGCGGTCGCGCACCCGGCGGACGCGCCAGGGCGCCGCTGGTCAGGGTGTCCGGCGTCAAGAAGCTCTCCGGCCACTCGCGCATCCAGGCGGGGTTGAGGCGCTGGCTGACGCGGTTCCACGCGTACGGCCCCTCACGCTCCTCGACCATGACGCCGCGATCGAGCGGGATGCAGTGGCTGATCGCGTGGCGGCCTCTTTCCGTTGGCGCGCCGGGGTCGGGCAGCTCGTTCCAGAGGAATCGGAAGGGTTCGTCCTTGCCACGGTTCCCCCGGTAACGCTGGATCATCGAGGTGAAGGTGCTGGTCATCGTGCCGATGAAGTTCTTCGACTCCGCGGCCACGAGTTGCGAGAGGTACGCCAGGCTCAGACTGTCCGTCTGCGGCAGCTGCGCGAACTCGGCTCCGTAGCTGTCGAGGATGTGCCAGTCGATGAAGACGTGATGAGGATACGCGCGCGTGATCTCGCGAAAGAACGGATCATCGCGCTCGTCGGTGACGATGACGAGGGGATCCCCGCGGCCGAACACCTGGTCGAGGACATCGATGGCCTCCCAGGGCTGCCGGTCGAGGGTGGTGACGCCATAGGTGACCTTGAAGTCGCCGCGCCGCATATGCACCGCGTTGAACGAGCCGATGTCGTCGGCGACGCGTTTGGCCAGCTCTGCGAACGCCTGCTTGGCGCGCATGCGCTCGAGCAGCCGGTATACCGAGCGCCGCGTCTCGTCATCCAGGTAGAATTGGTAGCCGTAGAAGCCGAGATTGTTGCGGTGGTACTGGCACGGAGGAGCGGTCCGCGGCAGGAAGGGCGCTTCGGACAGCCGCAGCACCGGAATCCCGTCGAGCTCTTCGGTCACGGTCAGCCACTGCTCGCGACCTCGGGCGAAGCTGCGCGCATCATCCGATGCGCGGTCCAGCGTCCGGGGAAAGGAGAACACCACGTCGCCAAGCGAGAGATCAGTCCACTCGAGACTCTCGAGTCCCGCCAGGTCGACGGAATCCGGCTCTCCCCAGGGTACGGGGATGTCGATCAGGTCGGTGACCCGGCTCGGCCGGTCGTTACTGACCCGGCCGTCGTACGCGACGATGTTCGCCGGCGGCGAACGGTTGCCCTCGAGCACCAGGAAGCGGTTGGTGAGGTGGGCCAGGATGACGCCGATTTCGATCGACATGATGCCGTTGCTCAGCCCGGCGTGCCCGGACATGTAGTTGGTGTAGAAGAGATGCCTCATCTCGACCCCGGAGGCGTCGACGGCCAGCCGACCGGCCAGCCGACCGGCCGATAATGGACGAACATCGCGGCGTAGTAGTCGCCCGGGAGGGAATAGGGCCGGCCGTGGGCGAGGCGGGCGCTCTCATAGAACACCAGCTCGCCGGGTACGATGTCGAGCTGGCTCACGTCGCCGCCAATATCCTCGAGATGCAGGGGCCAGGCGCTGTCCAGGACGCAGTCGATACAGATCGTCGAGCTGATGATGTGGCTCGGCCGATCGACGTGGTTATAAAGAAAGGTCCCGCGCTGATAGACGCGGATGCCGTAGCAGTAGGAGAGTTCCAGCGGCATACCAGCCCACGCCTCGTGCGCGGCCCGCAAATCCATAGCGATCTGAGCGTTGAAGGCCTTGTCTTCAAACAGCAGGACCGGGATCGTTGCGGGGTCGGCGTTGCCGATCTCGTCGATCCTGCCCTCGGGACGAAAGCGCGGGGCATTGGCGTGGAAGTGCGCCAGCAGTCGCTGATGAATCGTCGGGTCGAGCTTCGCCTTGAGGAATCCGAGGCCGCAGTACGGCGCCGCGGCCTGCATCTCGCGTTGCTTCTCGCGCAGGAGCGCGGGCGCCTCCAGCTCCGGGATCAAAACGGCGCCTCTGGGGAAATAGACGCTCCGTCGAGCCGGCGGCGGGCGGCCAGCGCGAAATCGAGGAAGCGCCGCTCGAGATCGCTGCGCGCCTCCGCGCGGAAGCCCGCGAGATCCGCGAGGAGGAAATCGCTGTCGGTGAAGAGCTGCTTGTGCCACTCGGAGTCGCGGAAGGGCCCCGCCCCGCCGACGTCGTTGGGGTCGCAGTAGTAGTGGTAGAAGGACCCCTCCGGCACCCGCTCCTGCCGCGGCGGCAACACCCCGAACTGAGGAACATCGAGCAGCGCGTAGTCGATCCGGTTGGGCGTCAGCGCCATCGCGAAGCACGCCATCTCCGCCACCCAGGTGGCATGCGCCGGCAGGTCCAGGACCTTGCCGAGCAGGAACAGGATCTGCGCGAAGCGGAAGCAGTCGCGCAGGACCTTCTCGTTGCGGACGGTCTCTCCCGTCAGGAACACGGTCACGCCACCCGGCTTGAGCGGCGTCTCGCAGCCCATGGACGCGAGCAGCTTGTTCAGGTCGATTCCCCGGCCGCGGGACGCGAACCCCATGAACAACGGCTCGCCGATCATGCGGTTTTCCGCCATCGCGTTACCGGTGGGGAAGAGATCTTCCTGGATCTCGCCGAACAGGAAGAGATCCGTGTCCATGAGGCAGACGACGTCGTCGCGTTCGACGTAGGGGGCAATGGACTTCAGCGCCTCGACGCGGTTCAGCGCCACGTAGCCGCCGCGGCCCTCCGAGAAGTCGATGTCGTGGCTCCTACCGTGGTTGGCGCCAGTCACGGCGGACACGCCGTAGACGCCGAGCAGGCGGGTGAGCTCCGGGGAGAGCTCCGCGTGGTCGTTGCAGACGACGACCGTAATGTCCCAGCCGGGCGGCAGCTGGCCGACCAGCGACTCGAAGAGAATCGCCAGCTGCCAGTGAAAATAGACACGGTCTTCGATGCCGAAGACAAACCGGATGCGCGCTCGTGCGGGCGCTGCCGGAGCAAGAATGACTGCGCTGCGATCGGAGCGGCCGGCGAGCGGTACGCCCGCGGTATCGATCAGGCCGAAGGTCCGGAAGCGCAGCAGCGCTTCGGCCACGTCGGTGAGGACGTCGACGTCCTCACCGGCATAGCGCGCACGCAGCGCGTCGAGCATGTCGCGCAGCGAGTGCGTTCCGTCGCACAGCTCCCAGATGGCCGCGCCGGATTCGTTCAGCGTATAGGCGTGCCCCCTGTCCGGCGACAAGAGCACCATCTCGTTGGCAACGGGATACGCCTTGAAGTCGGCCCGCCGTTTCGGGAAGAGGGGGCGGGTCAGCTCGCTTCGCACAGTGCCGGCGCGGACGAGCGGGCGCTCACTTGGTTCCGCCCTCGTTTCCCGAATCCTCGTCGGATTCCTCGGGCTTCCCGTCGTCGCCGTCCAGCCCTTCCGCGCGCTTCTTCCTCAGGCGCCAGGCGCCGGCTCCGGCCAGGGCGGCTGCCGCGGCACCGAGGCCCGCGGCCGACAGAACCGGGGCCGGCACCGGCGGTGAGGCCGGGGCCGGGGCCGCGGTCGGGAATGCGGTTGGGAATGAGGTTGGGGGCAAGGTCGGGGCACGGGTCGGGGTCGGGGCCTCGGTCGGGAGCGCCGGCACGCCAATGGTCGGCATCAAAGTCGGGGCGACCGGTTGACCCTGGGCGGTTCGCGGACGAGCCATCGCACCAAACGGAATCGACAGGATGACGGGGGCAACCCATGTGCTGAGAGCCGTGCGCCGCGTCATCGGTGCCGCGAACACCGGCTGCAGCGGTGCCTCATCCGCATCGGCAGCGGCGGAGCGCTCTTCCAACTGCCGGCGGACTTCCTCGAGCTCTGCCAGGAGCTGGCTCTTCGTCTTCTTCTCGTCGTCGCTCGTCGACATGTCAGTCCCCCGGTTGCCGCTGGTCGTTCAAGGCTGCTGGGGACGTATAACAATTACCGGCAGGGTGTCCATCCGGAAAGTCGCCCGCCGGATCGGCCCATCTGGGATCAGCGCGGTCCTGTCGCCTCGTCTCACGCCCCGGACGCGGCACGCGCCCGAACTCCGTCCCGACACGACCTGTTGCTCCGCGCCGTCGGTTCTGTCTAGGCGCGCAACCAGGATGTCGAGTTCGCTGATCTTCGTGGCGATCGCCGCATACACCGATCCCGAGTTGCCGCGTACCCTGCGCGACGCGCTCGAGCAGGCGCGGCGGCCCGATCGCTTGCGCTTCGGGATCTGTTGGCAGGCCGATCCGCAACGACCCGTTTGCCTCGACGAATTCCGTTCCGATTCCCGCTTCCGGATCATCGACCGGACGATCCGTGAGAGCGCGGGCGGACCGTGGGCGCGCAATCTCGCGCAGTCGCTCTGGCGCGGCGAGCCCTACACGCTGCAGATCGACTCGCACATGGCGTTCGAGCCCGAGTGGGACTGGAAGCTCATCGAGATGCTCGAGGCGTTGCCGAGCGAGAAGCCCCTGCTCAGCATGAACGCGCCACTCTTCTGGTTCGACGCTGACGGGACGCGGCAGCGTCGGCTCGACATGGGCGTTCCGACGACGCGGGTGCGCGACTGGAACGCAGCCAACGGCTGGGCGCCCTGGTTCGATTTCGGGCCGCCGAACCGGCAGTCGCCCGGCCGCACACGCTTTGTCAACGGCAACTTCGCCTTCACCCGCGGACAGTGGAACGTCGAGGTCCCGCAGGATCCAGATCACTACTACTGGGGTGAAGAGTTCAGCATCAGCGTCCGCTCCTTCACCTGGGGCTACGATCTCTTTCTTCCGACCGAGCCTGTCGCCTGGCACCTCATGCACCGGGACGCGCCACGGCGCCACTGGGAGAAGGGTGAGGACGTCGTCCGGCACCGCAACGCGGTTGCGTTCGAGCGCTTGCGGCGCCTCGTCTACAGCGACGATGGGCATTCGCTTGCTCCATACGGACTCGGGAGAGTGCGCCCGCTGCGAGAGTACGAGATCTACTCGGGATTCGATCTGAGGAGAAAGCGCGCCCATCCCGACGTCTTCGCGGGCGCCAACCCCGATCCGGTGACCATCCGCCGCGACGAGGATTGGAACCGCTGCCTGACATGGGAAGAAGCCAGACACCGTGGTGTCGATTGCCCGAGTACGGTCCCTGTACACGTCTGAGCAGCCGGGGGCGGCAGGCCGTCATTCAACAGGAAGTCTCAGGATGACCGGATTGAGCCAATTCGCATGCGTTCGAAAGAGCGCATCCTCTTCCACGAAGACGGGCCGGTACCCCCATCGTTGGCAGAAGGCGTCGCATTTCTCGGACGTGGATGCTTCCACGGGGAACTGCCGCCTGAATGTGTCCGACTCAAAGAGCAGCTCATTGTGCAGAACGCCATACGCGAACGCGAAGCTATGTTCGAAGTTGCGATTCACAACCAGTAGCGGCTTGGTCCCGACTGACACTCCCTTGATCTTGCGGATCAGCATCTCCACGGCGGCAGGGTTGATCCTCTGTCGAGAGAAAAGAATGAACTTTTCACCGCGGTATCGCCGGCTGCCGCCGTGCAAGAACACCTCGTCTGGTTGTGCGTGGTCCGAAAGGTCGGAGACGAAGTCGCCAATCTCCGGTAGAAATCGATCGTACTGGTGCACGACGTGCGACACCGTCCCGTCGTCATCCAACACCCACCCCGCCTGGTCTCGGTACAGCTTGAGTCTGCCTCTTTCATCTCGCGGGATGAAGGCTATCGCCTCCGCCTCAGCGTCCGTAATCGGCCGAGCCTGTTGCAGCAGATCGATCTCGCTGAAGCCGCAATTGTTGACGAGACTGAGCCCTGCCCGGGCGACCCGGATCCGGCCACAATGGTCCAACCGACCCGTGTGGGCCAGATAGTTCAAGGTGCCCTGGTCCCCGAAGTCGTAGTTCTGCGCCGACGTCACCCGAGCCATTTCGTCGAGCAACTTCAGAATGGCGGTCCGTCTGCCCAGGATTGCTCCTGAGTTCAGGATGACCTTGTCAGCGATCGCATCCGCGGCCGGCGTGCCGAAGGCATCGCGGACCCAGGCATAGTTCATGCCGTTCGGATGGTTGCCAATGGTCAGATACCGAAACTCCGACATCAGATACAGATCGCACTCGTGCATGAAGTCTTCGATCTGCAGGAAGGGATCGCGTTGAAAGTAGGCGTCCCTGGAATCGATTACCAATGCGTAGCGGAACGGTATTCGTTCGAGCCACTGCCGGTACTGTTCGAACCGGTAGCTGGCAATCTTCTGGGGTGGCACGGTCGGCGACACCGGGAGATAGTTCACTGCGTTGTCCAGCAAATAGGCTTTTACTGGTTCATATTCCGGGCCGTCGGTGATGCCGATCAGCACCGGGCAGGTGGCTCCCGCCTTGCGAAGCGAGGACACGAACGGGCGATACTGGTCGACCTGCGCATAGCCGGCCGCGATGGTGACGATGATGTCGGGCGGGTGGCTGGTCTCCCCGTTCGGGCTGCCGTCATCCTGGCCTCGCTCGAATCCGCCAGCCTTGCGGCGCTCCAGCGCGTCGATGATCTCGTTCACCCGATGGATCGGTCGGTGCTTGGCGAGAACGAACTCCCTCCCCTGCCGTCCGATCGTCTCTCGTTCCTCATGATGAGACAGATAGTAAAGAATCCGATCTTCCAGCTCCTGCATTCCGCCGTCGGTAAGATCGTAGAAGACAACATGCACCCCATCGAGGAGAGGGTGCGTGATGGGCTGGCACATTCTGTCCACGAACACCAAGGCTCCGGACGCAACGGCTTCCCACAGTCTGGAATCACCTTCCCACCCGTCAGGGTTGGCATGAAGGACAATGTTGCTGTCGAACAGACATTGCTTGTACCTGGAATCGAGTGCCGATCGTCCGACTGGGCCGCATTCGGACACCAGCCCAACTTGCATGGGG
This sequence comes from bacterium, assembly GCA_031401035.1. Classification (GTDB taxonomy): domain Bacteria; phylum Desulfobacterota; class Binatia; order HRBIN30; family CADEER01; genus JANNRA01. Next base: position 2,261 of record JANNRA010000183.1, on the reverse strand, counting down.
AACGCACGGTCGCGGGCCAGCTGCTTTGCGAATGTCAGCAACCGCCCGCGGGCGCGGCTGAATACCGGGCTGTCGATCACGGCATCCTCGAAGAGACAGGACACCGCGATGTGTCGTGCGCTGCCGTACCCATCGGGCGCGTCGACCATCTCATCCGGCACGCAGTATGCGGTCGGCAAGACAGGCAGATCCCCGTAGTCAACGGATCGATTGGTGAGGCGATCCACGCAGCTGCGCTTGAAGTACAGCGCCCAGCGAAAGTCGTCGGCATCGATGATCCGATGGGGATCGTCACCGTAGTCGAGCATGATCGCCCGATGCTTCAATCTGTCCTTGATCGGCTGAAAGTGTGCGTGAAAGGGACAGTGACTGACGAGGTGGTTCTGGCAGAAGATCAGGTAATCGGCGCCATCCGGGTCGTCGACGAGCACGACGCGTGGGTGCGACGCCAGACCCGCATGGGTCAATCTCACCTCATTGCTTCTCGCCTCGATGTCGTCGAACAGCGGGAACCAGATCCGGTATCGCGAGTCGGCATCCCTGCTGTCCGGTGATGCTTCCCAGAGTTCGCCGTTGTGTATCTCGCTCCAGAGTGCCTGCGCGGACTCGAGGGGGAAGTGTTCGAGCCTGATGTGGCTCGCAGTGCTGTGGTGAATCAGGTGCAGGATGTCGGGGATCGGGAGGTGCGCCGGAACAGTCAACGACACGTCGGGAAGCACCTCGTGTGTGGGCATCATCAATCCGATTGAGACATCGTCGACGATGTCGTAGCGGAGGCGATGCTTGTTCTGTACCAAGGTGCGTACTTCCGCGGCACTCAGGAAGTATCCCGAACCACTGATGAAAGTGTTCCCCGTATACTCGTCCAGTTCCGAGAGCGACATGATGCTCTTGTCTGGACCAATTCTCTTGTGAACGAGAAGGTCACTCCTCAGTGCATCAACCCACACCGCCGTTCCGGAATAGGTGATCCGCTGCTTGGTCTGTACGAACTCATCGAACTGTGGCAGTCGGATCAGACTGCTCAGATTGGTTCGAAAGAACACGTCGTACGTGTTCTGCAGCATCTCGAAGGCGTACATCGTCTTGCTGAAAATCCCCGGAACTCCCGCCATCTGGAACTCCGGGCGACAGAGCCGGGCATAGTCGACCCAGCTCTCCTGCAGGATGTTGTCCCTGAGATGCTTGTACGGACGGAGATCGGTGTGGTGCTCGAAGAGAAGGAATACGCGGATGTGCGGTGTGTGGGCGTTGGTGTAGGCAATAAAGTCGGACCAGTAGTGGTTGATGTAGTGAACGTACAGCGGCTGGTGTGTAGCCGCGATGACGAGAATGGCAATCCGTTTCATGGGGTCTGTGCCGTACGAGAGATAGTCATCCAACCCATTCGGAGCGTGAAACCGCGCGATGCCCACGTCGCCCTATGCGCACCCCGGATGAGACCACTGGTCGGGCTCCCGGTGCCCGTGGTGACGAGCACCTGTTCGACGCCGGCGACCTGGTTGCACGACGTGCCACGGATCTGGCGCACCGCCTCCGTGATGCCGGGCATCGTCGAGCGCCGCCTTGACCGCTTCGCAAGCGGCCCGACGCCTTGGAGAACTCGGTCTGGCCGGTGGCACAAGCGGATGGGCCGAACGAGCTGGCGTGGTTGATGGTACATCTCTTATCCGGCCCAGCGCAGAACGGTCCGATAGGGGCATTGTCGCGCCCACCCGTACAACCGCGTCGATAGAATGACCCGCCCGCTGCGGTCAACCGCTCGAAACGGAGGATCAGGGACTGGCCCGGGCGTAGCGCTGCGCCGCCAGTGCCGTGCGGCAGGCTGAACGGTGGCTGGATGGTGGGCGGGTCAGGCCGGCCAACCGACTCCCGTCAGAAAACGCTTGACAAGATTCCAGCGACTTGGTTTGTTCAATGAACAAACTAGCGGTTGCGCTGTTCTTGGGGCGCAACTGTGCAAACGCCTCCGCCGACAATGGATCCCCCAAAGTTCGTGGCGGCGAATTCAGGGGGAAGAGATGGCTCACAGGGGATTTGGTACGACAGCACGGCTTGTCGTTGGCCTTGCGGTCCTCGCCGGGACCGCTTTTGGGCCGATCGGGGCTCTGGCGCTGGACCCGGGACCGAAATGCCAGGCGGCAAAGCTGGGGGCCTCGGCCAAGCAACCGAAGTGCCGGGCCAACGTCTTCGCGAAGTCGATCAGCAAGGCGCCTGAGGCGCCCGACGCGGTGAAGCTCGCCAAGTGCGATGACAAATTC
>JANNRA010000182.1:0-14971 GCA_031401035.1 bacterium | reverse complement strand
GCGGAAGTGTCCGTTTCGCCCCAACGTCCCCCTCCTACGGACCGGTCGGCCAGAAGCCGGGGTCGACCGACATGTCGTTCGCTTCCCAGCCGCCGCCGAGCGAGCGGTAGAGATCGACGACGGCGAGGACGCGGGCGAGGTCGGTCTGCGCCAGCTGCAGCTCGGCCGGGAAGAGCTGCTGTTGCGCCTCGAGGACCTCGAAGTAGGTCGACAGGCCGCCGTTGTAGCGCAGCAGCGCCAGGCGCACCGACTCGCGCAGGGCGGCCACCTGCACCTCCTGCTCGACGCGCACCTCTTCCTGCTTCTGCTGCGCGATGAGCGCGTTCGACACTTCGCCGAGCGCCGTCAGCACGGTCTGCTCGTAAATCGCCTTGCTCGCCTCCCAGTCGGCGACCTGGGCCCGGTAGGCCTCGGTCAGCCGGCCGCCCTGGAAGATCGGCCCGAGCATCGAGCCAGCGACGGCCCAGATCACACCCGGCGTCTTGATGACGTTCTCCAGGTCCGAGCTCTGGCCGCCGTACAATGTGGTCAGGCCGATGCGCGGGAAGAAGTTCGCCACCGCGACGCCGACCTGGGCGTTGCTGGCCTCGATCAACCGCTCCGCCTGCAGGATGTCGGGCCGGCGCCGCAACAGTTCCGAGGGCAGCCCGGGCGGCGTCTGCGGCGGCAGCGCGCGCAGCGTCAGCAGCGGCTCGCGTGGGATCGGTCCGGGCGGCCGGCCGAGCAAGGTGCAGATGGCGTTCTCCTGTTGCACGATCTGCTGCTGCAACTGCGGAATCGTCGCCGCCGCCTGGGCGCGCGCGGCGCGCGCGCGCTCGACCGACAGCTTCGAATCGACGCCGCCCTTGAAGCGGCGCGTGAACAGGTCGAGCGTTTCGCTGAAGTTCTCGGTCGTGCGCCGCGCGATCTCGAGCTCGAGGTCGAGCTCTTGCAGTGTGAAGTACGACCCGGCGACGCCGCTGACCAGGCTCAGCACGACGCCGCGCCGCACGTCGTCGGTGGCGTAGAGGACCGCCTCGGAGGCCTCGGTGGCGCGACGGATGCGACCCCAGACGTCGATCTCCCAGGCCAGGTTGAAGCTGCCGAGGAAGGTATTGAAGGTCTGGTTGCTGGTGTTGGCGCCGATGAAACTCGAGCCGCGCTGCGCCGCGCCGTTGTAGCCGACCTGCGGGAAGAGTTCCGAGCGCGTCACGCCGACCTGATGCTGCGCCTGCTCGACCCGAGCGGCCGCCGTGCGCAGGTCGTAGTTGTTGGTCAGCGCGTCGTCGATCAGGCCGCGCAGGGTGGCGTCCTGGAAGACGTCGAACCACGCCTGGTCGGCGAACGACGCCGCCTCCGCCGGCGCCACCTCGCCGCGATAGGCCGGCGGCACGACCGGCTCGGGCCTGACAAAATCCGGCCCGACCGCACAGCCACCGGCGGCCAGCGCCAACAGCCCCAGCGCCAGCCGCGCGCGCGCGCGCCTCACGGCTTCTCCCCGCGCGCCGACAAGCGCTCGACGACGTAGAAACTCACCGGAATGATGAAGATGGCGAGCACCGACGCCGCCAGCATGCCGCCGATCACCGCCGTGCCGAGTTGCTGGCGCGACAGCGCGCCGGCGCCGCTGGCGGTGACCAGCGGCACGACGCCGAGGATGAAGGCGAAGGCGGTCATCAGGATCGGGCGCAGGCGCAGACGCGCGCCGGCCAGCGCCGCGTCGACCAGCGGCGTCCCCTTCTCGTACTCCTCCTTGCAGAACTCGACGATGAGGATGGCGTTCTTCGCCGCCAGGCCGATGAGCATGACCAGGCCGATCTGCACGTAGACGTTATTGTCGAAGGCGCGCAGCCAGATCGCCAGGAAGGCGCCGAAGACGGCGATCGGCACGCCGAGCAGGACGCTGAACGGCAGCGTCCAGCTCTCGTACTGCGCCGCCAGGATGAGGAACACCATCAGCAGCGAGAAGGCGAAGATGACGTTCGGCGAGACGCCCTGCGCCGCCACCTGCTCCTGGAACGACATGCCGAGGTAGTCGAAGCCCATCTCGGGCGGCTGCGTCTCGTGGAATACCGCCTCGAGCGCCGCCATCACCTGGCGGGAGCTGTAGCCTGGGTTGCCCGAGGCGTTGATCTGCGCGGCGCGGTAGGAGTTGAAGCGCAGGGTGAACTCGGGGCCGGCGATGTCCCGCATGGTCACCAACGTCGACAGCGGCACCTGCTCGCGATCCTTGTTCAGCACGTAGAACTGGCCGACGTTGCTGGCCTTGGTGCGCGCCTCGCCCTCGGCCTGCACGTAGACCTGCCAGACGCGCCCGAAGCGGTTGAAGTAGTTGACGAACGAGCCGCCCATGAAGGCCTGCAGCGTCTTGTAGACCGAGGCCAGGTCGACGCCCTGCTTGAGCACCTTGTCGCGGTCGACGTCGGCGAATACCTGCGGCACGCTGGGGATGAAGGTCGTCGTCACCGACGCCAGCTCGGGTCGTTTTCGCGCCGCGTCCATGAACGCGTCAGCGTTCTGCGCCAGGAACTCGACCGTGCCTCCCGAGCGGTCCTCGAGCATGAACGTCGCGCCGCCCGAGGCGCCGACGCCGGGAATCGCCGGCGGCGGGAAGGCGAACGCCTGCGCCGACGGCAGCATGTACAGCTTCTGGTTGAGCTCGCGCATGATGACGTCGGCGCCGCGCCCGACCTTGTCGCGCTCCTCCCAGGGCTCGAGGGTGACGAAGTAGAAGCCGCTGTACGTCGTGTTGACGCCGCTCAGCAGGCTGAAGCCGACCACCGTATTGTACGTCTGTACGCCGGGCGTGTTCTTCAGCAGCTCCTCGATCTCCTTGCACACGGCGTCGGTACGCTGCAGCGAGGCGGCGGCGGGCAGCTGCACGTTCATGTAGAAAAAGCCCTGGTCCTCGTCCGGCAGGAAGCTCTGCGGCAGGCGCGCGCCGAGAACACCGGTCAGCACCGTGATGCCGACGAGCAACGCCATGGCCAGGGCGGACTTGCGGATGAGGTGATGACAGGCCGAGACGTAGCCGTCGGTGGCACGGCCGAAGACGCGGTTGAACCAGCGGAAGAAGGCGCCGAGCGGGCCGCGCATCTCCTTCTTCGGCTTCAGCAGCAGGGCGCACAGGGCCGGGCTGAGCGACAGCGCGTTGAAGGCGGAGATGATCACCGACAGGGCGATGGTGACGGCGAACTGCTGATAGAGCGAGCCGGTGATGCCGGGGATGAAGGCGGTCGGCACGAACACCGCGGCGAGGATGAGGGCGATGGCGACCACCGGGCCGGAGACCTGCTCCATCGCCTTGAAGGACGCGTCGCGCGGTGACAGGCCCTTCTCGATGTGGTGTTCGACCGCCTCGACGACGACGATGGCGTCGTCGACGACGATGCCGATCGCCAGCACCAGACCGAACAGAGACAGCGTGTTGATGGAGAAGCCGAGCAGCGGGAACATGGCGAAGGTGCCGACCAGCGACACCGGCACGGCGAGCAGCGGGATGAGTGTGGCCCGGAAACCCTGCAGGAAGATGAAGACGACGATGATGACCAGGATCAGGGCCTCGAACAGCGTCTTGACGATGTCCTTGATGCCCTCGCTGACCGCCAGCGTGGTGTCGAGCGAGACGACGTAGTCGACGTCGTCGGGGAAGCGCGCCTTCGCGTCCTCCATCAGCGCCTTGGCCGCCTCCATCGTCTGGATCGCGTTCGAGCCGGGCAGTTGGTAGACGGCGACGATCGCCGACGGGGCGCCGTTGAGGCGGCCCTTCATGGCGTAGGTCTGGGCGCCGAGTTCGATGCGCGCCACGTCGCGCATGCGCACCAGCGAACCGTCGACGTTGGCGCGAACGACGATGTCGCCGAACTGGTTCTCGTCGACCAGGCGCCCCTGGGCGCGGACGGTGTAGGTGAACTGCTGCCCCGGCGGCACCGGCTCGGCGCCGATCTGACCGGCCGGGTTGACGGTGTTCTGGCGGCTCAGCGCGTCGAGGATCTCGCTGACGGTGATGCCGAGCTTGGAGAGCGTGTCGGGGTTGAGCCAGAAGCGCATGGCGTACTGGCCGGCGCCGAAGATCTGCACCTGGCCGACGCCGGGCACGCGCGACATCGGATCGTTGATGTTGATGGTGGCGTAGTTGGCCAGGAAGAGCGCGTCGTAGGTGCCCTTCGGCGAATACACCGAGAACAGCGCCAGCGGGCTGGTGGTCGAGGTCTTGATGGTGACGCCGTAGTTGCGCACGTCGGTCGGCAGTTGCGACTCGGCCTGCAGGTAGCGCATCTGCGTCAGGATCTGGTCGGTGTTGAACTCGGTCCCGACGTCGAAGTCGACCTTGAGCGTCATCTGCCCGTTGCTGGCGTTGGTCGAGTACATGTAGATCATGCCGGCGACGCCCTGCATCTGCTGCTCGATGGGCGTCGCGACCGACTGCTCGACCGTCAGCGCGTCGGCGCCGACGTAGGTCGCCTGCAACTGGATCTCCGGCGGGGCGATGTCGGGAAACTGCGCGATCGGCAGCTGCACCATGGCGACGATGCCGACGATCACCATGATGATCGAAATGACCATCGCGACGATGGGACGGTTGATGAAGAAGTGCGACATGAGCGGCGATCCCGGCGCGCGTCAGGCGCCCGGCAACGGCACCGGCGTCGCCGGCACGGCGGTCGGCACGGGCGTCGGGGCGAGGTAGGGCCGCGGCGCCACCTTGCTGCCGCTGCGCACCTTCTGCAGTCCCTCGACGACGACCCGCTCGCCGGCGGCGAGGCCGTCGAGGATCACCCAGTCGGTGCCGCTGCGCGGTCCGGTGGTGACGGTGCGCATCTCGACCGTGTCGTCGGCGCCGACCACCGCCACCAGCGACTTCCCCTGCGTGTTCTGCACGGCGCGCTGCGGGATGACCAGCGCGTTGGCGCGGTTCTCGATGACGGCGCGCAGCTTGGCGTAGCCGCCCGGGCGCAGGATGTTCTGCGCGTTGGGAAACAGCGCCTCGAGCGTTACCGTGCCGGTACGCGGGTCGACCTCGCGGCCGACGACGCTGACCGTGCCGCGGTAGGGATAGAGTTCGCCGTCGGCGGTGTGGAGTTCGAGGGCGTCCTTGCGCGACGCCTGCTCGCCCTCGGCGGCGGCGCGGCCGCGCGCGTAGCGCAGGTACTCCTGTTCGCTGACCGGAAAGACAGCCTTGATCGGATCGAGCTGCGACATCGTCGTCAGTTGCGTCGTCGGTTCGACCAGGTCGCCGACCTGGGCGATGGCGATGCCCGCGACGCCGGTGATCGGCGCCGTGACGCGCGTCCAGCCGAGGTTCAACTGCGCCTGCTCGACCTGCGCCTTGGCGGAGTCGACCGCGGCGAGGTTGGCGAGGTTGGCCTGGATGGCGTTGTCGAGCTCCTGCTGGCTCACCGCCCCTTCCTTGGCCAGCGGCGTGTAGCGCGCGACGTCGAGCTGCGTCTTCACCAGCGCCGCCTGCGCCTGCGCCAGCTGGCCCTTCCACTGGTCGAGCTGGGCCTGGAACTCGCGCGGGTCGATCTGGAAGAGCAGCGCGCCGGACTGCACGACCTGACCCTCCTGGTAGTTCTTCGACAGCAGGTAGCCCTTCACCTGCGGGCGGATCTCGGCGTTGATGAAACCGGTCATGGTGCCGACCCACTCCTGGTAGACGGGCACGTCGCGCTGCTCGACCACCGCCACCTGCACATCCATCGGCGGCGGCTCCTTGGCCGCTTCCTTCTTGTCGCAGGCGGCCAGCAGGGTGGCCGTGAGAAAGATCGTCCCCTGGGTCAGGCGCCACGCGCCGCATCGGTTCCGCACCCGGCGTTCAGTACTGGATGGGGGAACGATGTCAACGCCGCGCTGCGCTGCGGGCGAGACGCCCGCGGTCCCAGCCGGGGAACACGACTGCGCGGCACGTACGATGCGACGGCGGTGATTGGGACAGGACCTCAGCGCAGCAGCGCGGCGCGGGCGACGACGGTGCTGAAGCGGCCGTCGTCGAAGCGCGCCGCGTCGCCAGCGACGAACGCGCTGGCGGGGATGCGCGCCGCCAGCGCCGCGGCATAGGGCGGCTGGCCGCGCTCGAAGTCGGCGATCACCACCCAGTCGGCGCGCGCCAGGAGCGCCGGCAGCGCCGCCTCGGCGGGAAACTCCTCCACGCGCCGCTCGGCGTACCACCACACCTGCGGTGGGTTCGGCGCCACCACCAGCGCCGACGGCTCGCTGTGCGCGCGCAGGAACTCCGCCGCCTGCAGGAACGACGGGTAGCCGTTGGTCACGAACCGGCTCAGCCGATCGCGGGCCGACAGCGCGCCGAGCGCGACGACGCCGAGCAGTGCGCCGGCGACGGCCAGCCCGAGCCGCTGCGGGCGGTCGCCGGTCAGGCCGCGCGTCACGCCGACCGCCGCCAGCAGCGCCGCGGCCGGGAGCATCGCCGAGACCAGGCGCGGCTCCTTGTACCGGTAGGCGCTGAACCACAGCAGCACGAAGGCGACGACGACGACGCAGTGCAGCGCGAAGGCATCGCGCCGCCACACGGCCCAGGCGACGCCGAGCACCAGCGCCGCCAGGGTCGGCGCCGTCAGCATCGCCGGCAATCCGCTCAGGTAGGCGTGCCACGGCATCGACACGCCCGGCAGGTAGACCTGCAGTTGGCCCGACGCGCGGCGCAGGCCGACGAGCGGATCGCCGAAGGTCAGCGCCTGGTGGGCGAACCACGGCGCGACGACGGCGACGGCGACCAGCGGCGCCAGCCAGGCATGCGGGCTGCGCAGGCAGCGGCGCACCGCGGCCGGATGCGTCACCAGCGCCGCCAGGGTGAGGAGCGCGAACAGCGGTCCGAGCAGCAGCGCCGTGTAGCGCGTCAGCAACGCCAGGCCGGCGCACAGCCAGGCGAGGTGGAACCAGCCCGGCGCGCGCAGCAGCGCGAAGCTCCAGGCGAAGGCGGCGGCGGAGAAGCAGGCCAGCAGCGGGAGCTCGCTGAGGAACTGCGCCGTCGCCGTCCAGAACCATGGGACCGCGGCGAGCAGCAGCGCGGCGACCAGCCCGGTGGTGCGGTCGTAGGCGCGCGTCCCGGCCGCGTAGACCACCAGCAGGGCCGCCAGCGCCAGGGCCACCGTCGCCGCCTTGACGACGCGGTCGTCGGCGCGCCCGGCGAGCGCAATCGCGGCGGCGCCGGCCAACGGCAGTAGCGGCGGGCGCAGCGCCTCGGGCCGGCCGCCGACCGTGTAGCCCTCGCCGCGCGCCAGGGCGCGGGCGAGCGAGGCGTACTCCGCCTCGTCCCACATCAGCATGCCGTAGGCGCCGAGGCCGCGCCCATAGGCGAGGCCGGCGACGGCGAGCAGCAGCGCCAGGCGCCAGTGGCGGCGCCACATCGCTCAGCCCTCCCTGATGAAGCGCCGGCCGATGGCGATCTCGCGCAACAGGAACCAGCCGATGCGGACACCCAGGGTGAAGGTGCCGGCGCTGGCCTTGCGGACGCCGCCGAGGCGCGGCTGCTCGCGGGTTGGAAACTCGGCGATGCGCAGGCCGAGCTTGGCGGCGCGGATGGTGCTCTGCAGTTCGATCTCGTGCAGCGGCGCGTCGAGGCGCATGCGCCGCATGGCGTCGACGCGCATCGCCCGATAGCCGTTGATCGAGTCGCGCACGCCCGAGCGCCACAGCACGCGCACCACCAGGCTGTAGACGATATTGCCGAGCTTGCGCAGGCGCAGCGGGTCGTCGCTGTCGTCGCTACCGGCGCCGGGCTGCAGGAAGCGGCCGGCGATGACCAGGTCGTTGCCGGCGTCGAGCAGGGCCAGCATGCGCGGCAGATCGGCGGGATCCTCGTTGCCGTCGGTGCTGAAGAAGACGATGCGGTCGGTGCCGGCGATCTCCTGGGCACGCAGGAAGGCGTTGCCGCGCCCGCGCGCCGCCTGGATGTGCACTTCGATGCCGTGCCGCGCGTACACCTCGAGCGTCCCGTCGGTCGAGCCCGGGTCGACGGCGAAGACGCGATCGAAGCGCGCCAGCGGCACGCGTGGCAGCAGCCGCTCGAGCGCCTCGCGCTCGTCGCAGGAGAGCAGCGCCAGGGCGGTGGTCTCGGGCATCGGCGGCTCCTAGCGCCGCCGCCGGCGCAAGGGAAGGGCTCAGCCGCGCAACCGGGCGGTGAGGTGATCGGCGAGGCGCAGCGACAGCGCCGCGATGGTCAGGGTTGGATTGCTGACGCCGCCGGTGACGAAGGCGGCGCTGCTGGCGACGTAGAGGTTGTCGGCGCCGTGCACGCGCAGGTCGCGGTCGAGCACGCTGGTGGCCGGATCGTCGCCCATGCGGCAGGTGCCGAGGTGATGATGGTTCCAGCGCCGCGCCTCGGGATCGATGCGGATGTTCGCCACGCGCCAGTCGGCGAGCACGCGCCGCACCAACTCCTCGGCATGCCGCATGGTGCGGCGGTCGTTGTCGCTGAAATCGAACTCCAGGCGGACGCCCGGATTGCCGAACGCGTCGCGACGCTCGTCGCTGAGGGTGAAGCGGTTGCGGGGCGACGGCTCCATCTCGATCTCGCCCCGGACCTCGAGATCGAGGCGCAGCGGATCGTCCGGCGCGGGAACGGCGGTGACGCGGATGCGTACGCCGCCGAGGCCCTGACGCTTGGCGTCGACGAGAAACTGCTCGCTGGTCGCCCGCTCCGGGCGGCGCCCCGGCCAGTCGCCCGCCAGGCTGCCGGTGCCGATGACCACCACCGGGTGGTCCTGAAAGTTGCGGCCGAGCTGATTGGAGCGGTTGCCGAGACCGTCCGGCGCCGCCGCACAGCGCGACAGCAGCAGCAGACGCGCACTCTCGACGCCGCCGCAGGCGACGACATAGTAGCGTGCCCGCGCCGTGCGCGGCGGCGCGACGAGGCTCTCCAGGCGCACGCCCTCGACGCGGCCGTCGGCGGCGCACACCAGGCGCGTCGCGGTGAGGCCCGCCGCCAGCGTCGCCTGCGGCGCGGCCGCCAGTTCGGGCAGATGTCGATCGGCGATGCGCAGCGGCTGGCCGCGCACGTCTGAGTAGGGCAGCGGGGCCAGTGCCAGGGAGGCGCCGCTGCGGTGCTGCACCTCGGCGAGATTGCGGAAGGTCGCCGCCAGCGGGCGCGGGAAGGCCTGGCGGCGCGGCGGTGCGTGCGCGGCGCCGTCGACGCCGCGCACCTGCAGCTCCACCTCCGCCGGAAGATAGTAGGGTTCGAGGTCGCCGTAGCGGATCGGCCACGGTGCCCCGGCCGGCGTATACGCGTGCGGCTCGAAGTCGAGCGGATGCAGCCGCGGACAGGTGCCGGTCCACAGGTTCGACGTGCCGCCGGCGCCGCGGAAGCGTGTCGCGGCGACGTCGTAGGCGATGGTGCCGGCGCGCGTGTAGGCATCGAGCTCGGCGAGGCGCGCGGCGCGCGGCTGGCCGGGCGCCGGCCCGGATTCGAGCAGCAGGACGGCGATGCCGCGCCGCGCCAGGGCGCCGGCGAGCAGCGCGCCGGCCGGCCCGGAGCCGAGGATGCACACCTCCGCCGCGCGCGGCGGAGGCGATTCGGCCGCCCGGCCGGCGCCGCGCCAGGCCAGGGCGCCCGAGAGCGCCGCCGCGCGCAGCAGCAGGACGCGGCGCGTCAGGCCGCGCGGCGGCCGCCGCCCCCTGCGCCCGGCCGTCATACGCTCACAGCAACGACTTCATCTCGCTGATCAACTTGGTGATGCTGTCCTTGGCGTCGCCGAACAGCATCATGCACTTCTCGTTGTAGTACAGTTCGTTGTCGACGCCGGCGAAGCCCGGGCGCATGCTGCGCTTGAGGACGATGATCGACTTCGCCCGCTCGACGTCGAGGATCGGCATGCCGTACAGAGGACTCGACTTGTTGGTCTTCGCGGCCGGGTTGGTGACGTCGTTGGCGCCGACGACGAGGACCACGTCGGCCTCCGGGAAGTAGGGGTTGATCTGCTCCATCTCGATCAGCTGCTCATACGGCACATTGGCCTCGGCGAGCAGCACGTTCATGTGGCCGGGCATGCGGCCGGCGACCGGGTGAATGGCGTACTTCACCTCGACGCCGCGTTCGCCGAGGATGTTGGCCAGTTCGCCGACGGCGTGCTGCGCCTGCGCCACGGCCATGCCGTAGCCGGGTACGATGACCACCTTGGCGGAGGTCTCGAAGAGCACCGCCGTCTCGTCGGCGGTGATGCTGCGCACGCTGCCCTTCGCCTCGCCGTCGCTGACCGCCGCCGTGCTGGAGACACTGCCGAAGGCGCCGAACAGCACGTTGGTCGCCGAGCGGTTCATCGCCCGGCACATGAGCAGCGAGAGGAGGAAGCCCGAGGTGCCGTCGAGCGAGCCGGTGACGATCTGGATCTTGTTCATGAGCACGAAGCCCATCGCCGCGTCGGCCAGGCCGCCGTAGGAATTGAGCAGGGCGATCACCACCGGCATGTCGGCGGCGCCGATGGGGATCACCAGCATCAGGCCGAAGACCATCGCCAGCGCCACCATCAGGTAGAAAGACGGCGTCGCCGCCTGCGCCACGACGAGGTAGATGGCGATGGCGAGGATCACCCCGAGCAGGCCCAGGTTGATGAAGTTCTGGCCGCGGTAGGTGATCGGTTGGCCGGGCAGGAGTTCCTGCAACTTGGCGGCGGCCATGAGACTGCCGGTGAAGGTCAGGCCGCCGACGATGACCTGGAAATCCAGCGCCACCAGCGAGGCGCGGCCGAGCTCGCCCGAGAAGCGGATGTACTCGGCGATACCGACCAGGCAGGCGGCCAGGGCGCCGAGTGAATGCGACAGGGCGGTGCGCTGCGGCACCGCGGTCATCGGAATGCGCAGGCCCATCCAGCCGCCGATGACGGCGCCAATGATCAGGCCGATGGAGATTAGACCGTAGTGCTGGATGTGATGGTCGAAGAGCGTGCCGACGACGGCCACCGCCATGCCCATCGCCGCCAACAGCATGCCGGCGCGGGCGGTGCGCGGCGAGCTCAGGCCCTTCAGGCCGAGCACGAACATGACCGCCGACAGGATGTAGGTGTAGCGGATCAGTTCGACCGCCGCGTCGCTGCGCAGGTAGGTGGCGAAGCCCATGTTCGGGTCCGGCTTATTCGCCCAGATAGCGAACAACATCAGCGCCAGCGCCGCCACGGCGCCGAGAACGGCCCGCATCTCGAGCGACACCCCGCCGCCGCCCTTCTTCTGCTCGGCGGTCTTGAACATGCGCAGCATGCGGTCGGTGATCAGGAAGCCGCCGAAGGCATTGGTCGCCGAGCAGGTGACGGCGACGAAGCCGAGCAGTGTCACCACCCAGCCGTTCGCCAGGTGCGAATAGTCGCCGCCGGCGATGACCAGCGAGCCGACCAGCGAGATCGCCGCGATGGCATTGGTCGCCGACATCAGCGGCGTGTGCAGCAGCGGCGGAACCTTGGTGATGATGTGGTAGCCGAGGAATCCGGCCAGCAGGAAGATGTAGAGTCCGACTTCGAGTTCGCTGCTCATGCCGTTGCTCCCGCCAGCGCGGACCTGACCGCGTCGTGGACCACCTCGCCCCCGTGCGTCACGCAGGCACCCTTCAGCACCTCGTCCTCGAGGTTCAGCGCCAGGGCGCCGTCCTTGACGAATTCGCGCAGCAGCTCCGTCACGTTACGCGCGTACAGCTGGCTGGCGTGCACCGCGGTCGTCGCCGGCAGGTTGGTCGGGCCGTGGATGGTGACGCCGTGCACCACGACGACCGCATCGGCCTCGGTCAGTTCGCAGTTGCCGCCCGCCTCGGCGGCGAGGTCGACGATCACCGAGCCGGGTTTCATGCCGGCCACCGTCTCCTTGGTGACCAGGCGCGGCGCCGGCCGCCCCGGCACCAGCGCGGTGGTGATGACGACGTCGAACTCCTTGGTCTTCTCGGCCAGCAGCTCCTGCTGGCGGCGACTCTGCTCCGGCGTCAGGGCCTTGGCGTAGCCGCCGGCGCCCTCGGCGTCGGCGATGCCCAGGTCGAACTCGAGGAACTTGGCGCCGAGGCTCTCGACCTGCTCCTTGACCGCCGCACGCACATCGTAGCCCCACACCTGGGCACCGAGGCGGCGCGCGGTGGCGATCGCCTGCAGGCCGGCGACGCCGCCGCCGATGACCAGCACGCGCGCCGCGAAGACGGTGCCGGCGGCGGTCATGAACATGGGGAAGAACTTGGCCAGCGATTCCGCCGCGATCAGCACCGCCTTGTAGCCGGCGATGTTGGCCTGCGAGGACAACGCGTCCATCTTCTGCGCCCGGCTGATGCGCGGCACCTGCTCCATGCCGAAGGCGGTGATCCGCTTCGCCGCCAGGGCGCGGACGATGTCCGGGCTGTTCAGCGCCTGCAGGAGCCCGACCAGCACCGCCCCTTCGCGTAGCTGGGCGACCTCCTCCAGGGTCGGCCGCTGGACCTTCAGCACCACGTCGGCCGCCCCGTAGAGCTCGACCGGGCTGGCAACGATGCGCGCCCCGGCGGCCTGGTAGGCGGCGTCGGAATGGAATGCACCGGCCCCGGCAGTGGCCTGCACCAGCACCTCGAGCCCGCTCTTCACCAGCCCGGCGGCCGCGTCTGGCGTCAGCGCGACGCGCCGCTCGCCGGCCGCGATCTCCTTGGGTACCGCAATTTTCACGTCGCCCCCCTTACGCTGAGAACGCGCCCGTATAGTGCGGCTGCGTAGCCGGAGCAATGGGGCGATCCGGGGAGCCTCGACCCGGTGGTCGACCCCGGTATTGCTTTTCCGCCGACGACCGGGTTGATTTCTGGCCATTCGGACAGCGGCGCCTCTGCCGCTGGCACGACGGAGCCCCCCGCGGGTGGCGGCCGGGCGGAGTGGATGATGCGGATCGCGTTCGTAACCGACACCTACGAAGACGGGATCGCTGGCGGTGTGGTGAGCGCCGTACGCTTCGTCGAGGCGTTGCGCCGTCACCATGACGTGACCGTCCTGGCCACCGGCGCGGCGGCCGCCGGCAAGGTCGTCCTGCCCGGGTTCCGTGTGCCAATTCATGCCATGCACGCCAACCGCTTCACCTTCGGCTGGCCGTCGCGCGGCATCATGCGCGAGGTTTTCGCGCGCGCCGACGTCGTCCACGTCAACTTCCCCTTCCCGCTCGGTTTCGCTGCCGTGCGGCTGGCGCGGCGCATGGGCGTGCCGGTGGTGGCGGCGTTCCACGTCCAGCCCGAGAACATGTTGATGAACATCGGCCTCTCCTGGCAGCCGGCGGCGGACTGGCTCTACCGCTACTGGGTGAACGGCTTCTTCGAGCGCGCCGACGCGGTCGTCTGCCCGTCCGAGTTCGCCGCTGAGCGGCTGCGCGCCTTCGGGCTGACGCGGCCGACGCATATCGTCTCGAACGGCACGCGCGGCGGCCGCACGCGCGCCGCGCTGCGCACCGCCGACCGACGCTCGCAGCGCTTCCTGATCCTCTGCGTCGGACGCCTGGCGCGCGAGAAGCGACAGGACGTCGTCATCGACGCGGTGGCCCGCTCGCGCCACCGCGACCGCATCGACCTCGTCATCGCCGGCGCCGGTCCGCTGCGCGAACAGCTCGAGCAGCGCGCGCAGTCGCGCGGCCTGCAGGTCGAGTTCGGCTACGTCAGCGACGAGCGCCTGGCGCAGCTGTACGCCGACGCCCACCTCTTCATCCACGCCAGCGAGGTGGAGCTCGAGGGCATGGCGGTGCTCGAAGCGATGGGGGCCGGGTTGCCGGCGCTGCTCGCCGATGCGCCCGACAGCGCCTCGCGCGCCTTCGCCACCGGTCCGGAGTTCCTCTTTCGCGCCGGCGACCCTGCGGACCTGGCGGCGCACATCGACGCCCTGGTCGAGAACCCCGGCCTGCTCGGCTCCGGCGCCCGCCGCGGCAGCGAGCGCGCCCGCCAGCACGACTTCGCCGACTCGACGCGCAGCCTCGAGCAGGTCTACGCGAGCGTCATCAATCGCCCGCCGCCCGACCGCCGCGAACGCGGCGTCGCGTGACTTGGGCGGCGATAGCCGCGCCCCCCATTCACTCCCACCCCAACGATAGGCCGTCCTCGCGCCGCGCCACGGCCGCCTCGGCCTGCGCGCGCAGGCGCGGGTCGTGACGGTAGATTGCCAGCGCCGCGAGGGCGGCGCGCGCGTGCATAGCGGGCGAGTCGGCGACGTGCGCCAGCAGGTAGGCGAGCGCCGCGTCGTCCTTCAGCATGGCAATGGCCAGCAGCGCGGTGCGGCGTAGGAGGGGGTCGAAGGTGCCCTCCCACCAGGCGATGAGCAGCGGCAGGGCCGCGCGCAGGCGCGACCCGCCGAGCGCCAGCGCCGCCGCCTCGGCGACCTCCGCGTCGCGCCGATCGAGGAAGCCGGCGACGAAATCGAGCGAGTCGCCCGGCGCGATCGCCAGCAGGGCGAGCAGGCACTCGCTCAGCACCTGCGGATCGGCATCGCCGCTGAGGGCCTTGAAGCGCAGCAACGGCAGGGCCGCCGACTGCTCGCCATAGGCCAGCGCCTGCGCCGCCAGGCGGCGTGCCGGCGCCTCGGCGTCGGCGAGCAGCCCGGCCACCGCGGTCAACGCGTCGCGATGCTGCAGGCGCATCAGCGCCAGCGCACACGTGCCGCGCAGGCCGACGGCGGTGTCGGCGCGGCCCCCATAGACGGGCTCGAGCTGGATGTGGCGGATGCCGCGCAGAAAGACACCGTCCTCGGGCACGCCGAGGCGATACAGCGCGTCGGCCGCCGCCGCCTTGGCGACGCAGCCGGGGTCGCGCTTGATCGGTTCGCTCATCCCGCGTTCGAAGGCGGCGACCAGGTCGTCGCGCAGCGTCGCGACCTCGGCGGCACCGGCGATCTCCGCCGCCGCCGCCGCCAGATGCGGCGAGGCGCCCCGCAAGGCCGCGCGCAACAGCGCCAGCGACGCCGGAGCCGTGGGGTCATCGCGCGTCGATGCGAGCGCGGCGAGGTCGGCGCGAAGGTCGCGGCGCGGCATCAGGTGTGATCCCCCAATCGGCAGCGATTCACGGCCCGTGGAGGGCGCC
>JANNRA010000181.1:0-9014 GCA_031401035.1 bacterium | reverse complement strand
CTCGCCCGCAGCGCAGCGCGCTACGCTGCGGACGAGACGCCCGCGGTCCCAGCCACTGCATCGGTGCACGGACGCGCCAACTCCCCACGCCCGACGAATCGTCCGCGTGGCGTTCGTAGACGCGTCGGCGCTATGCAGGCGCGATGGGGGTGCATGCATGAGACGACATCGGGCGATCTGGATCCTCGCACTGGCGCTCGCGGCCTGCGCGCGCCAGCAGGCGGCGCCGAGCAGTGCCGACCCGGCCAGTCTGCGGACGACGCCGTCGGGCCCCGTCGTCGGCGCCGTCGGCACCTACGGCGACCACGTCTGGCGCGGCATCCCGTACGCGCAGGCGCCGACCGGCGAGCGGCGCTGGCGGGCGCCGCGGGCGCTGCCGGCGTCGACCGAGACGCGCCAGGTGCTCGCCCCCGGATCCCCCTGTCCGCAGTACCCGAGCCCCTTCGGCGGCGTCGACGGCCCGGCCGACCGCGTGGCCGGAAACGAGGACTGTCTGTTCCTCAACGTCTTCGCGCCGCGCTTGGCCGCCGACCAGGTGCCGAGCGGCGCCGCCCGCCTGCCGGTCATGGTGTGGATCCACGGCGGCGGCAATTCGATCGGCGAGGCCGGCTTCGTCGACGGCGGCCGGCTCGCCACCGACGAGCGGGTGATCGTCGTCGCCGTCAACTACCGCCTCGGCCCGCTCGGCTGGCTGCGCCACGCGGCGCTGCGCGACGGCGCCACGCCGGAGGAGCAGTCGGGCAACTTCGCCGTGCTCGACCTGGTGCGCGCCCTCGAGTGGGTGCGCGACAACATCGACGCCTTCGGCGGCGACCCGGGCAACGTCACCATCTTCGGCGAGTCCGCGGGCGGCCGCAACGTCGTCTCGCTGTTATTGGCACCGCCAGCGAAGGGCCTCTTCCAGCGCGCCATCGTCCAGAGCGGCGGCCTGCTGACCAGCGAACCCGCCGAGGCCGAGAACGCCGTCGACGCGACCCCGCCCGGCGATGTCGCCAGCTCGCATGAAGCGCTGCTGCGCCTGTTGCAGCGCGACGGCGCCGCCGATCGCGCCGCCGCGACGGCGCAGCTCGCGGCGATGTCGCCGGCCGCGATCGCCGCCTACCTGCGCGGCAAGACGGCGGCGGAGTTCCTCGGCGCCTACGAGCCGTACCGCAACAACGGCATGATCAGCATGCCGCAGGTGTTCGCCGATGGCGTCGTGCTGCCGGTCGGCGATCCGCTGCGGCAGTTCGCCAGCGCCGACGGCTGGAACCGCGTCCCGGTGATGCTCGGCACCAACCGCGACGAGAGCCGTCTGTTCATGTTCGGCGACCCGCGCTGGGTGACGCGGTATTTCTGGATCGTGCCCCGTCTGCGGGACGAGGCGCTGTATGTCGCCACCGCCGATCTCATGGCCAAGCAGTGGAAGGCCACCGGCGCCGATCAGCCCGCCGCGGCGATGCGCCGCGTCGAGGACGATGTCTACGTCTACCGTTTCGACTGGGACGAGCAGCCGCGCATGCTCGGCGCCGACCTCGCCACCATGCTCGGGGCCGCGCACGGCTTCGAGATCCCGTTCGTCTTCGGCCACTTCAGCCTCGGCCGCCAGGCCGACGTGATGTGGACCGACGCCAACAGCCCCGGCCGCGAGCAGCTCTCCGCGGCCATGATGGAGTACTGGGCCAACTTCGCCCGCACCGGCAAGCCGGGCAGCGCCGCCGGGGTGGAGTGGCTGGCGTGGGATCCGAGCAGTCCGACGGCGCCGAAGTACGCCGTCCTCGATACGCCGGCCGGCGGCGGCATCCGCATGGCCAGCGAGACGCAGACGGTGCAGAGCGTGCTCGACGCCGTCGCCACTGATCCGCGTCTGGTCGACGCACGCGCCCGCTGCGTCGTCTACCACGACCTCGCCCAGTGGGCGCGCGGCGTCAGCCGCGCCGAGTACGACGCGCTGGCGGTGTGCGAGGCGTACCCGTTCGATCAGTACCCGTGGAGCTGAACCTGGCGGGGACGGTTCACGCCGGGGTCAGGCGCAGGGGTAATTCGGTCACGCCCTTGAACACCAGACTCGGATGCAGCGGCAGGGGCGCCGCGCTGGCGAGCGCGAACTCGCGCGTCGCGGCCAGCAGGGCGCCGAGGGCGGCCTGCGCCTCGAGGCGGGCGAGGTTGGCACCGAGTCAGTAGTGCGGACCGAAGCCGAAAGCGAGGTGGCGGTTGTCGGCGCGGCCGATGTCGAAGCGCTCGCCATCGGCGAACACGGCCTCGTCGCGATTGGCCGAACCGAGCCAACTGACGACGATCTGCCCCGCCTCGATCACCTCGCCGCGCAGTTCGACGCGGCGCGTGGCGCGGCGCGGGTCGAGCTGGACCGGTGACGAGAAGCGCAACACCTCCTCGATCGCGCTCGGCAGCAGCGCCGGGTCGGCACGCAGACGCGCCAGCTCGGCCGGGTGGGCGAGCAGCTCGAGGACGGCGTTGCCGATGAGCGTCGTCGTCGTCTCGTTGCCGGCGACGAGCAGGAGCACCAGCATGGTGATCATCTCGGCGTGCGAGAGCTTCGAGCCCTCGACTTCCGCCTGAACCAGGCCGGTGAGCAGGTCCTCGCGCGGCACCCGCCGGCGGTCGTCGGCGAGCCGCGAGAAGTACGCGCCCATCTCGCGCAGAATGCCCTCGAGCTGCTGCAGGCGCGCCATGTCGGGCGGCGCGAAGAGACCGCTGCCGAGACCGGCGACGGCGATGTCGGACCAGTACTTGAACTGCTCGCGGTCCTCGATCGGAACGCCGATGATCTCGGCGATGACCACCACCGGCAGCGGGTAGGTCATCGCCGCGACGAAATCGACCTCGCCGCGCGCCACCGCCGCCGCCATCAGCTCCGCCGCGAGGGCGTGCATGCGCGGCTCGAGGCGCCGGACGATGCGCGGCGTGAAGGCCTGGCTGACCAGGCTGCGCAGGCGGGTATGGCTGGGCGGGTCCTGCCCGAGCATGCTGCGCGGCGGCATGCTCGCCGCATCGACGCCTGGCGGCGGCGGAAACTGGCTCGACCAGGTCTCCGCATCGCGCAGCACCGACTGGATGTCGCCGTAGCGGAAGATCGAGACGATCGGCAGGCCCGCATGGCGATAGATCCGCTGCTGACGCCGCGCCTGCGCGTAGACCGGCGCCGGATCGCGCCGCGTGTCGGGATCGAAGGGGTTGAAGGTGAAGTCGCTCATGGGCGGCCTATAGCGAAGATTGCGCCGCGGCGCGCGGAGCCGCGGGCGGGCCGGGCGCCGCGCTCGCGTCGCGGTCCTCAGCCCGGCGGCACCTTCATGCCGCGCTGCACCGCCGGGCGCTCGCCGACGCGCTCGAGCCAGGCACCGACGTGCTCCATCGTCCCCGCCTGCTCGGGCGGCAGTGACTTGAACAACGGCCAGGCCGCGATCACCCAGGGGTAGGTCGCCATGTCGGCGATCGAGTACTCGCCGGCCAGGTAGTCGTGCTCGCCGAGGCGGCGGTCGAGGACGCCGACCAGGCGCACCGACTCGTTGAAGTAGCGGGTGATCGCGTACGGAATCTTCTCCGGCGCCGCGTTGGCGAAGTGGCTCGCCTGACCGAGCATCGGCCCGACACCCGACATCTGGAACATCAGCCACTGCAGGGCGCGAGCGCGTGCCCGCACCTGGCTGGGCAGAAAGCGGCCGCTCTTCTCCGCCAGGTAGATGAGGATGGCGCCGGACTCGAACAGCGTCAGGGGGCCGTCCGGCAGGTCGTGGTCGACGATCGCCGGAATGCGCTGGTTGGGGTTGATCTCGCGAAAGGTCTCCTGCAGCTGATGGCCGGCGCGCAGGTCGATCGGGTGCACGCGATACGGCAACCCGGTCTCCTCGAGCATGATGGAGACCTTGCGGCCGTTCGGCGTCGTCCACGTGTAGAGGTCGATCATACCGGCATCCTAGCGCGGATGCGGGGCCGCGAGACAGCGCCCGGCGCCGCGTTGACGAGGCGGGACGGGTCGGGTTAACCACCCCGCCAGGAGCGACAAAATGAGCGACAAGAAACACGAGCCCCACGAAGTGATCGTCCAACCGGACGACGGCGCGGCCGCGGTCGTCGCGCTGCTCGACGGCGCCAAGAAGTCGCTGCGCCTGAAGCAGTTCACGCTCACCGACCCCGACATCATCGCGGCCCTCGAGCGCGCCCATGCGCGCGGCGTCGTGGTGCGGGTGATGCTCAACCCGCACCGCTCCGCCGGCGACCGCGCCAACGACGAGTCGTTCGCACACCTGAAGAAGGCGCACATCGCCGTCGAGTGGGCCAATCCCGCCTTCGCCGTGACGCACGAGAAGTCGACCGTGATCGACGACCAGGTGGCGCTGGTCGCCACCTTCAACATGGCGACCAAGTACTTCACCGAGACGCGCGACTACGGCATCGTCACGTCGGATCCGGTGCAGGTGACCGACATCATCGCCGGCTTCGAAGCCGACTGGCACCGCAAGCCCTTCACGCCGGCGGCGGACTCCGGCCTGCTGTGGAGCTCCAACAACTCTCGCGCCGAGATGGCCTGGTTCATCGACACCGCCACCCACGAACTGGTCATCCAGCACCCGAAGTTCGTCGATGCGACGATCGTCGAGCGCATCGCCGCGGCCCGCCATCGCGGCGTCAAGGTCGACCTGCTGTGCGGCGGCAAGCACGGCATCAGCGACTGGGACGTGCTCGACACCTTCGCCTCGCTGCGCATGCTCGATCGCGCCGGCGTCAAGCTCCGCCGCCAGAAGCACCTCAAGCTGCACGCCAAACTGCTCATCGTCGACGAGAAGCGCGCCCTCGTCGGCTCGATGAACATCGACCGCAGCGCCTTCGACCTGCGCCGCGAGCTCGGCGTGGTGACGCACGCACCGCATGTGCTGAAGGCGCTGCGCAAGGTCTTCGACTACGACTGGCACGAGGCGAAGGCGTACGAAGCGCCCGACCCGCTCAAGCCCGAGACGCATCACGAGGGCGAGCTGCCGCACGACCCGCACTTCCTGCATGAGTGATCCGCGGCCGGACGCCGCCCCGCCGTCGCTCGGCGGACTCGCCGCCTGCTTCCTGGAGATCGCGCTGTCGAGCTTCGGCGGCGGCCTGTCGGCGTGGACGCGGCGCATCGTCGTCGAGCGCCGCGCCTGGATGACCGACGAGCAGTTCCTCAGCGCGCTCACCATTTCGCGCCTGTTCCCCGGCCCCAACCAGGTGAACATGGCCATTTTCATCGGCGTGCGCTTCCGCGGCCTGGCCGGCGCCCTCGCCGCCCTCGCCGGCCTGCTCGGCGTGCCGCTCGCCATCCTGCTCACCCTCGGGTACGCGTACTTCCACTTCCACACCGTGCCGGCGCTGCAGGCGACGCTCACCGGCGTCGTCGCCGCCGCCGCCGGCATGGCGCTGTCGATGGGCGTCAAGATCCTCGGCAACTACTGGCGCCAGCCCGACGCGCTGCTGTTCGGCGCCGCGGCCTTCGCCGCCGTCAGCGTCTGGCACATCCGCCTGCCGCTGGTGGTGCTGGTGCTGACGCCGCTGGCGATGTGGTGGTACTGGCCGCGCGGCGACAGCGGGCCGCCGGCATGAACGACGGCTGGCAGACGCTGGCGCGCATCGCCGCGGTGTTCGCCTCCCTGTCGCTGGTGTCGATCGGCGGCGGCAACACCGTGCTGCCCGAGATCCACCGCGCCGCGGTGCAGGACAACCACTGGATGACCGACCGCCAGTTCGCCGACATCTACGCCCTCTCGGAGGCGGCGCCGGGACCGAGTTCGATGATCTCCAGCCTGGTCGGCTACAAGGCCGGCGGCCTGGCCGGCGCGCTGGTGGCGATCGTCGCCATCCTGCTGCCGTCGAGCCTGCTGATGTACGTCGCCTGCCTCACCTGGGACCGCTTCCGCGACGCCAAGTGGCGCCTGGCCTTCGAACGCGGCATGGGCCCGGTCAGTCTCGGTCTGCTGTTCTCCAGCGGCTGGACGGTGGTGAAGACCTCCGACCACAGCCTCCCCGCCTACGCGGTCACCGCCGTCGCCTGCGCCCTGCTGGTGCGCACCAACGTCTCGCCACTACTGATTATGATGGCGGCGGGCGTACTCGGCGCGCTCGGCTGGGTGTGAGGCGACAGCGCGAGGCCCCATCCGGTAGCGGCGGGCCCTACGCCGGCTCCGGCTCCGTCTCCGTGAACACCGGCGCGAAGCCGCCGCCGGCGGTGCGAAAGTTGGTGGTCTGACCCTGGTAGAGGCGGGCGGCGACGAGTTGCACGGCACCGTCGTAGACGTAGCAGCGCAGGTCGAGCTTGAGCGGCTGCTCGCGGCCGTCGAGTCGGATGGTGCGCTGGCTCGGCGGTACGATGCGCTGCGCGACGTAGGGGCGGGCGAGGATCTGCGCCCATGTTCCCTTGGTGAGCTTGTCGCCGCGGTAGGCCGCCTTGCCGCCGTAGCCGTCGACGGGTTTGAAGAACCATCCCTTGCGCGCGGCCCACAGCGCCTCGGCGTCGGCGCTCTCGACCAGGCGCGTCGGCGGCACGCCGGCGGCGAGCACCGCGATGCTCGCCGCGTCGACCCCCCAGCCGCGCAGCCGCGCCGGGTCGGAGAGGGCGACGAGATGGCGCTTGTCGGCATACAGCGCGTAGACGTGCGGGTTCGGTGTCACCACCACCGCGCCGGCGGCGTAGGCGCCGCGCAGTGCCGCGCAGGCGTCGCCGGCGAGCATGAAGTCGGTGAGGCGGTTGTACACCAGGTCGAGGCGGACGCCGTCGAGCCACAGCGCGCCGTCACGGTGCGCCAGCGCGCGCGGGTCGGCGATCGTCGCGCCGATCCCCGCCGCCTCGAACAACTGCTGGAAGAGGCGGAACTCGGGATAGAGGTATTGCGTCGGCGGGTCGTCGTCGACGATCGCCACGTGCCGCAGCGGCGCCTCGCCGCGCTGGCGGCGCCATTCGGCGCCGAACATGGCGAGGAAGGTCGCTTCGACGTCGGCCGCGGCCGGACCGGCGAAGGCCGCTTCCACCTCGACGCAACAGGCCTGCTGGGCACGCGCCAGGGCGGCGTTGAGCAGGCCGCCGCCGGCGTTGGTGTTGACCTCGATGAGCTGCGGCCCGGCCGGCCCGAGATGAAAATCGAAGCCGAGGAAGACGCCGCGCGGGCCGTGATCGACGGCGGCCAGCGGCGGCGCCGCCGCCACGGCCTCGGCCCGGAAGCCGGCGCTGCGCACCACCGCCTCGACCGCCGTCACCACTTCGGCCATCTGCCGCAACTGGGCGCGGGCGAGGAACACCGGCGAGGCCGAGAACAGGTGCGGCTGGTTGACCAGGATCGAGGCGTAGACGCCGTCGGTACACGGCGCATTCTCGAGCGCGGCGCGCAGGCGCACCGGGTCGACGGTGATGCAGTGGCAGGACTGGTTCATGGCGGTGGTGGGATCGGTCATGCGGGAGGGAACCAACCACAGATCCGGTGGCATGTGGAGGGCGCCGACGGGGCGGCGCCGGTTGCGTCGACCCGCACACCGTCGTGCAACAGGCGCCGACGGGGCGGCGCCCTCCACAAGAGCCGCAATCCGTGGTTGAAGGGGCGCATGCACGAAGTCCCCACGTCAGCCGACCACGTCGGCGGCGGTGATCGACCGCCGCCCGTCCCCGAACCGCCGTTCGCCGAGCGCACCCGCACCCTCGTCCACCTCGGCCGGGTCGGCACGCTCTCGACCCGCCTGCGTCAGCACGACGGCACGCCGTTCGGCTCGGTGGCACCGTATGGCAGCGACGCCACCGGCGCGCCGACGCTGCTCATCAGCCGCCTCGCCGTGCACACCCAGAACCTGCTGGCCGACGCGCGTGCCAGTCTGCTGGTGACGCAGCCCGGCTGGACCGAGGACCCGCTCGCCGGCGCGCGCGTCACCTTGGTCGGTCGCGCCGCGCTGGTTCCCGACAGCGAGCGCGCCGCCGTGCGCGAGGACTACCTCGGGCGCCACGAGAACGCGCGCTACTGGGTCGATTTCGGCGACTTCGCCTTCTACCGTCTGGCGATCGAGGCGCTCTACTACGTCGCCGGGTTCGGCGCGATGGGTTGGGTGGAACCGGCCGACTACGCCGCCGCGGCGCCCGATCCGCTCGCCGACCACGCCGCCGCCATGATCGCGCACATGAACGCCGATCACGCCGAGGCCCTGGTTCTCTACTGCCGTCACTTCGCCGGCGTCGCCGCCGAGGCGGCGACGATGACCGGCATCGATCGCATGGGCTTCCGCGTCCGCGCCCGGGTCGGCGACCGCCTGCAGGGGCTGCGGATCAACTTTCCCCACGACGCGCGCACGCCGACCGAGGCGCGCGCGGTGCTGGTCGACATGGTGCGACAGGCGCGCGCCTGACACCGCCCGCACGGACCCAGCCGGGTCCGCTGCACGGGCGACGCCCGCAAGTCCGACACCTGCAAGTCCGACACCTGGATGTTCGACCTCTACGTCCGCAGCGAGTGGTGGTTCGCCGCCGCGCAGCTCTCGCTGGCCATGTTCGGCATGGGCGCGACGTTGCGCGGCGACTCCGCCGTTGGTGCTGCGCCTGCTCGCCGGCGATCTGGTGCCGCCCGAATTCGTCATGCCGGTCGGCGCCAGGGCCCTCGACATCGCCGTCTGCCTGCTCATCCCGCTGTCGCTCCGCATGGCCGCCGGCGCGCCGCTGCCGACCGCGACGCACGGGCTGACCGCGCGCTGGTGCATCCGGTGATCTCGTCGCACCTCGTGTTTCGCGACGAGCATCATCTCGGGACGTCGTTCGTCGAGTTGCTGGCGCCGCACCTCGCCGCGGCCCCGCCCCAGGCGCGTCCAGCTTCCGCCATGGGCCCGACCGGCGGGTGAGCGCCGACCTCAGTCCGCGACCTGACCGGGCGCCCGGCTTGGAGTCCCCCAGCCGGGACCGCGGGCGTCTCGCCCGCAGCGCAGCGCGTGCCGCGGCGGGCTTTGTTGACAAGCGTCGGCCGCGCGGGGCATAGCAGCGACGCGCCTTGCCGACGATGCGTGCGGGAGAAGCGAACAGATGG
>JANNRA010000180.1:0-25275 GCA_031401035.1 bacterium | reverse complement strand
CTCGCCCGCAGCGCAGCGCGCTTGGGCTGCGGGCGAGACGCCCGCGGTCCCAGCAAGCTGCCACCACGCAGCGCCTTACCACTGCACCGCGATGTACTTGGTTTCCGTGTACGCCAGGATACCCTCGCGGCCGCCCTCGCGGCCGATGCCGCTCTGCTTCATGCCGCCGAAGGGCGCCGCGGGGTCGGAGACCAGGCCGCGGTTGAGACCGATCATGCCCGACTCGAGCGCCTCGGCGACGCGCAGGCCGCGCGCCAGGTCGCGTGTGTACAGATACGACACCAGGCCGTGCTGGCTGGCGTTGGCGAGGCGGATCACCTGCGCCTCGCCGTCGAAGGTGACCACCGGCGCGACCGGTCCGAAGATCTCCTCGGCGAGGATCGGCGAGTCGGGCGCCACCTGGTCGAGCACCGTCGGCGGGTAGAAGAAGCCCGCCCCCTCCGGCAGTCGGCCGCCGGTGAGGATGCGCGCGCCGGCGTCGACCGCCGCCGCGACCAGGCGCGCGACCTTGGCGCGCGTCGCGGCGTCGACCAGCGGGCCGACGCGCACCCCCGGGTCGAGCCCGTTGCCCATCGGCAGGGCCGCCATCGCCGCCGCCAGCCGGCGGCTGAACTCCGCCGCCACCGGCCGCTCGGCGTAGAAGCGGTTGGCCGCCGTGCAGGCCTCGCCGTTGTGCCGCATCTTGGCGATCAGCGCGCCCTCGATGGCGGCGTCGAGGTCGGCGTCGGCGAAGACGAGGAACGGCGCGTTGCCGCCGAGCTCCATCGAGCACTTCACGACGCGCCGCGCCGCTTGCGCCAGCAGCAGGCGGCCGACCTCGGTCGAGCCGGTGAACGACAGCTTGCGCACGCGCGCGTCGTCGAGCGCGGCGGCGACCACGGCGGCGTTGCGCGTCGTCGGCACGACGTTGACCACGCCCGCCGGCACCCCCGCCTCGGCGAGCACCTCGGCGACGGCGAGCGCCGTCAGCGGCGTCTCGGTGGCGGGTTTGAGCACCACCGCGCAGCCGGCGGCGAGGGCCGGGCCGATCTTGCGCGTCGCCATGGCGGCGGGGAAGTTCCACGGCGTCACCAGCAGCGCGACGCCGATCGGCTGCTGCGTGACGAGAATGCGATTGGCGCCGCTCGGCGCGGTGGCGAAGCGGCCGTCGAGACGCACCGCCTCCTCGGCGTACCAGCGGAAGAACTCGGCCGCGTAGGCGACTTCGCCGCGCGCCTCGGCGAGCGGCTTGCCGTTCTCGCGCACGATCAGCTCGGCCAGCCCGTCGGCGCGCGCCAGCATCAGCTCGAAGGCGCCGCGCAGCACCTCGCTGCGGTGGCGCGGCGCCGCCGCGGCCCAGCCCGGCTGCGCCGCGTGCGCGGCGGCGACGGCGGCGAGCCCGTCGGCGACCGTCGCGTCGGCGACCTCGGCCAGCAACGCGCCGGTGGCCGGCTCGTGGACCGGGAAGCGGACACCGTCGGCGGCGTCGCGCCAGGCCCCGGCGATCGTCAGCTGCGTGCGCAGAGCGGACATGCAACGACGATACACCATCGCCCACCCGGCAGGGGAGCCCGATCGGAATGCCGAACCGGCAGCATCGGATTACCTATTTGTACGATGGATGGGCGCCACCTAGATGAACGCGATATGAACGCTCGCATGCAGACCCCCGACCGCCGCGAGGCGACCCCGCCCTGGCACGCGCTGCCCGCCGCGCGCGCCCTCGAACTCGCCGACGCGACCCTGGCCGGTCTGAGCGGCGAGGAGGCGACCCAGCGCCTGGCCGCGCACGGGCCCAACGTTCTGCCGCGCCAGGGCGGCGACGGGCCGCTGCTCCTGCTCTGGCGGCAGATCAACAGTCCGCTGGTGTGGGTGTTGCTGGGGTCGGCGGGGCTGGCCATCGGCCTCGGCAAGGTCACCGACGGCGCGGTGGTGCTCGCCGTGGTGGTGCTGAACACGCTGATCGGCTTCGTGCAGGAGTTCCGCGCCGGGCGGGCGATCGAGGCGTTGAGCAGCATGGTGCCCGAGCAGGCGATGGTGCTGCGCGACGGGCGCCAGCAGACCGTGCCGGTGGCGGAGCTGGTGCCGGGCGATCTGGTCATGCTGGCGTCGGGCGATCGCGTGCCGGCGGACGGGCGCCTGGTGGCGGTGAAGAACCTGCAGGTCGAGGAGGCGGCGCTGACCGGGGAGTCGGTGCCGGTGCAGAAGACCCTGGCGCCGGTCGCCGGCGACGCCGCTCTCGGCGACCGTACGTCGCTGGTCTTCGGCGGCACGCTGGTCACCTATGGTACCGGCACGGCGGTCGTCGTCGCCACCGGCCAGCGCAGCGAGCTGGGGCGCATCTCGACGCTGCTCAAGGAGGCGGCGAGTCTCGCCACGCCGCTGACGCGGGCGCTGGCGACGATCGCCAGCTACATCACCATCGGTATTCTCGTCCTCACCGCGGTGATCTTCGCCGTCGGCGCCGTGCGCCTGATCGGCCAGGGCATCCCGCTCTTCGACGCGCTGCGCGAGATGGCGATCTTCGCCATCGCCCTGGCCGTCGGTGCCATCCCCGAGGGGCTGCCGGCGATCGTCACCATAGCGCTGGCCATCGGCGTGCAGCGCATGGCGGGGCGTCGCGCCATCATCCGCAAGCTGCCGGCGGCGGAGACGCTGGGCAGCACCAGCGTCATCTGTTCCGACAAGACCGGCACGCTGACGCGCAACGAGATGACGGCGGTGGCGGTGTGGACGCCGAGTGGCGCGGTCGAGATCGGCGGCGTCGGCTACGCCCCGCAGGGCGCCTTCCGGCGCGGCACCGAGACGCTGGCGGCGCCGCCCGCCGCGGTGGCGGAGCTGCTGCGCGCCGCGGCGCTGTGCAGCGATGCCAGCCTGCACCAGGCGGATGGGGCGTGGCACATTGCCGGTGATCCGACCGAGGCGGCGCTGGTGGTGGCGGCGGAGAAGGCGGGTCTCGGCGTCGAGGCACTGCGGCGCGAGTGGCCGCGCCGTGACGCGATTCCGTTCGAATCCGAGAACCAGTTCATGGCCACCCTGCACGACCGCCCGGGCGGCGGCGCGCAGCTGCTCGCCAAGGGCGCTCCCGAGGTGCTGGCGCGTCGTGCGGTCGGCATCGACGAGGCTCTGCTGCTGGCCGAGGTCGAGCGCCTGGCGACGGCCGGCATGCGCGTGCTCGCCGTCGCATCGCGCGACTGGTCGGCGCCGCACGGCGAGGTGCAGCTCGCCGATGTCACCGCGCTGCGCCTGCTCGGCCTGGTGGGGATGATCGACCCGCCGCGGCCGGAGGCGATCGAGGCCGTGCAGCGCTGCCACGCCGCCGGCATCACGGTGAAGATGATCACCGGCGACCATGCCGCCACCGCCCGCGCCATCGGCCAGCAGCTCGGACTGGTGACCGACCAGAAGGCCCTCAGCGGGCGCGACCTCGAGGGCCTCGACGACGACGGCATGCGCGCCGCGGCGGCGAGCACCAACGTCTTCGCCCGCGTCGCGCCCGAGCACAAGTTGCGCTTGGTCAAGGCGCTGCAGGCCGACGGGCATATCGTGGCCATGACCGGCGACGGCGTCAACGATGCGCCGGCGCTGAAGCAGTCCAACATCGGCATCGCCATGGGTATCACCGGCTCCGCGGTGTCGAAGGAAGCCGCCGACATCGTCCTCGCCGACGACAACTTCGCCAGCATCGCCGCCGCCGTCGAAGAGGGGCGGCGCGTGTACGACAACCTGATCAAGTCACTGGCCTTCGTGCTGCCGACCAACCTCGGCCTCGCCGGCATCCTGATGTGCGCCGTCTTTTTCTTCCCGTTCGACGCCGTCACCGGCCAGCTCCTGCTGCCGATGGCGCCGACCCAGCTCCTGTGGATCAACCTCGTCGGCGCCGTGACGCTGGCGTTACCGCTCGCCTTCGAGGCGCGCGAGCCGGACACCATGCGGCGGCCGCCGCGCGATCCGCAGGCGCCGGTGCTGAGTCGCTTCGTCATCGTGCGGACAATCGTCGCCGCCGCGCTGATGACCGCCGGCGCCATCGGCGTCTTCCTGTGGGAGCACGCGCGCGAGATCGCCGCCGGCGGCGCGCCGCAGCTGGCGCTGCGCGAGGCGCAGACCATGGCGGTCTGCACCGTCATCGCCTTCCAGATCTTCTACCTGCTCAACTGCCGCTCGCTGCGCGATTCGCTGCTCAACATCGGCCTGTTCAGCAACCCCGCCGTCTTCGTCGGCATCGGCTCCCTGCTGCTGCTGCAGGCGCTCTTCGTCTATGCGCCGTTCATGCAGGCGGTGTTCGGCACCGCGCCGCTGGGTGTCCGTGACCTGCTCGTCGCCGTCGCCGCCGGCGCCGTCATCCTGCCGGTCATCGCGATCGAGAAGCGCCTCGGCGCCCCCCATTAGCGCTGGGTGGGCGCCGCCAGTCTTCCCAACGTGGGTCAGGTGCCATCTCTCCCGCGCCGCTCGAGATCGCGCCGCAGAGCCGCCTGATAATGACTGGGTACGGGTGGGATTGACCGTCCGGCGACGCTGAGGGATGCTCCGCCGGCACTGATGACAACCGCCGGGGCCTCTACCGCCTCCCCGCCGCTGCCCGCTGTCGCCGCGCGTTCAACGCCTGTGCCTCAGGGCGCGCGCGAGCCACAGCCCAAGCAGCTCTCGCCGCTGCTCATCTGGGCGGTCGTCTTCTGCGACATCGGCACGTCCGTGTACTACGTCCCGGGCATCCTCTACGGCCAGGTCGGCGCCGCGGCACCGCTGTTCGTCATCGGCACGACGTTCGGGTTCCTGCTGCTCGCCAGCAAGTACGTCGAGATCTGCTGGCGGCATCCCGAGGGCGGCGGCGTCGTCAGCGTTGCCACCAAGGCGTTCAATCCGCGCTGGGGCTGCTTCGGCGGCATGCTGATCACCGTCGACTACTTTCTCACCTCCGCCATCTCGTCGGTGTCGGGGATGAACTACCTCGCCAGCATCGTGCCCGGGTTCGACGCGCACATCATCGCGCTCAGTGTCACCGCGCTGGTGCTGCTGGCGGCGATCAACCTGATCGGCATCCGCGAAAGCGCCATCATCTCGCTGTTCATGGCGGTCTGCGCGCTGTTCATCAATCTCGTCGTCGTCGGCGTGACCTGGTGGAACATCGGGCCGCCGGAGTTCGCGAAGATCGCCCATACTCTGACGCTCGGTTCGACCCTGACGCCGGCGACGTTTCTGGTCGGCTTCGCCGGCGCCTGGCTCGCCTTCTCCGGCCTCGAGAGCATCAGTCAGCTCAGCCCGGCGATGCGCGAGCCGCTCAAGCGCTCGGCCGGGCGCGGCATGCTGCTGGTCATCGCGTCGATCCTCGTCACGGCGCCGATCCTGACCCTGTTCTCGGTGGCCCTGTTGCCCGAGGCGGTCAAGGCGCACGAATCCGAGCGCTTCATCTCCGAGCTCGGTCGGCAGTGGGGCGGCGTGCCGCTCAAGGTGGCGGTGGTGCTCACCGCCTCGACGCTGCTGCTCTTCGCCGCCAACACCGCCATCATCGGCGGCTACCACGTCTTCCTGGCGCTCGCCCGGCAGGGCTTCTTCCCGACCTTCATCACCGCGCGCAACCGCCGCTTCGGCACGCCGCACTGGGCGATCCTGATCGCGACCGTGGTACCGATCCTGGTCGTCCTGTACACCGCCGGCGATCTGCGACTGCTCGGCGAGATGTACGCCTTCGGCCTGCTCGGCGCCTTCGCGCTGAGTTCGCTCGGCGTCGACGTCGTACGCTGGCGCGAGGGCCTGCGCGGGACCTCCGTCTGGGTCGGCTTCTTCACCACCGCCATGGTGCTGGTGTCGTGGTGCGTGAACCTGGTCACCAAGCCGGTCGCGACGATGTTCGGCGGCGGCCTCACCGCGCTGGGCATGGTGATCGCCATCGGCGCGCAGCAGAAGCGTTTCCAGGACATCTTCTACCGGCTGCCGTTCGTCAGCCGGCGCGCCGCCGAGCGCATCGTCGAAGCGCACGAGGTGACCGAGGAGGTGCCGGAGCTGATCAGCCTGCGCGACG
Source organism: bacterium (assembly GCA_031401035.1). Taxonomy (GTDB): domain Bacteria; phylum Desulfobacterota; class Binatia; order HRBIN30; family CADEER01; genus JANNRA01. Next base: position 19,277 of record JANNRA010000180.1, on the reverse strand, counting down.
CCGCTCAGCTCAGGCAACTCTACCCCTCGACCACTCTGGTGGCGCTGCGCGGTCCGAACGCGATGTTGGTGAACGAGGCGATCCGCCGCGAGCGCGGCCGTGGCGGCACGACTGTCTATGCGGTCTACGTCGAGGAGCGCCCCGGACTGTTCGTCGGCGGCGCCGCCACCGAGCCGGATCAGGAGGGACGCAACACGCTGCTGTTCGCGGCCCGCGTCGCGCAGGGCGAGGGCGCGACGCTGTTGCCGGTGTGGACCATTTCCTACAGCGCCGCCGAGGGCATCGCCCGCGCCGCCGAGGTGCTCGGGGTCGACACGGTGATGATGGGCGTCAGCCGCCGCGGCGCCATCTACCACCTGCTGCGCGGCCACGTCATCAACGGCCTGGTGCGACAGCTGCCGCCTGACTGCCACCTGCTGCTGCACAGCTGAGGGGTGTGCCGGGTGCGCGGAAGTCATTGAACCGGCTCACGCTCCAGCGCTATCGTCGCACCGTGCCGAATTCTGTCATCCCGCCAACTCCAGGCGCGGGTCACAAGATCCGTTATAAGCTGTAGTTGGGCGGCTGGGACCAGATGTCCGAGTTCGACTTCCCATGGCCCGTACCGGGCGATGTGCTTTTCGACGACGGTGGGTGGAACCTCGCGTGCGTCGGCTGGTCGCCGGACCAGTGGTACGGGTTTACCGAAGGCTATCGGCGCGCGTTCGAGATCCTCCTTGACCAGGTGCTCAATCGAGGGACGGAGCAGGACAAACTCGTCTACCCGATCGTATTCGTGTCGCGGCACTACCTCGAAGTGAGGCTCAAGCACCTGCTCGTCTTGGCCTCTCGTCTCTTGGGTCGCGACTGTGTGCTTCCGAAAAAACACGACCTGATGAGTACCTGGCAGCCACTGCGCATGCTGATCGCGGAAATCTTCGAGGGGCAAGATCGAGGCGAGTTGAACTCCGTCGAAGCGGTGCTCAGGGAGTTTGATGCGAAGGACAGGTCGAGCATGGCGTTCCGGTACCCCATCGACACCAAGGGTGAGTTGCACCATCGCTCTGAGTGGCGCCTTGCACTGCCCGAGTTTGGGCAGACCATGCAGAAGGTCGCAGCGTTCCTCGATGCCTGCGGGAATGCCATCCAACAGTACGAGGAAGCAAAGCACGAAATGCTTTGGTCTTCATTGTGATGTGGCGCGGGCTAATCAGGGCGGCGCGCCCAATCTTTCCGGTGTAGCCGCGTTAGCCTGTGGCACCGATCATGCCCTTCCCGTCTATCGAAGAGCTTCCCGCCACCCTGGACTCCACAGGCTGGAGGTGGGAACCGTACAAAACACCCTCGTTCCCATCGTATACGTTCTGGACAGGGACAGATTCCGCAGGCCGCACCTGGCTCACCAAGCTCACCGGGGACTTCTACGCTTATCGGGAAATCGTGTTCGCGCGCATCGCGCAAAGGATGGGGTGGTCCTGTCAGAGCTCCACGCTCGTCGTTCTCGACGACCGGTCCGCCGACCTTCTCGGTGTTCCTGATGCCAGGGTTCATGCGGCTCACTGGTTCCTGGCCGAGCACGGACGTACGTCGTGCTCGCGGGACTGTCCGTTGGCTTCGTGCAATTGGCGTTCGATCGACGATGTGGATGAGCTGAAGGGATGCAAGGTGTCCCGCATTCTGGACTGGCCGCGGAGCGAGATTGCTGCAGCGCTATTCGGCGGAAACGAACCCCCAGATCGGTTACTTACCACCTCACACGAGTTCGTCATTATCGACTCGGAGCAGATGTTCTCGTCGGGCCCGACAGATGTAACCGAGACGCGGTGGTGGAACAGGCGCGACGGGGCAGCCTCTCGTGCGGGGCGAGAGCTTACGATCGAGGTCTGTCGTCGCGTGAGCCAACTCTCCAACGACGACCTCGCCGATGCTCTCGCGAAGCCCCAGGGTGTCGAAATCAACGAGCTGTGGCCGATCGGTCCCAGGCTGAAGGAGATCCGCCGTTTCGCCGACAGCTTCGCCGCGAAGTATCGATGAGGCCGGCACGGCAATGAAGCCGGCCGGCCTCACTGGTACGGCGCATCGCGAAACGCCGTGAGCCGGCGGCTCATTGCCCACTCGCTAGACGGCGACAACATAGCCAAGCGCCGAGATGCCAGGTGACCAGCTGTCGCCCGACCACCTGCACTCGGACCCAAAGTAGGGCAGTGAGCTAGCAACCCATGGCCATCAAGAAATCCGATCTCTACTCCTCGATCTGGGCCTCGTGCGACGAGCTGCGCGGGGGCATGGATGCCAGCCAGTACAAGGACTACGTCCTGTTCATGCTGTTCATCAAGTACATCACCGACAAGTACGGGAGCAGCAGCGACTTCGCGCCGCCGGTGACGATCCCGACGGGCGCCAGCTTCAAGGACATGATCGCCCTGAAGGGCAAGAGCGACGTCGGCGACAAGATCAACACGCAGATCATCCAGCCGCTGATCGACGCCAACGCGCGGCTGGCGCGCAGCGATTTCCCCGACTTCAACGACCCCAACAAGCTGGGCGAGGGTCAGGCGATGGTCGACCGGCTGACCAACCTGATCGGCATCTTCCAGAAGCCGGAGCTCGACTTCTCGCAGAACCGCGCCGACCACGACGACATCCTCGGCGACGCCTACGAATACCTGATGCGGCACTTCGCCACCGAGAGTGGCAAGAGCAAGGGCCAGTTCTACACCCCCGCCGAGGTCAGCCGCGTCATCGCCAGGGTGATCGGCATCGCACCGAACAACACGAAGGCCTCCACCACCGCCTACGACCCGACCTGCGGCTCGGGCTCGCTGTTGCTGAAGGTGGCGGCCCAGGCCGGCAAGCACATCACGCTCGAAGGGCAGGAGAAGGACGTGACCACGGCGGGCCTGGCGCGCATGAACATGATCCTGCACGACTTCCCGACGGCCAACATCGTTTCCGGCAACACCCTGGCGGCGCCGAAGTTCAAGGACGGCGAACAACTGCGCGCCTACGACTACGTCGTCGCCAACCCGCCGTTCTCCGACAAGACCTGGAGCACCGGCCTGACGCCGTCGAACGACCCGTTCCAGCGCTTCGCCTGGGGCGAGCCGCCCGCCAAGCAGGGCGACTACGCCTACCTGCTGCACATCGTCCGCTCGATGAAGGGGGCCGGCAAAGCCGCCTGCATCCTGCCGCACGGCGTGCTCTTCCGCGGCAACGCCGAGGCGACGATCCGCCGGCAACTGGTCCGCTCCGGCTATCTCAAGGGCATCATCGGCCTGCCCGCCAACCTCTTCTACGGCACCGGCATCCCCGCTTGCATCGTCCTGCTCGACAAGGAGAACGCCGCCGGCCGCAAGGGCGTGTTCATGATCGACGCCTCGAAGGGCTTCATCAAGGACGGCAACAAGAACCGCCTGCGCGAGCAGGACATCCACCGCATCGTCGACACCTTCACCAGGCAGGCCGACGTGCCGCGCTACGCGCGCATGGTGCCGCTGGACGAGATCGCCGCCGCGAAGAACGACTTCAACCTCAACCTGCCGCGCTTCGTCGACAGTACCGAGCCCGAAGACCTGCAGGACATCGACGGTCATCTGCGCGGCGGCATCCCGGAGCGCGATCTCGATGCGCTCGGCGCCTACTGGACGGTGCTCCCCGGGGTGCGCGGCGTCCTCTTCGACTCCGCCGGACGCCCCGGTTACGCGCGCCTGGGGCTGGAGTTGTGCGAGGTCAAGGCCGCCATCTTCCATCACGCCGAGTTCGCAGCTTTCCAGCAGAAGACGACCGGCATCTTCGCCGACTGGCGCACGACCACGACCGCGGGCCTCGCCGGCTTCGACAAGGACGGCCACCCTAAGGTGCTGATCGAGTCCATCGCCGAGGACTTGCTCGCCGCCTTCCGCCAGGCGCCGCTGCTCGACGCCTACGACGTCTACCAGCACCTCATGGATTACTGGGCCGCGACGATGCAGGACGACTGCTACCTCATCGCCGCCGACGGCTGGGTCGCGCTGCCGGCGCGCATCATCGAGACCGACAAGAAGGGCAAGCGCAAGGACAAGGGCTGGGCTTGCGACCTCGTCCCCAAGGCGCTCATCGTCGCGCGCTACTTCGCCGCGGAGCAGGCGGCGCTCGATGCCAGCCAGGTCGAGCTCGACGCCGCCACCGCAGCTATCAGTGAGCTGGAAGAGGAACACGGCGGCGAGGAAGGGTACCTGGGCGCGCTCGACCGGATCGCCAGGGCCGAGGTCAACGCGCGCCTCAAGGAGATCAAGGCCGACGAGGACGCCCAGGACGAACGCGCCGTGCTCGAGCGCTGGCTGGAACTCACCGAGAGCGAAGCCGCGCTGAAGCGCGCTGTGAAGGAGCAGGAGGCCGCGCTCGACCGGCTGGCCTACGAGAAGTACCCCACGCTCACCGAGGCCGAGATCAAGTCGGTGGTGGTGGACGACAAGTGGATGGCGCGCCTGTCCGCGACCGTGCAGGCCGAACTCGACCGCGTCTCGCAGACGCTCACGGGTCGCATCCGCGAACTGGCGGAGCGCTACGCGACGCCGCTGCCGAAGCTCACCGAGGAGGTGGAGACGCTCGCCGCGCGGGTCGACGAGCACCTGAAGAAGATGGGGGCGTCATGGAAGTGAGGCCCGGCTACAAGCAGACGGAGGTGGGTGTCATCCCGGCTTGTTGGAAGGTGACTCCTCTCGACGAGAGTGTCCGCGGTGATTCGCCAATCTGCTATGGAATTCTGATGCCTGGGGCACACTGTAATAGTGGCGTCCCCGTGGTGAAAGTAAGGGACATATCCGACGGACGAATCGACGAGTCGGACCTACTTCTGACTCACCCGTCCATCGATCATGCTTACAAACGGTCCCGCTTGGCGCCTGGCGATCTCCTCGTAACGATTCGCGGAACCACCGGGAGAGTTGCGTTGGTTCCGGCATCACTCGCCGGCGCCAACATAACGCAAGACACCGCGCGTGTGCGTCTCAAGGACGACATTCACGCACAGTTTCTCTACTTCGCGATCCAGTCTGAGGCTGTACAGAAGCAGATTGTCCTTCATACCATCGGTCAGGCCGTGCGGGGCATCAACATCCGCGACGTTCGAGGTCTAGAGATTGCTTTCCCTGACCGGCAATCCGAACAACGCGCCATCGCGGGGGCGTTGAGCGATGTGGATGCGCTGCTGGGCGGGCTGGATCGGCTCATCGCCAAGAAGCGCGACCTCAAACAGTCCGCCATGCAGCAGCTCCTCACCGGCCAGACCCGCCTCCCCGGCTTCCACGGGGAGTGGGCGGTGAAGGCTTTGGCTGCCGTCTGTTCCATGAAGAGCGGCGAGGGAATAACGAGTGCCAGTATCGACCAGCAATCCCAGTATCCATGTTATGGCGGAAACGGTCTTCGGGGCTTCACATCTCGTTTCACACACCGCGGCCGCTATGCGCTGATCGGGCGCCAGGGGGCGCTGTGTGGCAACGTCTTTGGGGTCGAGGGCGATTTCTTCGCGTCCGAACACGCCGTCGTTGTCTCCTCTTCTGCGAACACTGATATCTGGTGGCTTACCTACGTGCTGGGAAGAATGAATCTCAACCAGTACTCGGAGTCCTCCGCTCAACCGGGGCTCTCCATCTCGAAGATACTGAATCTCACCTTCTCAGCTCCTCCGACTGAGAACGAACAAGCCGCCATCGCCGCCGTCCTCTCCGACATGGACGCCGAGCTGTCGGCGCTCGAAGCCCGGCGCGACAAGACCCACGCGCTCAAGCAGGGGATGATGCAGGAGCTGCTCACCGGGCGCACGCGGCTCGTATGAGAGAGCACCAGAATCTGGAGTGGAAGGAGGCCTGGCGCGACGAGCACCTGAAGTGGAACTGCGCCTTCGCCAACGGCGACGGCGGTACGCTGGTCGTCGGACGCGACGACGCGGGCACGGTCGTCGGCGTGCGCGACGCCGGCAGACTGCTGGAAGATCTGCCGAACAAGATCCGCGACCTGCTGGGCGTGGTGGTCCAGGTGAACCTGCGGCAGGAGGATGGGCACGATCTGCTGGAGGTGGTGACGCCCGCCTACCCCACGCCGATCAGCTATCGGGGCCACTACTTTCAGCGCAGCGGCAGCACCGTGCAGGATCTCACCGGCGCGGCGCTTGGTCCGGGTCGCCCCCCAAGTCACCCCTCAAGTCACCCCTCAAGTCGAAGCCGTGCTTCAGGCCATGGACGGTGAGCCGTCTCGGCAGCAACTGATGGACTTGCTTCACCTGCGCGACCGCAAACACTTTACGGCCGCCTATCGGCTGCCGGCCCTGGCGCTTGGGGTCATCGAGATGACCATTCCCGACAAGCCCAACAGCCGCCTGCAGAAGTACCGACTCACCGATGCCGGCCGGGCCAGAGCGGCGACTTTCGGCGCGGTGCGGAAGCGCCCGACGGGAACGCCGGTAGAAACGCCGGCGAAAACGCCGGTAGAAACGCCGGTGAAAACCGCGAAGCTGCGCGTCGTCGGTGCCAGGAAATGCGGGCACTGGGAGGTGCTCGAATGACCGACCGGCTGCTGCGCGACAAGACCCGCGCCCTCAGGCAGGGGATGATGCAGGAGCTGCTCACCGGGAGGACGCGGCAGGTATGACCCCGCTGCGCGTCTTCGTCAGCAGCGTCCAGAAGGAGCTCGCGGACGAGCGGGCGGCGGTGCGGGACTTCCTGCATGGCGACGCGCTGCTGCGCCGCTTCTTCGAACCCTTCCTCTTCGAGGATCTGCCCGCGGCCGATCGCCGCGCCGACGAGGTCTATCTCGACGAAGTGCGACGCTGCGACCTGTACCTCGGGCTGCTCGGCGACGAGTACGGCTCCGAGGACGCCGGAGGTCTGTCGCCCACCGAACGCGAGTTCGATGCCGCCGGCGGAGCGGGCAAGTACCGGCTCGTCTTCGTCAAGGGCGCCGGCGACGGGACACGACACCCGAAGATGCGCGCGCTCGTCCAACGCGCCGGCGGCGAGCTGATCCGACGCCGGTTCGCATCGCCCGCCGAGCTGATCCCCGCCGTCTACGCCGCGCTGGTGCGCGTGCTGGAAGAGCGCGAGCTCATCCGCTTCGCGCCCTTCGATGCCTCCTTCTGCCGCGACGCGACGCTCGAGGATCTCGACTTCGACCGGATCTCCCGCTTCCTGGTGCTGGCGCGCCGCGGTCGCAGCTTCCCGCTGGCGGAGGACACCCCTCCCGCCGACCTGCTCGCGCACCTGAATCTGCTCGACAAGGGCCGCCCGAGCCACGCCGCCGTGCTGCTGTTCGGCCGGGCGCCGCAGCGTTTCCTCGTTGCCTCGGAGGTGCGCTGCGCCCACTTCCACGGACTCGAGGCGGCCAAACCCATCCCCTCCTACCAGGTGTACAAGGGCACCGTCTTCGACCTCGTCGACCAGGCCAAGGACTTCGTGCTGTCGAAGATCGATCTCTGGGTCGGGACGCGCGCGGAGAGTACGCAGGTGCCGACCGCCTACGAGATCCCGCAGGAGGTGGTGGCCGAAGCCATCGTCAACGCCGTCTGCCACCGCGACTACACCAGCCAGGCCAGCGTGCAGGTGATGCTGTTCAAGGATCGCCTCGAAGTCTGGAATCCCGGCTCCCTGCCGCCGACGCTCACCCTGGAGACCCTCAAAGGCCCCCACCCCTCCGTCCCGGCCAACCCGCTGATCGCCGAACCCATGTACCTGGCGAAGTACATCGAGCGGATGGGCACCGGCATCCGCGACATGATCGATCGCTGCCGCACGGCGGGGATCGCGGAACCCGAATTCCGGGTGGCGGGCGGTATCTGGGTCACGACCATCCGGCGCGGAGCGGCTGCCCCGGAAGTCGCCGCCCCCCCAGTCACCCCCCCAGTCACCCCCCCAGTCGCCCCCCCAGTCGCGGTGCTGGTGCGGCTGATCGGTGCGATGGGAGAACTCGGCAACGCCGAGATACGGCAGCATCTCAAGCTGCGCGACAGAGCGCACCTGCGCGACCGCTATCTGAAGCCAAGCCTGGATGGCGGGTGGATCGAGATGACGCTGCCCGACAAGCCGAACAGCCGCTTGCAACGCTATCGACTGACGGCCAAAGGCCTGGCGATGTTGACGGGTCTGGATCGCCAGCGCGGCGGCGGCGGATGACTGCTCAACCCCGCTCGGAGCGCCGCACCCAGAACCGCGTCGTCGCGCTGTTCACCGACACGGCGCGGCCGGACTGCCTCGGGTATCGCTATCTCGGCGAATGGAGCACCCGCGAGGGCAACCGCGCCGTCGAGACGGCGCTGCTGCGCGACAACCTCGCCGCGCGCGGCTACTCAGCCGCGCACGTGTCCGCGGCGCTGCAGAAGCTGGAGAGCGCCGCCGACTCGACCGGCATCACGCTCTACCAGGCCAACCTGCGTACCTATCAGCTCGTCCGCTACGGCGTGCCGGTGCAGATCGCCGCCGGCCAGGCGCACGAGACCGTGCACCTCGTCGACTGGCACCACCCGGACAGGAACCACTTCGCGCTGGCCGAGGAGGTGACGCTGAAGGGCGGTCACCAGCGCCGGCCGGACATCGTCCTCTATCTCAACGGTCTCGCCATCGCGGTGATCGAGCTGAAGCGCAGCTCGGTGGAGCTGGCCGACGGGGTGCGGCAGCTGATCACCAACCAGGAGGAGATCTTCAACCTGGGCTTCTTCAGCACCGTGCAGCTCGTGCTGGCGGGCAGCGACTCGCAGGGTCTGCGCTACGGCACCACCGGCACGCCGGAGCAGTTCTTCGTGCAGTGGAAGGGTGAAGCGGCCGCCGCCGCGCCGCCCGGCGCCCCGCTCGCCGCGGGGGCGCTGCTCGACCGGCCGCTCGCCCGGATGTGCAACCAGGCGCGGTTGCTCGACCTGATCCGCAACTTCATCATCTTCGACGCCGGCCAGAAGAAAGTGCCTCGGCCGCACCAGTTCTTCGGCGTCAAGGCCGCCCAGGAACGCATCGCCCGGCGCGAGGGCGGCGTCATCTGGCACACCCAGGGCAGCGGCAAGAGCATCCTGATGGTGCTCATCGCCAAGTGGCTGCTGGAGCACGACCCCGAGGCGCGCATCCTGGTCGTCACCGACCGCGACGAGCTGGACAAGCAGATCGAGGGGGTGATGAAGAACGCGGGCGTGATCGGCGCCGAGTCGCCGTCGCCGCGCATCACCTCGCGCGCCGAGTTCGTGGAGAAACTCGGCGCCGCCGCGCCGCGCCTGCTGTGCGCGCTGATCCACAAGTTCGACGCGGCGGACCTGAAAGGCGAGCCCCCGCCCGTCAGCGGGCGCTTCTACGTCTTCGTCGACGAGTGCCACCGCACGCAGGGCGGCGACATGAACAAGCAGATGAAGCGCTGGCTGGGGGGCGCGATCTTCATCGGCTTCACCGGCACGCCGCTGCTGCGCAAGGACAAGCGGATGACGCGGGACGTGTTCGGCACCTACATCCACACGTACAAGTTCCACGAAGGCGTCGCCGACGGCGTCATCCTCGACCTCAAGTACGAGGCCCGCGACGTGCCGCAGCGGCTCACCTCGCGCGCCGCCATCGACGCGTGGTTCGAGCGCAAGACCAGGGGTCTCAACAACTTCCAGAAGGCCATCGTCCGCAAGACCTGGGCGACGCTGGAGAAGCTGATGAGCGCCGGCGAGCGCAAGCAGCGCATCATCGCCGACGTCATCGAGGACTTCAGCCTCAAGCCGCGGCTGAACAACGACCGCGGCACGGCGATCCTGGTCGCGCCGTCGATCTACGACGCCTGCCACTACTTCCGGCTGTTTCGGAACACCGGCTTCGGCGCGTACTGCGGCATCGTCACGTCCTACGAGCCGAACCACAACGCGATCTCCCGCGAGCCGGCCAACAGCGACGAGCGCTACAAGTTCGACACCTACACGCAGCACGTCCTGAAGCCCGGCCAGACCACCAAGCAGTACGAGGACGAGGCCAAACGGCGCTTCATCGAAGAGCCCGCCAACATGAAGCTGCTGATCGTCGTCAGCAAGCTGCTGACCGGCTTCGACGCGCCGAGTTGCACCTACATCTACCTCGACAACGAGCTGCGCGATCACAACCTGTTCCAGGCTATCTGCCGCACCAACCGGCTCGACGGCGACGACAAGGACTACGGCCACATCGTCGACTTCAAGGAGTTGTTCGGCGAGGTGCAGGAGGCGATCGCGGTCTACAGCTCCGACGAGCTGGACATCGACGAGGGCGGCGGCGGGGACAACAACGTCCACCTCAGGAACTGGCTGGACGAGGGCAGGAAGAAGCTCGACGAAGCCCGCGAGGCCCTGCGCTACCTGTGCGAGCCGGTGCCGTTGCCGCGCGAGGTTGAGCAGTTCCTGCACTACTTCTGCGGCGACGCCGCCAACCCCAACGCGCTGAGCGAGACCGAGGCGCTGCGCATCTCGTACTACAAGGCGGTGGCGGTCTTCGTCCGCGCCTTCGCCGCCATCGCGCAGGACCTTGCCGAAGCCGGATACACCGATGCGGAAGCGGCCGCCCTGCAGAAGGAAGTCGAGTTCCACGGCGAGATCCGCTCCGCCGTCAAGAAGCACTCCGGCGAAGAGCTCGACATCAAGCCCTACGAAGCCGACATGCGCCACCTGCTCAACACCTACGTGCAGGCCGAGCCGGCGGCGGACCTCGGCCAAGTGGACCAGATTCCGCTGACCGAGCTCATCATCGCGACCGGCATCCACGACGCCATCGCCAGGAAGCTCAACGCGAAGGGCAGGCTGTCGCGCGACGCCGTCGCCGAGGGCATCATCAACAACGTCCGCAAGACGATCATCCGCGACCAGCTCACCGATCCTCGCTTCTACGAGCAGATGTCGAAACTGCTCGACGATCTCATCAAGCAGAGTCGGGCGGACGCGGCGGCCTACGAGGAGTTCCTGCGCAAGGCGGAAGAGTTGGTGAAGCGTCTGGCCGCGCAGCAACCCGAGGCGGGCATCCCTGCGGCCCTGCACGGCAACCGAGAGGCGACGGTGATCTACAACAACCTGCCGCGGATTCTCGCGGCCGGGCGCGCCGCAGCCGCCGGCGTCGCCGAGCCCGGGACGGAATTCGGGGACGAGCGCCTCAGGCTGGCGCTCGCGATCGACCGCGTCATGCGTGAGCGGGCGCCGGCGGGCTGGAAAGGGGACCAGGCGCGTGAAGCGCAGGTCCTGAATGCGCTGTTCCCGGTGCTCGACCGCAACCGCGACGCGACGCTCGCCCTGTTCGAGCTCGTCAAGAACCAGCCGGGATACTGATGGTCGAGACGATCCACATCGGCGAGATCGCGATCGCCCTGACGCGCAGGGACGTCAAGCACGTCCACCTCTCAGTGCACCCGCCGAACGGGCGCGTGACCCTCGTCGCGCCAAAGGCCACGCGCCCCGAAGTGGCCCGGGCGTATGCGGTCTCCAGGCTCGGGTGGATTCGCGATCAGCAGGCGACGCTGCGCGCGCAGCTCCGGGAGACCCCGCGTCAGTTCGTCGAGCGCGAGAGCCATTACCTCTGGGGCCGGCGCTACCTGCTCTCCGTGCGGGAAGCCGACGCGAAGCCCGCGATCCGCCTCGGTCATCGCAGGATCACGCTCACCGTGCGCCCCGGTTGCAGCAGGGCGACGCGCGAGGTGGTGATGCATGCGTGGCACAGAGCCCTCCTGCACGAGGCGGTTCCGCAAGTGATCCGCAGGTGGGAGGCGAGGCTGGGCGTCGAGGTGGCCGGCTACTTCGTCCAGCGCATGAAGACCAGGTGGGGCGGCTGCAACCACAGGACGCGGAACATCCGGTTGAACACCGAACTGGTGAAAAAGCCGAAGGATCTTCTCGAATACGTGATCGTGCACGAGATGACTCACCTGATCGAACCGACGCACGGCGAGCGGTTCGTGACGCTGCTCGATGAGCACTATCCGACCTGGCGCGAGGCCAGGGCGGAGCTGAACGAGTTGCCGCTGGGGCCGGAGGCGTGGAGGCTGTAGGCGAGGCCGCGCGCCGGCGTTGCCAGTTACTTGCCGAAGCACTCCGCCACGGCCAGGGCGTCGCCCTGTTTGATGCGGCGGTACTTCTCCCAGAACGACTCGTCGATCTCGCGCAGGCTGCGCTTGGTCGGCTTGCGGTAGCGGCGCAGGTGGCCGGGGCCGCCGTTGTAGACGGCGTAGGTGGCGCGGGCGAGGTTGTCGATGCTGCCGGTGGCGGTGTGCTCGCCGCGCTTGATGGCGTAGTCGCGCAGGTAGTGGAGCAGGATCTCGGCGCCGGCGCCGGCGTTGTAGGCGATGTCCTGGTGCAGGCCCTTGACGTCGTAGAAGCCGCGCCAGACGCGCGGCAGCACCTGCATGATGCCGACCGCGCCGGCCGACGACAGCATCGGCTTGACCGTGCCGTTGATGCGGATGAACTGCCGCCAGCAGCTCTCCTTCCAGGCCGTCGCCGGGACCAGCCAGCGGTACAACTGGTGGAACTGCGCGTCGAGCTTCTGCGTCTCGAGCGTGCGGTCGGCGGTGTCGTCGAGCAGATCGCGTACCTGCGGCAGGTACTGCATGACGTCGTCGGGTCCCGGCACCCAGCGGTTGAGGCGCGCGGCCAGGTCGTCGGCAGCCCAGGCGGCGCGCGGCAGCCACCAACTCAGATCGAGATCCGGATTCGGCGCCGGCGGCGGCAGCGGCGCGCCGAAGTCGAAGCGCTGCCGCAGCTCGGGGTCGACCGCGTCGCTCCAGGCGAGCGGATCGCCGTCCGCCGCTGGCGCCAGCATGCGCGCCAGGCGGCGCAGGCCGTCGGCGGACAGGTCGAGCCCGCTCGCCGGGCCGAGTTGGTCGATCGCGCGCAGCGCGTCGGCGGCGGTGATGAAGCTCAGGTAGCGCAGCGCCGCCTCGCCCGGCACGCCGAGGGCGACGTCGCGCAGCACCGGCGCCAGGCGCTTCCAGGTGGAGAGGAACAGCGGCCGGATGGGGTCGGGCGCACCGGCGTGCGCCGGCGCGAGCGCGGCGACCAGGTCGTAGCGCGCCGCGATCAGGACGTCGAAGAGCGCCTGGCGCTGCGCCGCGGCGCTCTCGCCGGCGGCCTGCTTGGCGACGAAGGTGACGAAGGCGTCCCACTGCTCCCAGGCGGCGCTCCACGCCTCCAACTCGGCGGCGCTGAGCGTCGGCTCGGGACCGGGCGGCAGCGCCTCCTCGACCAGCGTCGCCCCGGCGATGTCGAAGCGCAGGTCGAGCCGCAGGCCGGCGTCGGTGACACGGGTGCCGGCGAGCTGCAGCGAATCGATCAGGTGCCGCGCCGCGTCGCCGCCATCGGGCAGCACGCTGGGCAGGAAGCCGCGCAACTCGTCGAGCGGCTGGCGCAGGTCGATACGCACCGCCTCGAAGCGCGGGTGCGCGTACTGCTTGACCCAGTCCCACAGCGTCCCGGTGACGCGCTTGCGGCCGCCGGCGCCGTAGAGATGCGAGTCGACGACGCGGAAGCGGACCAGCGGCTTGTCAGGATCCAGTTCCGGCTCCTCGAGCAGCTCGACGGTGCCGGTCCAGTCGACGACGTTCAGGCAGCGCTCACCGACCGCCGTGCCGATGCGCGCCACGGCGTCGCTGGTGACGCGTAGTCGTTCACCGGCCGAGGCGACGCGCGGGTTGGAGAGCACCATCGCGTTGCACCCCGAGCCGTCGTCCCACACCCGCGCGGTGTGGTCCTGCAGCGTATACACCTGCGCCAGCAGCGCCTGGCGCAGGAAGGCGTGGTCGAGCTGCAGCGGCACGTCGACCTGACGCGCCGCTGCCGGGGCGGCGAGAAGGAGGAGCAGGAGCAGGCGGCGCAGCACGTCGCGAGCATACCGGGTCCGCTCGGCGGAGGCATCCGCGCCGACCACCTGTCCGGGAGCGCGGGCGGCCCGCCCGCTCCAGATCCCGGAGCAGATGGCGAAGGGCGCCGCTGCGTCGCCGGGCGTGCGGTTGTCGCGCGGGCGGCGACGCGGTAACCACACGCGCATGACGGAAGAGATCCGACTCACCAGCCTGGTCGCCGCCGGCGGTTGAGCCCGCAAGCTCGGAGCTGAGGACCTGGTTCAGGTCCTGCGCACGATCCCTTCCTTCCCGCACCCGTGGGTCGACACCACGGTCGGGTCGATGGAGGACGCGGCGGTGTTGCGACCGCCGGGTGGGGGTGCGCTCATCTTCACCGTCGATTTCATCACCCCGATCGTCGACGACCCGGCGACCTACGGCGCCATCGCCGCCGCCAACGCCATCAGCGATGTCTACGCCATGGGCGGCGAGCCGCAGGCCGCCCTGGCGGTGTGCGGCTTCCCCGACGACCGGCTGCCGCCGAGCGTCCTCGAGCGCATCTTTCGCGGCGGCCGCGACAAGGCGGCCGAGGCGCTGTGCCCGATCGTCGGCGGCCACACGGTCAAGGACGCCGAGCTGAAGTACGGCCTGTGTGTCATCGGCGCGGCCGACCCGACGCGGGTGCTGGCGCAGACCGGCGCGCAGGTCGGCGACGCCCTGGTGCTGACCAAGCCGCTCGGCTTCGGCATCGCCGCGCAGGCGATCAAGCAGCAGAAGCTTACGCCGGCACAGCTCGCCGAGGTGTGCGGCCTGATGACGACGCTCAACCGCGCCGCCAAGGACGCCGCCCTCGCCGCCGGCGCCCGCGCCTGCACCGATGTCACCGGCTTCGGCTTCCTCGGCCACCTGCGCAATCTACTGCTCGCCTCCGGCGTCGCGGCGCGTCTGCGCCGCTCGGCCATCCCGGTGCTCGACTGGGTGCCGGCGCTGATCGCCCAGGGCCTGGTGCCGGGCGGCTCGAAGACCAATCTGACTGCGGTGGCGGGTGCCTGCACGTGGGCGGCCGGCCTGCGCGAGGCCGACCAGCTGATCCTCGCCGACGCGCAGACCTCCGGCGGTTTGCTCATCGCCGTGCCGGCGGCCAACGCCGACGCCCTGGTGCGCGATCTCGCCGCGCGCGGCACCCCGGCGCACGCGCTGATCGGCGAACTGGTGGCGGGCGAGGCGGGCGCGATTCGCATCGATCCCTGAGCGTGATCGCCAAGGATTCTTCACCACGGAGGCACGGAGGAACGGAGAGGGCGTGCTCGTGCGTCACCACTCGGCGACGAAGGTAGTGATCTGAGTTCACCGCGGTCGGACTCGAAGCAGTCGACTGATCTCGACACACGGCCCTCCGTTACTCCGTTTCTCCGTGTGAAAGCCCCTTCCTGTCATTGCCGCGCGCAGGTGCGGAAGCCGGCGAAGACGTCGCGGCGGTCGGGCGTGTAGAAGTTGCGCCAGGTGGCGCGGATCAGGCGCGCGCGTGTCGCCCAGCAGCCGCCGCGCAGCACCATGTGGGTGGCGAACCACGGCGCCGAGTAGTCGCGGTAGGGATCGACGACGAAGCCGGGGTAGGGCGCAAAGGCGTCTGCCGTCCATTCCCAGACGTTGCCGAGCATCTGCCGGCAGCCGGCCGGGCTGTCGCCGTCGGCCAGGGTGGCGACGGCGACGGTGTCGCCGCGGCGCGCGTCGAGGTTGGCGTGCGTCGCGGTCGGTGGCGCGGATCCCCACGGATAGCGGCGCCGCGCGCCGCTGTAGCGGCTGCCGTCGGCGCACAGCTCGGCCGCCGCGGCGGCTTCCCACTCCGCCTCGCGCGGCAGCCGGCGGCCGCCCCAGCGGCAGTACGCATCGGCCTCGAACCAACTGACGTGCAGCACCGG
This sequence comes from bacterium, assembly GCA_031401035.1. Taxonomy (GTDB): domain Bacteria; phylum Desulfobacterota; class Binatia; order HRBIN30; family CADEER01; genus JANNRA01. Next base: position 3,600 of record JANNRA010000180.1, on the reverse strand, counting down.
ATGATCGGGGCGCAGCGGCCGCCAGGTGTCGTAGCGGCGCTCCTCCCAGCCGCTGGCGGCGCGACGCCAGTACACCGGATGGGCGGCGCCGACGGCGCAGCGCCAGGCGCGGCCGAGCGGCGACCAGTGCGCCTCGTCGCGGTAGCCGCCGTCGTCGACGAAGGCCGCGAAGGCAGCGTTGCTGACCGCCGTGCGCGCCATGGCGAACGGCGCCAGGTGGACATCGTGCGCCCACTTCTCGTTGTCGAAGACGAAGCCGTCGCCGGGCTCGGCGCCGATGCGCACCGTGCCGCCGGGCAGGCGCGCGTCGCCGTCTGCCAGCCGCGCGGCGGCAGGCGGCGGCAGGAGCGCCAGCGGCGGGGCGGGGTAGCCGAGCGTCTGGCGCGTGTAGGCGAAAGCCTCGCCGTGCATGTCCTCGTGCAGGACGCCGAGGCGGTGGAAGTAGGCGGTCTCGGGTGTCGGATCGCCGCCGGCGAGCGCGCTCAGTAACGCGTCGTGCACGGCGGTGGCGTAGCGGCGCGTGGCGGCAAACGTCGGTAGCGGCAGTTGCCAGCGGGTGCCGTGCGCGACGGCGGCGGAATCGTACAGCGCGTCGGCGTCGCGCCGCTGCGGGGCGCCGCCGCGCGCCTGCCGCCAGGCCCAGTGCTCGTGGAACCAGGCGACATGCCCGAGCTCCCACAGCGGCGGGTTGACGATGGCCAGCTGCGGGCCGAGGAGTTGCGCGTCGTCGAGGTCGTCGAGCAGCGCCAGCGTGCGGGCCCGGGCGTCGACGTGCCAGGCCGTCAGCTCCGCGGCGAGGGCGCTCATCGCGCCGCGACGGCCTCCGGCAGGCGTTCGAAGCGGAACTGCGCCTTCAGGTCGGCGGGCGTGCCGTCGATCTCGGCGTACGGATAGATGAAGAAATTCAGCGGCGGACCGGCCTGCGGCGGGGCGAGTGTCAGGTCGCGGCCGACGCTGAACTGGATGCGGTCGTTCGGCAGATGACCGAAGTAGGCGTCGGGCCGGCCCGACTTCTTGGCCTCGCTCGAATCGAGCGGCACCCAGCCGCGCAGCGGACTGAAGTACTCCGCCCAGCAGTGGTAGCCGGCGATCTCGCCGGCGTCACCCGCCGCCGGGATCGGAAAGCCGATGACGAAGCGCGCCGGGATGCCCTGGCTGAGCGCCAGACCGAGGAACAGGGAGTGGAAGTCGGTGCAGTTGCCGCGCTGGTTGGTGCACGCCCAGACGGCGTCGCCGCGGCCCCAGCCGTCGCCGGTCTTGTCGTAGCGCATGGTGCGCACGACGTAGTCGTAGAAGGCGCGCACCCTCGCCTGGTCGTTGGTCAGGCCGCGACTCTGCTCTTCGGCGATCTCCCGCACGCGGCCTTCGAGCGGCACCAGCTTCGCCGGCGCCTTGTAGCGGGCGGGGTCGAGCGGCGTGCCGGCGGCGGCGGCGGCGGCCGGGATGCCGTCCGACGGCGTCCGGTCGACGACGAAGCGCATCACCAGCGGCGCCGGCGGCGCGCCGCGCCCCTCGAGGTGCAGCATCTGGTTGCCGAGGGCGTCGTGCGTGACGGTGTAGGGCCACGGCGACTCGATCGCAGCCGAGACGATGCGCTGGTCATCGGTGGTGGCCGGGTAGGGCACCCACACCTGCAGGCGCTGGCCGTGCGCCGCCGGCAGCGCCGACAGGTCGACGCGGTACTCGAAGCGGTAGCGCGCGGCGTCACCCCAGGGATCGGCGGCGGCGGCGCCGGGCGTCAGCAGCAGCAGCAGCAGTGCGGTGCGCAGGAATGACAGCATGAACGGTTCCCTACCACACGGCGACGCTGCTACAACGGCGCCTCGCCATGCGCAGCCTGCACGTCTGATTCGCCTGTCCCGCGCCCGTTGGGTCGCGACAGGGTAACCGCGTCACCGCCGAGCGCTGGGCGCGCCTGGTGCGCGCCCTCGGGCACCGCGCCAGCATCGGCGACTGCCGCGACAGTGATGCCGACGTCCTGGTCGCCCTGCACGCCTTCAAGAGCGCCACGGCGGCGCTGCGCTTCCGGCGCCGCCATCCGCGCCGGCCGCTGATCGTCGCCCTGACCGGCACCGACCTCTACCGCGACCTGGCGCGCCGTCCGCGCGCCCGCGCCGCGGTGGCGGCGGCCGATCTGCTGATCGCGCTGCAGCCGGCGGCGCGCCGCGCCCTGCCGCCGGCGGCGCGGCACAAGCTGCGCGTCATCTGTCAGTCGGCGCCGGCGCCGGCCCGGCGCCCGGCGCCCGGGCGCGGGTTCATCGTCGCTGTGATCGGCCACCTGCGCGCGGTCAAGGATCCCCTGCGCAGCGCCTACGCGGCGCGCCCGCTGCCGGCCGCGTCGCGCCTGCGCATTGTGCACGCCGGCCGCGCCCTGACGCCGGCCTGGGCGGCGCGGGCGACGGCGGAGATGGCGCGCAATCCCCGTTACCGCTGGCTCGGCGAGTTGTCGCCGGCGCGGGCGCGGGCGCTGCTCGGCCGCAGCCACCTGCTGGTGCTGTCCTCGCGCATGGAGGGCGGTGCCAACGTCATCGGCGAGGCGGCGGTGCGCGGCGTGCCGGTGCTGGCGAGCCGCATCGATGGCTCGCTCGGCCTGCTCGGCGCAGGCTATCGCGGATTCTTTCCGGTCGGCGACACCGCGGCGCTGACCCAGCTGCTGCGCCGCGTCGAGACCGACGCGCCCTTCCGCGCCAGTCTGCGCCGCCACGTGCGTTCCCTGGCGCCGCAGTTTTCCCCGGCCCGCGAGCGCGCCGCCTGGCGCCGCCTGCTGGCGGAAGTCGGGCGCCACGAATAACGCCGCCAACAGGCGCCAACGGAGCGGTGCCCTCCAAAGGGCCAACGGTGATGGAGGTTCCTCGGTAGCGGCGTCCTCCACCGAGGCGCCATCCTGCCGCGGCGCGTCAGAGGTCCGCCTCGATGCGGCGCAGCTCGCTCTCCGAACTCGGCTGCGGGCCGGTGAAGCGGTGGCGGGCGTCGAGACGCCAGTACAGGGCCATGAAGCCGCACAGGGCCAGCACCGACCAGCCGGCGAGCTCGTTGGGCGGAATCGAGAACAGCACGGTGATGAAGGCCACCCAGGCCAGTGCCACGGCGTTCAGCGGCGCGCCCCAGCGGCCGAGGCTCCACGGCGCCAACGCCGCGGTCGTGTACTCGCCCTGCCGGCGCAGCTTGTTGCGCAGGTTGAGCCCGATGGGGATGGCGTAGGCGAGGTAGAGGGCCGTGGTGCTGATCGCCACCACCACCGAGTACAGCGCCGCGTAGACGGTCAGCAGCACGGCGGCGAGGCAGGAGATGAGGATCGCCCACACCGGCGTGCGCCAGCGCGGGTGGATGCGGCGGATGAGCGTGTACAGCGGCATGCCGCCGTCGCGCGCGAAGGCGAACCACATGCGGCTCATGCTGGTGATCGAGGACAGGCCGCACAGCCACATGGCGACGGCGATGACCACCGCCACCGCGTGTGCCGCCAGCGCCGGCAGGTTGGCGTAGACGACGTAGAGCACCGCCGGCGCGTTGGCCGGGTCGACGGTGGCGGCGATGTCCGGCACGTGCAGGGTGAGGATCAGCAGCATGGCGTAGCCGACCACCGCCGACACGGCGACG
>JANNRA010000179.1:0-25411 GCA_031401035.1 bacterium | reverse complement strand
CGCCGCGCGGCTGGCGCTACCCGCTCGTGCCACGGGTGGTGACGGACTGACGCCCACTCGGGTCCGGCGCTAGTGTCGTGAATCCGAAATCCCCGCTACAGCTCGGTGAGCCATCGGCGCCCCTGGCTAGGCGCGCCGCCGCAGGAATATCGGGCCATATTCCAAGGCGGCGCAACGCCGCCAGGGGTGTCGAGAGCCAGCGAGATGTGGCGGGGATTTCGGATTCACGACACTAGTACTTGCTCAGCGCCGCAACTCGTTCGCGGTGCCAGGCGACGTCGCCGTAGGCGAGTTCGTTCCACTTGGCGCGCTTGAACCAGAAGTGGAGGTCGTGCTCCCAGGTGAAGCCGATGCCGCCGTGCATCTGCACGGCGCGATTGACGACGCGGCTGTAGACGTCGCCGAGGCACGCCTTGGCCATCGACGCGGCGCGCGGCGCCTCGCGCGGCAGAGCGTCGGCGGCGTAGCCGGCATACCAGAGCAGCGCGCGCGCCGGTTCGATTTCGCTCACCATCTCGGCGGCCATGTGCTTGATCGCCTGGAACGAGCCGATGGTGCGCCCGAACTGCTGCCGCACGCCACTGTAGGCGACCGCCATGTCGACGGCGCGCTGGGCGCCGCCGAGGCTGTCGGCGGCAAGCGCCACCGCCGCCCCGTCGAGCACCCGCGCCACCGTCTTCCAGCCCGCGCCGGGCGCGCCGAGCACGGCGGCGGCGGGCACCTCGACCTGCGTGAAGCGCACCTCGGCCAGGCGCCGCGTGACGTCGACCGACGGCAGCGGCAGCACCTCGACGCCCGGCGCGTCGCGCGGCACGAGGAACAGGGTCACGCCGTCCTCACCGCGGCCGCCGGTGCGAAAGGCGGCGATCAGGACGTCGGCGATGTGCGCGTCAAGGACGAACAGCTTCGTACCCGACAGCGTCCATCCAGTGGGGTTCTTTCCGGCGCTGCTCTTGCCGGTGCCACTCTTGCCGGTGCGGTGCTGGCGCGCCCGCGCCGCGACGCCGGCGCCGGCGAGCCAGTCGCTCTCCTCGAGCAGGGCCAGCGCCCCGAACGCTTCGCCGGCCGCCAGGCGCGGCAGCCAGTGCTTCTTCTGCGCGGCGCTGCCGCCGTGCAGCAGCGCCAGCGTGGCGAGGACCGCGGAGGAGAAGAACGGCCCCGGCACGACGCTCGCACCGATCTGCTCGCACAGCAGCGCCAGGTCGAGCATGCCCAGCCCGGCGCCGCCGAACTTTTCCGGCACGATCAGCCCGAGCCAGCCGAGCGCCGCCATCTTGCCGTAGAGGGCGCGCGGCACGCCGTCCTCGCTCGTCGCCACCTCGCGCACCAGGGCCGGCGGACACTCGGCGGCGAGGAACTCGGCGGCGCTACGCTGCAGCAGCTCCTGATCGGGGCTCAGGCCGAAGTCCATGCCCCAACCTTTCGCGTCATGAGCGACCAGACGGGCGAGCAGCGCCAGCGCCCGATCGGCGCGCGCGCGGCAGGCGCCGCACCGATCACTGACCCGCTCCCTTTGCTTCGCGCGGCATGCCCAGGCCGCGCTCGCTGATGATGTTCTTCTGGATCTGCGAGGTGCCGCCGCCGATGATCAGGCCGAGGGTGAACATGAACTCGTAGGGCCAGATGCCGCGGTCGAGCACACGGCCGGCCGTGCGCGCCTGCATGCCGAAGTCGCCCATGACTTCGATGGCGAGGGCAGCGATGTCGTGGTTGAGCTCGGTCGAGACCAGCTTGTTCACCGAGGCGCCGATGCCGGGCCGGCGGCCGTGCAGGGCGTCGGTGAGCTGGCGCAGCGAGTGGTACTTCATTGCCTCGACACGGATCTGCAGCGCCGCCAGCTTCTGGCGCACCAGCGGGTCCTCACTCGCCGGACGGCCGCAGCGCTGACACGTCCGCGCCAGGCGCAGGACGCCGTTGAACATCTCCTGCGTGCGGGTCGTCGAGCCGAGCATGTTGCGCTCGTGCGCCAGGGTCGCGTTGGCCACCTGCCAGCCCTGGTTGAGCTCGCCGACCAGGTTGCGGCGCGGCACGCGCACATCCTCGAAGAACACCTCGTTGAAGCCCGCGTCGCCGGTCATCTGCACCAGCGGCCGCACGGTGATGCCGGGGGTCTTCATGTCGATCAGCAGGTAGGAGATGCCGCGGTGCTTCGGCGCCGCCGGATCGGTGCGCACCAGGCAGAACATCCAGTCGGCGATCTGCGCGTTCGACGTCCACACCTTCTGGCCGTTGACCAGGAACTCGTCGCCGACCAGCTCGGCGCGCGTCTTCAGGGCGGCGAGATCGGACCCGGCGCCGGGCTCCGAGTAGCCCTGACACCAGATCTCTTCGGCGCTCAGGATGCACGGCAGATGGCGGACCCGCTGCTCGTCGGTGCCGTACTGGATCAGCGTCGGACCGACCATCAGCACGCCCATGGCGCCGATCTGCTGCGGCGCCCGCGCCGCCACCAGCTCCTGGTTGACGATGGTCTGTTCCATGATGCCGAGGCCCTGGCCGCCGAACTCTCGCGGCCAGCCGATGGCGACGTAGCCGCCGTCGTAGAGCCTCCGCTGCCAGTCCTTCAGCCAGCGGACGCGCGACGGGTCGCCGTGCTCACGGCTCGGTTCGCCGACCTCGCGCCGGGGCACATGCGCCTTCAACCAGGCCCGTACCGCGGCGCGGAAGCCTTCCTGCTCGGGGGTCAGCGACAGATCCATGTGCGGCGTCGCTACCAGACCTGCAACGCGGGTCGCAAGGTGTGGAGTGCGGCGCGTGAGCGCCGCTGTGGTGTTGCCGCGCGTCAGCGCGGCTCACGCCGCGCAACGACACAGCGGCGCTTACGCGCCGCACTCCATATCAGAACACGACGGTCGCCGTGCCGGTCACCAGACGATCGCCGTCGCCGCTCTCGAGGACCAGATCACACTCGACGAAAGCGCCGTGGTCGCTGGCGTGCTTCTCGGTCACCACGGCGCTTGCGATCAACGGCACACCCGGCCGCACCAGGGCGCGGAAGGTGGCGCTCAGGCGGAACAGCCGCGCCGAAGGTGCCCAGGCCGTCAGCAGGCGGCCGAACAGCGCCAGGCTGAAGTTGCCGGGCGCGATCTGCCCGGGCAGGCCCTCGGCCTGGGCCGCCGCGTCGCTCATGAAGCGACCGCCGGGCATGTTCGCGGCTTCCGCATAGGCGCACACCTGCTCCGCAGACAGCGTCAGGCGCAGCGGCGGCAGGTCATCGCCGACCTCGACGGCTGCGAAGGGGATCATCGGAACATCATCTTCTGGTCGATGACCGCGACGCTCTCGTCGCGTTCGTTGGTGACGGCGGTGCGGAAGACGACGAAGGTCATGGCCCCGGTCCGGCCGGTCTTCTCGTAGATGTCGTGCACGGTGCTGACGGCGGTCAGGACGTCGCCGGGGTGGACGGCGACGCCGATCTCGATGTCCTTGCCGGCGTCGAAGGCATGCCGACCGAGATGCGTCGGCAGGTTCTTCGGCATGAAATGCGAGCCGCGCAGGCTGAACGAGAAGGTCGGCGGCGCCGTCAGGTCCGGCCCGGGGCGGCTCCAGCGCGTGTCGGTCTCGCCGTAGGCGGCCGCGTAGGCGAGGATCTCGTCCGCCGTCACCGGCGGAAAGGTGGTGCGGTCGAACTCCTGGCCGACGACGCTGCGGTCGACGGGCACGCTCATGCCGCCCCCCGCGCCGCGCGCACCTGCTCGCGGAAGTCCACCGGCCGGTAGCGACGGCCCTGCAGCGCCGCGACCAGCGCCGCGGTAGTGCGGACATCGTCGTCGAATTCCGTCGCACAGATGCCGATCAGGCTCACCAGGTGGGCGTCGCTGCCGCCGAAGGCGCCGTAGCCGTAGCTGTTGATCAACGCCTGCACGCGTTCGTTCTCGCCGCGGCGGCTGCCGCCGTTGAGCGCCTCGACCGCCACCACGCCCTCGAGCGGCGGCTTGCCGGCGGCATAGTGCTCGCACAGACCGATGGTCGGCCGCCCCGGGTGGCACGGCGCCGCGACGCCGCCCATGCGCGCAACCTCGGTGACTACCTCCTGCGCCACCAGGCGCACGTTGGCGAAGTCGAAGCGACGCGTCATGTCGTCGGTGACGCCGTAGATCAGGATGTGCCCGTACTCGGTCTCCACCTCGGCGCCGCGCAGGATGAGGATGCCGTAGCGATCCTCGAGCGACCGATAGTCGGCAGCCGGGTTCCACTGACGATGCTCGGTCAGCACGATGCCGTCGATCGGCAGCAGGTCGCGCTTGCGCTGCAGCCACTTGAGATAGGTCTCCAGCGGCGCGCGGCTGTCCTCGGAGGCGTCGGAGTGAGCGTGCAGATCGAGAATCATGGGCCTATGAGAGCTATCAGCCTGCAACACTCACCTTCAAGACGGGCCGTGCGGCACGTCCTGCGGCGTCCGCTCCTCGGGTGGTCGCACGTGCCGGAAAGAGCGGTAGAGAAGCACGTCGTAGACAATCTTCATCGCCGCGGCGACGACCAGCGGTCCGCCCGGCGCGACGGCCTGCATCAGGGTACCCGCCAGCACCGGTGCCACCGCCCAGCCGGCGAGGCGGACCAGATTGGTGATGCCCGCAGCGCGCGTGCGCTCGCCCGGCTCGACGACGGCCATGACGTAGGACTGCCGTGTCGGCACGTCCATCTCGACCAGTCCCTCGCGCAACAGGAACAGCGCCGCCGCGACGGGGAAGCTCGGTGCCCAGGGGATGGTGAGCAGCAACAGGCTCGACGGGAGGTGCGTGAAGACCATCGTGTTCACCAGCCCGATGCGGCGCGCCAGCCAGGCCGCGAGCAGGTGCGAGCCACCGTTGGCGACACGCGCCGCGAAGAACAACGCGCCGAGGGCGGCCGCATCGACACCGAAGCGCTCGGCCAGGAACAGCGCCACCAGCGCCGTGGTGAGGAAGCCTCCGGCGATGCTGTCGAGGGCGAACAGCGCGCTGATGCGCGCGATGATGCGGCGGCTGGCCGGTCCGAGGCGTGCGGACGCGGTGGACGCGCCGCGCGGCTCGATGGCCGGCGAGAGGCCGAGCGACAGCAGGCCCGTGGCGCCGATCAGCATCCCGGCCACCAGCAGCGCCGGGCGCTGCGCGTCAGCCGCCTGGGCCGGCGAGGCGGCGAGCCAGGCCGGCAGCGCCGCGGCAAGGCCGCCGAGGGCGTGCCCGGCATCCTGCAGCACCGCCGCCCAGGCGAACACCGTCGTGCGCTGGCGATCACTCGTCGCGCCGGGCAGGGCCGCCTGCTCGACAACCAGCGCGGCGCCGCGATCGCGGCCCATGCCGTTGACCATGCCGACCGCGGCGGCGAGCAGTAGCAGGCCGGGCGTCGCGGCGACCGCGGCGGCGAGCGTGCCCGTGGCACCGACCAACGCCAGCCCGACCAGCCATGTCCGTCGGGCAACGCGGTCGCCGACGACGGTCACCAGCAGCGTCGCCAGTGCCGCGCCGGCGTGCCCGGCGCTGATCACCGCGCCAACGGCTGCAGGCGGCAAGCCGAGTCCGGCGAGGTGCAGGCCGAGCAGCACTCCGACCATGCCGGTGGCGACGGCGCGCAGGAAGCCGGTGGCGTAGAGGATGGCCCGGTCGCGCGCCGGCGCGATCGCCCTCACCCGGTCGACGGCCGCTGGTGCGCGAGACCAGCCCGGGCACCCGCCGCCAGGTGTTTGAGCAACGCGCCCTGGATCAGGCGGCGGCCAGGCGCGAGGCGGTGCGAGAGGCCGTTGAGCAGCAGCATCGTGCGCAGCACCAGGCCGAAGTCGTTCGGGATGCGCTTGATGCGCGTCGCGCCGAGCACGCTGGCGAAGTCCGCCGCGCCGTCGGAATCGCCGACGATGCTCAACACCAGCGCGCGCAGGTGCTCGGGGCGGATCGTCTCGATGTCGAACGACAGCGCCGCCGCCGCGCGCAGCGCGGCCGCGCTGTCGCCGATCAGGGCGGCGACCAGCATCTGTGCCACCAGGCCGGCGAAGGCGGCCGGCAGCTCCTTGCACAGGCCGAAGTCGAGTAGGCCGATGCGGCCGTCGGGCAGGACGAGGAGATTGCCGGGGTGCGGATCGCCGTGGAAGAAGCCGATCTCGAAGAGCATCGCGCCGTACAGGCCGCCGATGCGCCGCGCCACCTCGCTCGGCTTGTGTCCCGCCGCCCACAGCGCGTCGGTGCGCCCGACCTGGATGCCCGCGAGGTATTCCATCACCAGGACGCGGTCGCGGATGTACGCGTCGTGGATGCGCGGCACGCGCACGTCGTCGCGCCCGGCGAGGAGGGCGCCGAGGCGGCGCGTCGACTCGGCCTCGCGGCGGAAGTCGAGCTCCATCTCGACGAAGCGCGTGATCTCGTTCACCAGGCTGCGCAGGTCTACGCTGCCCTGCAGGCGCTGCACCAGCGCCGCGACGCGCCGCAGCATCGCCAGGTCCACCGGGATAATGCGCCGCGCCTCGGGGTACTGGATCTTGATCACCACCTCGGCGCCGTCATGCAGCCTGGCGCGGTGCACCTGCGCCAGCGAGGCGGCGCCGAGGGCCCGCGGGTCGACCGCGGCGAAGAGGGTCGCCAGCGGCGCGCCGAGTTCCGCCTCGACCAGCGGCGCCAGTGTCGCGAAGGGCCGCGCCGGCACGTCGTCGTGGAAGCGGCTGAGCTCGTCGATGAACGGCTTCGGCATCAGGTCGGCGCGGGCGCCGCCGATCTGCGCCGCCTTGATCAACCCGCCCTCGAGCGCCAACGCCAGACGGCGGATCTGGCGCGCCGCCACCGCGTGTGTGCGATCCCAGGCGGACTGCGGCGCCGGACGGCCGATGGCCTCGCGCGCCGCCAGCAGCCAGTAGCGCGGCAACACCCAGACAACGCCGAGGGCGATGCGCAGGACCCGGTACGCGCGGAACCGCTTCAGCATCACGCCGCCACGCGCGCGCCGAGCACGCCGTGCAGGAAGACCTGGGCGATGGTCGCGGTGATCTCCTCCTCGGCGAGCGGCAGGACGCGGCCGGCGCCGAGGACCTCTTGCGTCAGGAACATCGCGATCACCATGCCGATCAGGCCGCGGCCGGCCACCATGAGCGAGATCTCGCCGGCGCGCTGCGCGCCCAGGCGCGCCTCCAGATAGGCGGCGATGAGCCGGTTGGCCGGCACGACGATCTGCTCGACGGCCTGCTGCGCACGCGGCAGATGCCCCGGCAGCTCGCGCAGGGCGAGCAGGACCAGGTTGCGATGCGTGCTCAGGTGGCGCCAGGCGGTGCGCACGAAGGCGTGCACCGCCTCCTCGAAGCTCGTGTCGGCAACGCTGTCGGCCAGCTCCTGGATGTTCGGCAGCAGGCTGTAGCGGCGCAGCACGTCGTCGAGCAGCGCCTGCTTGCTCGGGAAGTACAGATAGAAGGTGCCCTTCGCGACGCCGGCGGCGTCGGCGATCTCGGCCACCGAGGTGGCGTCGAAGCCGCGCTCCGCCCACAGCCGCAACGCCGTGTCCGCCAACCCGACGCGCCGGGTCTCGTAAAACGCATCTCGTTCGCTTGCAGCGACCTTGGCCATGGCCTATGTATGACCAACCGGTCGGTCATTTGCAACAGGAGGGTCTGTCATGGCGAACACCCAGGCGGTTCATCAGGTGAGCGAAGGCGAGTTCGATCTGTTCCTGCCGCTGCGCAGTCGCGGCGGCATGGAGAACCCATTCGCCATCTACGACCTGCTGCGCACGGTGCGGCCGGTGATGCGCATGCCGGTGCGCGACTACGACGGCCCCGGCGTGTGGTTCCTCACCCGCCACGCCGAGGTCGAGCAGGCGTTGCGCGATCCGCGCTTCTCGGTCGAGCGTCTGCGCGCCCCCTTCATCCGCGAGAACCTCGAGCGGCTGCCCGCCTTCATCCGCCAGGGGCTGCAGGCGATGCGCTCGATGCTCACCATGGACGCGCCCGACCACACGCGCGTGCGCAAGCTGGTCAACAAGGCCTTCACGCCGCGCCGCATCGCCGCGCTGCGCCCGCGCATCGAAGCGATCGTCGACGAGCTGCTGGCGCCGGCGCGGAGCGGGATGGACGTCATCGACACGCTCGCCGCGCCGCTGCCGGCGATCGTCATCGCCGAATTGCTCGGCGTACCGCCGGAGGACCACCGCCAGTTCAAGGCCTGGGCGGCCGAGATCGTCGCCGGCATCGGCCGGCCGACGCTCGCCGGCCGGCCAGACACCACCGCGCCGGCCCTGCAGGCGCTGTTCGCCTACCTGAGCGACATCATCGCGGCACGGCGCGTCGAGCCGCGCGACGACCTGATCAGCGCCATGGTGCAGGCGCAGGAGGAGAACGACGCGCTCAGCGACGCCGAGCTGCTCGCCACCAGCAACCTGCTGCTCATCGCCGGCCACGAGACGACCACCAATCTGATCGGCAACGGCCTACTCGCCCTGCTGCGCGAGCCCGACCAACTGGCACGCCTGCGCGCCGACCTGTCGCTCCTGCCGACGGCGATCGAAGAGCTGCTGCGCTACGACGGCCCGGTGCAGGCGACGCTGCGCGTCGCCCGCGAGGACCTGGTGCTCGACGGCCAGGCCATCGAGGCCGGCTCGCTGCTGCTGGTCGGCATCGGCGCCGCCAACCACGATCCCGACGTCTTCGCCGCGCCCGACCAGCTCGACATCGGTCGCGACCCCAACCCGCATCTGGCCTTCGGCTTCGGCGCCCATTTCTGCCTGGGCGCCCCGCTGGCGCGCCTCGAGGGCGAGATCGCCTTCCGCGCCCTGCTCGAGCGCTTCCCGAACCTGGCCCTGGCGACCGAGGCGCCGGAGTATTGCCCCAACCCAGTGCTGCGCGGCCTGGTGTCGCTGCCGGTGACCTGCTGAGGTGCCGCTACTGAGGAGCCTTCCCCTGGAGGGCGCCGCCCCGTCGGCGCCTGCTGAATGGAGCCACCGCGACCTCATGCAACAGGCGCCGAAGGGGCGGCGCCCTCCCAGGGTCTACCTGATCGGCCGGAACAGCGGCAGCGTCACCGCCGGCGTCACGTCGCTGAACACCACCTCGACCGCCATGCCGATGCGCACCGCCTCCGGCGGGCAGTCGATGATGTTGCTGAGCAGCCGGACACCCTCCGCCAACTCGACGTAGGCCAGGACATATGGCAGCGCCTCGCGGAAGCCCGGCGCCTGATTCTGGTGCGTGACGGTGAAGGAGTACACCGTGCCGCGCCCGCTGCAGCGCAGCCACTCGACCACGTCGGAGAGACAGGTCGGACACAGCGCACGCGGATAATGGCGCAGCGCGCCGCAGCCGCCGCAGCGCTGCACCACCAGCTCACGCCGCTGGCAGGCCTCCCAGAAGCCTTTCGACTCCTCGTCCAGCCGCGGCAGCGGCTTGGCGTAGGTTCTCTCTGCCATCGGCGGCCTCGATTTCCTTCAACGCGAAGACGCGAAGACGCGGAGCGTATCGAGCCCGCTTCGCGTCTTCGCGCCTTCGCGTTGAAATCCGCTGGTCATCGTCCCAGCACCAGGGTGACGCCGCTGTGGCGCAGGCCGAGCATACCGCCGGTGCCGTGGCAGAGCGCCACGGCGCAGTCGGCGACCTGGCGCGCGCCGCCCTCGCCGCGCAGCTGGCGCACCGCTTCGATGACCAGGAAGATGCCGCGCATGCCGGGATGGTTGGAGGACAGCCCGCCGCCGTCGGTGTTGGTCGGCAGCGCGCCGCCGAGGTCGAGCCGGCCGCCCTCCACGAAGGCGCCGCCCTCGCCCTTGGCACAGAAGCCGAGGTTCTCGAGCGTCATCAGCACGGTGATGGTGAACGAGTCGTAGAGCATACACAGGTCGATGTCGTCGTGGCGCACGCCGGCCATCGCCAGCGCCCGTGGCCCCGACTCTTTCGCCGCCATGTCGGTCAGGTCGCGCACGCCCATGGCGGTGTGGCACAGCGACTCGCTGCCGCCGAGCAGGCGCACCGGCGGTTTCGCCAGGTCGCGCGCCCGCGCCGCGCCGGTGACGACGATGGCACCGGCGCCGTCGGAGATGACGCAGCAGTCGAGCAGGTGCAGCGGCGACGAGACGACGCGCGAGGCGAGCACGTCGGCGACGCTGATCGGCGCGCGGTACTTGGCGTGCGGGTTGAGGCCGGCGTGGCGGCGCATGGTGACGGCGATCTCCGCGAGCTGCTCCGCCGTCGTGCCGAACTCGTGCATGTGGCGCTGCGCGGCGAGGGCGTAGGCGTTGAGCACCGTGGGGCCGAAGGGCGCCTCGAACTGGTCGGGCGCATCACCCAGGGTGAGGCCGCCGGTGCCGACCGCGAAGCGCTCCGACGCCGCCGTGCTCGCGTAGACGATCAGCACCGTCTCGCACAGGCCGGCGGCGATGGCGGCGGCGGCGTGCAGAACGTGGGCGACGAAGGACGAGCCGCCGATATTGGTCGAGTCGTGGAAGCGCGGCTTGAGGTTGAGATGCTCGGCCAGCGTCATGATGCCGATCGGTCCGACGCCGGCGGTACAGAAGCCGTCGACCTCGGCGATCGTCAGGCCGGCGTCGGCGAGCGCGCCGCGCGCCGCCTCGGCGCACAGCTGGTACTGCGTCTTGTCGGGCGCCCACCGCGTCGGGTGCTCGAAGACGCCGGCGATCACCGCCTGATCGAGCCCGCTCATCGCGGCCCCTCCGGCGCCAGCCCCGCCAGGAAGGCGTCGAGGGCGTCATTGAAGGCCGCCGGCTGCTCGCTGGTGAGCATGTGGCCGGCGTCTTCGATCACCGCCAGCTGCGCGCCCGGGATCAGCGCCTGCACCGCCGCGGCGGCGGCGGGCGGCGCGAAGTGGTCGTGGCGGCCGGTGACCACCAGGGTCGGCAGGCGCAGCGCCGCCAGGTCGGCGCTGAGATCGAGGCCATCGCAGGCCAGCAGGTCGGTGTAGCGCACGCGGGGATCGGTTTTCACCTGCTCCATGAAGCACTCGCGCACCACCGCCATGTCGGCGCCGGGAGCGAAGAGGCGCATGTCGAACGGCTGCGTCGCACGCCCCACGGTGACCTCGCGCCAGAGCTGCAGGCTGGCCGGCGGGATGGTGAAGCGCGCCGGGGTGGCGACCAGCACCAGGGCGCGCACGCGCGCCGGGTGGTCGCGGGCGACGGCGACGGCGACCGCGCCGCCCATGGCGCGGCCGACCAGCACGGCGGGGCGCAGCGCGAGGGCTGCCGCCAGCGCCGCCGTGCAGCGCGCCTGCGCGGCGAGGTCGGGCAGGCCGTCGATGGCGCCGGAGCGGCCGTGCGCCGGGAAATCGACCGCCAGCGCCGAGTGCGCCGTCTCACAGTGCGCCACCTGGCGGTGCCAGGTGTGCGCATTGGAGCCGGCGCCGTGCAGGAAGAGCAGCAGCTCGCCGCGCTCGAGGGCCGGCGGCGTACCGGGCAGAGTCGAGGGGCCGGTATGGAAGTAGTTGACGGCGACGCCGTCGAGGCTGACGTACTTGCTGAACATTACCGGGCGCGAGGCAACCACAGTTGGCCGTCGATGGCCACCGCCGCGCCGACGGCGCATGGCGCCGGACGCGACTTCCCGCTCGCAGGACGCGCGGCGAATGCGATTCTTGGAGCTACCCGGACATTTCTACTTTGTGTCGACATCCGCAGCCAGGATGGGCTGTCCACCCTTGCCGAGCATCGCCTGGATCTGCTGCTCGGCGTAGGCGACGACCGCCGGCGGCAGGGTCGCGTAATGCAGCATCGAGCTGTAGCTCTGCCCGTCGGTGACCGCCCACCAGAGAAAGTGCGCCAGCGCCCGGGCTTCGGCGCCGTCGCGCAGGTCGCGCCGCACCACGATGTAGGAGAACGTGCTGATCGGATAGGCGTCGTCCCCCTCCACGTCGACGATGGTCTGCAGCGGGTCGAGGCCGAGCGTCACCGCCGCGGCCGCCGCCGCGGTGACGCTGTCGAGCGACGGTTCGACGAACTGGCCGCCGCGGGTACCGATCGCCGCCACCGGCAGACGGGCGACTCGCGCGAAGTTGAGCGCCACGTAGCCGATCGACGCCGGCGTGCGCTTGACCGCGTGCATGACGCCGTCGTTGCCCTTGGCGCTCGTCCCGCACGGCCACTCGACGGTGTTGCTGCTGCCGATCCGCTCGCGCCAGGCGGGACTGACCTTGCTGAGGTACTCAGTGAGCACCTTCGTCGTCCCGCTGCCGTCCGAGCGGTGCACGACCTCGATCCGTTCCGGCAGCAGCATCAGGCCCGGGTTGATGCCCGTGATGCGCTCGTCGTGCCAGTCGGTGATCTCGCACAGGAAGATGCCAGCCAGCACGGCGGGCGTCAGCTGCAGGTTGGTGGGGGCGCCGGCGACGTTGTGCACGATGGCGATCGCGCCCAGCGTGGTAGGGATCTGTACCACCCCGCCAGTGCGCTCCAGCTGCTCCGCCGTCAGCGGCGCGTCGGTGCCGCCGAAGACGGCGCGTCCGGTGATGACCGCGTCGACGCCCTGCGACGAGCCGCTCGCCGTGTAGATCACCTCCTGGCCGGTGTTGGCGTAGTAACGGTTGACCCAGACCTTGTAGAGCGGCGCCGAAAACGTCGATCCTTCGCCGACGATGGGCACGGCGAGCACATGCGGATTCGGTTTGCGCTCGCAGGCGGCGAGCGACAGCGCCAGCCCCGCGGCGAGGACAGTAACTCGGCAGATCATACGATTCATCGAACCCGTAGCCCTGCTACACGGGTGGCAGCGAACTAATCCAGTGCTTTTTCTCCACGCCCCTGGCCTTGACCCGCGCCGCGTCGCGGCCCTGCACGGCGGCGGCGGCGGGCGGCAATGTCCGTCGCGACCTGGGCCCCCTGTAGTCGTGCGCCTGGCGCCCACGGGGCGGGGCGACGCACGGCCGTTCAGGCACCAGGCCCGCGACTACATCCAGTCGAGCAGCATGGCGATGCCGATGAGGATGAAGGCGGCGGCACTGACCGTGCGGATCAGCCCCAGGGGCAGCACCTCGGCGAGGCCGGCGCCGACGGCGACGCCGACCGCGCTCACCGCCACCAGCGCCAGGCTGGCGCCGACGAAGACCGCGACTGGCTGACGCGTCGACGCCGCCAGGGTCACCGCCGCGAGCTGTGTCTTGTCGCCGAGTTCGGCGAGGAAGATGGCGCCGAAGGTGGACGCAATCAGTTTCCAGTCCATCGGATCTCCTTGGAGTTCGCGGCGGCTGCCGCGCCGTATCAGGTGCGGCGCGGCGGCGCCGCGCCCTCGACGATCAGGCCCTCGTTAGGAGCCAGGGTCAGGGCGGCATCGCACTGCGCGGCCCGCTCCGCCTGCGTCGAGAGCGCCACGCGCCCGCCGGCGGGCAGCTGCAGCGCGCGCGTCTCGGCGGTGAAGTTGAGCGCCACCACGAGTTGCTGACCGCCCCCCTCGCGGGCATAGACGAACGTCCCCTCCGGGGCGTCGAGGACGCGCAGGCTGCCGTGCAGCACCGCCGGAGCGGACTTCCGCCACCACAGCAGGCACCGGTAGAACGACAGCAGCGAGGTCGGGTCGTCGCGCTGCGCGGCGACGTTGACCGTGCGCCAGTCCGCCGCCAGCGGCAACCACGGCTCGCCGCTGCTGAAGCCGGCCTGCGGCGAGGCATCCCACGGCATCGGCGTGCGCGCCGGATCCCGGCCGAGGGCCGGGAAGCGTTTGCCGACCGGGTCGCAGATGCGCGCCGGCGGAATCTCGCCGTCGCGCAGCCCGAGCTCCTCGCCGTAATACAGAAACGGCGTGCCGCGCAGGGTCAGCAGCATCAGCGCCGCGACGCGGGCGCGGGCATCGCCGTGTACGGGGTCGTCGAAACGCGTCGCGTGGCGCGGCGCGTCGTGGCTCGACAGCACGTAGGTCGGCTGCGCGCCGACCGGCCACAGGCGCTCGACTTCCTGCACGCGCCGGCGGAACTGCGCCGCGTCCCACGGGGTCCACTGGAAGCTGAAGTTGAAGGCCAGCGGCAGCTCGTCGTCGGCGACGCCGTGGTAGGCGGCGACGCGGGCGGGGTCGAGCAGGTAGACCTCGCCGACCATCATGCGGTCGCCGTAGCGGTCGAGGAGGCGGCGCCAGGCGCGGATGATGTCGTGCACCTCGGGCTGGTCGTGATCGAAGATGTGCCGCTGGCCGAAGTAGTCGCGCAGCGGGTGCGGATCGCGCTCGTCCGGCGGCGGGTTGTCGCGCAGCGCGGCATCCTTGATCATCTTGTGGATGACGTCGACGCGGAAACCGTCGACGCCACGGTCGAGCCAGAAGCGCAGCGCGTCGTCCATCGCCGCCACCACCGCCGGGTGGCGCCAGTTGAGGTCGGGCTGCTCGGCGAGGAAGGAGTGCAGGTAGTACTGCCCGGTGGCCGAATCGAGCGTCCAGGCCGGACCGCCGAAGCTGCTCACCCAGTTGTTCGGCGGGCCGCCGTCGGCGGCGGGGTCGCGCCACACGTACCAGTCGCGCTTCGCCGCCGTGCGCGCCGCGCGCGACTCGACGAACCAGGCGTGCAGGTGCGAGGTGTGGTTCGGCACCAGGTCGAGGATCACCCGCATGCCGCGCCGGTGGGCTTCCGCCAGCAGGCGGTCGAGGTCGCCGAGGCTGCCGAAGAGCGGGTCGACGGCGGTGTAGTCGCTGACGTCGTAGCCGAAGTCGAACATCGGCGACGGATTGATCGGCGTCAGCCACAGCGCGTCGACGCCGAGCGAGCCCGGCGTGCCGTCGTTCAGGTAGTCCAGTCGTTCGATGATGCCGCCGAGATCGCCGACGCCGTCGCCGCTCGCGTCGCGGAACGAGCGCACGTAGATCTCGTAGAACACCGCCTGCTTCCACCACTCGTTGGCCACGGCGCGGGGTCGTAGCACATCTGGCGCGAGCGGATCACACCGCCTGTTCGACACAGGCCTTGAAGACGCGGTGCCAGTTGGCCACGGCGCCGAGCTGCTTGAGGTACGAATCGAGGCCGATCAGGGCGCGCAGCAGAAAGACGCGATGGCCGGGCGCCTTGAAGAGGCGGTGCTCGAAGCCGAGGGTCGCCGCCGCCATGCCCTTCTCAAGCGAGTCGTATTTGCGCGGGTCGGTGCGCTTGTCGACCAGCATCGGCTCGAAGATCAGCTCGAGGATCTGGATCATGCCGGTCGGATCGTCGCCGCGATCGAGGAAGCCGAGGCGCACCAGACAGCTCTTGAGCTGGGCGCGATCGCGCGCCAATAGGCCCTGCGCCAGGCCGAGATAGGCGGCGCGGATATCCTCCGGGAACACGCGCACGCTGCCGAAGTCGAGCAGCGCCAGCTTCGGATGGAAGGTGACCAGGTAATTGCCGGGGTGCGGATCGGTGTGCAGCGTGCCGAACTCGAAGATCTGCCGCCAGGTGACGCGGAAGTACTTCAGCGCCACCCAGTCCTTCAGGTCCTGATCGATGCCCGGCTTCATCACGTCGGCCAGCGGGTAGCCCTCGACACGACCCATGGTGAGGACGCGGCGCGAGGACAGCTCCGGGTAGACCTCCGGGATCACCACTTCGGGGTCATCGCGGAACATGCGCTGGAACAGCGCGATGTTCTTCGCCTCGTTGACGTAATCGAGCTCCTCGTGCAGGCGCTCCTCGAGCTCCTGGTAGACCTCGCGGTTGTCGATCTTCTGCTGCATCACGTCGCGGCCGATGCGCGTCAGCACCTGCAGCAGCGCCTTGACGTTGGAGAGGTCCTGCTCGACCGTCTCGTCGACGCCCGGGTACTGCACCTTCACCACCACCTCGGTGCCGCCCTTCAACACGGCGCGGTGCACCTGGCCGAGCGATGCGGCGGCGAACGCCTCCTCGTCGAACTCACGGAAGAGCTTCTCCGGCGGCTGACCGAGCTCGCGCACCACCTGGGCACGGATCTCGCCGTAGGCCATCGGCGGCACCTGCGATTGCACCACCGAGAGCACGGCGAGCGCCTCGGCCGGCAGGATGTCGTCGCGCAGCGACAGCATCTGCACCAGTTTCATGAAGGCGCCCTTGAGCTCCTTCGAGCTCTCGACGACGCGCAGGGCGGTGCGGATGTGCGTGTCGAGCAGCGCCTTCTGCTGCTTGTCGGCCGAGCGGAACGGACGCTTCAGCGCCTCCCACAGATACGACGAGCCGACCGAGGTGGCGAGCTCGCCGACCTTCAGCACGCGCTTGGCGCGCCCGCGGGCGAGCGGCGCGGTGGGCTTGCGAGGCGCGGGCATGCGACGTTTATAGCGGCGGTCGGGGGGCGCCGGCCAGAGGTCGACGGCGCGGTCCTGCGTGCTACGGTTCGCCGCATGTCCGCGCCGGTGCAGTACGTCACGGCTTCAGATGGGGTCACCCTCGCGTATAGCGCGCAGGGCGAGGGACGTCCCTGCCTCTACCTGCATCCCATTCCGTCGCACCTCGATCGCTCCTGGGACGTGGACGCCCTGCGACGCAGCTTCGACTGGCTGTCGGCCCACGGCCGCCTGGTGCGCACCGACTACCGGGGCTCCGGTCTCTCGCAGCGCGGCGCCGTGCCGCTGTCGGTGGAGCGCATCGCCGACGATCTCGACCACGTCCTGGCGCAGCTCGACTCCGGACCCGCCGCGGTGATCGCCTTCGGTCCCAGTACGCTGATCGCCACCACCTTCGCGCACCGCTTCCCGGCTCGCGTCGAGCGCCTGATCCTCACCCACCCGATCGTCGCCGGCGAGGACCTCCTCGGCATGGCCGGGATGAGCGAGCTGCAGACGCTGGCGGACAGCAACTGGGAGCTGTTCACGGTACTCAGCTCGACGATGGTGTTTGGAGCGAGCGACGCGCGCGCCGACCAGTAGGCGGTGCTGATGCGCGCCGGGATGACGCCCACTGAATGGGCAGCGCACATGCAGGCGCTGCGCCACGCCGACACGGCTTCCATCCTGCCGCACATCAGCGCCCCGACGCTGGTGGTCCTGCCCGGCGAGAGTCTGGTGTCGCAACCCAACAGCGTGCGCAACGTCGCCGCGCTCTTGCCCGATGCGCGCGTCGTCGCCATGCAGGGCAAGTACGTCGCGCGCGTGCTCGAGGATCCGCCGACGGTATCGGCCATCGCGGCGTTCCTCGACATCCCGAACACCATGCCGGGCCGCGTCGGCGGCGAGAGCACGGCCGTGATCCTGTTCACCGACATCGCCGACTCGACCGCCCTGACGGAGCAGCTCGGCGACACCGTCTTCCGACGCCGCGCGCGCGACCTGGACGAGCGGCTGCGCGAGCTGATCCAGGACTGCGGCGGCCGCTCGATCGACGGCAAGCTGCTGGGCGACGGCGTGCTGGCGGTATTCACCTCGGCGCGCGGCGCCATCGACGCCGCGCTGCGCTGCCGCGACGCAGGCGCCGCTGCCGACCTGGCGCTGCACCTCGGCCTGCACGCCGGCGACGTCATCGACGAGGGCGGCAACGTGTACGGCGGCGCGGTGAACATCGCCGCCCGCGTGGCCACGGCCGCCGCGCCAAGCGAGTTGTTGGTGAGCGATACGGTGCGCAGCCTGGCGCGCACCTCGGCCGAACTGGACTTCGCCGATCGGGGCGAACACCACCTGAAGGGCGTGGCCGACCCGCAGCGCCTCTTCGCCGTGCTGGCGCGCTGAGCATCCGAGCGTCGGCCCGGTCGATGGGCAACGGCAGGGCCGCCCCCGCACAGGCGCCCCTGTCATACAAATGACGTCAGACGTTATCGTCGCGGTCATGATGACCTGTCAATATCCCGATTGCCAGACGATGATCGGGTCGGGGCGGTGGTCAACCCAGTCAGGGAGGTTCAGCCGATGTTCGAAGTGCGTGTCGTCATCCTCGCCGCCCTGCTCACCGTCCCGTCCGTCGCCGGCGCCGCCACGGTCGCGGACTTCGTCACGGGATGCACGACAACAACCAACCTTGGCGCGGCGCTGTGCGAGTGCTCCGCCAAGAAGGCACAGGGCGAGATGTCGCCGAAGGCCTTCGAGTTCCTGGTGGCCATCGTCGCCAAGGACAAAGCCGCCCAGGCGGCACTGGCGCCGCAGCTTTCGGTCGAAGAGATGATGAAAGCCGGCACCTTCATGACCCGCGGCCCGGCGGCATGCGGACGCCAGCAGGCGACACCGTAAGGGCACGCCGTCGCTCGCCGCAGGCGGCGGTCGGAGGTAACGAGGGCGCGCCGTGCGGCATCTACCGCGCATGCGATCGCTCTCGATGGTGCTGCGTACGGCGATGCTCCTGGCGGGGTGCGCGACGAGCGCGCCGGCCGCCGCGACGCCGGTCCTGGTCGAACTGTTCACTTCCGAGGGCTGCTCGAGCTGCCCGCCCGCCGACGCCGTGCTGGCGCGTCTCGCCGCGACGCAGCCGGTCGCCGGCGCCGAGGTCGTCGTGCTCAGCGAGCACGTCGACTACTGGAACAGTCTCGGCTGGCGCGACCCGTTCTCCGCCGCGCAGTTCAGCGAGCGGCAGCAGGCCTATGCGCGCACCTTCGGCCTCGACGGCCCCTACACGCCGCAGATGGTCATCGATGGCGGCGCCCAGCTGGTCGGCAGCAACCAGCCCGACGCGATCGACGCCATCGCCGTCGCCGCCCGCGCCGCCAAGGGCCGCGTCACCCTCGCGATCGAGCCGGCGGACGTTACGGGCAGCTCGGTGAGGCGGTTGCGCATCCGCGTCGACGAGCTCCCCACAACACCCGCCGATGACGTCGCCGAGGTGCTGCTGGCAATCACCGAAGGGGCGCTGCGCTCGAGCGTCGCGCGCGGCGAGAACGGCGGCCGCGAGTTGCAGCACACAGGGGTCGTGCGCGCGCTGCGCGTTGTCGGCCGCGCCGACGCCGACGGCTTCACCGGCACGGTCGATGTGCCGCTCGCCGCCGACTGGGCGCGCGAGCAGGTGCGCGCCGTCGTCTTCGTGCAGGAACGGCGCGGCCGCCGCGTCCTCGCCGTCGGCGCGGTGGGCCTGGCGGCGCAGATGACCGCAGCGCCGCCGCCCGCGCCGCGCTAGACTGGGCGGCGTGGAGGATGGCCGCGACCTACTGATCGCGCTCGGCCGGCGCCTGCTGCTCGCCTTGCCCTTCGCACTGGCCGGGTGGCTGCTGTTCGCCACCGGCGGCGGCGCCGAGCGGCGCATCCTCGGGCTCCTCTGCGTGGTGATCGCCGGCATCGTCGTCGCCCCGCCCCTGGCCGGCCTCATCGCGGAGCCCGCGGGCGGCCTCTTCCATCCGCGCCACCCCGCCCGCCAGGAGCCGAGCCACGACATCGCCGAGGCGCGGCGCCGGCAGGGGCGCTACGCGGAGGCGCTGGACGCCTACGAACGCGTCGTCGAGCGCTTTCCCGGCGACGTGTCCGGCTGGATCGCCATGCTCGACGTGGCGTCGGTCGACCTCCGCGATGCCGCCCGCGCCGACGCCATCGCCCGCCGCGCCCTCGCCGCGCTGCCCGATGCGGCGAGTCGCATGCAATTCCTGCAAGCCCGCCGCCGCATCCACACGGCGGAGGGCGCGGCGCTGGCGGCACCCTCCATCTGAGGGGATTGCGGCACGCACCGCTGCGTGGCATCGCAGAGGAAACCAGCGGCGGAGGGACGACGAATGGCGGAGCAACCAAAGAGCGTGTTGACGCGGCGCGCCGTGCTCGCCGGCACGGCGCTGGCGGGCGCGGCGGCGACGGTCGGAAGCTGCCACTACGGCAGCCAACTCTTCCTGTTGCGTGACGCGCCGCAGGCCGAGAGCCAGCGGCCGCAGTGGGACGGCGCCAAGGTGGTCAGCTATCGCCCCCTCGGTCGTACCGGCTTCGCCATGTCGGACATCTCCTTCGGCACCTCGGGGCTCAGCGACCCGGCGGTGGCGCGGCGCGCGGTGGAACGCGGCATCAACTACTTCGACACCTCGCCCGACTACTCCGACGCGTCCTCCGAACGCGCCCTCGGCGAGGGCATCCGCGGCACGCCGCGCGACCAACTCTTCCTGGTCTCGAAATTCTGCACGCCGGACGGACACCTGGCGAACGACACGCCGGTGGCCGAGGTCATCGCCGCCGTCGAGGGTAGCCTGAAGCGGCTCGGCACCGACTACCTCGATCTGGTGCACATTCACGCCGTGAACTCGCTCGATCGCCTCCTGGCGCCGACCATCCACGAGGCCTTCGACCGCTTGCGCGCCGCCGGCAAGGTGCGCTTCCTCGGCGTTTCGAGCCACACGCCGGACCTCGAGACGGTCATGCGCCACGCCGTCGACAGCGGTCGCTTCGACGTCATCATGGTCGCCTACAACTTCAAGAACTGGCCGGACCTGACGACCATCTTCGCCGACGCGCAGGCGCGCGGCGTCGGCGTCGTGGCGATGAAGACGCTCAAGGGCGCGCAGCACACGCAGCTCGCCGACTTCACGCCCAGCGAGCGCGAGAGCTTCGCCCAGGCGGCGTTCAAGTGGGTGCTCGCCAACCGCGACGTCAGCGGGCTGGTGGTGTCGATCAGCCACTTCGGGCAGATCGACGAGTACCTGTTCGCCTCCGGCCAGCCGGTGAGCGAAGCCGACACGGCCCTGCTCGACAAATACGATCGCCTGGTGGCCAACACCTACTGCCGGCCTGGCTGCGGCGACTGCCTGAGCGCCTGCCCCTACGAAGTGCCGGTGAACGACATCCTGCGCTATCAGATGTACGCCGAACACTACGGCCGCGAGCGTGACGCGATGCGCAAGTACGCCCGCCTCGACCCCGCTCGCCGCGCCGACCACTGCGCTAGCTGCGCCGCGCCGTGCGAGGCCGCCTGCGAGTTCGGCATCCCCGTGCGCGCGAACCTGATGCGCGCCCACCGCCAGCTCGCCTGGCCGGCGTGACGACGAGACCGCACTTGACTCGCACCCGCCTCGACCGCGGGGTTCGGCCGGCACGACGCGCCCTCGCCTGCACCTCGCCGCCGCGGCGGCCCTCGGCCTCGGCGGCTGTGCGAGCATCCAGCAGGCATTCAGCGGCTGGTTCGGCGCCGAGCCGGATTCGTCCGGGACGCCGGCCGCGGCGGCGCAACCAGCCGAGACCTTCTTCGCGGCGGTCGGCGGCTTGGCTGTCCACAGCAACCCGACGGCCGCTGCGAAGATCGTCGGCCGGCTGGCGCTGCACGAGAAGGTCTCGCGCACGCAGCTCGAGCGGGGCTACGCGTACGTGACCTCTGCAACCCGCGGTATCAGTGGCTGGGTCGACAACGCGCAGCTCATCTGGCGTCTGCCGGACGCTGGCGCGCCGGCGGCGGCGCCCGCGTCGGCACCGGCAGCGGACGCCGCCACGGCGCCGAGTGCGCCGCCTGACAACGCCCCAGCCGACGACGCCGCCGCGCTGCCCCCCAGCCCTGTGCCGACCGCGACCGCGGAACCCGCGGCGCCGCCGCCGACCGCAGTGCCGACCGTCCAGGCCCCGGCGTCGAAGCCGGCGCCGGAGATGTTCGATCCGTACTGAACGCGCCATGGTCGCGTGCACGCGCCAGGCCGCTGCGCGCGTCGCCTGAGCGCAATGGCGCCGGTCCACGCGCACGCGTTGCTGATTGTCCTCTTCGTCGCAGCGATCACGCCGCTGTTCGACGAGCTGCCGATTCGCCTGCGGCTGCCGCTGGTGGTGCTCGAGCTGCTGTTCGGCATCCTCGTCGGCCCGCAGGTGCTGGATCTCGTCGCCGGCGAGGGCAGCCTGCGAACGCTGTCGGCCCTCGGCCTCTCGTTCCTGTTCTTCCTCGCCGGCATGGACCTCGCCTTCTCCACGTTGCGCGGGCCGCCCTTGCGGCTCGGCGGGCTCGGCTGGCTGGTCTCCGTGGCGCTGGCGTTGGCAGCGACGTTTGCCCTGCAGGCGGCCGGGTTGGTGTCGGACCCGGTGCTGGTGGCCGTGGCGCTGAGCACGACGGCGATCGGTACGCTGATGCCCATCCTGCGCGAGGCGGGCGACCTCGACAGCGACTTCGGGCGCTTCGTGCTCGGCGCCGGCGCCATCGGCGAGTTCGGCCCCATCGTCCTCTTCTCGCTCATCCCAACTGCCGGTGCGGCTGTCGATGTTCCTGCTCGGCGGGCTGGTGGTGCTGGCCGACATCCTCGGCCTCGACATCCTCCTCGGCGCCTTCGCTGCCGGCAGCCTGGTCGGCCTGGTCTCCCGCGGTCCGGGCGCGGAGCCGTTCCGCCAGAAGCTCGACGCGCTCGGCTTCGGCTTTCTCATTCCGATCTTCTTCGTCGTCAGCGGCGCCCAGGTCGATCTGGCGGCGCTGCTCGCCAGCTCGAGCAGCCTGGCGCGCGTGCCGCTGTTTCTGATCCTGCTGCTGCTCGTGCGCGGCCTGCCCACCCTGCTCTACCGCGGCGTCCTCGCCGCCCGCGAGCGCCGCGTTCTGGCCCTCTACTCCGCCACCAGCCTGCCGCTGATCGCCGTCATCACCGAGCTCGGCAAGGCGACCGGCCGCATGCTGCCGGAGAACGCCGCGGCGCTGGTCGGCGCCGGCATCCTGTCCGTGCTGCTGTTCCCCCTGATCGCGCTGTCGCTGCGCTCGCCTGCGCGATGATCGCTTGACGCTGACCGCCGCCGCGCAACGTGCTAACGGTCTCTCGTGGCGAAGCCCGGCTCCCCAGACGACGCCTACGCCGCGGCCGGAGTGCGCTATGCGACCATCGACCGCGGCAAGATCGACGCGCAGCGCGCCGCCGCGGCGACCGGCGCGACGCTCGCCCGGCACGGCCTGGCCGAGGTGGCGGAGAGCCGCGGCGAGTCGGCCTATGTCATCGACGTCGGCGACCATTACGTCTCGACCGTCACCGAGGCCCTGGGCACCAAGAACCTGGTCGCCGACGCGGTCCGGGCGCTGACCGGCCGCTCGCACTACGAC
Source organism: bacterium (assembly GCA_031401035.1). Taxonomy (GTDB): domain Bacteria; phylum Desulfobacterota; class Binatia; order HRBIN30; family CADEER01; genus JANNRA01. The sequence goes on along the minus strand of JANNRA010000179.1, from coordinate 2,663 downwards.
GCCATCGCCCGCGACACCGTCGCCACCATCCTCAACGACCTGTGCACGGTCGGCGGCGCGCCGGCGACGCTGACCGCCTACTGGGGCGCCGGCCGCAGCGAGTGGTTCGAGGACGAGGCGCGCCTCGCCGACCTGGTCGCCGGCTGGGCGGCGGCCTGCGCCGAGGCCGGCTGCAGTTGGGGCGGTGGCGAGACGCAGGTCTTGCACGGCATGATCGAACCCGGCGTGGTCGTGCTCGGCGGCGCCGCCGTCGGCCTGGTGCGGCCGAAGGGCCGCCTCTTGCTCGGCAGCCGCGTCGCGCCCGGCGACGCGATCCTCATCGCCCCAGCTACCGGTATCCACGCCAACGGGCTCACCCTGGCGCGCAAACTCGCCGCCGAGCTGCCACAGGGCTACGCCACACCGGTCGCCGGCGACCCGCGCGGCCGCGGCTACGGCGAGGTGCTGCTCGACGCGACACCGCTCTATGGCCCGCTGGTCGAGGCGCTGCAGGGGGCGGGCATCGACCTGCACTATGCCGTGCACGTCACCGGCCACGGCTGGCGCAAGCTGATGCGCGCCGCGCAGCCGCTCAGCTACATCGTCGAGCGCCTGCCGCCGGTACCGCCGATCTTCGACCTGCTCAGCGCCGCCGCCGGCCTGAGCCGCGAAGAAGCCTACGGGACCTTCAACATGGGCGCCGGCTTCGCCTGCTTCGTCGCCGCCGCCGACGCGGCGCGGGCACTAAATGTGGCGCGCGGCGCCGCCTGGGATCTTTTCGCCGCCGGCCGCGTCGAGCCCGGGGAGAAGCGCGTCGTGCTGCGCCCGCTCGGCATCACCTTCGCCGGCGACTCGCTGGCCCTGCGCGCCTGAGCGCCGGCGATCCGCGTGGTGGGATGCCGCGCGGCGCTTCCTCAGGCGCGGTTGATCAGCGTCGCGGCGACGCCGGCGCCGAAGCCGTTGTCGATGTTCACCACCGTCACCCCGGCGGCGCAGGAGTTGAGCATCGCCAACAGCGCCGCGAGGCCGCCGAAGCTGGCGCCGTAGCCGATGCTGGTCGGCACGGCGATGAGCGGGCGGTCGACGAGGCCGCCGACGACGCTTGGCAGGGCGCCCTCCATGCCGGCGACGACGATCAGCACGCGGGCGGCGCGCAGGCGGTCGTGGTTGGCGAAGAGGCGGTGGATACCAGCGACGCCGACGTCGTAGACGCGGTCGACGCGGTGGCCGATCAGTTCCGCCGTCATGGCCGCCTCCTCGGCCACCGGCAGGTCGGCGGTGCCGGCGGCGACGACGACGATGACGCCGGCGCCGACGGCCGGCAGATCGGGACGGCGCCAGTACGCCAGTCGCGCCCCCGGCTCATACGTCAGCATCGGCAGGCCGGCGCAGACCGTCGCGGCCGCATCGGCGTCGAGACGCGTGACGAGCACGCTCTGGCCGGTGTCGAGCAGCGCGCGGGCGACGGCGGCGATCTGCTGCGGCGTCTTGCCGGGCGCGAAGATCACCTCCGGCACGCCGCTGCGCAGGCCGCGGTGATGATCCACCTTGGCGAAGCCGAGGTCCTGAAACGGGAGATGACGCAGCGCTTCGAGCGCCGCATCGGCGTCGAGTTCACCAGCCGCTACGCGCGCCAACAGGGCGCGCAGTCGTTCGGGCGTCATGGCAACACCTTACCCCCGCCCCCGGAAGTGATCGTGTCCCCGCGCCCCCGCCGCCAGGTCGCGCCCCCCTGCGTCGACGACGTGCACCCCCTCGGCAGCCGCGAGGCAGACGCCGATACGGGTGATCGGGCAACCGAGCGCGGCGCGCGCCAGGGCGGCCGCGCGCCGCGGCGGCACGGCAAACAGCAGCTCGTAGTCCTCGCCGCCGCGCAGGGCCAGGTCGATGCCGGCGCGACGCACCGTGGTCGAGCATGGCAGGCGGTCAACCTCGACGCGGGCACCGACGCCGCTGGCGTCGCACAGGTGCCCGAGGTCCTGCAGCAGGCCGTCGCTGACGTCGATCATCGCCGCCGCCAGGCGGCCGCGCGCCAGGGCCGCGCCGGCGACGAGGCGCGACGGCGGGGTGCGGAAGCGGGCCAGGGCGACCGGCGTCGGCGCCCGCCCGCGCCGCAGCGCCCGCACCGCCAACGCGGCGTCGCCGAGGCGGCCGGTGACGTAGAGCACGTCGCCCGGCCGCGCCCCGGCGCGCGTCACCGGGCGCGGCGGCGCCGCACCGATCAGCGTCACGGCGACCGACAGCTCGCCGGCGCGCGACAGATTGCCGCCGACCAGGGTCGCACCGACGGCGGCCGCCGCCGCCGCGATGCCGCGCGCGATCGCCGTTACCGCAGCGGCCGAGGTGCGCGGCGGTGCGGCGAGGTTGGCGACGCACCAGCGCGGCGCACCGCCCATGGCGGCGACGTCGCTGGCGTTGACCGCGAAGGCCTTGCGGCCGAGCGCCGTCGGCGCCAGCCAGCCGCGGCGAAAGTGGACGCCCTCGACCAACGCGTCGACCGTCACCAACAGCCGCGTCCTCCCGACGGCGACGACGGCGCAGTCGTCGCCCGGGCCAAGCACCACGCCGGCGCCGCCTGGCAGGGTGGGCAGCAGGCCGGCGAGCAGCCCGAACTCGCCGACGGCACCGAGCGTCGCCGGCACGCGCCGCGCCGCCGCAGGCGCCATCGCGTCAGAGGGGCCCGG
>JANNRA010000178.1:0-7782 GCA_031401035.1 bacterium | reverse complement strand
GTGGCCGAGAGCATGTCGGCGCGCGCGGCCGGGCGTGCCGGCAGCAGCGGATCGGGGGCGGCGCGCGGCGGCACGCCGGCCGCCGCGGCGCGCGCCAGGTCGACGGCGCGATTGGCGGCGCTCTCCAGGCGCGTGTAGGCGCGCTCGTCGCAGGGCGGCTCGCCTGGCGGCGGCGCCAGACAGGCGGCACGGCGGCGCACGGCGGCGCCATCCGCCTGCGCCCGCAGGGCCGTGAAGTACGCCTGGACGCCGGCGCGCGGCAGCGGCGGCGCCGCGGCGTCGGCCGGCCAGGCGTCGAGCACCAGCAGGCGGCCGTCCGCCAGCGACGCCTGCTGCGCGGCCAGGCGCGCCATGCCGAGCAGCAGCGCGTAGCCCCAGTCCGGTCGCGCCGAGCCGGGCAGCGCCGCCAGGGCGTCGCGGCGCGCCGCGGCGTGCGTCGCCAGCGCCGCCCGCTCGGCCGCCGTCAACGGCGCCCCCGGTGCCAGAACCAGCGCGTCGGCACGCAGCGGCGGCGCCGCGGCGAGCAGGTCGAGCGCCGCCAGTTGCTCGCGCAGCTCGCGGTGGCGCGTCGCCAGCGTCGGCGCGTCGCTGAGCGCGGCCGTCCCAGCCGGCGTCGCGCGCAGCGGCAGGGCCGCCAGGGCGGCGCGCGCGGCGGCGGCGCGGGCGGCGAGGAAGCCGGCGCCGTGCCGCGTCGCGACGGCGGCGCGCAGATCGGCGAGCGCGGCAGCCGGCGCCGCGGCGGCGATATCGAAATAGCCGGCGGCGCGCACCGGCAGTGTCTCGGTGCCGCCCTGCGCCTGGCGCAGCGCCGCCGCCAACAGCGCGACGTCGGCGTCGAGGGCCGCGCTGCGCGCGTCCTCGGCCTCCTCGCGTAGATGGCGGCGCACCAGGGCGTCGCGCAGACGCGCGGCGTCGGCAGCGCCGAGAGCGACGCGGGTCAGATGCACCGGACGGTTCTCGAACAGCGCGTAGCGCAGGCGGAAGCGGGCGCGCGTGTCGCGCCGCAGGCGCAGCAGGCCGGCGGCGTCCTGCTGAAAATGGAAGACCTCGTCGTCGATCGCCAGGCCGACGTGGCCGCCGCTCGAGCCGCCCTCGTTCGACTCGACGTAGAGATAGTCCACCGTCGCCGCGGCGGCCGGGGCGGCGAGGACCAGCAGGGCGAGAAGGAGGACTATTGCCCGTAGCCCTTCTGGATGGAGGCGGCGCGGGTGGCGTCGCCGTTGGCGAAATTGGACTTCCACACCTCGAGTTGGGTCGGCGTCACGCCGGCCTTCTTGAGGCCGGCGCCGATGCCGACGAACGTATCCTGGTCCGCTTCCCAATCGCTGACGCCGTGCTTTTTGGCGATCTCGGTCAGTCCGCGCGTGAAGTTCTCGAACTGGCCGCCCGACTTCACATACGCGTCGGTGTAGTCGCGCACGTCGTTGCGGTACGACTCGCGGTCGGCCGATGAACTGCCGGAGCTGCTCGCCGAGCTTTCCAGGGACGAGGCGCTCGAGTCGAACGAGGCCGAGACGCTGTCCGAGATCGAACAGCCGGCGAGCGACAGGGCCGAGAGACCGGCGAGGACGAGGGACGAGACGCGCATGCGGGCAACCTCCAGTCGCGCACCCTAGTCGAGTCGCGCCGGGTTGCAAGTCGACTGTTGCCAGTCGCCTTGCAACAGTCGGGCGGGCTCGGGTACGCACAGGCAAGGGGGGGTTCGCCATGCGTCACGTGCTGGCGGCCGCGTTGTATGTCGCCCTCGTCGGTCCGGCCGTCTCGGCTGGGGCCTGCGAGGGCGACTGCAACGGCGACCGGGAAGTGGGAGTCGAGGAACTGATCGCCGGCGTCGGCATCGCGCTCGGTAGCGCGCCGGTCGAACGCTGCGCGGCGGTGGACGGCAACGGCGACGGAGCGGTGGCGGTCAACGAGTTGATCACCGCCGTCGACCGGGCCCTGCGCGGTTGCCCGGACCCCTACCCGCGCGACGACGCCCTGCGCCTCAACCAGGTGCAGGTCCTGGGCAGCCACAACAGCTACCACATCGAACCCGCCGACCTGATCAACGAAGCCTTCGCCCTCTACCTCGGCACCGCCGCCGGCCAGGCGCTGGCGGATTCGCTCGACTACACGCATGTGCCGCTGCCGGAGCAGTTCGGCGGCCAGGGCGTGCGGCAGATCGAGCTCGATGTCTTCGCCGATCCGCAGGGCGGCCTCTACGCCACGCCGGCCGGTCTGGCGCTGCTCACCGGCGACCCCGCGGCGCGGCTGGCCGGCATGGACGACTCGGGCTCGAAAGTCCTGCACGTGCAGGACGTCGACTGGCAGAGCACCTGCGCGACGCTGGTCGCGTGCCTGCGCCAGGTGCGCGACTGGTCGCTGGCCAATCCGACGCACGCCCCGTTGCTGATCCTCATCGAAGCCAAGGACGACGCGCTGCCGCGCATCGGGCCGTTCGACTTCGTCACCCCCGTGCCGATCGGCGACGCCGAGCTCGACGTCGTCGACGCCGAGATCCGCTCCGTCTTCGCCCCGGCACATCTGATCACGCCTGACAGCGTGCGCGGCGCGCGTGCGACGTTGCGCGAGGCGGTCGAGCAGGACGGCTGGCCGACCCTGCGCGCGGCGCGCGGCAAGGTGCTCTTCGCACTCGACAACGAGGGCGAGGAGAAGGCCACCTACCTGGCCGGTCACCCGTCGCTGCGCGGGCGCGTCATGTTCACCAGCTCGGCGCCGCCGGCCGACGAGGCGGCGTTCGTCAAGCTCAACGATCCGCTCGCCGACTTCGCGCAGATTCAGGACGGCGTCACGCGCGGCTACATCGTCCGCACCCGCGCCGACGCCGACACCGCGCAGGCGCGCAGCGGCGACACGATGCAGCGCGACGCGGCGCTGGCGAGCGGCGCGCAGTTCGTCAGCAGCGACTACCCGGTGCCCGATCCCGACTTCGGCACCGGCTACTTCGTCGCGATGCCGGGCGGCATGCCGGCGCGCTGCAACCCGATCAGCGCCCCGCCCGAGTGCACGCCGGCAGACGTGGAATAAAAGAAGAAGATTTCACACGGAGGCACGGAGACGCGGAGACGGACGAATCCCTCCGTGTCTCCGTGCCTCCGTGTGAGAAATCTTGTGCTTTGACTAGGCGGCGCGGCGCGCGGCTTCGGGATCCACTTGGCCGAGCTTCTGCGCCAGCTGCCGGTTGTGGAAGACGACGTCCTCCATCGCCTGGCGGGCGCGGTCGACGGCGCCGTCGGCGAGCGCCGCCCGGCAGCGGCGGGCGGCGTCGTTCTGTTGCGCGACGTGGGCGACGAGGCTGTCGAGCAGATCGTCGCTGCCGACACGGCCGCCGGCGCGCCGGCCGCCGTCGACAAGCAGCGCGAAGACCATCGCCGCGCCGAGTAGGAAGGGCACGCGCAGCAACACGCTCGACTCGAGCAGGCTCTCGCTGCCGGTCACCCAGCCGACGGCCAGCGAGGTGAGGCTGAGGCCGATCGTCGCGGCGGCGATGACACCGAGTGACAGACCGGCGATGGCCAGCACCAGCACGCCGAGGCAGAGCAGCAGCAATTGCACCGAGAGCTGGCCCGCCACCCACAGCGAGGCGGCGATGAAACACGAGTCGAGCACCGCGATGGCGACTTTGGTGCTCTGCGCCATCGGCTGCGCCGCCGCTCGGCCGACGAAGAGGTTCGACGCCAGGTAGGCGGCGATGAGCAGCGGCCCCAGCCACGGCGGCGCCCCGACGCCTCGGCTGAGGAGCATCAGGTAGGCGCAGGTGAGGATCAGTGCCCAGCGGACGGTGACGATGGTCACGGCGCGCGCGTCGCGCGCCACGCCGACAGACGATTCGGACGATGCCATGCAAGCCTCCTCTGCCGCCCGGGCCTTACGGGCCCGCCGCGGGTCGTGCACGGCGTAATCGAGCAAGGCGGATGCCGTCGTCGGCGCGACCTGGGGGCGTAGCGGGCCTGCCATCTGCTCCGCAACCCAGCATGGCATCCGCGGGCCGGCTCCGGCCGGCCGGTCGGAAGTTGACACCGGGCGCCGGCGTAGTGCCGCCCCGGTGCGCGGCCGGCCCAGCCGCCGCCGCCTGCGGCGCGCGTCTCACGGGCAGCCGGTCAACGCGTGACCGACGGCGCCGACCAGCTCGGCGATATCGACGCGGCCGTCGCCGGTGGCGTCGAGCAACGCGCAGACCTGCACGCCGCTCGGATCGAGGCCGATGAGGACGGCGAGGATGAGCTCGTTGACGACGACCAGGTCGTCGCCGTTGCAGTCGCCGGCGCACGACGCAACGACGGTCGGCGTCAGCGTGCGGAGGGGCGTGAACGTCTCGATGCGTGGAAGGTCGGCACCTGCACGCGCGCGGCCACCGGCGCTAAGAGGAGGATCGCCAGCAGCGCCGGCTGCGGCAGTGCGCGACGCGCCATCACGCCGCGTGCGCGCCCGGCGCCGGGCCGCCGCCGGCGGCGAGGAGATCGTCGCGGCTGGCGACGACGACGCCGCGCGGATGGGCGACCTCGGGCGGCTCGATGGCGAGCCGGCGACGCACCGCGGCGAGCGGCAGCGGCAGCAGCGTTTCGTAGGGGACGGCACTGAGCAGCGCGGCGCGGCAGCCGCGGCGATAGGCACGCCACAGATAGCGCGGCCAGGCGAGCGAGAGGTCGCGCGGCCCGAGCACGGCGGCGGCGAGGACGATGACGCCGATGCCGAAGTTCGGTACCTGCGCGTAGGTGAAGGCGAGGTTGGCGGCCTCGCCGGCCTCGTCGCGCCCGTAGCCGGTCAGCACATGCCAGAGGTCGTGCATGTCGCGCAGCCGCTGGCCGAAGAACTCGCGCTGCGGATCGAGCGGGCCCTCGTCGCCGCTGTCGTAATTGCGCGCCGCCTCGAGGTCGGCGGCGACGAGGCCGTCGGCGTCGAGCCGCGCGCTGTCCATGAAGGCGGCGTAAGCGCGACCGAACGAGCCCTCGGGCAGGGCGCGCAGCGCGGCGCGGTCGCTCGGTCGATCGAGCAGCACCGGGCGCTCGGCGAGCAGGCGAAGGCCGTCGGGCTGGACCCGGAAGCGCTGCCAGGCGCGCTCGAAGGCGCTGCCCGACAGGGCGCGAATAAGCTCGAAGACCTGGTCGGTGCGCTCCGGGTCGGCGATGAGGTTGTTCAGCGCCTGGCGGGCGCGGCGCCAATCGCGGCGGCGCGGCGGTCGGGAATCAGCCTGCGGCATGTGGACCTCCATCGCCAGCGTAGCTGAACCCGTCGCCCGCGCGCCTGTCAATCCACCTGGAGGGCGCCCCAGCGGCGTCAGCCGGGAGCGGCCGCGGCTACTTGAAGTCCTCGGTGAAGAGGACCTGCTGGACGTAGACGAAGCGCGGCGTCAGCGGCGGCAGGTTGGCGGCGTTGTTGTAGCCGGCGTCGAAGTTCCAGGCGCGCACCGGCGGGTTGTAGATGTTGCAGCCGCTGGTGGTGGTGCCGCCGGTGCCGCACCAGGGGCCGTTGACGTGCTCGGCCTCGCCGAGGGAGACGAAGGCGCCCTGGTAGGTCAGTGTCGGCCCGCCGCCCCAGTCCTCGTGGAAGCGCGGATAGTTCTCCAGGCCGCCGTTGTAGTTGCCGCCGACGGTGGGATCGACGCCGCCGAGGAAGGCCGCGTTGATGAAGGTGTTCTGCGCGTCGCGATCGGCGTGCGCGAGCGACTGCACGCTCTGACCGTCACGGCAGAACTGATGCGGACAGTTGGCGTTGTTGCGCCAGTAGCGGTCCGACATGACGTTGACGCTGTCGCCGATCAGCGATGCCGGCTGGCGCGGCAGGCCGCCGGCAGCGGTGCCGCGGTTGAAGTTGCCGACGACGTAGACGGCCTGGTCGCTGGCGATGGTGACGCCGGTGGGGTCGGCGGAGACGCCGATGCCGCCCGCGAGCGGGATGTCGGCGGAGCCGAAGACGCGGACGCCGTAGTTGTTGCTGTTGTTGCCAGATTCGGGACCGACGACGGTGGAGAAGATGACGATGCCGCCCTCGCTGTTGTCGTTGGTGAGGAAGAACGGCTGGCCGTTCTGCGCGTTCCAGAGGATCAGATCGCGCACGTTGATGTTGAGCAGCAGCATCCAGTCGTCTTCGCGGTGGTTGTAGAAGCCGCCGCGGCGGTAATCGAGGTCGAAGGTGAACGGGGCGCCGACCGTGACGGTGCCGTTCACCGTCGGCACGCCCATCGCCTCAGCGTAGACCCCCGGCTGATTGGCGCCGAAGGTCATCAGGCGGCGATTCGGGATGCCGGCGATCGGCAGCCCGCCGAGCGCTCCCGCCGGAAAGTAGCTGGCGGAGGCGCTGTTCAGGCCGGTCTCGTCGCCGGGACTCAGGCCGCTGCCGGGGGCGTAGGGCACGTCGGTGTAGAAGACCGGCATGGTGCCCGGCATCGAGCTCGGCCCCTGCCCGGCGACCGCACCGCTGTTCCAGTTACCGGCGCTCATGAAGTTCTGCAGCGCCGTCGTCTTCGGCGCGTCGATCGCGCCGGTGGCGTCGAGCGCGACGATGGCATGCGGCAGCGCCGGTCCACCGGGCAGCTGGCCAGGCGTATTGAGCAGCAGGGCGAGACGCAGGTCGGCCTTCTCCCAATACACCCCGGGCTCGCTCTCGCCGCCGGAGCTGAGTGAGGCGGGCGGCTTGATGATGTCGGGCTCGGGAATGGCGATGTTGCCGATGCTGCCGATCATCGAACCGCGCCATTGCGCCAGTTCGGCGTCGGGGACCAGGCGGGTGCTGCCGGTGCTGTTCAGATTGCGCGGGTCGAGGTTGCCGAACGGGGCGACGACGTCCTGCAGCATGTCGATGGTCACCGTGCCGTTGCTCGCGGTGGAGTTCTTGCGGCCGCGGTGGATGCCCTTGCCGGCCGACACCTGCACTGTCAACACGCCCGCGGCGGGATTGTCGGCGATGGTCAGCGAGGCGTCGGAATTGAGGTAGAGGCGGCCGTTGGTGTGGATGCGGCCGTTCAGGGTCATGGTCGCGCCGGGCAGGATTTCGAGATCGTCCTTGTAGAAGGCGACGAACTGAAAGAGCGGGATGTAGCCGACAAGGAACTCCGCGCCGACGCCGGCCTCGACGTCACCGTTCACGTCCTCGGCGGTCGAATTGACGATGTAACGGTACTGGATGGCGTTGAGGCCGGAGAACAGCTCGCCGGACGGAATGACGATGTTCTGCGGATTACCGGCGCGCTCGGTGAGCTTGTACTGCACCTCGCGATCGCCGACGCTGATGTTGCGTGCGTTGAAGTCGTTGCCCGCCGGCACATTGTAGTCGAGGAAGATGTTGCGGTACTCGCCCATGCCCATGTTGAGGCCGGACTCGGCGGCATAGAAGCCGGTGACGCTGCTGGCGAAGGCGCCGCGCAGCTGCGTATCGGAGCGCACGGCGACGGCCAGCGTCGTCGCCAGCACCATCAGGAGCGCCGACAGCACCAGGACGCCGATGAGCGCCATGCCCCGATTGTTGCGGATCCCGGTCATGCGGTGTGTCATCTCCATCTGCCCGGCGACGCTTTGAAGCACGCGGTGTACCAAGCCGACGCGGCTTGCACTGCTGAGGACATGGCATCGCGTCGGCAGCCGCCGGGGACCAACGGGCGAATATTGTCGATCGCGGCGTCGCGCCGATGGCGCTCTGGCGCGGCTGCCAGAGGCCGATTGGAGGGCGCCCCCCCGTGGGCGCCTGTTGCATGGGGCGCCGGCGACACGAAGCAACAGGCGCCCACGCAGGGGCGCCCTCCAGGAGCGGCGTCAGCCGCCCAGCGGCGCGCCAGGCGCCACGGCC
>JANNRA010000177.1:0-28922 GCA_031401035.1 bacterium | reverse complement strand
CTGGACGCAACGGCCGTTCCGCATGCACGACCGCGAGGTGTTCACGCGCACGCCGCGCGGCTGGAAGGTGGCGCGCCTGCAACCGTAGGGACTGGCTCCGGTTGTGATTCCCTCACCCTGACCCTCTCCCGCCGGGAGAGGGGACCGTGTCACGCCGCGCTACCCGTATGGATCCCCTCGGGGTGAGGGGATCTGCAGCAACTCCACCTGCGGCGCGTGCGCGCGCATCTCCGCCAGCGTCTCGAGCTTGTACGGCGTGGCGAAGCAGATGCGCGTCGTCCCAGTGTTGAGGAGCACCTTGAAGCAGTGGATGCACGGCGTGTGGGTGATGTAGATCGCCGCGTCGCGGATCGCCACGCCGTTCTTCGCCGCCTGGGCGATGGCGTTGATCTCGGCGTGGATGGTGCGGAAGCAGTTCTCCTCGCCGCCGCCGTCGGGGGTCTGCGAGCGGTAGACGAGGCAGCCGACGTCGAGGCAGTGCGGCAGCCCGGCGGGCGCGCCATTATAGCCGGTGGCGAGGATGCTGCGGTCGCGCACGATGACGGCGCCGACCTTGGCGCGCGTGCACGTCGAGCGTTCCGCCACCTCGCGGGTGATGGTCATGAAGTACTCGTCCCAGCTCGGCCGCGGGCTCACGTCCAGGAGCCTCCGCGGCGCGGCACCGCGGGCGCGTGCACCGGGATGGCGTCAGGGTCGCGCTCGATCGGCGGCAGCGGGCTCTTGAAGGACAGCGGCTCGGGCATGAACGTCAGCACGAAGAGCAGCAGCGTCGCCACGGCGCCGAGCCGCCGCCGCCCGTCGAGCGGCGTATCGACGTCGACGATGCGCGGATGGCGCAGGCCGAGCAACGTCAGCAGCGCCGCCCACACCAGCCAGGTCGCCGCGCCGCCGAGGCCGAGGACGATCAGGAACACCAGCGTGCCGAGCGAGATCCAGCGGTGCCAGCGCGCGCCGAAGGCGGCGTATACGACGTGTCCGCCGTCGAGTTGGCCGATCGGCAACAAGTTGAGCGCCGTGACCAGGAGTCCGACCCAGCCGGCCAGCGCGATCGGATGCAGGATGATCGTCGCCTCGCTGCTCGAGACGCCGAGCACCAGCCAGGTGAGGCCCTGGAAAAGCAGGGAGTCGCCGAGGAACAGACCCGCCTCGTGAGCGGGGTCGCCGGGCAGCACCTCCGATAGCGCCAGACCGAGGACCAGCGTCGGCAGCGCCGCGACGATGCCCGCCCACGGGCCGCCGGCGCCGACGTCGAACAGCGCCCGCCGGTCACGCGGCAGGCTGCGCATGCGGATGAAGGCGCCGAGCGTGCCGATGAAGAAGATGCCCGGCGGGGCGGGGATGAAGTAGGGCAGCGTCGCGTCGACGTCGTGGACGCGCGCCAGGACGTAGTGGCCCATCTCGTGCGCCAGCAGGATGGCCACCAGCGCCAGGGCGTAGGGCATGCCAGCGGCAATGCCGGCGGGGTCGGAGAAGACGTCGACCCCCTGCATCATCGCGTTGCTGATCGCCGCGGTGGCGAACGTGGCGATGAACAGGGCGACGTGCAGGCCGGGGCCGCGATGCGGTTTAGCGGCCCGGCGCTGCACCGCCAGGTGGTCGGGGAGACGATCGCCAACGGCCGTCGGCCGCGTGCGCAGGCTGATCGGATCGGGCACGCGCGGCTCTCAGGGCTTGGCGGCGCCCTGTGTCAGCACGGCGATGGTGTCCTCGTTCTCCCACGACTCGGCGAGGTCGAGCGCCGTCTCGCCGTCGCCGTTCTTGGCTGCCTTGTCGGCGCCGGCGGCGAGCAGCAGGGTGACGACCTCCACGTAGTCGTCGTCGGCGGCGATCATGAGTGGCGTCCAGCCGTCCGGCCGCGTCGCGTTGACCTGCGCGCCGCGGGCGAGCAGCACCTTGGCCGCCGCCGCTTGTCCCTCGCTGGCGGCGGCCATCAGCGGCGTCCAGCCGTCCCGGGTGCGCTCGTTGGCGTCGCCGCCAGCGTCGAGGAGCGCCTCGACCACCGGCGTGTGGCCCTTCAGGGCGGCGGCGATGAGCGGCGAGAGTCCCTGCGAGTCGTGCAGTTTGGGGTCGGCGCCGTTGCCGAGCAGCAGCTTCACCGCCGCCAGGTGGCCGCCGATGGCGGCGCGCAGCAGCGCCGTAGCGCCGGTCTCGTCGGCCGCGTTGACCTGCGCGCCGCGGCTGAGCAGCGTCTGCGCCACCGCCGTGTGGCCTTCACCGGCCGCCAGCATCAACGGGTGCCGGCCGGCGCCGTCGGCGAGGTTGACGTCGGCGCCGCCCTCGAGCAGTCGCGCCATGGCGGCGGCGTCGCCGGCGGCGGCGGCCTCGAGCAACGGCGGATCGCCGGCACCGACGCGCGCCGGCGCGGTCGTGGTGACGTTCGTCGCCGTCGGCGCGAGCGCCGTCGGGGTGGGCGCGGCGGCCGGTTCGGATCGGCAGGCGCCGAGCCCGAGCAGGCACAGCGTTACCAACCACGGTCCCTTTCCGCGCCGGGGCGGCGCCGATGCAACGTCGGTCGAGATCATTGCTCGTACACTGGCTGGGCGGGCTGAGGATCGCAAGGCAAGTCCGGCGCCTGGCCCAGCTGTTCGCGGGCGATGGCGAGATTCTCGGCCGCCGCCGTCGTGCGCGGCGCCCGGGCGCGACCCGAGGCTACGGCCTGCGCGGCGAGCAGGGCGACGCCCGGCATCGCCAAGTCCATGCGGTGCTCCATCATCACGTCGGGAATCGGCAGCAGGCTCGACTCGACGGCGAGGGCGGCGAACACCCACAACACGCCGAGCCCGAGCAGCGGCGCGCGACGCGCCACGGCGACGCCGGCGGCGAGCAACGCAGCGAGCAACAGCGCACCGCCGGCGACCGCCGGCGACAGGGCGGATTCGAGCCGGACGTCGTGGTCGACGTTGAGCCGCCACGGCAGCGCCACCAGCGAGAAGTACCGCGGCACCACCACGCACTGGGTGAGCGCGTAGGTCAGCGGCCTCGCCGCCGGCGCCCCGTCGCCGGCGGCGAAGAGCGCGCCGCGCAACCGCTCACCGATCGACGGCGGCTGCGGGCCGGGCAGCATCGGCCGCCAGGTCGCCACCTTCCAGCCGAGCGGCAGCACAAGCAGTAGCGCGACGATGAGCGCGCCACGCAGCAGCAGGCGTCGCCACGGCCGCCCGCCGAAGGCGACCACTTCGATCAGCACGATCAGCACCGGCAGGCAGACGGCGTTTTCTTTGGAGAGCACGGCGCAGACGGCGAGGAGGAGCGAGCCGAGATACCACCGTGTCGCCGCATGGAGTCTGCGAGCTGGGACCGCGGGCGTCTCGCCCGCCGCGTAGCGCGCTGCGCTGCGGGCGATACGCCCGCGGTCCCAGCTGGGGAATTGCATGCGGGCGCGCAGGTAGCAGACCACCGCCCAGATGCTGAACAGCCCGGCGAACACCGCCGAGCGTTGCACGACATACGTCACTGCCAGGGTCAGCGACGGCAGCAGGCGCGAGCCGCCGAGCCACAGCAGCGCCGTCCACCAGTCGCCGGCCGGCAGCGCCGGGTTGTCGAACAGGCGCGCGTAGTCGTCGAACTGGAACGACGCCGAGAGCGCCGGGGCGTAGGCGAGCAGCGTCGCGGCGCCGACGCCGGCGAGCGGCAGCGCGAACGCGCGGCGGCTCACGCCGCGATCCGGTAGGAGCTCCCGGCGATCAGGCGCTGCATGTCGCCGTGCCATTCGCCGAGCCACTTCTCGATCAGCGCGTCGGCCGGACAGCGGCCGAGGCCCACCTGCTCCGTGAGGCGTTCGAGATAGATCGACTCGTCCTGGCCGCGCGCGTCGAGCACGCGCTGGCGGCGCAGGCCCTCGACGCCGATCGCCACCAGCTCGCGCGCGATGTCGGTCAGGGGGTGGCGACGGATGCGCGCCTGCAGGGCCTGTTTGTGGACGTCCTGCCACAGCGTCAGGCGCTCCTCCCAGGTCCACGCCTTGACGAGATCCCACGCCGCCTGCAGGCAGTCGGCTTCGTAGAACAGCCCCTTCGCCAGCGCCGGCAGCGCCAGCATCAACTCCGGCGCCTGACTGTCGGCGCCGCGCAGCTCGAGGTAGCCCTTCAGGCGCGCCTCGGGGAACAGCGTCGTCAGGTGCGCCGACCAGTCGGCCATCGTCGCGTGCTGGCCGCGATGCCCGTCGCGCAGGAACTGGCGGAAGGTCAGCGCCGTCATGTCGGACCAGGCGCCGTCGCGGACGATGAAGTACATCGGCACGTCGAGCGCCCAGTCGACGTAGTCCTCGAAACCGGCCGAGGCGCGGAAGACGAACGGCAGCAGGCCGCAGCGGGCGCGATCGGTGTCGGTCCAGATGTGGCCGCGCAGTGTCTTGTAGCCGTTCAGGTCGCCGTCGCTGAGCGGCGAGTTGGCGAACATCGCCGTGAACAGCGACGCCGTACCCATGGCGACGCGCAGCTTGAGCATCGCGTCGGCCTCGCTGGCGTAGTCGAGGTTGACCTGCACGGTGGCGGTTTGCGTCATCATCCGCTGCCCGAGCGTGCCGACGCGCGCCATGTGCGGCCACATAATCGCGTAGCGCTTTTTCGGCACACGCTGAAAATCGGGCACGCGCGTCAACGGCTGCATGCCGAGGCCGAGGAAGGCGATGTCGAGCGAGTCGCCGACCGAGACGATCTGGTCGATGTGCTCGGCGAACTCGGCGGCGGCACAGTGCACGCTGTCGCACAGCTCGCCGCTCAGCTCGACCTGCCCGCCGGGCTCGAGGGTGATCGACGCCTTGCTACCCGCCAGGGCGATGATGCGCCCCTCGTCCTCGAGCGGCTCCCAGCCGTAGCGGTCGGCGAGGCCCATGAGCAGTCGCTCGATGCCCTGCGGCCCGTCGAAGGGCACCGCCTGCCCGTCGGCGCGGCGCACCGCGACCTTTTCGTACTCGCTGCCGATGCGCCATTGCGCGGCCGGCTTCGAGGTGGCGACGAAGGCGTCGATCAACTGGTCGCGGCGCTCGATCTCGGGCGACGCGCCGGCCTCTGGAACGTACTGCGACATGACGGGATCCTGGAAAGCGGACGGACTGTACTCCGCCGCCGCGCCGGCCGGCAAGGCGCACTCCATGGGGAGGTCGTGGCCTCCTATTCGCGGCGCAACGCGGCGGCGGTTTCGGCGGCGGCGTCGGGCGGGGCGAGGGGCTTGCCGGACCCGGCGTCACCCTCTACGGCTGAGGACGTGCAGACGACTACCACCGCGGGCGCAGGCTGGCGCTTTGGACTGTTTCTCGGCGTCCTCGCCGGCACGGCGGCGGGCGCCTTCGTGATCTTGCGCACCGTGCCGCTGTCGCCAGAGGCGGTGCGTCAGACGGTGCAGGCCTGGGGGGTGCTGGCACCGCTGGCATTCATCGCGTTGGGTGCCGTGCGGCCGTTCGTCTTCCTGCCGTCGATCCTGCTCTTCGTCAGCGCCGGACTGGTGTTCGGACCGTGGTTGGGCACGCTGTACGCGGTCGTCGGCGGCCTCCTCGCGGCGCTGCTGACCTTCGGCCTGGCGCGCGGGCTGGGCCGCGACTTCGTTCAGGGCCGCCTGCAGGGTCGCCTGCCGGCGCGGCTGCAGAAGCTGCAGGACGCCGAGTGGGGCGCCGGGCTGATTTTCGTCCTGCACCTGGTGCCGTTGGTGCCGATGACCCCGGTGAGCTACGGCGCCGGGCTGTCCCGCGTGCCGCTGCTGTCCTATGCCGCGGCGGTGCTGGGCGGGCTGACGCCGCGCGTCTTCGCCTACACCTTCTTCGGCGACGCACTGCTCGATCTCGGCTCGCCGCAGTTCGTCGCCGCGCTCGCCGCCCTCGGGGCCCTGATCCTGGTGCCGCTGATGTTGCGCAAGCGGCTGTTCGCGGGCTGGGGGTAGTGGCGCGGCGGCCGCGCCGCGGCCGCTGGACCCGGGCAGCGGGTCAGGGTGAGGGCGATTCCGCCAGCGCCGCGGCGGCCAGCACGACGAGCACGATCCAGATCGCGTCCGACAACAGCAGGTGCGCGAGCTGCACGCCGATCGGCGCGAGCAGCGCGACGTTGACGGCGCCGAGCAGGAGCTGCGCGAGCCAGAGCAGCACCAGCGTCGCGGCGAGGCGGCGGATGAGCGGCGTCGGGCGCCGCCGCACGGCATGCAGCGCGGCCAGGGCGACGCCGACGCCGACGCCGACGGCCAGGAGCGGATGCCAGATGCGCAGGCGGACGAAGACGTGCGCGCTGGGGGAGAAGGTCAGCGCTTTGCCTTCCGCCAGCGTCGCCACCGGGAAGAGCGTGTCGCCGAGGGCGGTGACCGCACCGCTGACCCCGACCAGCAGCACGCCGGCGCCGGCGGCGAGCAGCGCGGCGGCGAGTCCGCCGTTGCCGCGCCAGCGCGGCGACCGGCCGTCGTGCGCCCACCAGGCGGTCAGCGTCAGCGCCCCGACCAAGAGAAACGTGTTGAGCAGATGGCCTGCCACCCAGTAGCCGCGCGCGACGCGGGTGTCGTCGGCGACGTATTCGAGCAGCACCAGTCCGGCGCCGATCAACGCCTCGATGAGGATCAACACCCCCGACCACGCCGCGGCGCGCCGCGCCGGGTGCCTGGCGGGGAAGGCGCGCCGGGCGCCGAGCACCAGGCCGACGACCAGCAGCAGCGCCAGGCCGCTACTGGCGCGGTGGCCGAACTCGATCAGCGTCTGCAGCGCCGGCGCACGCGGCACCACCGCGCCGTTGCACAGCGGCCAATGGTTACCGCAGCCGGCGCCCGAGCCGCTGGCGCGCACGAAGGCGCCCCACGCAATGACGGCCAGATTGCTGGCCAGGACGCCCCAGGCGTAGCGAGTGAAGCGCCGGGCCGGTGCGGCCATCAGGGCAGGGCCGGCGGCGGACTCGCCGGCGGGCTCACCGGCTGCAGCACCTCCGGCCCGAACAGGTGCGGCACGAGCAGCGCGAAGCCGACGCCGACGATCATGAAGGCGACGAACAGCGCCATGATCCAGACCGCTTCCCTGGGCACGTCCTTCAGCATCGTGCCGCCTACTGCAGCAGCCCGTAAGACCAGGTCTCGGTCAGCACGTCGCCGTTCTCGGTCAGGAAGCCGCGCAGCTCGATCGGGCCGCTGCGCTTGGGCTTCATCTGGAACGACAGGCGCCAGCCGCCGGTGGCGGGGTTCTTCACCACGTGTTGATCGAGCACTTCGCCGGCGTCGATGCCGGGTCCGGCGGTGACGACGCCGGTCGGCGGCCGATCGACGGGCACGGCGCGCAGACGCTCGCTGTCGAAGTCGATGACGAAGCGGTAGCCGCCCGGCACCGTGCCGCGGTCGCGCCGCGTCGCCACGGCGCGGCCGGCGGGCGGGCGCTGCACATCATCGCCGGACCAGAACAGGCGATAGGCGAAGGCCAGCGCCTTGCCGGGCTGCAGCGGCGCGTCGGGCACCCAGAAGGCGACGACGTTGTCGACCAGCTCGGTGGTGGTGGGAATTTCGACCAGCTCGATGTGGCCGGCGCCCCAATCGCCCTGCGGTTCGACCCAGACGCTCGGCCGCAGCTCCATGCGCGTCTCGATGTCCTGGTAGCTGGCGAACGTGCGGTCGCGCTGCATCAGGCCGAAGCCGCGCGGGTCGGTGGTGGCGAAGCTGTTGGCGTTGATGCGCGTCGGGTTGTCGAGCGGTCGCCACAGCCACTCGCCGCCGGCGAAGTGCACCAGCAGGCCGTCGGAGTCGTGCACCTCGGGGCGGAAGTCCTCGAAGTGGCGCGGCGTGTTCTCGCCGAAGAAGAACATGCTGGTCACCGGCGCGATGCCGAGCTTCGCCACCTGGCGGCGCGGGAAGAGCCTGGCCTGCACGTCGACCTGCGTCTGCTCGCCGGGCTTGATGTCGAAGCGGTAGGCGCCGGCGACGCTGCGGCTGTCCATCAGCGCGTACAGCACGACGTGGTTCGCCTCCGGCGCCGGCGTCTCGAGCCAGAACTCGATGAACGACGGGAACTCCTCGCCCGACGGCTCGACAGTGTCGATCGCCAGGCCACGCGCCGACAGGCCGTAGACGTTGTCGCGGCCGAGGGCGCGGAAGTAGCTGGCGCCGAGGAAGACGATCAGCTCGTCGAGGTAGTTGGGGTCGCGCAGCGGGTAGTGAATGCGCAGCCCGGCATAGCCGACGTCGGTCGGGATGCGGTCGGCGAAGGTGTTCTTGCCGTAGTCGAAGCGCTCGGGCGAGAACGGCACCGGGTGGACGCCGTCGGCGTCGATGGTGTGCACCTGAATGGTGCGGTCGTAGTAGAGGCCGGGGTGGAAGAACTGCACCTGGAACGGCAGGTTCTTCTCCTTCCACAATGCCTGGTCGGGGCAAAAGCGGATGTCGCGCCACTGGTCGTAGGTGAGCGAGCCGACGAGCATCCAGTCCGGCACTTTCTTCGGCCGCTCGGCGTAAGGCTCGCCGGCAAGCGTCGCGGCGCGGGCGGCGACGTCGTCGAGGTCGAAGGCCGGCGCGGCGACGGGCAGGAGCAGGAGAGCGCACAGGGTCGAAACGGCGATGGGGCGCATGGGCACCATCCGACCGCACGGCCGGGCGGCGGTCAAGCCTGGGGGCCGCGTTGGCCGCCCGCGCGGCACGTGCTAGCCGTCCCTCGTATGGCGGACGGACGCGAGATCTACCGCGGCCGCATCATCACCCTGCGGCTCGAGGACGCGTTGCTGCCGACCGGCGACCGCGTCCTGCTCGAGATCGTGCACCATCCCGGCGCGGCGGCGATCGTCGCCGTCGATGACGAGGATCAGGTGGCGCTGCTGCACCAGTATCGCCACGCCGCCGGCGGCTACATCTGGGAGGTGCCGGCCGGCACGCTGGAGCCGGGCGAAGCGCCGGAGGTGTGCGCCCGGCGCGAGCTGCGCGAGGAGACCGGCCTGACGGCGACGCGGTGGACGGGGCTTGGCAGCATCCTCACCACGCCCGGATTCTGCGACGAGCGCATCCACCTGTTCCTGGCGCGCGGCCTGTCGCAGTTGGCCCAGCAACTCGACAGCGACGAGGTGCTGAGCGTCAGCCGCGTCCCGTTCGCGCGTGCCCTCGAGATGATCGGCTGCGGCGAGATCGACGACGCCAAATCGATCGCCGCCCTGCACCGCGCTGCCGCGATGCCGTGCGTTCTCGCACGGGCGACGAGTGCGTGACGCGGGCGCGGCGGCGATGGCACGTTGACCGGTCGGTGCGGTCGGGCTAGCCACCAGCCATGGATTTCGCCTACTCCCAGGCTGAAGAGCGCTTTCGTAGCGATCTGCGCGTCTGGCTGGAGGCCAATCCTCCCGCCGCGGAACCGCCGGCCCTGGCGGCGTGGGTGGCGCACGGCAAGGCGTGGCAGCGCCGGCTGTACGAGGCCGGCTGGTGCGGCGTGCACTGGCCCGCCGCCTATGGTGGCCGCGGTGCCTCGCTGAACGAGCAGATCATCTTCCAGGAAGAAATGGCGCGGGCGCGGGCGCCGCAGTTGATCAACCTCGCCGGCTTGACCATGGGGGGCCCGGTGCTCATCGCGCATGGCACCGAAGCGCAGAAGCAGCGCCATCTGCAGAAAATTCTCGCCGCCGACGAGATCTGGTGCCAGGGCTTCTCGGAGCCCAATGCCGGCTCGGACCTGGCGGCGTTGAAGACCCGCGCCGTGCTCGACGGCGACGATTTCGTCGTCAACGGCCAGAAGGTGTGGACCAGCTTCGCGCGCTACGCCGACTGGTGCATGCTGCTGGTGCGCACCGACGTCGAGGCGCCGAAGCACAAGGGCATCACCTTTCTGCTCGTCGACATGCACAGCCCGGGCGTCACCGTGCGGCCGCTGCGCCAGATCAACGGCGACGAGGACTTCAACGAGGTGTTCTTCGAGGACGTGCGCGTGCCGCGCGCCAACGTCGTCGGCGCCGTCAACGGCGGCTGGGACATCACCATCGCCACGCTCATGCACGAGCGGCAGACGCTCACCTACAGTCGGCAGTTGCAGTCGCGCGTCGCGCTCGAGGACCTGCTCGACCTCGCCCGCCGCGGGCCGGCAGCGGCGCCGCTGGCCGCGCAACCGCTGGCGCGCCAGCACCTCGCCGCCGCGGTGATCGACAGCGCGGCGATGAAGTACACGGCGCTGCGCAACCTCACCGGGGTCCTGCGCGGCGGCACGCCGGGTCCGGAGGGCTCGGTGGAGAAGCTCTTCTGGAGTGAGATGTATCAGCGGATGCTCGAGAACTTCGTCGCCCTCACCGGTCCCTTCGGCCAGCTGCTCGCCGGATCGCCGCACGCCCTCGACGAGGGCCGCTGGCCGCACCTGATGTTGTACTCACGCGGCCGCACCATCGCCGCCGGCTCCTCCGAGATCCAGCGCAACATCATCGCCGAGCGCGTCCTCGGCCTGCCGCGGTCGCGCTGATGCCCAGGGCGTAGGTCATGAGCGACGCACCGACGCGGGTGGTGACCGACACCATGATCGGCATGCACATGCCCGACATCGCCGTGTGGTCGGAGCGGGTCACGGTCGTCCTCGGCCAGAATCCCGGCCCCTTCACCGGCCCGGGCACCAACACCTACCTGATCGGCACCGGCAAGCGGCCGCTGCTGCTCGACACCGGCCAGGGCGTGCCGCAGTACCTGCCGCTGCTCGAGCGCGGCCTGCTCGAGACGCGCGGCGGCGAGGGCCTGCAGGGCATCGTCCTGACGCACGGCCATGCCGACCACATCGGCGGCGTCGCCGGCGTCCGCCAGCGCTTCGGCGACCTGCCGGTGGCGAAGAAGCCGTGGGACAAGCTCGACGGCGACCTGGCGCCGGACGCCGTCGACGAGGGTTCGGAGCTGTGTACCGACGGCGCCACGCTGCAGGCGCTGTGGACCCCCGGCCACGCCTGGGACCATCTCTGCTGGTACATGCCGGAGGAGCGCGCCCTGTTCACCGGCGACGTCGTCCTCGGCGCCGGCACGACGGTGATCCCGCCCGACGGTGACCTCGGCGACTACCTCGCCTCGTTGCGCCGCCTGCTGACGCTCGATGTCGCCGTGATCTACCCGGCGCACGGCCCCGCAGTGTACACGCCGCAGGCGAAGATCGAATCGTATCTCGCCCACCGCGCCCTGCGCGACCAGCAGATCCTGGCCGCGCTGCGCGGCGGCGAGAGCACGGTCCCCGCCATGGTGCGCCGTATCTACGCCGATGTCCCCGAGTTCCTGCACGCCGCCGCCGCCATGTCGGTCAACGCCCATCTGCGCAAACTCGAACGCGACGGCGCCGTCACCCACGCCGGCGACGAGTGGCACCTGGCCTGAGCCACGCCGCACCGCCCGCCGCGGCGCGATTCCCGCTCGCGGCGGCGCGTGGTACGGGCGTGGCATGGCGGACGAGACGTACGAGCTGGTGATCCGCGCGCCGGGGCGCAACGCGCTCAGTCGCGAGCTGATGGAGCGGCTGCTCGACGCGTTGCGCGAGGCCGGCGGCCGGCCGCTGTTGCTGCGCGGCGCCGACGGCGTCTTCTGCGCCGGCCTCAACCTGCACGAGGTGACGGCGCTCGACGAAGCCGGCATGGCGCCGTTTCTGCGCCTGCTCGATACGCTGATCGGGGCCCTGTACGACTATCCCGGCCCGACGGTGGCCTGCATCGACGGCCACGCCATCGCCGGTGGCTGCGTGTTGGCCCTGTGCTGCGACTGGCGGGTCGCGGCCGACCAGCCGCAGCTGCGCCTCGGACTCAACGAGGTCGCGCTCGGGCTGGAGTTTCCGCCCGCCATCCTCGCTCTGGTGCGCGACCGCGTGCCGCGGCGGCATATCGAACGGGTGGTGCTCGAGGCGGGCCTGTACGATCCGCTCACCGCCTGCGCGCTCGGCCTGGTCGACGAGGTGGCGGCGGACGCGCCGACGGCGGCGCGCGCCGCGCTGGCGCGCTTGGCGGCGTCGCCGGCCGAAACCTACGTCGCCACCAAGCGCGCCTTGCACGCGGGCGTGCGGGCGCTGAGCGCCGCGCAGCAGCGCGATTTCGCAGAGCGCATCGTGCCGGCATGGTGCGCGCCGGCGACCAAGGCGCGCCTCCGCGCCGCGCTGGCGCGTCGCCGCTGAGCGCCACTCCCCACCCGCGGCTCCAGCCGGAAGCGCGCTGGCGGGGGCTCAGCTCTTCTCGGAGCAGACCAGGCGGGCGAGTTCGCGGACCTGCGCGGCGCCGGCGTCCTCGAGGTGATGCACCAGGTCGATCGCCTTCTCCATGCGTTCCTTGCGCAGGATGAAGCGGGTCTCGCGGCGGAACTTGTCCTCGACGGCCTTGCGGCGGTCGTCGAACGGGCGGGCGCCGCTGCCGATCGGCGTGTCCTGCTCGGCGTCGATGCTGCGGCCGCCGTCGAGCGCGATGCGCACGCGCGCCGGGAAGGTGGACTTGTAGGCGTTGATGTCGCAGGCAGCGAGGTCGAAGAGCTGTGCACTCGAGCCGTCGTCGCCGACGACGCGCAGCGGCGAGCGGTCGCGGGCGCGGCGCGCCAACTCGTCGTCGAGCGACAACCGCACCTTGCCCACCACCTCCCAGACGACCGGGTTGGCGATGCGCTCGCGGGTGAACTGGCGCGGCGACAGTTCGCGTTCGACCAGCGCCGCGGCGACGCAGTAGGCGACCGACTGGGTCAGCGTCGACGGCAGCGACTCGGCGCCGTGCACGTAGGGCGCCGAGCGCGCGTCCATCGCCAGCGTGTGCGGGCCGGCGGCGACGTGCACCGCCTGCACCTTGCGCGGGTCGAGGTGATGCTGGCGCACCAAGCCGAGCACGCAGTCGATCGCCGCCGCCAGATACGGTGAGCCGGGGTAGAGCTTGTAGCCGAGACTCTCGGTCAGCCACACCTTGCCGAGGGCGCCGCAGGCGGCGGGCAGAATCGGCTGCCCGACGCGCTGGAACAGGCCGCCCTCGCCGCCGATCGCATCGTGCGCGCCGCGCAGCCCGTTCGCCGCCAGCTCCGCCGCCTGGACGCCGATCGGCGCCGTCAGCGCCGTCGCCACCACCTTCGCCTCGGAGCCGAAGACCGCCGCCGACGGCATCGCCGTCGCCTGCGCCAGCGCCAGGCCGAGAGCGTGCTCGGTCTGCGCCGCGTCGAGTTTCATCAGCGAGGCGCCAACGACGGCGCCGGCGGCGAGGCTGACGAAGCTCGCCATCGGCGCGTCGCCGACCGCCAGCGAGGTCGCCAGGCCGAGGCGGCCGCCGACCTCGTTGGCCAGCACCTGGGCGGTGAGGAACTCGACGCCGTTCGCGCCGACCTTCTCGGCCACCGCCAGGGTCGTCAGCACCGCCGCCGGGCCGGTGCGGGCGCCGAACATATAGTCGTCGTAGTCGAGCGCCAGGGCGAGGGCGGAGTTGGCCGCCAGGGCGTAGTGCACCGCGGTGCGCTCGCCGCTGGGGATCAGCGTCGCTTCCTTGCCGCCGGACCACTCCTTGGCGGCGCGCATGACGATGCGGCCGGCGTCGCTGAAATGGCCGGCGTGCACGGCGGCGAGCATGCCGAGGATCTGGTTCTTGGCCTCCTCCAGCACGCGCCGTGGCGGGGCGTCCGGCTTGGCCACCCACTCGGCGATCTGGCGCGTGATGGTGATCATCGGGCCGAACCCTACCCGAAATCGCGCCGGCGACGCCAGCCCGCGCCGCAGCAGCGCCCCGGCCATCGCGCTCGGCGCCGCGGCGGCGCACGGAAATCTACTCCGCGCGGTTGCAATCCGTTGTACGCTATGAGGAACTCATTGACTCGAATGTATGTTAGTTCCGCATTCACAAGATGAAGGGGTGTGACATGGCGACGAAGATGGCGACGAAGACAGCGAAAACGACGAAGCAGAAACCCGGCAAGCGCGGCTCGATCGGGACCGAAACCTTCGACCAGATCGAGAAGCTCGTCGCGGCAGACAAGATCGGTCGCACGGAAGCCTTCAAGCGCCTGGCGCAAAAGACCGGCCGGCAGCAGGGCACCGTGGCGGCGAATTACTACCGCGTCGCCCGCAAGCGCGGCGCGACGCTGGCGCCGCGGCGTCGGCGCGGCCTCGGCGCGGCGAGTGGCGGCGCGGCCCTCGGCTCGCTGCAGCGCGCCGCCGCGGCACTCGGCGACGTCGGCGCGCTGGTGCGCAAGCTCGAGGTCGAGATCGTCCGCCTGCGCAAAGAGAATCAGCGCTTCGCCGCGATTCGCCGCCTGATGGCGCGCTGACGGCACCGGGGCGCGCTTGACGTGCGCGCCCCCCGCCGATAGGGCGGCCGTCGTCTACGCGATGCGCCGCCTCATTACCTTCCTCGCCTCCGGCGGATACGTCGGCTATATCCCGTTCGCCTCGGGCACCTTCGGGACGCTGGTCGCGTTCCCGCTCTTCTGGCTTTACGCAGAGGTGCGCCACATTTCGGTGCCGCTCTATCTCGCGATGTACGTCGCCATGGTCGCGGCGGCGTGCTGGATCGCGGGGCGCGCCGAAACGCAATTCGCCGAACACGACAGCCACAAGATCGTTCTCGACGAGATCGTCGGTTATCTCGGCGCGACGCTGTTCCTGGCGCCGACCTGGGAGCACACGCTGATCGCCTTCTTCGTCTTCCGCGCCCTCGATGTGCTCAAGCCGTATCCGGCCAACGCCATCGATCGCGACATGCCGGGCGGCGCCGGGGTGGTGCTCGACGACGTGGTGTCGGGGTTGTACAGCAACGTGGTCACGCGGGTTCTCGCCGCGTGGCTCTTCACCTGACCGCGGCGGCGTGCCGGCCGCGGCGCCTGCCACGTCGAGGGAGCCCCCATGCGTGCCGCCATCCTCAGCACCGGCGATGAGCTGACCACCGGTCGGACGCTCGACACCAACGCCAACTTCATCGCCGACCACCTGGTGGCCATCGGCATCGACGTCGCCGCCGTGCTCGTCGTCGGCGACTACCCGGAGCGCATCGCCTGGGCGTG
This sequence comes from bacterium, assembly GCA_031401035.1. Taxonomy (GTDB): domain Bacteria; phylum Desulfobacterota; class Binatia; order HRBIN30; family CADEER01; genus JANNRA01. The sequence goes on along the minus strand of JANNRA010000177.1, from coordinate 14,033 downwards.
GCGCCAGGCAATGACGCAGACCGACGTGATCATCAGTACCGGCGGCCTCGGCCCGACCGCCGACGATCTCACCACCGAGACCGTCGCCGCGGTCGCCGGCGTGCCGCTGCGCATGGAGCAGGCGGTCGCCGACCGCATCCGCCAGATGTTCGCCGCCATGGGCCGCGAGATGCCGGAGAACAATCTCAAGCAGGCGATGTTTCCGCTCGGCGCCGAAATCATCCCCAATGGGCTCGGCACGGCGCCCGGCTTTCGCTTGACCCTCACCGCGGCGCACGGCCCGGTGCACGGCATCGTCCTGCCCGGCGTGCCGCGCGAGATGAAGCAGATGCTCGCCGACTCGGTGCTGCCGTGGTTGCGCGGCGCGCGCGGCGGCGTCGACGAGTACCGCAGCCACACCTTCCAGACCTTCGGCATCAGCGAATCGGCGCTCGACGAGCTCGTCGCCGGCACCCTCGACCCCGCCGAGGCGCGCCTCGCCTTTCGCGCCGCTTTTCCGCAGATCTCCCTGCGCGTCACCGTGCAGGGGCCGCCGGGCGACGTCGACCGTCGCCTGGCCGCCGCCGCCGCGACTCTGCGCGCGCGCCTGGCGCCGTATTGCTACGGCGAGGGCGATACGACGATGGAGGCCGAGGTCGGCCGCCTGCTCGCCGCGGCGGGCGCCACCATCGCCGTGGCGGAGTCGTGCAGCGGCGGTCTGATCGGCCACCGCCTCACCGACGTGCCGGGCAGTTCGCACTATCTTCTGGCGGATGTCATCGCCTACCAGAACGCCGTCAAGGAGTCGGTGCTCGGCGTGCGCGCCGCGACCCTGGCGCAGCACGGCGCGGTGAGCTGTGAGACGGCCGAGGAGATGGCGCGCGGGGCGCGGCGCCTGGTCGGGGCGACGCTCGGCCTCGCCACCACCGGCATCGCCGGGCCCGACGGCGGCACGCCCGACAAGCCGGTCGGAACGGTGTGCATCGCCCTCGACGGCCCGACCGGCACGCGCAGCCGCCGCTACCAGCTGTGGGGCACGCGCGACTGGGTGAAGTTGCTGACTTCGCAGATCGCCCTCGACTGGGTCCGCCGCGCGCAACTCGGCGAGGATCCGGCCGCCTCGGCCATCCTGCGCCGCTGAGGACTCGCCCTCTCCCTGCGGCGGCGGGAAGCTGCTATACGAACTGGGTCCAATCACTGGGTAGAGGGGTGTGCTCGATGCGCGCGCGCCATTGCGGGATGAACCGCGGCGTGGGTATCGGGCCCGTGGAGGTGCACAGCATGGCAGTCGACACCAATCGCGAGCGCGCGCTCGATCTCGCCGTCAGCCAGATCGAGAAGCAATTCGGCAAGGGTGCCATCATGAAGCTCGGCGACAACGCCGTGGTACCGGACGTGCCGGTGGTGTCGACCGGCTCGCTCGGCCTCGACGTCGCGCTCGGCGTCGGCGGCCTGCCGCGCGGCCGCGTCGTCGAGATCTACGGGCCGGAGTCCTCCGGCAAAACCACCCTGGCGCTGCAGGCCGTCGCCTGCGCGCAGCGCACCGGGGGCGTCTGCGCCTTCGTCGACGCCGAGCACGCCCTCGACGTCAGCTACGCGCGCAAGCTCGGCGTGCGCATCGAGGATCTGCTCATCGCCCAGCCCGACAACGGCGAGCAGGCACTGGAGATCGCCGAGACGCTGGTGCGCAGCGGCGCCATCGACGTCCTGGTGGTCGACTCGGTCGCCGCCCTGGTGCCGCGCGCCGAGATCGAGGGCGAGATGGGCGAACCGCAGATGGGCCTGCAGGCGCGCCTGATGTCGCAGGCCCTGCGGAAGCTCACCGGCACCATTTCGCGCTCGCAGACGATCATGATCTTCATAAACCAGATCCGCATGAAGATCGGCGTCATGTTCGGCAACCCGGAGACCACCACCGGCGGCAATGCGCTGAAGTTCTACGCCTCGGTGCGCCTCGATATCCGCCGCATCGGCGCCATCAAGCAGGGCGAGGCGGTGGTCGGTAACCGCACCCGGGTCAAGGTCGTGAAGAATAAAATGGCGCCCCCGTTCAAAGAAGCAGAGTTCGACATCCTCTACGGGATGGGGATCTCCCGCGTCGGCGAGCTGGTCGACCTTGGCACGGATCGTGGACTCATTGAGAAGAGTGGAGCGTGGTACTCGTACGCCGGCGAACGCATCGGGCAGGGGCGTGAGAACGCCAAGGAGTTCCTGCTCGCGCATCCGGAGGCGGCCGACGCCATCGACCGGCAGTTGCGGATCCAGCTCGGCGTCGGCGGCGGGCCGGCGCCGGCCAAGGGCGCGCCGGGCGCCGCGGCGGTCGAGCCGGAGCTGAAGAAGGCGAGTAAAGCGACGTCGTAGCGGCGGCGGTCCTCGACAGGACGGTTCGGCGCGCGGCGGGGGAGCGGCAAGCGCGATGGAACTGAACGAGATCCTGGCCGAGGCGGTGCGCAACGAGGCCTCGGACGTGTTGCTGAAGGTCGGCGTGCCGCCGGCCTTCCGGGTCCGGGCCGACTTCCTGCCGCTCGAGGGCGCCGCGCCGCTCGACGCGGCGACGATCGAGCACATCGTCGAGGGCATGCTCGACGATCAGCGCCGTCGCAAGCTCGAGCAGGACTTCCAGGTCGACCTCGCCTACGCCCACCCCGACCTCGGCCGCTTTCGCGTCAACATCTTTCGCCAGCGCGGCTTCCTGAGCCTGGTCATCCGGCTCATCCCGACCCGCATCCGCAACGTCGCCGACCTCAACCTGCCGGCCTCGGTCGAGCGCCTGGCCACCGAGCGGCGCGGCCTGATCCTCGTCACCGGCACCACCGGCAGCGTCAAGAGCACGACGCTGGCGGCGCTGATCGACTACGTCAACCGCAGCCGTCAGTCGCACATCATCACCATCGAGGATCCGATCGAGTACGAGCACCCCGACCGGCTGAGCTTCGTCAACCAGCGCGAGGTCGGCTACGACGCGGTCAGTTTCCCCTCGGCGCTCAAGTCCGCCCTGCGCCAGAATCCGGACGTCATCCTGGTCGGCGAGATGCGCGACATCGAGACGATCGAGACGGCCATCCTCGCCGCCGAGACCGGCCACCTGGTGATGAGCACGCTGCACACCCTCGACGCGCAGGAGACGATCACCCGCGTCATCTCGGTCTTTCCCGACCACCAGCGCGACCAGGTGCGCCTCATCCTCGCCAGCGTGCTGCGCGGCATCGTCAGCCAGCGCCTCATCCCGCGCGCCGACGGCCTCGGCATGGTGCCGGCGGTAGAGGTGCTGGTGGCCAGCGCGCGCGTCAAGGAGTACATCGCCGACAAGACCAAGACGCGTGATCTGCACGACGTCATCGGCCAGGGCCACACCTCCTACGGCATGCAGACCTTCGATCAGTCGCTGATGGGTCTCTTCCGCAGCGGCCTGATTACCTACAACGAAGCCCTGCTGCACTGCTCGAACCCGAGCGACTTCGAGCTCAAGGTGCGCGGCATCGCCTCGACCAGCGACTCGCGCTGGGACAACTTCGAGAAGGGCGACGCCGCCGGCGGCGACGACCGGGCGAGCCTCGACATCGAGCGCTTCTGAGGCCTTTTCGCACGGAGAAGCGGAGAAACGGAGCACGGCCCCGGCATCCGGCTCCGCACTCTCCGTTGCTCCGTTCCTCCGTGTGAATCCTGTTCCTCTTCAGAAGTTCAGCAGGACTTCGAGGAAGCCGTAGTTGCCGCCGGTGCCGACGAAGGCCTGGTTGATGACGCCCTGGCCCCAGGCGTGGGCGTAGAAGCCGTTGACGGTCATGAAGGCCGTCGGGCGGACGGTGAGCATGAAGTTCACCAGGTAGGCGAGCTCGCTGCGCCCCTTGCCGTTGATGCCGCCGTAGCCGAAGAAGTCGTTCTTCGTCGCGCCGCCGCCGAAGTAGGCGAAGTCCTGGCTGGCGTTGAGGCGCAGCCAGTGGCCGTCGAGCCGGAAGGACACCATCGGGTGCGGGTCGAGGATGGTCTGCACGAAGACGTCCTGGTTGTTCATCATGTTGTAGAAGGGGAACTGCGCGTACAGCCACGCCGTCGGCAGGAGCTGGAAGAAGGTGCCGTGCACGCCGTCGTTGGGGTTGGTGTCGCCCGAGCCGCTGTTGATGCCGGTGCGCAGCCACGGCGTCGCGAAGGTCTGCGGGAAGCGGTAGCCGAGCTCGACACCGTAGGCCCAGGCCTGCTGCGAGAGGCTCTGCCAGTCGCCGAGCTGACCGAAGCCGTAGGCCATGCCGTCGGCCACGCCGGGGCCGATGGGTTCGACGCGCGCGACATGGGCGCCGATGGTGTGGATGTTGGCCGGCATGCCGGCGTCGGCCTGGCGCTCGGCGAGCGGCCGGTTGTCGAGGAAGACGACGTCGCGGTTGTCGCCGTAGTAGGTCCAGAAGAGCCGCCCGATGGTCGGGCCGAGCAGCTGCGACTCCTTCAGGTTGAGCACCAGGCCGCCGAGGGCGATGTCGAGCTCGCGGTTGGCGTCGACCTCGAAGCCGCCGTAGGTGGGCACGAAGCCGAAGCCGGTGACGTTCAGCAGGCCGACGTCGTAGCCGATGTGCGCGCCGTCGAAGCTGCGTCCGACATGGGTGTAGTCGAAGGGGCCGAGCAGGCGTTGCGAGAGGCGATTGAGCTGGATCCACTTCAGGTTCGGGTTGGTCGCCGGCACGTCGAGCGCGTCGCTGTACAGCAGTCGCCCGGCGCGCCCGGACAGGCCGGTGACGCCGAGCACGTTCCTGCCGCCGATCCACGCATTGCGCAGGATGGCACCGTTCTGCGTCCCGCGCATGGTGTTGGCGTAGTAGATCGAGCCGACGCCGATGCCGTTGTCGGGGATGTTGGCGAGGGTCGAATCCTGGAACTGCACGAAGAGTTCGTACGGATCGCGCGTGACGCGCACGCCGAGCTGAAACTTGTTGCCGAGGAAATTGTAGCGATAGTTCGGCGACGGCCCGTCCTGCGCCGTCGCGAACCAGTCGACGAACTCGCCGCGGATGCGGTTGGCGATCTCGAGGCGCACGGTGGAGCCGAACGGCCCGTCGACGGTCAACGGCGCGACCGGCAGCGGCAACGGCGCCTGCGCCGCCGGTGCATAGGCCTGCGCCGTCGCGTGGCTCGGCAGGCAGAGCAGCAGCGCCACCACGCAGCTTCTCTGGAGGGCGCCGCTCCGTCGGCGCCTGTTGGATAGCGCGACCGTGCCCCGATCCAACAGGCGCCGACGGGGCGGCGCCCTCCAGGGCGATGTTGGGTCCGTTCCCAGCGAGGCGTTCTGACGCACGTTGCCTCCGTTCGCCGGCGTGCGTATCAGGTCGCGCGCGAGCGGACGAGGCCGCCGTTCTCCGCCCAGGTCAGGCGCCAGGCGCCGCTCACCGCCACCAGCAGGCTCATCCCCCACAGGCAGAGCACGGCGAGCACGACGAAGCCGCTGGCGTAGGTGCCGGTCAGGTCCTTGAGCAGGCCGAGCAGCGACGGCAGGAAGAAGCCGCCGAGGCCGCCGGCGGCACCGACCAGGCCGGTGATGACGCCGATCTCGCGCTGGAAGCGCAGCGGCACGAGCTGAAACACCGAGCCGTTGCCGGCACCGAGCAGCGCCAGTGCGACGATGAAGAGCGGCGTCGCCAGCCACAGCGGCGGCAGGCTGGCGATGCCCACCAGCAGGACGGCGACGGCTCCGTAGAGCCAGGACAACATGCGGATGCCGCCCCAGCGGTCGGCGAACAGGCCGCCGATGGGGCGCATGAAGCTGCCGGCAAAGACGCACAGCGCGGTGAGATCGCCGGCGCGCACTTTGTCGACCAGGTACTGGTCGTGGAAAAAGACGCCGAGGAAGCTCGCCAGGCCGACGAAGCCGCCGAAGGTGATGCTGTAGAAGAGGCAGAACCAGACCGTGTCGGCCTCGCGCAGCACCGCCAGGTAGTCGGCCCAGCGTTTCGGCGGCGGCTGGTTGGAGCTGTCCCTGGCGCACAGGAAGAAGACCAGGCCGGCCAGCGCCATCGGCAGGATGGCGACGCCGATGGCCGCCTGCCAGCCGATCGCCGCGGCGATGCGCGGCATGAACAGCGAGGCCAGGACGGTGCCCGAGTTGCCGGCGCCGGCGATGCCCATCACCAGCCCCTGGTACTGCGGCGGATACCAGCGCGAGGCGAGCGGCAGGGCGACGGCGAAGCTGGCCCCCGGGATGCCGAGCAGCAGCGCGACGCCGAACAGCGCCGGCAGCGTGTCGGCCACCAGCCAGCCGAGCAGCAGCGGCACGAAGGTCAGCGCGATGCCGATCAGCCCGGTGCGGCGCGGCCCGAGATGGTCGGTGAGACCGCCCATGATGATGCGGAAGATCGAGCCGCCGAGCAGCGGCGTAGCGATCAGGACGCCCGTCTGCGTGGCGGAGAGGTGCAGATCCTCGGCGATGAAATTGCCGAGCGGCCCGAGCAGGTACCAGATGCAGAAGCTGAGATCGAAGTAGATGAAGGCGGCAAGCAGGGTCGGCCAGTGGCCGGCGCGGCGGAACTCGCGGATATTCATGCGGACCTCACGATGGCGGGCGTCAGGCCGCGGCGCGGCGGCCCGAACAGGACGCGGCCGGTGCGCGCGTCGAACGCGGCGTGGTGGCAGGGGCACTCGAAGCGCAGGCTGGCGGCGGACCAGACGACCGGACAGCCGAGGTGTGGGCAGCGGCGATCGAAGGCGACCACCTCGCCGGCCGGCAGCTTGACCACCAGCGCCTCGCCGCCGTCCGCCGCCGCCACCGTGCGCGCCTCGCCGGGGGTGAGACCGCCGGCGTCGATCGGCTCGAGTTGCAAGAGCGCCGGCGCCGTCCCCTCCGCCCGGCGCGCCATCCACTCGCCGCCGGCGACCAGCAGCGCCGCGCCGCCGGCGACGCCGAGGAAGCGGCGCCGGTCGAGGCGGCGCTCGTCCGCGACGCCGGCAGGAAAGGCGGCCGTCGACGGATCTGCGGACACTGCGCGCGGGGCGGGAGGGGATTCGCGTTCTACCATAGGGCCTCCTCGAGGTGCTGCTCGGCGCGCGAGCGCGGCGTCGTGGCGACGCCGGCGATGCCGACGCGGTCAACATGCGCCGGCACCATGAGGTGGTTGCGCGTACGCACCGCCTCGTCGCCGAACAGGAACTGGTTGAGCGGCCGCGCGCGGCGCTGGTCCTCGACCTCCTCGCGCGTGCCGTAGAACAGCGCCCCGGATGGACAGACGGTGGCGCACATCGGCGTCCGGCCGACCGAGGTGCGGTCGTAGCAGAGGTCGCACTTGCGCATCAGGTGCTGCTGGACGTCGATCTTCGGCACGCCGAAGGGGCAGGCGAGCGCGCAGTTGCCGCAGCCGATGCAGCGTTCGGTCATGGCACTGAGGACGATGCCCTCGGCGTCGATCTTGATCGCGTCGGCCGGGCAGACGCTGACGCAGGCCGGCTCGGCGCAGTGCATGCACACCGTCGGCGCGGTCTGCACCGACTCGGCGCGGGTCAGGTACTCGATGTGGATCATCGACTCGCCGCCGTGCCCGGGACATTCGCTGCACGCCTGCTCGCAGGCCTTGCAGCCGATGCAGCGGTTGGCGTCGATGAACAACTCGCGCATCACGCTGCCTCCTCTCGTTCCAGGCGCACGGCGGCGACCTTGAATTCGGGGATGCCGCTGACCGGATCATAGGCGCGCACCGTGAGCAGGTTGGCCGACTGCCCGCCCGGCCAGTGGTAGGGGATGAAGACGGTGTCGGGACGGATGGTCTGCACGACGCGCGCGGCAAGGCGCAGCTCGCCGCGGCGGCTGACGACGCGGACGCGATCGCCGTCGGCGATGCCGAGCGTCTCCGCCAAGCGCGGGTGCAGCTCGATCAGCGGCTCGGGATACTGCTCGACCAGCGGGCCGATGCGCCGCGTCTGGTTGCCGGAGAGGAACTGCGAGACGACGCGGCCGGTGGTGAGGATGATCGGGTACTCGGTGTCGACGTCTTCGGCCGGCGGCCGGTACTCGATGGCATGGAACCGTGCCCGCCCGTCGGCATGCGCGAAGCGGCCCGCCTTGAACAGGCGCGGCGTGCCGGGGTGGTCGATCGTCGGGCAGGGCCAGAAGACGCCCATCTGGCGCTCGATCTTCTCGTAGGTGATGCCGGCGTAGTCGGCGACGCCGCCGGCCGAGAGAGCGCGCAGTTCGTCGAAGATCTCCACCGGCGCCTGGAAGCGGAAGCGCTCGCCGCAGCCGAGGCGCTCGGCGATGGCGCAGATGATGCGCCAGTCCTGGCGCGCCTCACCTGGCGGTTGCACCGCCTGGCGGATGCGGATGACGCGTCCCTCGGTGCTGGTCACCGTGCCCTCGTCCTCCTCCTGCAGCGAGCCGGGCAGGATGAGGTCGGCGTGGCGCGCCGTCTCGGAGAGAAAAAAGTCGATGGCGACGAAGAAGTCGAGCCGCTCCAGCGCCGTGCCCGTGAAGGCCGCATCGGGCAGCGACACCAGCGGGTTGAAGCACAGCGACAGCAGGCCGCGGATCTCGCCGGCGTGGATCTTCTCGACAATCTGCGGCGCCGTCGCGCCTTTGCCGGGCAGGTCGTCGGCGGCGACGCCCCAGCGTTCGGCGACGATGGCACGATGGGCCGGATTCTCGATGTCGCGCGCGCCCGGCAACTGGTTGCAGCGTTGACCGTGCTCGCGCGCCCCCTGCCCGTTGCCCTGCCCGGTGATGGCCGCGTAGCCGCAGCCGGGCTTGCCGATCTTGCCGGTCGCCAGCACCAGGTTGATGCAGGTCAGGACGTTGTCGACGCCTTTGGTGTGGTGTTCGATGCCGCGCGCGTGCAGCAGCATGGTGCGCGGCGCCTGCACCCACATTTCGGCCGCCTCGATGATGCGCGCGGCGGGGATGCCGACCAGCGCCTCGACGCGCTCCGGCGCGTACGCCTCGACTGTGCGCTGCAGCTCGTCGAAGCCGTTGGTGTGCGCGGCGACGAAGTCCTGGTCGACGCCGCCGAGGCGGATGACGGTGTGCAGGATGGCGTTCATCAGTGCCGAGTCGCGCCCCGGTCGCACCGGCAGGAACAGGTCGGCGGTACGCGCGATCGGTGTCAGCCGCGGGTCGACGACGATCAGCCGCGCGCCGCGGTCGCGCGCCCGCCAGATGTAGTCGGTGGTGATCGGGCTGCACTCGGAAACGTTCGAGCCGAGCACCATGATCAGGTCGGTGGCGGCGATGTCCTCCCACGGGTTGGCGGCGCGGTCGATGCCGAACGCCTTCAGATTGCCGGCGCCGGCCGAGACCATGCACAGGCGACCGTTGTAATCGATGTGCCGCGTGCCCAGCGCCAGGCGCGCGAACTTGCCCATCAGGTACGCCTTCTCGTTGGTCAGCGAGGCGCCGCCGAGCACCGCGAAGGCATCCTTGCCGTGCCGCGCCTGGATGCGCTGCATGCGCTCGACGACGATGTCGAGCGCCTCGTCCCAGCCGATCGGCTCGAAACCGCGACCGCTGCGCACCAGCGGCCGCAGCAGGCGGTCGGGGTGGTTGTTCTGCAGGTAGCGCTTGATCCCCTTGGGGCAGAGCTTGCCGCGGTTGAAGGGGAACTCCTCCCAGGGCTCGACGCCGACGACCTTCTCGTCCTTGACCAGCAGCTTGACGCCGCACTGCTGGCCGCAGAAGCAGCAGTGCGTCTCGACCGTGCGGTCCGGATTGCTGCGCGCCGCGAAGCCGCCCGGCGGCTCGAAGTTGAGGTGCGGTCCGAAGGACTCGATGAGCTGCTCGGTCGAACAGGGCAACGTCGCCATGCTTATGCCGCCTCCGCGCGTTGTGGCGGCGCCGGCCGGACGCCGGTCAGCCGCGGCTGAAAATCGACGCCGAGCAGCCGCGCCTGTGTCGTCGCCACCAGGCGGCGCCGGCACGTTGGGCAGTGCCGCGCGTGTGCGGCGAAGGCGAAGCCGCGCGCCGCCAGCAGTCGGGCGACGGCGGCGACCTGCGCGCTCGGCGCCAGCTCGGCGCCGCAGCCGGCGCAGGCATCGCGCGGCTCGCCCGCCGCCCGCATCACCAGCGCACCGAGTTGCAGCGGGCGGATGAAGAGGTGGCCGAGCTTGCTGAACGGCAGCGCGACGAGCAGCACGACGACGGTCAGCTCATGCAGCACGGCGGCGACGCGAAAGGCCGCCGGCAGATCGCGGCTGAGCGGCAGCGCCAGGCCGGTGAGCGCCACGGCGAGCAGCAACAGCAGCGGCGCGATGTGGAAGCCCGCCGTCGCGCCCGGCTCGGCGCGCCGCCGCCATCGCGCGGCGAGGAACCAGGCGGCGCCCAGCGCCACCGCGACGCCGGCCAGGCTGAGGGCGTGGAACATGAGGAAGCCGAGCAGCCCGTCGATGGCGAACTGATGCGCCGGCAGCGGCAGGCCGAACAACACCACCTGGTAGGTGCGCTGGTCGACGGCGTCGAAGTGCAGCCAACCGAAGACCAGCGGCACGGTGATGGCGAAGCTCGCCAGCGTGCCGAGCGAGAGCAGCATGTGCGCCAGCCACTTGCTGCGCGAGCGGCGGGCGATCATTTCCTGGGCGACGACGTGGCGCCCGGCCCCGGCCATCGCCGTGCGCAGCCGACGCGGCTGGCGCAGCGCGCCGAGCAGGGCGCGGCCGTAGACGGCCGAGGCCGGGCGCCGCCAGAAGGCGCTGGTGCGCCAGGCGATGCCGAAGCTCGCCACGACGGTCGCGGCGAGGTAGCCGAACAGCGCCTGGTCGAGGTGGCGGCCGAAGCCGGAGCCGAGATAGATCAGCAGCAGCAACGCGCCGGTCGCCAGCAGTGCATCGCGCAGGGGGCTACGCATGGGCCGCCTCCTCGATCTGGGCTGCAACGGGCAGCTGCACCCAGACGTCGCCGTCCTCGATGCGCACCGGATAGGTGCGGACGTGCAACTGCGGGTCGCTCAGGCAGGCGCCCGAGCGCAGCGAGAAGGTTTTCTTGTGCAGCGGGCAGGCGACTTTCGGTTCACCTTGGGCGGTGCCGAGCAGGCCGCGGGCGAGGACGGCGTCGCCGCGGTGCGGACAGGTCGCCTGGGTGGCGAACCATTCGCCGCGGCTGGCGAAATGAAAGACGGCGATCTGCGCGCCGGCGTGCGCGACGGTGATGCCGCCGTCGGCCGGCACCTGCGCGGCGCGCGCCAGGCGCACCCAGCCCTCGCCGCGATCGGCACGCGGCGCCGGTGCCAACGGCGCCGCGCGCGGCCAGTCCGCCGGCCGGCGCTGGCCGCGCTCGCGGACGAACTCCAGGCTCGGGTCGGCGGCACGGCTGTCGGCGAAGTGGCGGAACGCGGCCCGCCGGGCCGGGTCGCGCACCACCGCCGTCCATTCGCAGGCATAGCTGTCGACCAGCGCCTGCATGTCGCGCTCGAGCTGCGCGCCGACGCCGAGCGCGTCGTCGACGATGACGCGTCGCAGGTACGCCAGGCCGCCGTCGAGGCGCTCGAGCCAACGGGCCGTGCGCTCGAGTGGGTTGGCGGTCTGGATGTAATACATCAAGAAGCGGTCGATGAGGCGGAGCAGCGTCGCCTCGTCGACGTCGGCGGCGAGCAGATCCGCATGGCGCGGCTGCGCGCCGCCGTTGCCGGCGACGTAGAGATTCCAGCCCTGCTCGGTGGCGATGATGCCGAAGTCCTTGCTCTGCGCTTCGGCACATTCGCGGATGCAGCCCGACACCGCCGACTTGAGCTTGTGCGGCGCCCGCAGGCCGCGGTAGCGCGCCTCGATGCGGATGGCGAGCGCGGTCGAATCCTGCACGCCGTAGCGGCACCAGGTCGAGCCGACGCAGCTCTTCACCGTGCGCAGCGCCTTGCCGTAGGCGTGGCCGCTCTCGAAGCCGGCCACGACCAGCGCTTCCCAGATGTCGGGCAGCTCGTCGACGCGCGCGCCGAGCAGGTCGATGCGCTGGCCGCCGGTGATCTTGCAGTAGAGATCGAAGCGGCGCGCGATCTCGCCCAGCGCGATGAGCTTCTCGGGCGTGATCTCGCCGCCCGGCACGCGCGGCACGACCGAATACGTGCCGCCGCGCTGGATGTTGGCGAGGAAGCGGTCGTTGGTGTCCTGGATGGTGGCGTGTTTCAGGATCAGGTCGTTCCAGGTGGTGGCCAGGATCGACGCCACCACCGGCCGGCACACCTCGCAGCCGCCGCCGGCGCCATGGCCGTCGAGCAGGGCGTCGAAGCTCTCGATGCGGCCGAGCTTGACGATCTCGAACAGCTCCTGGCGCGTGTAGGCGAAGTGCTCGCAGACGCTGCGGTTGACCGCGCGCCCGGCGGCGGCGAGCTCGGCGTCGAGCAGTGCCGCGACGACCGGCACGCAGCCGCCGCAGCCGGTGCCGGCACGCGTGCAGGCCTTGACGCCGCCGACGCTGGTCAGCGCCTGGTCGCGGATGGCGGCTCGGATCGCACCGGCGCTGACGGCGTTGCAGGCGCACACCTGCGCGTCGTCGCTCGCCACGGCGCCGGCACTCGGCGCGCCGCCGGCGCCGACGAGCAGTTCATGCGGTCGCTCGGGCAGTGCGGTGCCGCTGCGCAGCAGGCCGAGCAGGGTCGGGTAGGCGGCGGCGTCGCCGACCAGGACGCCGCCGAGCAGGCGGCTGCCGTCGGCGCTGAGCACCAGCTTCTGGTAGACGCCGCGGACGCGGTCCTCGACGACGATGCGCGAGGCGGCGGCGCCGAGCGCCTCGTCGGCGAAGGGATCGCCGAAGCTGGCGACGTCGACGCCGAGCAGCTTGAGCTTGGTGGACAGGTCAGCACCGGTGAAGCGCGCATCCTCGCCGGCGAAGCGCGCCGCCAGCGTGCGCGCCATCTCGTAGCCGGGGGCGACCAGGCCGTAGACCATGCCGCTCGCCAACGCCGCCTCGCCGATGCAGAAGACGCGCGGGTCGTTGGTCGCCAGCATGGTGTCGACGACGATGCCGCCGCGCTCGCCGACCGCCAGGCCGGCGGTGCGCGCCAGCTCGTCGCGCGGCCGGATGCCGGCCGAGACGACGACCATGTCGGCGTGCACGATGGCGCCGCCGCTCAGCGTCACACCCGTCACCGCCTGGTGGCCGACGATCGCCTGTGTCTGCACGCCGAGGTGCGCCTGGACGCCGAGCGCCTCGATGGCGCGGCGCAGCACGTCGCCGCCGCCGGCGTCGACCTGACGCGGCATCAGGCGCGGCGCGAACTCGACGACGTGCGTCTCGAGCCCCATGTCGCGCACCGCCTTGGCCGCCTCGAGGCCGAGCAGCCCGCCGCCGATGACCACCGCGCGCCGCGCCCGCGTCCCCCAGTCGCGGATCGCCTCGAGGTCCTCGATGGTGCGGTAGACGAACACGCCCGGCAGCGCCGCGCCGGGCAGCGGCGGGACGAATGGGGCGGAGCCGGTGGCGAGCACGAGCGCGTCGTAGGGGACGCACGCGCCGCCGGCGGTAACGACGACGCCGGCGGCGCGGTCGAGTGCGACGGCGGCATCGCCGAGGCACAGCGCGATGCTCTGCGCTGCGTACCACTCGGGATCGGCGAGCTGTAGGTCGGCGGCGCTGCGACCGGCGAAGAACTCGCTCAGATGCATGCGGTCGTAGGCGGGACGCGGCTCTTCGCCGAGACAGGTGATGAGGAAGCGCCCGTCGCCGTTGCGCGCCGCCAGCTCCTCGCAGAAGCGATGGCCGACCATGCCGTTGCCGACGACGACGACGCGCAGGCGGGACGACGGTCCATCAGAAGCGGACAAGTCAGAAGCGAAGTTGATCGCAGTCATCACGGCATCTCCTCTCAATGCGGGATCGCACCCGCACGAAGGGACGCCGTTGTCCGCGGACGAACCGTCTCTGGTTCGCCCAAGCTTCGTGATGCTGACCGAGAGCAATCGCGATGCCGCACTGCGTCAGGCGGGAATCCGGAGCGGCGCGCCGCGGCGAGCGATGGCGGTGCGCAATCGGCGTGCATCGCGCCGTCTGCGAAGTAGGCATTGCCTGCGCTGCTGGCAGAAGTCCCCCGGCTGGGACCGCGGGCGTCTCGCCCGCAGCGCAGCTCCCCCATTGTGAGCGATGCCGCGAGACGCGCTGCGCTGCGGGCGAG
>JANNRA010000176.1:0-6269 GCA_031401035.1 bacterium | reverse complement strand
CCGCCCCCGAACAGCCGCTGGCGCGGTGAGCGTGGGGGGCCAGGCGTTGGCAAGGGTGAATCAGGCCCCGGCCCGCGGCTGCGCGTGCCGCGGCTGGGACCCTCGGGCGGGCGAAGGGCGCACGCGGGCGGCGGTGCGACCACTGGAGGCCGCGCGTGGGGAGCCGGCGGTGGGCCGGTGTTCAGCGCACGTCGTCGGGCAGCCAGCTCGTTTGGCGCGGCGGCGCGGGGCAGGCGCCGGGCGCACGCGGGCGGCGCGCCCGGTCAGGCGCCGTAAAAGGGGCGGGCGGTGGGGGACGGCCTCAGCGCGCGTCGGCGGGCAGCCAGCTCGGCTGGCGCGGCCCGCTGCGCGGCGGCCCAAGCGCTCGCGCGCACGTCCGCCGCGACGGGGGTGGACCCGAATCGGTGCGTCGGGAGCCCCTCCGGCGCTGCGTCCGATGCGGGCATCATGTCAATGCGTCAGCGCAGATCGCCTCAGCGCGCGACCCCGACCTCAACATGACGCCGGTGATGATCTTCCTCGCCAGCGACGCCTTGCCCTTCATAACCGGGCATTGCTTCGCCGTCGACGGCCGCATGACCATGCTCGGCTGACTACGCGCGGCGCGACTGCCGCCAGAGTCGAACGCCTCGACGCCGCTCGGGCGCGATGCGGCGTGCGCGACACCGCGCGGCGACGGCGCGCACCGAAGGGAGGTGATCGCGTCCTGCCGCACATGGGGGCGATGCGGATCCGAGGGCGCGCGGCGTCATCGGCGACGCGCGCCCTCGGTATGCGTCTGGCTCCTGGTTCTCGCCGCGGGCGTGATAGCGAGTCCGGACGAGGTGGGGGCCGGCGCGTGGACGCCGGCGCAGGGGTCGGCGTACAACAAGCTCGCGCTCAACTATTTCTACAGCGACCGCTACTTCGGCCCGACGCCAACTGGGTTCGAGGATTTCACCAATCTCAACCTGACGTACTACGGCGAGTACGGGCTGCTGGACGCGTTGACGGTCTTCGGCTCGATTCCGCTGCAGCGCCTGACGCAGACGCAGAACGGTCGCACGATCGACACCTACGGCGTCGGTGATACCGACCTCGGCCTGCGCTACCGCGTCCTCGCCGAGCCTTTCGTGCTCTCCGGGCAGTTCATCTTCAAGATGCCGTACTTCTATGACGCGAACGACAGCCTGCCGCTCGGCAACGGCCAGGAGGACTTCGACTTCCGCGTTCTCGCCGGAAAGTCCTTTGGCCTGTTCGGCTACGCCGGCGTCGAGGCCGCGTATCGCTATCGCGTCGGCCCACCGGCCGATGAGTTCCGCTATCTCGTCGAGTACGGCCTCGACGTCACGGCCGCCCTCTACGGCCGCATCAAGCTCGACGGCATCGCCGGCCTGAACAACGGCGAGGACAGCGTCGACGTCTCGGGCAACCCGACGCTGGCCAACCAGTTCGACCTCGGCAAGCTCGAGTTCACCGGCGGCTACAAGCTGACCGACCGCTGGTGGACGGAGTTCACCGTCACCCCCAACCTCTACGGATCGAACACCCTGCGCGGCGTGAACTTCCAGTTCGCCGCCGTGTACGTCTTCTGACCACGGCCCCGTGTCGATGCTCGCCGCCGTCATCCTCGTCTGCCACTTCGGGCTGCTCACCCTCCTCGGTATCTACGGGTGGCAGCGTCTGCGCCTCACCCGCCTGTGCCTGCGCAACCGCGCCGTCGTGCCACCGCCACCGCTGCCAGCGGAGCTGCCGCAGGTGACGGTGCAATTGCCGGTGTACAACGAGAAGTACGTCGTCGAGCGCCTGATCGATGCCGCCGCTCGCCTGCGCTATCCCGCCGATCGGCTGCAGATCCAGGTGCTCGACGATTCGACCGACGAGACCACCGCGCTGGCCGCCGCCCGGGTCCACGCATGGCGCCGACGCGGCGTCGACATCGCGCACCTGCGGCGGGGACACCGGACCGGATTCAAGGCCGGCGCGCTTGCGGCCGGGCTGACGCAGGCACGCGGCGAGCTGGTGGCCATCTTCGACGCCGACTTCGTACCGGACGCGGACCTGCTACTGGCCATCGTGCCGTACTTCAGCGACCCAGGTGTGGGCATGGTGCAGGCGCGCTGGACGCACCTGAACCGCGGCTGCAACGCCATCACGCAGGTGCAGGCGATGATGCTCGACGCGCATTTCGTCATCGAACACGGCGGGCGCTGTGCCGCCGGCCTCTTCTTCAACTTCAACGGCACCGCCGGCCTGTGGCGTGCCGCGACCATCCGGGACGCCGGCGGCTGGACGGCCGATACGCTGACCGAGGACCTCGATCTCAGCTACCGCGCGCAGTTGCGCGGTTGGCGATTTGTCTTCCTCCCGACGGTCACCTGCGCCGGTGAGCTGCCGGTGGAGATGTGCGCATTCAAGGTCCAGCAGCACCGCTGGGCCAAGGGCGCGACGCAGGTCATGCTCAAGCTGCTGCCGCAGATCTGGGCGCAGCCGCTGCCGCTGCGCACCAAGGTCGAGGCGACCTTTCACCTGTCCAGCAACGTCGCCTACCTGCTGATGGTGCTGGACAGCCTCGTCTTCCTGCCACCGAGCATCGTCATCCGGCATGGGACCGACTGGGCGCAGACGCTGTGGATCGACGCGCCGCTCTTCCTCTTCGCCACGCTCAGCCACCTGTGCTTCTTCCTGTCTGCCCAATGGGCGATCTCGGGTCGCCTGCGCACGTCGCTGCGCTACCTGCCGGCCCTGATGTCGGTCGGCATCGGCCTCGGCCTCACCAACGCGCGCGCGGTGATCGAGGCCCTCGTCGGTCGATCGAGCGCGTTCGTGCGCACGCCCAAGCGCGGTCTGCATGCGCTGGGGCGCCGTCGCCCCCGCCCGCACGACGCCTACCGGGTCGACCACGGCGGCGGCTGGGCCTGGGTCGAGGTCGCCGCTGGCGCGCTGTACGCCGGCTTCGGCGCCTGGGCGATCTATCACGGCGCGTGGCTCGCCCTGCCGTTTCTGCTGCTGTTCCTGAACGGCTTTCTGCTGACCGGCGTCGTCAGCCTGCTCGAGAGGCAGGCGCGGCGATGAAGGTGGACGTCATCATCCCCGCCCTCGACGAGGCGGCTGCGATCGGCTGGGTGCTGCGCGCCGTCCCGCGACCGCCGGTGCGCCAGGTGATCGTCGTCGACAACGGCAGCGCCGACGCGACCGCGGCGGTGGCGCGCGCCGCCGGCGGGCGCGTCGTGTGCGAGGCGCGCCGCGGCTACGGTTCGGCCTGCCTGGCCGGCATGCGGGCGCTGCCGGCGGACACGGACATCGTCGTCTTTCTCGACGCCGACGGCAGCGATGAGATCGATCGCCTGCCGGCGCTGATCGCGCCGATCGCCGCCGGGCGCGCCGATCTGGTCGTCGGCGCGCGGCTCGCCGCCGGAGGCGAGCCGGGGGCGCTGGCGCCTCAACAGCGCTGGGGCAACGCGCTGGCCGCCACCTGGCTGCGGCTCGGCTACGGCTTGGCGGCCACCGACCTCGGCCCGTTCCGCGCCATCCGCCGCAGCGCCCTGGACACGCTCGGCATGCGCGACCGCGGCTACGGATGGACGGTGGAAATGCAGATCCGCGCCGCGCGCGCCGGATTGCGCTACCTCGAGGTGCCGGTGCGCAGCTGTCGACGACGCGGCGGGACGTCGAAAGTGTCGGGCACGCTGCGCGGCACGGTGGGAGCATCGGTAAAGATCCTCGCGCTGCTCGCCCGGCATGGACTGCCGCCGTGGGGACCATGAGCGCCGGCGCGCAGCGTTGGCCGTGCGCCGCCTTCGTCGCGCTGGCGGCGACGGCGTACCTGATCCCCATCGCGGCGCCAGCGGACTGGGGCTCGCTCTACATCGGGCTCCATCTGCTGCTGACGCTGACGATGCTCATGGCCTGGCGCGCTGGGCAGGGCGCCAGGGTCGACCCCGGCGCCCTGCTCGCGGCAGGGGTGGCGACGCGCCTGTTGCTCATCGGTGCGCCGCCGTTCACCTCCAACGACGTCGAACGCTATCTCTGGGACGGGGCCGTGTGGCTGGCGGGACACGATCCGTATCGCCTCGCGCCTGCGGCCGCGGAACTCGCCGGCCTGCGCGCCACCTGGCCGACGCCGCTCGAACACGCGGCCTACGCGACGCTCTATCCTCCCGCCGCCCTGGCGTTGTTCGCGCTCGCGGCGAGCACCGGCGCCGGCTCGGCGGTCCTCGTCTGGAAGGGCGCGGTGGCGCTGGCCTCCGTTGTCACCCTGCTCCTCGCCGCGCCCCTGCTACGCGCGCGCGGCGCGGAGCGACATCTCGCCCTCGTCGCGCTGTCGCCGTTGCTGGTCCTCGAGGGCGGCGTCGGCGGCCACCTCGACGTATTCTCCGCCCTGGCGGTGGTCGCGGCGCTGGGGGCCGTGCAACGCGGTCGCGCCGCGGCGGCGGGCGTCGCCCTGGCTGCTGGGATGCTGCTGAAGCTCCTGCCAGTCGTCGTCGCGCTGCCGCTGGCCGCGGCGAGCAGGCGGCGCGCACCGCGCCTGCTCGCGGTGGCGGCTGCCACCGGCGTCGGCGGCTACGGCCTCGCCGCCGCCGCCGGCCTGCATCCGCTTGGCAGCCTGCTGGTCTTCTTCGACCGTTGGGAGTTCGGCTCGCCGGTGTCCGCGGCCCTGCGAGCACTCGTCGGCGCCGCGCCGGCGCGGGCGATCCTCGTCGGTCTCTGCCTCGCCGGGCTCGCGCTGGCGATTCGCATCGCTTCCCGCGGGCACTGGGTCGCGGGCGTTCAGTTGGCACTCGCCGCGCCGCTCCTCACCAGTCCGGTCGTCTTTCCCTGGTATCTGCTGCCGCTCGTCCCCGTCGCGGCGCTGGCGCCGTCCTACGCCCTGCTCGGATGGTTGACCGTCGCTCCCCTGACTTATGAGGTGCTGAACATGTTTGCGCACAATCGTGTCTGGCAACCCGCCGCCTGGCCGCTGTGGTGCATTGCCCTGGCGTGGGGCGTCGGCGGCGCGGCCGATGCGCTGCGCTGGCGCGCACGACGCGCATGGGGCGCCTCCGGTGCGGCGGTCGCCGGCGCCGCGGCGCTGTGCCTGCTGCCGGCACTGCCTGCCGGCGCGGCATGCCGTGGTGACTGTGGCGGCGACGGGCAGGTGACCGTGAACGAGCTGGTGACCGCGGTTGGCGTTGCCCTCGGCGCGCGGCCGTTCGCCGATTGTCTGTCCGCCGACGGCGACGGCGACGGCGAGATCGGCATTGCCGAACTCATCGCCGCCGTGAACAGCGCCCTGGCGGGCTGCCTGGCCGAGACAACGCCAACGGCCACCGACACCGCTCTGTCGACGGCGGAGCCCACCCTGGTGCCGACGGCGACGGCGGCGCCCCCCGCGACGCCGTCGCCGACCGTCCCCGCGCCGTCCGCCACCCCCCTCCCGACCGTCCCGCCAGCCACTGCGACCCCCGCGGCGCCGCAAACCACCACCGCAACCATTGTACTGCTGACCCCGACGCCGACGGCCGCGCCATCGACAGCGACGACCACCTCTACCGCGGCGCCGGCGACCCCTCCGTCTGGCGACCAGGATCCGCCGACGCGCGGCGGCCCGCTCCGCGACTGGCTCGACGAAGGGAACTACCTCGGCTGGGCGGCCGAGTCGGCGCCGCATCGCTCGTCGGGTCCGCACTTCGGCAACGTGCGGGTGTTCGTCAACGATCGCCTGCTCGACTCGCTCGAGCGCGGCCTCGCCGCGCACCCATCCGGGGCCGCCGCGGTCAAAGAACTGTACGGGAGCGGTAGCGAGCTGATGGGATGGGCGGTCATGGTCAAGGTCGAGGACGACAGCGATGGCGGTCAGGGCTGGTACTGGTACGAGCGCTTCAACACCTCGCAGTTCGCCAACGGCCGCGGCGTCGGGCTGTGCACCGGCTGCCACTCGGCAGGACTCGACTACATCCGCATCCCCTTCCCACTGCTCTGAACGGCGGCGGCGGTGATCGCCATCCCATCGTCGCGTCGCCTCGATCCCGGTCTGCCTCTCTCCCAGGCGCGTACTCCCGACGGGTGCCGATCGCCAGCGAGATCGGCGCCGACATAGGCAGCACCGGCATCGGCGCAAGCGGCACTATCGCCGACGATTTGACATTGAACGGCGTACGCCTTGGTGTTGCGCGTAGTTACCATGTGCTGCGTGGTGGCAAGTAGTTTACGGAAGAGAATGGGAGCCATACCCTTTCCGGAACGACAACCGGAGAGCTGCGGCACGAACCGCAGCCGGAAAGGAGGCTCCCATGAGCAAGAGGTTACGC
>JANNRA010000175.1:0-9603 GCA_031401035.1 bacterium | reverse complement strand
CGCTGCCGATCCCACGGATCGACGGCGCCGCCCGCGTGCGCCTACCGCACCGCTCCTGCACGCGCTGCTTGACTCCGTTCCTCATAGGAGAGGGTCAGGGTGAGGGGCCTACGACCGCGCGTCTCATACTCACGGTCCTCGTCGCCGCGCTCGGGGCCGGCAACCACACGTTCATGGCGGTGTTCGGCGTCACCTTCGGGGTCTGGGCGCTTTTCCAGGCGCCGGCGCTGGTGTTGCGGCCGCGGACGCTGGCGCTGGTCGCCGCGGCAGTGGTCGTCGGCCTGCTGCCGTACGCCTGGCTGCCGCTGGCGGCGCAGCGCCAGCCGCCGCTGCTGTGGGGCGATCCGGGCAGTCTGTCGGGATTTCTCGACATCGTCCTGCGGCGCGACTTCTGGGACCGCGCCTGGGTGGCGTCGCCGGCCGACGTCGCCACCGTCGCCGCCGACTGGGCCGTCTCGGTTGGCCGTGAACTGACCTGGGTCGGCGCCGCGATGGCGCTGCTCGGCGTGTGCGCCGCCGCGCGCCGGCGGCAGGCGCCGGTGCTGCTGCTGCTGGCGGTGATGCTCGCCAACCTCGCCAGCATGATGCTGCACGGATCGCGCAGCGACCTCTTCGTCTGGCACCGCTACTACATTCCCAGCTACCTGGTGGCGGCGCTGTTCGTCGGCCTCGGCGCCGAGGCCCTCACCCGCCGCGCGCCGCGACCGTTGCGGCTACTGCCGCTGCTGCTGCCGGCGCTGCTGTTCGCCGCCGGCTGGGCGCGCTTCGACCGCCGCGACGACCGCATCGCCGACACGGTGGCAGGCGCGATTCTCGACCAGGTGCCGCCCGGCGGCGTCCTCTTGGCCGCCGACGACAGCGTGCTCTATCCGCTGCTCTATCTGACGCTCGTCGACGGGCACCGCGCCGATGTCCGCGTCGGACTGCTGGACTCGGTAGCGTTGCCGGCGGCGGCGGACTTCGATCCGCAGGCGACGCCGGTGGTCTTCACGCACCCACCGGACCTCGCCGACGATGCACTGGTCGCGGTGCCGGTCGGGTTGACGTTCCGGCTGTGGAACCGCGGCCTGCCGCCGCCGCCGGCCGCGCCGGTGGTGGAGGAGTTGCCGGGGGTCGGGTAGGCCACGTCCATTTCACCCAGGGGCTCGCCCTGGCCGATTCCGACTGGCCGCGAGCGCGCCGCCACTTCGATCGTGCCGCCGCCGTGGCGGCGGATCACGACGCGCTGTTGTTCAACCTCGGCGTGCTCTATCTGCGGCGCGGGATGATGGAGGAGGGGATCGCCGCGCTCGAACAGGCCGATCGCCTCAGTCCGCGCGGCCTCGAGAGCGCGCCCGCCGTGCGCGCCGCGGATCTGCTCGCGCAACTGCGCGCGGCGGCGCGCTGACGCCTGCCGCGCCAGCCGATTCGCGGGCACGCCCGATTGATGCAACGACGGGCGGACCTGGAGTCGGACGGCGGATTCGTGCTCTCCTGGCTGCCTGTCACGGAAACGGACGCAAAGGAGAGCGCCATGACGGTCGCCACCATCACCCAGTTCACCCGCATGCTGAAGAACCTCGACCAGTGGCTGCAGAAGGGGGCCGAGTATGCGCAGCAGAAAGGCTTCGCCGCGGACGTGCTGGCGCAGACGCGCCTGGCGCCGGATCAGTACGCCCTCGTCCAGCAGGTGCAGTCCGCCTGCGACTCGGCGAAGTTCGCCGCTGCGTATCTGAGCGGCCAGACGGCGCCGTCGCATCCCGACACCGAGACGACGTTCGGCGAACTCCAGGCGCGCGTGCGTACCTGCGTCGCCTACCTCGAGAGCGTCCCGGCATCGGCCTTCGTAGGCGCCGAGCAGCGGCGCGTCGCACCGCCGTGGATGGAAGGGGAGTCGGTACCCGGTGACGTCTATCTGACGCGCATCGCGGTGCCGAACTTTTACTTCCATGTCACCACGGCGTACGCCCTCTTGCGCCACAACGGCGTCGACCTCGGTAAGCGCGACTTCATGGGCGTGCGCAGCTGGACGGACTTCTCCTGACCGACCGGCCGGCGGCGCGACGCGCACGCCGCCGGCGTCTTGTTCTGCCGCGACCTGCATGTATGGCTTGTTTTCATCTCTCGAGGTCGCACCCGGGCGGCCGGCGACGGCAATCCGGGCGCTGCCTCCGCGCGTAGGGCATGGCAATGCGGGGCAGGCTGAAGATGGAGGCGACGCTGGCGGCGCCGCGACGGGCGCTCCCGCCGTATCCGAGTGGCTGGTACGCGGTCGCCTTTGCCGACGAGTTGCCGCGGCTTGGGACGCTGACCCGCGCGCTGGCGGGGAACGAGCTGCTGCTCTTCCGTACCGCCTCGGGGCGCGCCGCCGCCATCGACGCCTATTGTCCACACCTGGGCGCGCACCTTGGGCACGGGGGACGCGTCTGCGGTGAGGTGCTGCGCTGCCCGTTCCACGGCTTCCAGTTCGATGCCGAGGGTCGCTGCGTGGCGACCGGCTACGACAGCAAGCCGCCGCCCAACGCGGTGGCGCGGACCTGGCCGCTGCGCGAGCGCAACGGCATGCTCCTCGTCTACCACGGCACGGAGGGGGGCGCGCCGGACTGGGAGATTCCGGCCGTCGCGGCGAGCGGCTGGAGCACGCCGGTGTACCGGCGCTTCGTCATCGCCGCGCATCCACAGGAGACGACTGAGAACAGCGTCGACCTCGGCCACTTCGCCTGGGTGCACGGCTACCGCTCGGTGCGCATGCTGCGCGACGTTCAGGTCGACGGCCCCTATCTGAGCACCGCCTTCGCCGCCCGGCGCCCGATGCCGCTGATCGGTCGGTGGGTGCACTTCGACTTCCAGTTCGAGACCCACATCCACGGGCTCGGCTATTCGATGGTCGACGTTCGAGTGCAGGGCGTCGACATCCGCGCCCGCCTGTGGGTGCTGCCGTCGCCCATCGACGGCGAGCGCATCGCCCTCCACCTGGCCGCCAGCGGTTATGGGGGCGACGACGTCCAACCCTGGCTGCGCGTGTTGCCGAGCGCCCTGCGTGCTGCTCTCATCGGCCGCGGACTGCTGCTCGCCCTGGCCGTCGATGCCAGCCAGGACTTCGACATCTGGCAGCACAAGCGCTACGTCCATCCGCCGGCGCTGGCCCAGGGCGACGGTCCGATCGGCAAGTACCGCTCCTGGGCCCGCCAGTTCTACGCCGCGCCGCCCGCCGCCTCGGCCTGAGCGCGCGCGGCGCCGCCGCTCAGACGCGCAGGACGATGCCGCGGGCCGGCAGGTGCGTCGCCGCGCTGATGCCGCGCGCGTAGAGCGCCACCTGGGCGCGGTAGGCGTCGAGCCGCGCGGCGAGCGTGGCGTCGGTCTTGAAGTCGACGACCACCCAGCCGTCGGGCTCGCGGAAGGCGAGGTCGACGACGCCGTCGACCAGGACGCCGTCGGCAGCGACGAACAGGACCGGCGTCTCGCGCCGACAGACCGCCGCCGCGCGCGCGCGCTCGAACAGCGGATGCGCCAGGGCAACGACGCAGGCTGCCGTCGCCGCGTCGATCTCCGCCGTCGGGGCGGCGAGCAGGCGGCCCTGCAGCGCCGCCGCGGCGGCGACGTCGTCGGGCGGCGCGTCGAGCGCGGCGCTGGCGAGCACGGCATGGACCAGAGCGCCGAAGCGCGCGCCGAATGGCCGCGCCGCGTCGATGGGCAGTTCGACCAGTGTGACGGCGGCCGCGCCCGGGTCGCCGCCCTCAGCGCGCGCCGTGACCGTCGCGACGCGCCGGCTCGGCTCCGCCCCGGCGGCGCGCGCCGCGGCGCGGCTGGCCGCCCAGGTGCGATACGCGTCCAGGCGCGCTTCGACCAGGGCCGGTGGCGCGTCCTTGTCGAGCAGCTCCTCCTGGCGGATGCCGAAGCGCGGCACGGCGCCGAGGGCGAGGGCGCGCGGGTCCCACCATGCGACGCCGTACCCGTCGCGCGCGTGCAGGCCGGGGCGCACCGGGTCGGCCTCGAAGTCCATTTCCGGCGGCCGCTCGAGCACCGAGTCCGCCCCGAACGGCGGGCAGCCGGGCGCGACGGCGGGGGCGCGGCGGCCGGCGGCGTCGGGGTACAACGCATCGTTCAGGCACGACACCCACCCGTCGGCGAACGGCGCGTCGCCGACCGCCGGCACGACCAGCAGGTCGCGCGCCCGGGTCGCCGCGACGTACGCGACGCGCACGCCCTCGGCGAGGTCACGCGCCGCTTCCTCCGCTTCGTGTTCGAGCAGCTCGCGCGGCGCCCAGCCGGCGATGCGCACGGCGCAGAGGTGGCGCGGCGCATCGATCCAGCGGCCGACGCCGCCGGCCTGCTTGGCGGTGATGTCGGCCAGCACCACGACGGGGAACTCGAGCCCTTTCGCCTTGTGGGCGGTCATGATGCGCACGCCCTCGCTGCCCTCCTCGAGGATTGGCGCCTCGGCAGCCTGGCCGTGCTCGGCGTCGTCGATCAGACGTTCGACGAAGCCGCGGAACGACACCGCCCCGTCGCGCTCGTAGGTGCGCGCCAGCTCGGCGAGGTGCAGGACGTTCGCTAGCGCCTGCTCGCCCGACGGCCTTAGCGCAAAGGCGGCGTGGGCGCGCGTCGTGTCGAGCAGGCGGGCGATGGTGTCGGCGATCGGCCGCCGATTGCGGGCGCGGTGCAGGTCGGCGAGCTCGCGCAGCGCCGTGGCCACCGGCGCGAGCGCCTCGGCGACCGGCTCGGTCGGCAGGCGGAGCGGGTGCAGGCGGCCGTGCGCGGCGCGCCAGCAGAGGAGCAGTTCGTCGCCGAGGGCGAAGAGCGAGCCGCGCAGGGTAGCGTAGAGGGCGAGCTCGTCGTCCGGCCACTCGATGGCGGTGAGCGCGGCGCGCAGGGTCTCCACCTCCTCGCGGTCGTGGAACGACTTGCCGCCGACCAGCAGATGCGGCACGCCGCGCGCCTCGAGCGCGCGCACGTAGTCGCGGGTGATGTCGCGGCCCCAGTTGGTGAAGCGGCGGAAGAGGAGGCAGACGTGGCGCGCCGCCACCGGGACGCGGCGCTCTGGATGCCCGCGGTCGCTGACCGTCCAGCCGCTGTGCGCGATCAGCCAGTCGACGAAGGCGCCGACCGCGTCGGGCAGCGAGGCGTTGATCGCCGCCTTGGTGATGTTGCTGTAGCCGTAGGGGGCCGGGACGGGCAGGGCGATCAGGCTCGGCTGGCCCTCGGGATCGGCGCGGTGCGGTGCGAGCGGGACGTACTCCGCCTGCAGCGCCTCGGCGTCGCCGGTCATCAACGGCGCGAAGGCAGCGTTGACGAAGTGCTGCAGCGCCGGTGTGCCGCGAAAGCTGGTGGTCAGGGTGACGCAGGCGGCATCGGCGGCGAGCAGGAGCGCCTTCGTCGCCGCGTAGATGCCGACATCGGCGCGCCGGAAGCGGTAGATCGCCTGCTTGGGGTCGGCGACGATGAACAGCTTGCCAGGCGTCGGGTGGGCGCGGCGCCAATCGCAGACGGCGGGATCGTCGGCGGCGAGGAGGAGCAGGATCTCGGCCTGCAGCGGGTCGGTGTCCTGGAACTCATCGACGAACAGATGCGAGAGGCGCGCCTGCATGGCGGCGCGCACCGCCGCGTCGTCGCGCACCAGGTCGCGGGCGCGGACCAGCAGGTCGACGAAATCGAGTGCGCCGGCGTTGGCCTTGCGGGCTTCGTAGGCGGCGACCGAGTCGCGCAGGGCGGCGTGCAGAGCGGCGGCGAGATCGGCGTCGGCGGCGCGGCGAAATCGGTCCAGCCCGGCGACCAGCTCGGCGTGCAGGTCGAGCACGGCCTGGCGAGTGATCTCCCTGGCGAAGAACTTGCCCCGCCCTTTCTTGATCCAGGTGGTCAGCGCCCGGTTCTGCGCCAGCGCGACCAGCGTTCCCTCGAGTCCGTCGTGGTCGCGCGGCGCGACCGCGTCGTGCCGCCGCCATGCGTCGCGCAGGGCGCGCAGCGGCGCGGTGCCGCGCACCAGGGGGTCGGTCGCCGCGCCGCGTTCGGTGAGGTCGGCGAAGGCACTCACCTGGGCCATCAGCGCCTCGATCGCCGGGCCGCGCGCGAAGTCGTCGCGCCGCCAGGCGGCGGGGAAGTCGCGCCACTGCGTCAGCTCCCAGCTGGCCCGCCGCAGCCGCTCGCTGGGTGGCTGGTCGCCCCAGCCGGGGCGCCGCAGGGCGCGGCGCACGCCCTCGGGCGGGTCCTCGAGACAGGCCTCGAGCCAGCGCTCGAAGGCTTCGCGGTGCAGCCGCTCGGCCTCGCCCTCGGTGAGGACGCGGAACTGCGGGTCGACGCGCGCCTCGACCGGGCGTTCGCGCAGCAGGTCGGCGCAGAAGCCGTGGATGGTGCTGACGCGCGCCTCCTCGAGCCGCGCCAGCGCATCTTCGAGATGGGGCGCCGCCGGGCTGCCGGCTGGCGCCGCCTGGCGCGCCGCTTCGAGGCCGGCGCGCAGGCGCAGCTTGAGCTCGCCGGCCGCCTTCTCGGTGAAGGTCACCGCCGCTAGGCGCTCGACCGTGGCGCGACCGGTGGCGAGGACGGCGATGATGCGCCGCACCAGCTCGCTGGTCTTACCGGTGCCAGCGGCCGCTTCGACCACCAGGGTGGTGTCGAGATCGGCGCGGATGCGCGCGCGGGCCGGCGCGTCGCTGAGCGCCGCGCCGCTCATGGTCTCGCTCGCAGTGCCAGCAGCCCGCGCAGCGGTGTCGGATCCTTGCGCTGCATGCGCTCGGCCTCATACGGCCCGCAGACGGAGCGGAAGTCGCAGCGCCCGCAGGCATCCCGAGCCGGCGCCGCTGGCAGCATCCCGTCGGCCAGCGCCTGGTCGACGGTCGCCAGCAGCGCGGCGGCGGCGGCGCGGGCGCCCTCGTCGACGCGCACGACGCGCTCGGCAAAGCCGCCGTGGCTGGTGCAGAAGAACAGTCGCGCCTCGGCAACCGGCACGCCCAGGGCGGCTTCGACGGCGAGCGCGTAGAGGACCGGCTGCAGCGTCGCGCCGCCGCCGATCACCAGGCCGGGCGCGGTGTGGTCGGCGCCGGTCTTGTGATCGGTGACCCGCCAGGCGGTGCCGCCGGCGTGACGCTCGATGAGGTCGACGGCGCCGCGCAGCCGGGCGCCGCCGGGCAGGGTGACCGGATCGGGCCGGCTGGCGGGATCGCGGTCGGCGTCGCCGGGCAAACCAAAGGCGAACTCCACGTAGTGCGGCGTCCATACCGCGCCCTGGGCGGCGAGATGGCGCAGCCAGGCGAGCAGATCGCTGCGCAGCGCGGCGATGGCGTCATCCCAGACGCGGGCGATCGGTGGCCGCACCGCGTCGGCGAGCCGACGCGCCTCGCCGTCGAGCGCCGCGTCGAGCAGGCCGTCGGCGGTACCGAGGTGCGCGGCGGCGAGCGGCAACAACGCGGCCGCGGCAAGGGCGCGCAGCGTCGCGGCCTGGACGCGGTGGAAGAGGCGGCCGCGCGTCAGCGGATCGAGCTGCTCCGGGCGCGTCACCGCCGGCCGCGGCGCCAGACGCAGCACGGCCGCCAGGTAGAAGCGGTAGGGACACACGGCGAAGTGCTGCAGGGCAGACACCGAGTATGGGCGCGCGCCCAGGCGGTGCGTGGCGAGGGCGGCGGCGGCGGCGGGGCCGGGGTGTACCAGGCCGTCGTGTGCGCTCCAGCGACCGGGCCGCCAGCGTGCGTAGCGGCTGCGCAGGGCGCGTGCGAGGTGCGGGTTGAGCTGCAGCAGATACTGCGCCGCGCCGCGCGGTGCGGCGGCGGCACTGGGGTCGAGCAGCGCGCCGAGCGTCGCCAGGTCGTGCTCGGCGTCGTCGATCGCGGCGCCCGCGTCGAGGGGGGCCGGCCAGACGAGTCGGGCGCGCACCGCGGCTTCGGCCTCGCGTTCGAGCCCTTCGACGTCGGGGATGCCGCCGCGCACGGCGCGTGCGACGTCGAGGCCGTAAAAGGACGTGACGCGCGGGCGCGCCTCGACGACGTCGACGCGCGGGTACGAGAGCCACAGGCGCTGCGTCGCGGCGCCGACGGCGAGGCGCAGCAGGAGACGCTCGCGGCCGCCGCGCGTGCGCTGGTCGGCGAGGGCGGCGCCGCAACGGGTGTGCAGATCGGCGCGCAGGGCGTCCGGCAGCAGTGGGTCCTCGCGCGGGCGTTGCGGGAAGACTCGCTCGGCCAGGCCGGGAACGAAGACGACGGCGAAGGCGCGGCCGCGCGCCTGATCCAGGGCGCCGACGAAGACCCGCCCATGGCGCGACGGCGGCGGCTCCTCGGCCAGCAGCGACAGGCGCTCCGCGAGCACGGCGCGCACCTCGTCGAGCCCGACCGGGCCGACGCGCGCCATCGGCGCCAGCTCGGCGAGGACCGCCAGGGCGCCCTGCGGTCGGCGCAGCACGCGTCGGACGAGGGCGCCGAGCTGGGCGAGCCACTCGCCCCATGATGCCGAGTCGGGCAGGGCCGCCAGCGTGTCGATGATCGGCAGGGCGAACGCTTGCAGGTGGGCGAGCTGGGCGCGCTCGCGCCGCAGCGTCGCCAGATGGGTTGAATCGGGGTCGTCCGCGGCGAGGCGGTCGGCGTGCGCCGCCAGTTCCGCGTCGAGGCCGCCGAGGCGCCGGCGCCAACGCGCGGCGCCGCCGACGACGGAGGCGTCGACGAGCAGCGCCTCCCAACGCCACGGCGCCGGGACGCCGCCGCCTTCATCGTCGCTGCGGTCGGCCGCGCCGGCGGCGGTTTCGTCGGCCGGCGCCAGCGCCGCGCCGAGGGCCTCGTCGGCGGGCGCGCTCCACGCGGCGGCGGCCGCGCCGGCCGTCGGGGCCTGGGCGAGGGACAGATACTCGGCGAAGCGGCGCGCCGACAGGCCCTCGGCGGCGCAGGCGAGCAGGGCGAGCAGGGCGCGTCCGGCCGGGTCGGGGCGTGTCGTGCCGGGTGCAAACCAGGCGGGCACGCCGGCGCGGCGCAAGGCGGTCTCGAGCAACGGGCAGTACGCGGCCGGCGTACGCAGCAGCACCGCCATGGCGTCGAACGGCGTCCCGGCGGCGGCTTCGTCGAGAATGGCGCGCGCGATCTCCACCGTCTCGCGTCCCTCACCGGGGGCGGAAAAGAAGCGCACCGAGTCGTCGGGCACGGCGACGGGCGGGCTGCCGGCTTGGAAGAGGTGCAGCCGCAGGCGCTCGAGGCTGGACTGCCTCCCTGGAGGGCGCCGCCCCGTCGGCGCCTGTTGCATGGAGCATCCTTGATCCGAGGCGACCGGCGCCGACGGGGCGGCGCCCTCCAGGGGCTCGCCCCAGACGCGCAGCGTCTCGTCGCCCGCCGGCACCGTGACCAGTACCTGCGGCGCTGCCGCCGCCAGCGCCGTCGCGAACGCCGCCTCGCTGTGGCTGGTCAGCGGCACGTCGAGCAGCAACAGCGGCAGGTCGGGCAGGGGAGCGCGTGCGGCGGCGATGAACAGCGCGGCGCGGTCGGCCAGGCCGGCGTCGGCGAGGGCCGCCTCGTATCCGGCGAGCAGCGCGGCGAGCTCGGGCAGCGGCGCGGGGGGGCGGGGGGGGCGGGGGGGGGCCCCCCCCCCCGGCCGCGCCCCACGCCCCCGAGGGGCCGGCGGCGGGGCGGGCGACCCGGGCGGGGGGACGACCGCGCG
>JANNRA010000174.1:0-1959 GCA_031401035.1 bacterium | reverse complement strand
CTGCGTGAACACCGGCGCCAGCCGCCAGCGTTCCTCCCAGGCGCAATCCTCGGCGGCGCGCGCCCGGTAAACCGGATCGGCGGGCGTGACGCGCAGCGACTCGAGGCGCCGCGGCGGCGCCGCCGGGGTCGCCGCGGTGAGGCGCGCCAGCGGTCCCAGGGCACGCAGGCCGGCACCCGGCGTCTCGCCGGCGGCGCGGGGCCGCCACACCATCACGACGAAATCGGCGAGACCCGGCGCCCGCCGCGCCACGGCGTCGAGTCGCTCGAGCAGGCGCTCGGCGCGGGCCCGCGCGAGTCTCCCGAGCAGGCGCGCCCAGCCTGGCGCGCCCCACAGCAGCGAGACGCCGACGACGCGGTCGAGTTCGAGGTACTGGCCGCACAGCGCCCCGATGTTGCGATAGGTGCACTCGAAGGTGTGCTCGTAGGGTACCGGCGTGTCCCAGAATCGCCTCGCGTCGCGCGCCGCCGGCAGCAGGCGCCGCTCGACACCGTAGACGGCCCGACTCAGGCGCACCGCCAGACTGCCGTAGTTGACGACGCTGACGATGAAGCGGCCGTCGGGCTTGAGCACGCGCACCATCTCGCGCAGGCCGGTGTCCGGTGCCGCCAGGTGATCCATCGCCGAATCGATCAGCACGCGGTCGAAGTGCCGGTCGGGATAGGGCAGCGCCTCGGCGATGCCACGCACCAGGTTGAGGTGCACGCCGTGCGTCGCCATGTGTTCGCGGGCGCGCGCCAGCATGCCTTCGGACGGCTCGACGACGTGGCACTCGAGCCCCTGCGCGGCAAGGCGGCAGGAGTGCACCGCCTCGGCGGCGGCGACCTCCAGGACGCGGCCGGCGGCGCCGATCAGGGTCTGCGCGACCGGCACCTCCATCAGCCGCTTCATGATGAAATAGTTGTCGAGGCCGAGCGGCCACTGCGCGCGCAGCGGATCGGGATCCCAGGCCGCCTGGATCTCGAGGTCGTCCGACGCCGTCGACATCGCCGCCGCGCCGCTCAGCGCCGCCGCAGCAGCAGGAAGGCGGCGCACGGCGGCGCCGCCGCATCGCCGTCCAGAGCGCGCTCGCGCTCGAGCAGCTGCGCCAGCAGCGCCGGGAACTCGCGCTCGAGGGTGGGGACATCGATCCGCAGGAAGAGCGGGAACAGGCGCCCGCCGGAACGCGCCTCGACGGTCTCGAAGCGGGCCGTGGCGATGGCCGCGATCTCGTCGGAGCGCACGGCGCGGAACGGCGCCAGGTCCCCCGGCTGGGGGGCCGTGATCGGCGCCGGGTCGCCGAAGCGCGCCGCCAGCGGCAGGCTGGCGAGCGCCGCGTTGACCAGCGCCAGGCGCGCCGCGCCGTAGGCGTTGCGGCGCTCGCCGACGTAACAGAAGACGGCCACCTGCCCGCCGGGTCGCACGGCGCGCGCCAGTTCGTCGAAGACATACTCGAGATTGACGACGCGGCCGATGCCGCCACCGACCAACGCGGCGTCGTAGGCGGCCGGAGCGAGGACCAGGAAGTTGGGATCCTGCTGCAGGAAGCGCACGCGCTCGCCCCAGCCCGCGAGCCGCGTGCGCAGGCGCGCCAGTCGGGCGGCGTTATGGTCGACGATGTCGAGCGTCCGGCTGCCGTCGGCGCGCAGCCAGGTTTCCGCCTCGTCCTCGTCGTCACCGCCGATCAGCACCGCCTGCGTGAACGGACCGCGCGCCGCCAGCAGGTCGACGGCGGAGCGGTGGGGATCGCCGCAGAGGGCGCGATTGGCCCACGGCTGGGCGGCGCGCCGGCGCGCCGCGACCACCGACGCGAACCCCCAGCCCTCCTCCCAGGCGACGTCCTCGGCGAGTTGGCGCTGATACACCGGGTCGGCCGGGGTGACGCGCATGCTCTCGACGCGCGGCGGCGCCGGCGCCGCTGCGGCCGCGGCGAGGCGCGCCAGCGCCGGCAGGGCGCGCAGCCCGCTGCCCGGCGCCTCG
>JANNRA010000173.1:0-1933 GCA_031401035.1 bacterium | reverse complement strand
CCTGCCGCCGCCGCGGCGCCGCGGCGGAGGCGCGCGCCCAGTTGCACCGCGCGCTGGCGGCCCTGCGGGGCGAACCGGTCAGCGCATAGGGGCAGCCCTCTGGGAGCGCGGGCGGCTCGCCCGCATGTAGCGCGCTGCGCTGCGGGCGAGACGCCCGCGGTCCCAGCCACTGTCTCTATGCGCCGTGCAGGGCGGCCAGCGCGCGTTGCAACTGAGCCGGCGCATCCACCGCCGCGCCGCGGCTGCGGAAGGCGACGTGCTGGTCGGGGCGGACGAGCAGGGCCCCGTCTGGCTGCATGCCGGCGACGGCGCTCCACCACTCGTCTGGGTCGATCACGTCGACGCCGATGCGTACGGTGTGCAGCGCCCCGGCGGCGGCGAGCCAGGCGGCGCTGTCCGCGCCGACCAACAGGGTGGGGCGGTCGAGGCGCACCAGGTCGAGGCTCGAGCAGCGCCGGCTGCCGTCGTCCAGCCAGCCGTGCGGCAACCGCGCCCCGGGGCGACTGGAGGGGATGAAGACGCGCACCGGGTCGTCGTTCGCCGGCGGCGCCTCGCCGTCAGCCAGGAGCGCGCCCTCCGCATACACGTAGCCAAGCTGCAGGCCGAGCATGTCGAAGTGCGCCGCCTGGTCGGCGATGGCATCGGCGACCGCGCGGCGACGGGCGGGGTCGGCGAGGACGGCGGCGAAGTTGCGGCGCGCCGCCTCGGGGTCGTCGCTGAAGCCGAGAGCGCGCGGCACCTCGAACAGGCGCAGGGCGTTCTGCAGGCTCTGCTCGGCGTTGAACTCGGCCACCGGCCGGCGCTCGCGCTCGTAGGTGTCGAGCAGCGCCGGCGGCGCCGCGCCGTCGAGGACGGCGGCGAGTTTCCAGGCCAGGTTGTGGGCGTCCTGCACGCCGGTGTTGAGGCCCAGCCCGCCGGTGGGCGGGAAGCGGTGCGCGGCGTCGCCGGCGAGGAAGATGCGGCCGGCGCTGTAGCGCTCCGCCA
Source organism: bacterium (assembly GCA_031401035.1). Taxonomy (GTDB): domain Bacteria; phylum Desulfobacterota; class Binatia; order HRBIN30; family CADEER01; genus JANNRA01. The sequence continues at coordinate 949 of JANNRA010000173.1, read as the reverse complement.
CCTGGCAGCTCATCTCCCAGGTGGAGATCGACTGGATGGCCAGCGCCACCTCGGGCGCGGCGATGGCGCGCCGCAGCAACGATTCGCAGCGCCTCGCGTCATAGGCCTCGACCGACTCGCGGGCGGGATCCCAGGCGTGCATGAATACCCAGTCGCGGTCGAGGTCGTGCGCGACGAAGGTCCCGCTGCAGTCCGGGTCGCAGATCCAGTACAGGACGCCCGGGCAGTCGCGTACCAGCGCGCGCAGGTCGGCGGCGAAGTGGATCATGACGAAGGTCATCAGCCGCTCGGGGCCGATCGGCGTGATGCCCAGTGCCGTGCGCACGCGGCTGCCGGCGCCGTCGGCGGCGACGACGTAGCGGCTGCGGATCTGGTAGGCCCGGTCGCTGGCCAGGTCGGTGACGGTCGAGGTGACGCCGTCGGCATCCGCCCGGGCGCTCTCCCAGCGTTGGCCGAAGCGCGGCGCAGGGGCGCCGGCGCCGGCGAGGGCGTCGAGGAGGATGGGCTCGAAGCGGTGCTGCGAGAGATTGCGCAGCGGCGTCGGGGTGAGCGCCAGGACGTCGTCATCCTGGCGCTCGTAGGGTAGCCGGCCGAGGACCTCGTCGCCGAGGCGGGTCACCCAGTGGGTCGCGCCGGCATCGGCGGGCGACTGCGCCGCGGCAGCGATGGCCGCCATGTCGACGCCAGCCTGGCGGCAGATCTCGAAGGTGCGCGCGTTCACCGCGTGCGCCGCCGGGGCGCGCTTGGCGCCGGCGCGCCGCTCGATCAGGCAGGCCTCTATGCCGAGGCGGCGCAGCAGCAGCGCCGTCATCATGCCGGTCGGCCCGGCGCCGACGATGAGAACGGGGACGTCCATAGTCATCTCCCTGTGGAGTGGGGGGGGGGCGCGGCGCGGGGGGGGGGGGGCCGCGGGGGGGGGCGGGCGGGCCCCCCCCCCCCCCAAACCAAA
>JANNRA010000172.1:0-1538 GCA_031401035.1 bacterium | reverse complement strand
GCTGGTCGGCGGGCTGATGCCGATGCAATACCGCCCTCTCGGCTCGAGCGGCCTGCGCGTCTCAGCGCTGGTTCTTGGCTCCGACAACTTCAGCAACCCGACGCCGGCTGAGGAGTCGGAGCGCATCATCGCCACGGCGCTCGACGCCGGCGTCAACCTGATCGACACCGCCAACTCCTACGCCGCCGGCGCTTCTGAGGAGATCATCGGCGCCGCGCTGCGCAAGCTCGGACGCGACGATGTGCTGGTGGCGACCAAGTTCCACTACCCCTTCGGCCCCGGTGTGCACGACCGCGGCAACTCGCGCCAGGCCATCATCCGCGCCTGCGAAGGCTCGCTACGCCGCCTTGGCCGCGACCACATTGATCTGTACCAGTCGCACCGGCCCGACATGGAGGTGCCGCTGGAGGAAACGCTGCGCGCACTCGACGACCTGGTGCGCGCCGGCAAAGTGCGCTATATCGGCTCGTCGACGGCGCCGGGCTGGCATGTCGCCACCTCGGTGATGACCTCCGAGCGCCTGGGGATCGCGCGCATCGTTTCCGAGCAATCACCCTACAACCTGCTCGATCGGCGTATCGAGAACGAGCTGGTGCCAGCCGCCCAAGCGCATGGCGTGGGCGTGATCTGCTGGTCGCCGCTGGCGATGGGCATGCTGGCCGGCCGCTACGAACAGGGCCGCACGGGAGACAGCCGCGCTGCCCAGCGCGGCGGCATCTATGCCGAGCGCGTCACCGACGCCGGCATCCGGGTCGGAAACGCCTTCGCCGCGCTGGCGCGCCAGCACGGCCTCGATCCGGCGCAGGCGGCCTACTCCTGGGTCATCGCCCAGCCGGGCATCACGGCGGCGATCATGGGGCCGAAGACCCTCGCGCAGGTGGCGTCGGCGTTGCCGGCCGCCGAGCTCGCCCTGCCCGCCGAACTGCTCGTGGCGGCGGACCAACTCGTCACGCCCGGCTCGGTGGTCGCAAGCTTTTTCAATTCGGCGAAGTGGATGCGCTGGAAGCACGTTTGACCGCGCAGGGTCCGCACTGCGGCGGACGCTGCAACGCCGCTTCGGGCGCCGCTCAGCGCGGCGCCAGCAGCAGCCCGGCCTCGGCCTGCTGCTAGGGCTCGAAGATCGGCGGCGACGCCTCATGCGCCAGCATGCGTTGCAGCTGCAGGCGGCGGAAGGCGCCGCTGGCATAGCGCGAGACCTTGCTGTAGTACAGCGACTCCATGTCGCGCGTCATCTGTGCGTAGGCGTCGGCCATGTCGTGGTCGACCTGGAAGCCGTCGTAGTTGATGATCGTGGCCACGCGCTGGCCGATCTGCGTGCAGCGTGCTTGCACCGCTTGGCGAATGCGCTCGATGTCCTCGTTGCGGCGCACATGCAGGTAGCTCAGGTTGAGGAACAAGCGCCCGTGCGCGACGTCGTAGGTGATGCGCGGCCCGAGGTCGAAGTCGAGCAGTCGGGCACGCAGCTCCATCGGCGCGGCGCTGAACAACGCCGCGGACATCAGTGCCGGCGTATCGACCAGGGGCCGGAAGTCCATCTG